>JAYSSR010000051.1:0-32757 GCA_043720395.1 Acidimicrobiia bacterium
AAGCTGGATTCGCACGTCGACGCTTCGGAGTTTCGTTCAGCGGTTGCGGCGATTGATGTTGAGGGGCTCCTGGGGCTGCTCGACCCCGACCCGCGCTCCGTGACCGGCGTGAAGTTCGCGAATTGGATCCCCGACGAACTCGTCGTGCGGATGATACGTGCGCGTAACGACTTCCGAGCCGACGCGGCGTTCACCGTCGCAGAGCCCATGGACTCGTACTCGTATTCGTCGGACCCCCCATAGACCGCTCCCTTACTCGCTTCGTCGAGCCCGCTTGCTGGAAGGGCTTTCGGCCCGGGGAGCTGGGTCCAAGCGATCGGCAGTTCGTGCGTTCGACCGGCGAACCTTCCGGTGGGCGCGCACGAACGGCCTACACCGGGCCTTGGTCCGTCGTGTCGTTCAGCGGGCGGCAGGTGTTGCCGATGGTCGTATCATGAGTAGCGAGGAGTGCTCGATGTCTACGGTGACCACGACAAATCCAATCGACACGAAGACCTTGCCCGACGCGCGTCTCGCTGCCAACGTTGCTGCTGCCCGGTCCGGGGCAGAAGAACTCGCTGCGTTTCAAACGTACGCACAGGATCGGTGCGTGGAACTCGCAGAGTCCGGCGTGACGAACGATTGCCCAGCACATTGTGATGTGCTGCTTACCGACGACGAGGCTGCGTCCGGTCGCGCTGCACTTGCTCGGGTAAAGCAGCACCGCGCGCAGCACAAGTAGTTCTTCGGCGTGCCTCACGTCTTTTTCGATGTCAACGTCTACATCGACGCCGTCATCTTCTGGAACAGTGGGAACGCTCCGACGCAGATCCTCTTCGACTCCGGTGGTTTGATCGGTCCCCCGGCTGCGTTGTTGTGGATCGCGATTCGTAATGGCTCGCTGGTGCGTGGAGAGAAGATCACGTTGCATGCGAGCGATCACGTCTTGGAGCAGGTGGCCGGGATTCTCGGTCGGAAGTACAACTGGGCTGACGATGCGGTCGACTTGGTGCTGAACGCAATCTACGACTTGGTTGAGAACAGCGGAGGAGCTGTGATCGAGAAGGGATCAACGACGCCATCGCTCCAACCCGACGATCCCGAAGACAACCGAGTCCTCGGTGACCTACTCGACACACCAGCACAGATCTTTGTGTCCGCCGATGAGGCGTTCGTCACAGCAGGCCGAGCCCGCTATCGAACGCCGCTTTTCATGACGTCGACCGTATTCATACGCGCGCTCAACGAAAGGAGATAGCGCGAGTCGTGCTCCTGCAATAGCTAAGTCGTGCCGTCGGCGGCCTTGCGGAACGACACGATGGCGGGTGACGCGAGGGCCGCGCCGGCGACGAATCCGGTACCTGTTTCGAGTCCGGGGAGTCGGGCGAGCAGGTGCTCCGACGTCGACTCGAAGCTCTGCCGGACGGCGAGGAGATCGTCGGGGTTGACCATGCGGAAGAGGATCTGGGTGTTGCACTGCGAGAGGATGTCGTTGTTCACGCGGGCCGGACGCTGCGTTGCGACCACGAGTCCGCAGCGGAACTTCCGGCCCTCGGCGGCGAGATCAAAGATCGCGTCGAAGCAGGAGCGCAGTGCGCCGAGCCGACCCGTCTGCTGCTCGGGCGCGTAGTTCTGGGCCTCGTCGATCAGGAACAGAATCGGATGCGCGCGGTTGTGGAGCTTGGCGTGGGCGAAGGTCTTGCGGGCAAGGATCTCCACCATCTGCGCGCGGGCTTCCATCTTGTGGGTGAGGCGAAGATCCATGCGGTAGAGACCGGGGCGGTCGAGATCGAACGGCTCCTCGTCACCGTCCGGCGAGTAGAGAGCCAGCTCGGCAGCGTCGACAGAACGCAGGCGGAGGTTGGCCTCCGACGTGATCGCGGCGGCCAGACGTTCGAGTCGCGGCTTCAACGTCTTCGTGGCGTCCTCGGCGGCCGACAGGACTTCGGCGGCAACGGCGTGTTGGGTGGCGTCTTCGCCGAGTGTGTCGAGGATGCCGGACACGATGTCCATCATCTGACCGGTCTGGGAACCGCTTCTCGCGGCGCGACGCACCCACGTGTCGTCTTCGAGGCAGGGGTAGAAGCGGACATCGATCTGACGCTCACTGTCGGGTTCGAGGTACTCGTACTCGCCGTGCGTGTCGATGATCACGATTCGCAGGTCGTTGCTGCTGTTGCTGTTGTTTGTGCTGTCGCCGCTCCCGCTCCTGCTGGCGAGCAGTTCTTCGAGCACGACCTTCAGCGCGTTGGACTTGCCCGAGCCGGTCATGCCGAGGACTGCGAGGTGCAGCGTGAGGAGACGGTCCACGTCGAGCGACACCGCAACGTCGGCGTTCGTGCTCACGCGGCCCACCTCGATCTGGCGATCGGCAGTACCGCTGATGAGCTTGCGAAGCACGTCGCTCTCGGCGCGCTCGACCAGCTCACCGGGCGGCAGCGGTGCTGCGACCTGCGCGAACTCGCCGGTCGTCGTAAGCGTACGTAGGATCGCGACATCGGCGATCCGGAACGCCGCTTCCGGACGCACGAACGTCTGCGCCATGAGGAGTGCGTGCATCTTCGAGGGGTGTGAGAACAGCGTCTCGACGTCGGGCACACGTGCGCGCGAACCGCCACCTCCGCCACGAAGCCCGAGTTGCACGTCGGTCTCCGACAGCTCCGAAGGAACGGTGGCGTTGATCGCCGATGCCCGCACGACCTGACCGATCGCGAGAGGTGGCGTACCGATCGTGACGTACTCGCCGAGGACCGGATCCCGTTGGCACGCAACGCGAATCCGGTCCGGCTCGGTCGGCGACAGCACGATGCCGAGCGTGCGGTCGCTCAGCTCCCGTGAGGACGCCCAGATCGACTCGAACTCCGACGCGACCTCAGCGGCGAGCGTCGACTCGTTCAGCAGCGCGGTGCCGAGCTCCTGGTTCTGCCACACGCCATGCGTTCGGGAGAAGCCGGCCGTGGCTGTGAGGTTCGACGACGAAACGATCGCCGAGTGATCGTCGACCAGGATGATCTTGGCGTGCAGACGGTCACTGAAACGGATCTGCGCACCAGCGTCGGCAAGGCGATCAAGGGCACTGAGATCGGAGATCGTCAGGTCATCGGTGCCCTTCAATCGGTAGACGAGCCGTACGTCGAGACCGTCACTCTGCGCTCGCTGCGCAATGCCGTCGAGCAGCACGTGAGCGGCGGACGCGGTGACCCACGGGGCGGTGATCCACACGCGTGTGCGGGCAACGTCGACGAGGGCGCGTGCCTTTGCGAGGATGTTCTCCTGGGAGACGATCTCTACGGTCATGTGCCCGCCTTCCTGCTGGTGAGGTTGGTCACTCTAGAGAATCGGGGCCGATGCGCCACGTCGGCCCGCTCGGAAGGCTGACGGTGACTTTCATGCAGCTACAACGGTAGTGACGCGGGGCAACACGCGCCCGGTTCGACACAGTGCCACCGGTAGACAGAGGATGACGGCATGAAGATCTCCACGACGCTCGGCTTCGACGGTGACCCGGTCCGCTTCGCCCGTCAGGCGAAGGACCTTGAGTCGGCAGGCGTCGACCTCGTTTGGGGCGGCGAGATTTACGGCTACGACCTTGTGACCGCGCTCGGTTTCCTGGCCGGGCAGACCACCACGCTTGAGCTGATGACGGGCATTATCCCGGTGTACTCACGCACGCCTGCTCTCATTGCGCAAACCGCCGCAACGTTGGACGCACTCTCGAACGGCCGCTTCCATCTTGGCCTCGGCAGCTCCGGACCGCAGGTGATTGAAGGTTGGCATGGCGTCCCTTTCGACAAGCCGTTGCAGCGCACTCGCGAAACGATCGAGGTGTGCCGCAAGGTCTGGTCGCGCGAGCCGCTCGCCTACGACGGCAAGACAATTCAGCTCCCGCTCCCCGCCGGTCAGGGCACGGGTCTTGGTAAGGCGCTCAAGCTCACGGCAAAGCCATTGCGCCAAAACATTCCCGTGTGGATTGCCGCGATCGGCCCCAAGAACGTCGAGCTGGCGGCCGAAGTCGCCAATGGTTGGCAGCCCATCCATTTCGTGCCGGACCGCTTCCAAGAGGTGTGGGGCGAATCGCTCGCGGCGGGCGCGGCCAAGCGGGACAAAGCCCTGGGACCGTTGCAAATCATGGCGGGCGGGACCGTCGCACTCGGCAGTGGACCAGAGGTCGAGAAGGCACGGGAGGCGACACGTGCCAACGTCGGCTTCTACGTGGGCGGCATGGGTGCACGTGACAAGAACTTCTACAACGAACTGTTCCAGCGCTACGGCTGGGTCGACGAGGCCAAAGAGATCCAAGACCTCTTCCTCGACGGCAAGCGCGAGGAGGCGTTCTCGAAGGTCCCCGACGAGTACCTCGACCTTGCGACGCTGTGCGGCGATCCGGGCCACGTACGCGAACGCATCGCCGCGTACAAGTCGGTCGGCGTGAGCTATCTCAACATCAACGTCGTGGGCGAACACCCGCTCCAGATCTTCGAGCAGGTCAAGGAATGGGCAGAATAGACATATCTATTTCAGCATGCGTTCGACGATATCGACCGTGCCGTAGACCACCTCGATGAGAATCAGGATGATCACGACCCACTCCAATCGACGTGAATCGTGCACCTCGGCCTCGTCGGAAAGCATTGAATACGTGCGGTGCATGACTTCGAGTTTGTGCTGTGTGGCGTCCACGAGTTCGTTCGCTCGGAACACCCGCATGGCACCGCGGTAGATGGCCGCGTAGTAGAGGTCCTCGGTGACCTTCACGGCCGCCGACACCTTCTCGATCACCTCGGAGAACGAAAGGTGCTCGGTGAGGAGATCTCGCCGCAGCTCGTCGAAGCGCTTGTTCGATTTACCACCTGTCAGCTTGCCTCCAACCACGCGACGGCCCGACAACTGACGGTGCATTCGGTTGATCCGATCGTCGAGCTGACGGTCGTAGTACGCCAGCTCCAGCACCTGCGCAAGCGCGAACTCCAGCAGCGACGTTGCGTCCTCCGTGCCCTCGGGGTCGTACACGAGCGCCTGGTCGTAGCCGATAACCACAAGATCGCTCGTGGAGTAGAGTAGCTCGACCGCAGAAGCTCCTCACGAAGCTGGCGGGAGAACTCCTGACGCTCGCCAAGCAGCAGCGAGGGCAGCGTCGGCTGAGCGGCGACGACGTCAGCCTTCACCGGGTCAACGCCGACAAAGCCCCGGATGGCATACACCGTAAGCGTTTCTTGCGACTCGTGGATCTGAGGTGTGTCCAGCCCGACACGGATCGCGTCGACGGCGAGTGCAGCGTCCTCGGCCATCCACCTCGCGAGATCAGCGCGCATCTGCTCGCCCTCCAGCTCGACCGACAGATCGGAGAGTCCCTCGAAAGTCGTGCCGGGCGGAATGCTAAGCGCCCATACGATTGTCATCGCCCCGAAGTCGTAGACCTTCGCCATCACCCTCACGGGCCAGTCGCGATCGCCAAGGGTGATGTGGCGGTCGCTGAGGATCGCCGACACCGGCGGGTTCGTGAACACCACGCCGTCGCGCTGACGCTGCAGACGCAGTCGTGCGACGCCCTCGCCTGCTGCTCGGGCACTGCGCAACTCACGCTCGACCGCGGCGAGGTCCACCTGCTGTGCAACGTCGAAGAGTCGGTACAGCAGGATCTGCCCGGACGCCACAGTCAGGCTCTGGTCGGTCCCGATGTCCGGCGTCCCCATGTCCGTCAGGGTAGGCGTCGCGTCGGTCAGCGGTGGGCAGGTGATTCAGCCCGGGACGTTGGCACCTCGCCCGACCGCGACGTTGGGAAGATCAGCCACCCCCCAGGTCGGTGATGTTCCCAACGTCCAGAGCCGACCGCGACGTTGGGAAGATCAGCCACCCCCCAGGTCGGTGATGTTCCCAACGTCGGAGAACGCCACCGACGACGTACGTGGCAACGGTCACACGGGATTGAGTGATCTCTATTCCATCGCGACACCCGTCTAGGGTCGACGTTCAACGACGATGAGGAGACTGCCACAATGGGACAGCGAGCAGAGCGTGTGCAACGCGAGCGGATCGAACTGAGCGGTCGCGATGGCAACGTGCTCGCCGCCGACGTCGCCGGTGATCGATCCGGTCGTCCCGTCGTGCTGCTCCACGGTGGCGGGCAGACGCGCCATGCCTGGGGCACGACGCTCGACGCGCTCGCCGCACGGGGATGGCGCGCCTACACGCTCGACCTTCGCGGCCACGGAGAGAGCGCATGGGCAACCGATGGCGACTACACGATCGACGCGTTCGCGGGCGACGTCCGGGCCGTCGCCGCGTCGTTCGACCAGCGGCCAGCACTTGTCGGCGCTTCGCTCGGGGGGATGTCGTCGCTTGTCGCGATCGGCGAGTCAACCACGAAGGTTGCGACCGCCCTTGTGCTTGTGGACGTCGCCCCGCGCATCGAGGAGACCGGGCGCAACCGCATCGGCGACTTCATGTCCGAGCACATGATCGACGGGTTCGCCTCCCTCGATGAGGTCGCCGACGCGATCGCCCGGTACAACCCGCACCGCCCGCGTCCGACCGACCTCTCGGGCCTGAGCAAGAACCTCCGTGAGCGTGACGGACGCTGGTACTGGCACTGGGACCCCGAGTTCATTCTCGGCCGCATGGGTGCCAACGATGAGACACGTGCCTCAGTCGTCAACCCGGACCGCATGGAATCCGCCGCCCGCGCGTTGACGCTGCCCACGCTCCTCGTGCGCGGACGCCAGAGCGATCTGCTCAGCGAGGAGGGCGCACGATCGTTCCTCGCGCTTGCACCCCACGCCGAGATGGTCGATGTCGCGGGCGCGGGACACATGGTCGCGGGCGACCGGAACGATCTGTTCAACGATGCCGTGGTCGGGTTCCTCGAACGCAGCCGCCCACCTGGCGACAGCCAGACATGACGGCCGCAACGAGCGAACCCGGTGCCATGGAGGCGCTGCGCCACCGAGACTTCCGGCTCATCGCTATCGGCAACATGGTGTCGCAGATGGGTACGTGGGTGCAGTACGTGGCCATGGGCTGGATCGCCCGCGAACTCACCGACAACACACTCCTGATCGCGTTTGTCTTCGCTGCACAATGGCTGCCGTACCTGGTGCTGTCGCCGCTCACCGGGGTCGTCGCGGATCGGCTCGACCGTCGCAAGATCGTGTTGTGGGGCAACATCGCGATGATTACCCCTGCGGTTGCCTTAGGCCTGCTCATCCAGGCGGACCGAATCACGATCCCGCTTCTCGTGGTGCTCGTGATTGTGGCCGGGGCCGCGCAAGCGTTCACGCAGCCTGCCGCGAACGCGTTCATTCCGGCACTCGTCCCGCATTCACAACTGCATTCCGCGGTTTCGCTGAACGCCGGGCTCAGCAACTCGACCCGCGTCATCGGGCCACTAATAGGTGGACTTATTATTTCCGCATGGGGCGTAGCGTGGGGCTTTCACTTCAACGCAGTGAGCTTCCTCGCCGTCGCAATCGCCTGCGTCGCGGTTCGCACCAGACCGCCGAAACCTGCGCCGTCCACGACCGGCGTGATCGACGGACTGCGATCCGGCGTCATCTACCTGCGGGCGAACCGGGCCGCAATGCGGATCATCGTCCTCACCGGCGCTACAACATTTCTCCTGATGCACGCGGGACTCATGTCGATCGTGGCGAAGGACGTCCTTCACGGCGACGCCGGCACCTACGGTCTCATCTCAGCCGCCCCAGGGTTCGGATTCATTGTTGCCGCCGTGCTCACCACGATGCTCAAGACCGACCGCCAGCGCACGATCACGCTACTCATCGCCGCGTCCGGGACCGGCCTTGCGCTGCTGATTGTCGGCTTGTCGCGGTCGCTGCCGATAACCGTGGGCGCAATGTCGCTGTTCGGCGGCAGCATTATGACGATGAGCACCCTTGCTTCGACGCTGCTTCTTGCGACCAGCGCAGACGAATACCGGGGCCGCGTCATGGGTCTTTATGGCATGGTCAGCACAGGACTCTTCACAGTGAACTCGATGATCGGTGGCGCGATTGCCGCAGCAATAGGCACGGCGTTCACGATCTGGTTGTGTGGCGTCACCGTGATCGTTGCCGTCGCCGCATTCGCGGCAACGGGCACGCTCGACGTGATCCGGTCAGCGCTCCTCACCCGCGCAGGTACCGTGCACGACGCCGACCACGACGATGGGCTCGGCAGCTTCACCGGCACCGCGGGCGGCGTCGGCCAGGTCGGCCAACTCCTCCACGAATGAAGCCCCACCTCGCTTGTTCATCCACGATCTTTGGTCGTTCCGGCCCGCCAGGCGACGCCAACTGACCATACGTGTCACCGCGGCTTCGCGCCATGGTAGCTTCCGGCTTAGCTACCACGAAAGGAGCGGCGATGCCTGTTCTGATGATTGGTGAAGTTCCAAACCTTACAGAGGAAATCTACAGCGCAATGTTGGGCCAAATGATGCCTCTCATGCGCGCCTCCAACGGCTTCATTTCCCATGTCGGCGGGCCGAGTCCGACCGGCGGTTGGCGAGTTGTCGAAGTCTGGGAGTCTGAAGACGACGGCACGAAGTGGTTCGACGACAACGTCAAGCCCAACCTGCCGCCTGACATCAACCCGGACCGCCGGTACTACCCACTCCATACGGCCTTCACAAAATAGCTCTCGTCGCCAATCGTCTGCCCGTGTTCTGAACACACGATTGGTCTCGAGGCTGCCGACTGCCTGTTCCCGGCGCGTCCGCGCGAAGCTGGCCACACCAAAGCGCTGCACCAGCGCAAAGCCGCCAAGGAGCACTGTGATTCTCGACTCGCTGACCGTTGACCCGCAAGCATTCGAAGCCCGGACCGGATGGGCGATCAAGCCGGAGGGTGCCTGCAAGGGCGACGTGTGTGTTCCCCTACCGGGCAACGTCCGCAACGAATCCGGTCAACTCGACGTGAATGTGTTGAGCCAGCGTCTTGGCATGCCGCTCGTGACCGACACGACACACGGGATCTCCGCGCTCGGCCCGGAGTCGGGCATTACCGGACGCGCACTCACCACGGCGAAGGCACCGGAGATCTCGCTCCCCGACCTCGACGGACACATGATCAACATCGGCGCACTGAAGCCGATGAAGGTCGTACTCGTCGCGTGGGCCTCGTGGTGAGGCTGCCGACTCGACCTGCCCGTGTGGCAGGCACTGCGCACAAAGCTTCACCTGAAGGGCATCGAGATCGTGACCGTTGCACTCGACACGGGTGGCGTTGACGCTGCCCGCCAGTACATCGAGGCAGCCGAGCCCGAGCATCCGTCGCTCATCGACGCAGCGCATGTCATCGACGAACTCCTCGGGATCGTCAACGTCCCCAACGCCGTATGGATCGACGAGCACGGCATGATCGTGCGGCCCGCCGAGCCCGCGTGGCCCGGCAGCACGCCCGTGACCGACATGATGAAAGCTCCGGAAAAGGTGGACCTGCCGCCAGTTGCAGTCGCCGTGCGCGACGCAATCGCGGGCATGCACATCGAGCCCGAACGCTACCTGGAGATGCTGCTCGACTGGGCCGAGAACGGTGCGGCGAGTCCGTACGTGCTCACGCCCGAGCAGGTGATTGCCCGCTCAGCCCCCCGCTCCTTCGACGCTGCACAAGCGGCCGCGTGCTTCGAGCTCGGCCAGCATCTGCACCGAGGTGGTGACCACGACGCTGCAATCCCGCACTGGCGCGAGGCCCATCGCCTCCAGCCGGAGAACTGGACCTACAAGCGTCAGGCGTGGAACCTCGAAGGCTCGGACGTCGTGACGGGTTCGGCTGCGTATGAGGGCAGCTGGCTCGCCGACGTCCAGGCGATTGGTGCTGCGAACTACTACCCGGAACTCGTGCCCTGATGGGTGCGGTGCAGGAGGCCGCGGTCATGCGGTTCCTCGACAAGCTCCACGATGAGGTCCACCCGGATCTCGCCGACGCGCTCTCGGGGTTCGCGGACGACGCCGTGTACCAGTCGCTGGTCCCCGCTCGTCAGCCGCTCGTCGGTCGGGCCACGATCGAGGCCGAGCTGGGCAAGCAGTTCGGCAGATATACCGACTGTGTCTGCGAGATCCTCGCGATGGCGTCCAACGATCGCTTCGTGTTCACCGAGCGACGCGATCACGTCACGATGACGAGCTGGAACAAGCGCATCTTCTCGTCGGTCAACGCCGTGTTCGAGTTCGACGACGCCGGCCGCATCGTGTCGTGGCGCGAGTACTGGGACACCGGTGACATTGCGACCCAGCTCGGCTTGTCATCGGACCAGATGAAGGCGCTCCACGGGGTCACCGCGGGGAGCTGACCCGACAAACCACCCAAAACTGACCACCCGAATGCCGTGCCCCGATTTAGGTGGTCCGTTTGGGTGGTTTTCGGTGCCTACTGAGCGGGCTTCGGCTCCAACGTCAAGGAGACGGAGTTGATGCACCACCGCTCGTTGGTCGGCACGGGGTAGCCCTCACCGGTGAACACGTGGCCAAGGTGCGAACCGCAGTTCGAGCAACGCGCCTCGGTCCGCGGATAGCCGAGCAGGTGGTCCGTGAGCAGCACGACAGCATCGTCGGTTGTGGGTGCATAGAACGACGGCCACCCACAACCGGAGTGAAACTTCGTATCGCTGCGGAACAACTCGGAACGGCACGCTTTGCAGCGGTAGACACCCTCGGTCTCGGTGTCGGTGTACTCACCGGTTCCGGCCCGCTCGGTACCTGCTTGGCGCAGCACGTTGAACGACAGCGAATCGAGCTTGGAGCGCAGCTCGGCATCGTCGAGCTGCACTGGATACGGCGTGCCATCGGGACGCAGCTTCGAGATCTCACCGGACATTGGACCTCCTCGGTTCGTTGACGATCAAGCTACCGGGTCGTCGGTCGCCTCCGGTCCAGGACTCGGGCCATTTGTTGTGCCCGTCGCAACATTCCGGCCGAGGCGTCAGCTGAACGCAGCGATTGCCGCACTCACGGCGAGCACCCTGCGAGCGTTGTCCACGTGCAGGTTCTCGATCATCCGACCGTCGACCGTAACGACCCCGCGGCCCTCTGACTGCGCCGCTACAAATGCTTCGATGACGCGTCCGGCGTGGTCGATCTCTGCTGCCGACGGTGCCCAGATCTCATTCGTCGGTTCGACCTGGCTCGGGTGCACGAGTGTCTTGCCGTCGAAGCCCATCTCAAAACCTTGCTGAGCCTCGACCGCAAACCCTTCGGCATCCCGTACATCGTTGTACACACCGTCGAGGATGCCTCGACCCGCCTCACGCGCTGCGAGCAACGCAACAGCGAGGTGCGACAGAAGCGGCGAACGGCTGGGGACCATCTGCGCGCGTAATTCTTTCGCCAGGTCGTTCGTACCCATCACGAGGACCGACACACGTTCAAAGCCAGCGATCGCCCGCACGTCGAAGATGGCCGTCGGCGTCTCGACCATGGCCCAGATCGTGGTGTCCGCTGATGCGCCCGCAGCGTCCATGCGGCGTGCCACGTCTGACAGTGCATCGACGCCCGACACCTTCGGTATAACGATCGCACCTGGGCGCACCTTGACTGCGGCGTCGATGTCCGACGCTCCCCACGGCGTGTCGAGCCCGTTGCAGCGGATCGTGAGGAACCGATGACCGTAGAGACCCGACGCAACGGCCGCGCACGCCTGGTCACGAGCAGCGTCCTTGGCATCAGGAGCGACGGCATCTTCGAGGTCGAAGATGATCGCGTCGGCGGGAATGGTCTGCGCCTTCTCCAACGCCCGCGCATTTGCGGCCGGCATGTAAAGGACAGACCGCAGTGGACGAAGCGCGGCAGATTGATCAGTGGACATAGCAATTCTCCCTGGGAGTCAGCAGGCCGAGTCAGAAACCGTACGTGGCGGCAAGCTCGGGGTCGCGCTCGGCGAGGCGCTTCGCGAGGTCGAACACGACCTTGCACTGCTTCACCGAGGCGTCGTCCTCCATCTTGCCGTCGAGCATGATCGCGCCGGTGCCGTCGCCCATCGCGTCGATGACGCGTCGTGCATGCGCGACCTCCGAGAGGCTCGGCGTGAACACACGGCGGGCGATGTCGATCTGTGCCGGATGGAGCGACCACGCGCCGACGCAGCCGAGCAGGTACGCGTTGCGGAACTGGTCCTCGCACGCGACCACGTCCTTGATATCGCCGAACGGACCGTAGAACGGAAGGACGCCATGCATCGCGCAGGCATCGACCATTCGGGCGATCGTGTAATGCCAGAGGTCCTGCTGGTAGGTGGCGCGGACCGCCGAGGGATCGTCCGATGGGTCCTGTCGCACGAGGTAGTCAGGATGCCCGCCACCGACACGCGTCGTCTTCATGCGACGGTTCGCGGCCAGGTCTGCAGGGCCGAGCGAGAGCCCCTGCATGCGCGGCGACGCGCCGCAGATCTCCTCGACGTTGGACACCCCGCACGCCGTCTCCAGGATCGCGTGCAGCAGGAGCGGCTTTGTGAGCCCAGCCTTTGCCTCCAACTGAGCGAGCAGCCGGTCGACATAGTGGATGTCCTCCGGCCCCTCCACCTTCGGGACCATGATCACATCGAGCTTGTCGCCGATCTCGCCCACCAGCGTCAGAAGGTCATCGAGGCCCCACGGCGAGTCGAGCGAGTTGATCCGGGTCCACAGCTGCGTTGAACCGGGCGTCCATGCCTTGCCAACCTGCACGAGCCCCGCTCGTGCTGCTTCCTTGTCCGACGCCGGCACCGCGTCTTCGAGGTTGCCGAGCAGGATGTCGACGCTCCCAGCCAGTTCCGGGACCTTCGCGACCATCTTCGGATTCGACGGCGGGAAGAAGTGGATCATCCGTGAGGGCGGGAACGGAATCTCCCGCACCGGCATCGGCGCGCCGACGGCGAGGGGTTTGAAGAAGTCCTTGGGACTGCGCATGGCGGGCTCCGGCTGGAGGGTTTGGGGGAGGGAATTGAGCGACCGGCCACTGTAGGTCGACCGCCGCCAGGTCGAGCGGCGTCAGAAGTCATCCGCCATGGATAGGAACGGCAGGACAGGAAGCGCAATTCGAGATTTCTGTCATACCCCCTCCGTACACTTGACGAACATGAAAACTGTGGTGCTCGGAGACCAGCGAGTGGCGTTTGGATTCCCACCGCAGCAATCGTTGTGGAAGTGAGGTCACCCGACGATGAGCCGCACGAATTGTTCGCCTGTGCGTCAGGCAGCATCCGATGACTACCGGTACGCGCCGAGCGACCGCCTGCTACCCCGGCTCGTTCAATCCGTGCACCGTGGCCCACCTTGCGATCGCCGATGCTGCCCACGAACAACTCGGCGTGTCATCGATCGATCTCGTGTTGTCGGAGATTGCCCTCGGCAAAGAGTTTGCCGAGGCTCCCACGCCAGCAGACCGTGCAAGCCGCGTTCACGAGGTCCGGGGCGAACGCACATGGCTCGACGTCCGAATCACCCACCATCGGCTCCTTGCAGACATGGCGGAGCACTACGACTGGCTCATCGTCGGTGCCGACAAGTGGGCACAACTGATCGAGCTCTCCTGGTACGGCGGTCTCGACGGACGGGCCGCCGCTCTCGCTCGGCTCCCGAGCATCGCCGTCGCGCCGCGTCCACCGCATCCGCAGCCGTCGGCGGACGACCTCGCCACCCTCAGCGCAACGCTCCCCCGGAAGCTCCACGTCGTTCTCCTCGACGTTGCACCACACCTCGCCGAGGTCTCCTCGACCGCCGTGCGCGGGGGCCGCCACGACTGGCACGCCGGTCACCGACCCAGTTGACCCCGGCCCGGTTTGGCGCGCGGCCAGCGATTGGCGTGCAATGGCAGCCATGAGCGACACATCGACAGCTGCACCAGACGAGATCACCACCGAGATCGACGGCCACGTCGCCATCATCCGGTTCAACCGACCGGAGGCGATGAACACGATCACCGCCCGCATGCTCGACCAGCTCTGCGACCACCTGATCGCAGCGGACCGTGATCCCGGCGTGCGCTGCATCGTGCTGACCGGCAAGGGCCGCGTGTTCTGCGCGGGCCTCGACGTGAAATCACAGGTCGACGGCACCGGCATGCTGTCCAACCCGGCGAGCGTCGCTGAGCTCGACCTCCGCCACACTCCGCCGACCGTCCTCCACAACCTCGACACGCCCACGATCGCAGCCCTCAACGGCGGAGCGGCCGGCTACGGGCTCGACCTTGCGCTCGGCTGCGATATTCGCATTGCCGGACGTTCAGCAAAGCTCAATATGGCGTTCGCGAAGCGCGGGATCGTTCCGGAGTCGGGCGGCACCTGGCTGCTTCCGCGCATGGTCGGCTACGCGCGCGCCGCCGAGTTGAGCTTCACCGGTCGGACGCTGACCGCCACCGAAGCCGAGGGGTACGGCCTCGTGAACACGGTCGTGGACGACGACACGCTGCTCGACGAGGCGATGAAGATGGCCGTCGAGATCGCGGAGAACGCCCCACTGGCCGTGCGAGCGATCAAGCGGATGATGCGCATGGGCGAGTCGGAGACGTTCGAGCAGAACGTCCACCATGTCTTCCTCCAGCTGCTGCCGCTCCTGCGAACGAAGGACTTCGCCGAGGGCATGGCGTCGTACATCGAGCGGCGTCCGCCGCAGTTCGAAGGACGCTGACCGCCGACGTTCGCGGGTCGCCTACAGTCGCCGGGTTCCCTGTCGCAACCGACACACCCCTCCTCAAAGGACCTGAATCATGAGCACCGTGACCCTCGGCGGCAACCCCGTCAACACCAGTGGCGACCTGCCCGCAGCCGGGGCCGATGCGCCCGGCTTCTCGCTGACCAAAGCCGACCTGTCGACCACAACGCACGCCGACTATGCAGGCAAGCGCGTCGTGTTCAACATCTTCCCGAGCATCGACACGAAGGTCTGCGCGACCAGCGTCCGTCGATTCAATGAGGCCGCATCGACGCTCGACAACACGGTTGTTCTGTGCGTGTCCGCCGATCTGCCGTTTGCCATGGGCCGCTTCTGCGGGGCCGAGGGCATCGAGAACGTTGTCACGGCGAGCACGTTTCGCTCCCCCGAGTTCGGTGCCGATTATGGCGTCACGATGACCGACGGCAAGCTCGCCGGGCTCATGGCGCGCGCCGTTGTGGTCGTCAACGAGAGCGGCGACGTCGTTTATAGCGAACTCGTGCCGGAGATCGCGCAGGAGCCGAACTACGACGCCGCGATTGCTGCGCTGAGCTGAGAGTTCCTTGAAGGGGAGTCGAGTGCCGTCCGCGCAGCTCAGTGCTGCGCCCGCAGCCTGCGGGGACGGCACTCGGCTGCGCGGACCGCGCTCGGCCCGCCCGCTACCCGCCGCCGAGGCCACTTGATCGCCTTGCGGAGCCAAGGCGATCGGATCCCACGAACCCCGACTCGCGGTGGTATTACCGGTCGAAGAGCGTGGCGATGTCGAGCGCGAAGTCAACGAGTTGCGGGCTTGTGAGCCGCTCTCCGCCCGACACTTGCAGCGTCACATCGAACGTCGGAGCGGTCCGAGTTGACTGCCGATAGACCAGGACGCGCTCGGCCGTGGTGTCGACGAGCCACAACTCGGGGAGCCCGGTTCCTCGGATTCACCGAGTGCGAGGAAGTCGTCGGCGGTGGTGCGGGTCATGGTTGCGCTCATGCGGAAGAGGGTACGGAGGGGGTATGACAGGTTCCGGTACGAGCCGATGTCCGGCTCACCGTCGGAGGCGTTCGCCGAGGGCCGCGACAACGTCCAAGCGTGTGAACCCGCACCCAACCTCGCTGCGGGTGAATTCATCGGCTGGCACCGGAGGATCAAACAATCCGGCCAGCTGCCACTGAGACGACTGACGCAGAATGCCGATCTGGAACAACGCACCCGCTCGGACGCGTCGCTGCGCGATGCCCGCGACCTTGCGTCCAGCAGCGTCGAGAACTTCACCGGCACCGACACCGAGCCAGCACACGCCCGGGGACCGCTCATGTCGGATCATCGCCCCGCGATGAACCGTCAACCCGGTGAGGCCGAGGCGACCGAGACTCTCCGCCACCGCCTGGCCGACCCACCAGCATGCACGACCAACGTCCGCGGACCACTCCGGATCGGACGCTGGCACCCACACGTCGAGCCACAACATGGCGTCGTCGAGCCAGACCGCTCCCCCGCCAGTTCGACGCCGCACAACCGGCGGGGCCGCGTCCTTCGCCGTCAAACCACCCAATCTGACCACCCAATCCCCCAAATCGGCTATTGGGTGGTCCGATTGGGTGGTTTTCATCACGGCAAGCGGGGCCTGCGCACTGCCGAGCACGACCACGACGGGCTCGTCCGGCACGAGAACCGCCACCTGGCGACGGGCCATATCGACCGGCCAGCCGGCGGCGAACAGCGACGCGGCCGGACCGGTCCGAAGCTCAACGTCCGAGGCGTCCGAAACGTCCGACACGGGAAACAGCGGTCAGACGCCCGGGTCCCACGCCCCGAGATCGTGAAGACGCTTGTCGTTCGAGAACACCTCGACCACCGGCATCATGAGCCCAAGACGCTTCTTCAGACGCTCCACTTCGAGACGCTGATTCCACAGCACGAGCGTGGCCACCACACCCGTTGCGCCGGCGCGAGCCGTGCGACCCGAGCGATGCAGATACGTCTTGTGATCATCGGGCGGATCGAACTGCACCACCACGTCGACGCCATCGATGTGCAGACCGCGAGCGGCGACGTCGGTTGCAACAAGTACGCCCACCTGCCCGGCCCCGAACTGGCGCAGGGCGCGGTCACGGCGCGACTGATCCAGGTCACCGTGGATAGCACGCGACTGCACGCCGAGATCGGTGAGATCCTCCACCAGATTCCCGCAGCCCCGCTTGGTGTTCACGAACACGAGTGACCGGTCGTACGCCTTCACGATCGCCGCCACGACCTTCACCCGGTCCATGTCGTGGACGTAGAGGAACCGGTGATGCGACTGCTCGACCGTGGTCGTGTCGCTCTCGACCGCATGACGCACCGGGTCGGTGAGCTCGTTCTTGATCATGGAGTTGACGTCGCTGCCGAGCGTCGCCGAGAAGAGCAGCGTCTGGCGATCCTTGGGCATCTTGCGCAGCAGCCACTCGACGTTCGGCATGAAGCCCATGTCGCACATGCGGTCGGCCTCGTCGAGCACCAGGAATCGCACGGCGGAGAGGTCGATATCGCCGCGTCCGACGAGGTCGATCAACCGACCCGGCGTGGCCACAACGACCTCGGCCCCGGCGTTGAGGGCGGCTCGCTGATCGTCGAACGAAGCGCCCCCGTAGATGGCTACGACCTTGAGGCCGCGTGCCGCGGAGAGCCAGGTGAGTTCCTTTTCGACCTGGGCGCACAGCTCACGGGTCGGTACGAGGACCATGGCGGTCGGCGTCTTGGAGGCGGTCGGCGAGACGGCTCGGGCGACCAAAGGGATGCCGAAGGCCAGCGTCTTACCGGAGCCCGTCTTGGCCTGGCCGCAGACGTCGCGCCCGGCAAGGCCGTCGGGGATGGCGAGCGCCTGCACAGGGAACGGGACGTGCAGGTCGCGGGCCTTGAGTGCGGAAAGGATGTCTTCGGGGACGCCCAGCTCGTCGAAGCTCGTGGCGAGCGGCACGGGGAGTGCGTCGCCGACGTCGGGTAGGTCGGTTTCGGCTTCGGATTCGGTGGTCACGGATGTCTCGCAGGCTGGAAGAGCCGATGCGTCCACATCGGCGAACGCGAGCCGTCAACGCCCGCGTCTCTGAGCAATCGGCCGGATGGCCGTCGTCGTCGAGGCTACGACCTCGCGGTCACGAGCAGTGACATGCCGTAAGCTCGACCGCTGACGGGCTTGACCGTCGTGGCGGCGCATCGGTCACCGCCGCCCCGGAGCGGCTCGATTCGGGGCCGCAACAGCCGATTCGAGGCGCAACGTGGGGACGTAACGTCAGTCCCCGCTGTACAGGCGAGCGAGGTCCACGAGTTCGGTGTCGCCGCGTCGCTTCGCAATTCGACGCAGCTCGACCGTGAAACCGGCGCGTGCCACGAGGATGCGCTTCGGGTGCCCGGCCATCATGCGGCGGATCGCGACGGACCGAGCAGCGCCGAGCTTCGCTATCACGTCATCGAGGCGGTCGAGTTCTCCGATGCCGACTGACTCAATGCCGCTCTTGACCTCGCCGACAGCAATCACGCTTCGGCCACCCTTCGTGCCACGTTCCACCGCAACCAGATCGAGCTGCCCGACCCCCGCCACATCCGAGGGCTCTACCTGGTCGGCGACGCCGCCGACCGATTCCGGCGCGGCGAAGTCGCGCACCCACGTGCGGGCGAGCGTCTCCAGATGTGGCCCGTAGATTTGCGAACGGACGATCGGCCGGGCGTCTTCCCAGACCGTGGCCGCACTTCCGGGTCGCCGCAAACGTCCAGCGAACTGCTCCACCACAAGTTGGGAAAGGCGCACAATCGGTTCGGTGATCTCGAACCAAGACCGGCGTCCTCGCAACGGATCCGCATGCCGTTCGATCCAGCCGGCGTCGACGAGCACGTCGAGTGCGTGTGACATCGTCCCCTGTTGCCCACCGAGCGCCGCGCTGAGTTCGGCCCAACGGTTCGCACCCCCGGCAACAGCCGCCAGCATGCCCCAGTAGAGCTGGCCATCGCGCAACTGCTGATCTTCGGACACCGCCAGCCGACCTTCGCGAAACAGCGCAGACGCCGGATCAAGCAGTCGTTGGATCGTCCAGCGGTCGATGTCACCGTCGGTCGGACGGTAACCGCCAGCGAGGTCGACATAGGCCGGAGTTCCTCCGACCAATGCATGAAGCCGAAACGCTGCATCTGCGTTTGCTGCCAGCCCCCAAAAGCTGGCGGACCTTCGGTAGTCGAATGGGTGGACGACGAGCTCAAGTCCGGCCCGTCCTCGCAGCGGAGCGTCGGGGTCGAGCAGGCGTCGCATCTGTCCGAGTGCCGAACCGCAGAGGATGAGTCGTGTTCCACCCTCACGTGAAGCGAGTCCTCTCGGCGAGAGCACCGCTTGAAGTTCCGAAGCCAGGGCTGGATTTCGTGCCAACAGGTAGCCGACCTCGTCGATGACGACGGGAACGCCGACCGCAGAACCGCGCCCGACCGTAGCGAGAGTACTGAGCGCCTCGCCCCACGAGGCAAACCGTGAGGGTCCGCCCACGCCGCGATATGCGCTCCAAGCATCTTCGAGCGACATAAGGTTCTGCGCCGACTCCTGCTCACGCGCCTGCCAGTAGAAGCCACCCGCGACTCGACACAGTTCTTCCAACAGGGTGGTCTTGCCCTGCCGACGCCGCCCATAAACGATGCCGAGCCTGGTCCCTTTGCCCGGACTCGCCACGAACTCAGTTAGCCGAGTCCACTCGTGATCCCGGTCGTGCATGTCCGAAGGCTTGGCCCACATGGACACCATGGTACCCAATAGATAGCTACACAATGAATATGTGAGTATCTATTCTGCATTCGAGGTAGCGCCTACGAGTCGCAGATGGTGCCGACGGCGGGGAGAGCACCGCGCAGAAGGTATGCCTCGACGGTGCGACGAACGCAGGTGTTGCCCGTGAGGAGCGCCGTGTGTCCATCGGCGTCGTAGGTGAGCAGACGTGCGTTGGACAATTGCTTCTGGAGCGAGACGGCCCAGGAGTAGGGCGTCGCAGGGTCTCGGGTCGTGCCAATCACCAGAATGGGCGGCGCACCCGTGGCGTGCACCTTCAGCGGGGCGGGACCCTGGGTCGGCCAATAGGCACAGAGGAGCGACGAGTAGGCCGCGAACACGCCGAAATGAGGTGAGGTTCGGGCCATTTCGTTGGCCAGCGTCTCGTAGGCGGCGAACGTCCGATCCGCCGGCAGGTCCGTGCAGTTGACCGCTGCGTTGGCGTCGGTGACATTGCCAAACGTGCCGGAGGAGCTGCGATCGGCGTAGAGGTCGAACAGAGCCAGCAGCGGGCGCCCGTCGCCGTTCGCTGCCGAATTGAGGGCCATGCGCAACCGAGGCCAGCCGCTCTGGACGTTGTACAACGCAGCGAGGACGCCGGTCTGCGACTCTCCCGGCCCGACCAGTCTGGTCGTAGCCTTCTTTGAACGACCGCGACCCGTCGAGGTACGCACCGTCAGCGGCGTCGTCTCGATGCGCGCCATGAGGCGATCGAAGGCCACTGCCGGCGTCTCGCCCTTCGACACGAACGAGCACTTCTCGCGACCGCACGTTTGGAGGAAGTTGGTGAGCGCCCGCTCGAACCCGATGGCCTGCAACCGGACCCGGTCGAAGCCGCTCACCGACGGGTCAAGGACGCCGTCCAGCACGAACCGGTCTACGCGTGTCGGGAACCGATCGGCATAGATCGCGCCGAGATACGTCCCGTAGGAAAACCCGAGCAACGACACCCTCTCGACGCCGAGCGACTGTCGAATCCACTCCATATCCTGCACCGTGTCGGTTGTTGCGACGTGGCGCAGGATCGACCCGTTGCGCTCGACACACCCGGCCACGAACAGCTTCGAGACAGCAACCAACTCGGCCGTTTCAACCGCGTTGTCAGGCGTCGGGTCGGCTCGGTAGAACCGCTCGTACGCTGCATTGCCGAGGCAGCGGACCGGCGTGGATCGTCCGACCCCGCGAGGGTCCCAGCCAACAATGTCGTAGCGCTCGCGGATCTTCCCAACGACCTGGGAGTCCGCGATTCGCGAGGCGAAATCCCAACCGGAGCCACCAGGCCCCCCGGGGTTGACCAGCAGGACACCGAGACGCTGCTTGGACTTCGTGGCCGGTGCCCGCAAGAGCGCGAGCGATACCGTCTCGCGACCCGGACGCACCGTGTCCATCGGCACCACCAAGCGCGCGCACTGCATGCCGGGGGCGTCCGGACAGCGCTTCCACACCAGCGGACTCGGCACGTACTGGCTGCGCTGGACCGTCGTCGTGGTCTGCGCCGTCGTCTTCGCGCCGCCGGCCACCGTCAGTCCCGCGCCGACCACGACAAAGACGCCCACCTGCCGCCACACCTTGCTCCACGTCACACCTCCATTCTCGACGCGATCAACGCGTTCCGAAACAATCTGGCCGACCGATCCACCGCCGACCACAAGTCGCGGTACAACTGGTCCCCTCGCGGTGCACTTGGCGCGCCCGAACGCACCGCAAGCGCACCGGATGTACCGCGACGAAGCAGCTGAGGACCAATGAGGCCCGGCTACGCGGAGAGCGGGGCCCAGTTGGGGTCGACGGCCAGGTACTGCTCCCAATCTGGTCGGACGCTGCCCACGGCCACGAGCACCCACGTGAGAGAGTGCGGCGCGACCGGCCGACGTCGCAAGACGAGGTTGGTCTCATCGAGATATTTGTCGCCCTTGCGTGCGTTGCACGGCTGGCACGACGCCACGACGTTCTCCCACACGTGCTGACCTCCGCGCGACCGGGGGATCACGTGGTCGATGTTCTCCGCGGTCGCCGTGCAGTATTGGCAACGGTGATGGTCGCGGGCGAACACGGCGCGGCGATTCAACGGCACGCGATTGCGGAAAGGTACGCGCACGTAGTGCACGAGCCGGATAACCGACGGTGCCTCGAAAACGCAACGCTCCGACCGGAAGGCACGGGAGGCACCCGAAACGACCTCGGCCTTGTTGTTCAACACCAACACGATCGCGCGACGGACCGGCACGACACAGAGCGGCTCAAACGATGCGTTGAGTACGAGTGAACCGGCCATCGGAAGAAACTACCTGACGACCTGCCTGAAACCCCTGGCCCATTTCAGCCAGGCCACCAAATCCTCGCCGCTGATGGCCCCGCCGTCGCCACCCGAGGCGGTCTGTGCACGGAAGCGGGCGAAGTCGTCCGGCGGCATCGGAAGCTCCATCCGACGCATCCAGCCGGGGGGCGCGAACCGAAGACCGGCCCGCATTGCCTCGCCCCACAACGCAGGACGCCGAAGCACGGCCAGCGCCACTCGCGGAGTGATGATCATACGCGTACGTACCTTTACAGGTGAGCCGTCGGCCGGGACAATTGCACACGTTACCCGGTCGTTGCCTGCGGCTGGGACGGCTGGACCGGCCGTCGCGTCGCAGTGATTCAGCGTCTGCGGATGAATCAGCTGCCGCCCTGCCCAAGGGCCCCGAGCCCGAGGCCTGCGCGCAACGTCGCCTCTGAAGCGGCGGGATCGACATACCAGCGGCCGCCCCGTTGGACAACGACGATGCCGGGAAGCGTCACTCCGGTCTTTGAGGTGATCACTGCGGCGACGCCGCCTGCTGCCTTGCGAAGCAGTCGGGCCTTCAACGAGTCTCCCATCGGGAGAATGGGCACGACGGCCGTCGAACCCGTGACGGTCGGTGTTCCCATCTGCACTTCATTTGGGGTCGACGCCCCCAGGAATCGGACCACCGACCCCAGCTTCTCGAACGTGGAACCGCCACCCCTGACGAGCCCTCCCACTCCTCCGGCGGCGTCGATCGTGACTGGATCGAGAACGAGCAGGGCCTCGTAGCGGTCCTGGACGAGCGCGGCCTGCAGCATGCGGCGAGCGGCGTCCTGCGGTTGAGAACTGCCGGCTCGCTCAGTTGGTAACGCAAGGTGCACGAGGCCCGCCCCGATCGCAACGAGGAGCGGCATCAGCGCGAGTAACCGTCCACGATGGCGACGTTGTCGCGATGAGCGAGCAACACTAAGCACCGTTGAAACGACGAACGCCACGACAACAATCACCGCGGCCGAGCCGCCCCCCCGACCGACGCCGACATCACGAAGTCCGCGCAGAATGGCGTACACAAAGCCGGAACTTACGACGATCGCCGCAAAACGGGCTGACCGCCATGCCAGCCCCGACACCACGGTCGGTAACACAACCCAAAGCGGGAGGGTCGCGACGAGCGCAACTTTCCACGCCGGTGGATAGGTTCCGTCGTGGTGCGAGAGCAGCCTCCCCGCGCCGATGAGCCGACGGCCTCCCCACCCGGCGAGAGTTCCGCTTGACGCCACCGTCCCAAACATCGCAGCGACGGAAGCGATCGCCGCCCCAACCGTGACGAGCAGCGCGGACAGCGACCACATTCGTTGGGTCGCGGCGGAGTCTCCGTAGTCCGGTGGTCCAATCGTAGGAAGAGGTCGGTCGATTCCGATCAAAGTCACCCGGCCAGTCTCCTTCGCTGTCGAACCGGGTACGTCGATTCGGTGAAGAAATGGATGGGGGACGTACCCACTGTTACTGCACGACGCAGACGCGCAGACTTCAGCGAGATACAGCCCCAGTTCCGGGCTGCGTCTACGATCCACCAGCAGGCACCGACCCCACGACCGAAGGCGAGGAGCGACATGAACTGCGCTGTCTGCGACAGAGCAAATCGAGACGGTGCGAAGTTCTGCGCCGCATGCGGCGCTCCTCTGGGCACGGCAGGTCCTGTGTTCAGCACGACGGGTCCTGGGATCCCCGAACCGCCAACAATCATTTCGGCGTCGTACGGCTCGGCGCCTCGAGGCCCGGGGTCACCACAGTCCGCTCACCAGCCGCCAGCACCGACGTTCCCACCGCCCCCGCAGATCGTCCAGCAAAACATCATCCACTCGAACCCGTCGAACAATGGCCTGGCGGTTGCCTCGCTCGTTCTCAGCCTGTTGTGGCTGTGTGGGATCGGTTCGCTTCTTGCCGTGATCTTCGGCCACATTGCGCGAGGTCAAATCAAGCGGTCAAACGGCCGTGAAACCGGTGCTGGCCTCGCCCTCGCCGGCTTGATTCTCGGCTACCTACCACTCGTTATTGGCGTGGCGTTTTTCTTCGTCGGGCTGGCCTCGAACAGTTCTCAGTAAGAACGTCGATATGACCGAGTTTGCAAATTCATGTCGACCGAGCGACCTACGCTCAGACTTCGATCACACTCACTCCGAAGAGGCACCGTGACGATTATCTGTGTTCATTGCCACGCAGCAATTGACCCTTCTGCCTTTTGTGATCAGTGTGGCGGACGACAGCCACCCGCGTCGCCAATCATCCCAAGCCCGCCGGTTGCGTCGAGCCCGGGAATGAGTCCGCGCACGGTCGTCGTTCCCGACCCGACCGCAGCCGGGACATTGACCGGGGCCGCTGTGCCGCCCCGGCCCACCCCGCCGCCGTTCCCCCCCGCAGCAACTCCACCACCTTTTCCCGCCCCGGTCGCGGCCCCACCGTTCCCCTCCCCAGCGGCCACCCCACCGTTCCCCTCTCCAGCCGCGACTCCACCACGTGCAGGTACGCCCTATCCGGTCCCCCCGCCCACCGCGGTGGGCGCGTTTCCGCCAATGCCCGCACGACCGGCACCACTTCCGCCTCCTACCTCACCGGCTGGTCCCTCGATGTCCGCTGCGTCGCCGTACGCACCGCCGCCGCCCCCCGCCGCAGCGCCATCGCAGCCATCGCAGCCATCAGCGCATTTCGGCGCGCCCACCAATGGCAACGTCCCAGCCTCAACCTACGAGCCGCGGCCCGTGAGCCCGCCAACTCCAGCAGCACCCTCGTACCCGAGCGTCAGTGCCACGCCACCACCGACAGCTCTGCCGACCTCCACACCGCCAATCGCTGGAGCGTCGAGTTTCGCTGCCGGGGCGACCGTTACCCCCGGCCCATTCGAAGGAACGGTGTCCGGCCGAAGCTCAAAGACCGTCCTCATTACGAGTCCTGCCGACGCTTTTCAAACGCGTGCCCCGGAACCGGTTGGCGATATGACGCAGACGGCGGTGTTGCGACTGAAGGAACACGGCGTCGTAACCGATCGCACCTTCGTGATTGGTTCCGATGTGCTGGTCGGTCGCTTCGACGCTGAACTCGGCCCGGTCGACGTCGACTTAAGTGGCCTTGGTCCGACCGATCACATCTCCCGTCGTCACGCACGCATCCACCGGCGCGGTCACGATTGGGTCGTGGAAGACCTCGGCGCGAAGAACGGCGTTTTTGTTCGAAACTCAAACGGCGCAAATCAGCGCATCGCCGCCCCAACACCGTTGCGGGTCGGCGACGAGGTCTCCTTCGGTATGGTGACGTTTCTTTTCGAAGGTACGCCGACCCAGCGTTAACCCGGGGCTGCGGCGAGAGCGTTCGCGCTCGACGGGGAGCGAAAGTACGCGGTCGCCGTCACGTTGTCAGGAGCGCCTTTGCTCAGAACAGTCGCCACAATTGCCGCACAAAGCTGCTGGGGCTCGGGTCGATTCGTGCAAAGCCACGTGAGTTCTTCCTCGGTAAGCACATCCCACGCCCCGTCAGAGAGCAACACAATTCCCTCGCCGACACGGAGCGAGCGAGCACCGAAGGCATCGCTACCAACAGCTTGATCCACGTAATTCGCCGGCAGCTCCGCGTGTGCACCGAGGGATCGCAACACCTGGTTGCGCTGCGTCGACGCTCCGGGCTCGTTCGGGTCGTGCAACCCCGCCGCGATCATCGCCGCAAGTACTGAGTGATCACGTGTTAGCAGCTCGATGCCGTGGAGGGAATAAAGGTATGCACGCGTGTCACCGACGTGGGCAATGACGAGGCAGTCCTCCCGAACGAGCGCGCCCGTAATGGTTGTATGGCCTCGCGCGCGACCTGTCGCCTCACGCACGGCGCGGTTCGCTGTCGCGACCAGATCGATCGATGCGGAACCGAGATCACGATCGTCGAAGTCAGTCGTAAGGAACGCCTTCACTGCGGCCTGACTCGCCACCTCGCCAGCTGCGTGCCCGCCGAGACCGTCCGCGACGACAATCCGGTGGACGTCCGTCCTCACGTCGAAGTCGGCGAAGTCCTCATTGATAGGTCGGGAGGGGTTCGATCCGCGGTCGGTCGCCTTACCGACAAGTGCACCGGGCCCACGGAACGCCGCGGCCTCAATCATTTCTGCAAGCTCGATAAGCGATGGTCGAGCGCTCGCGCTTGCGACACGGTTCAAGATGTTGAGCCAACGCAGTGGCAACAAAGACGGGTCCTGCGACGTATTTCGAAATCGGTTCAGGCCGACGCACGTACCGACAAAGGTCATTCCGAACGAAACGACGGCGTGATCGCTGTCGACGTCCGACTCGACTCCGTGCCAAGTCGGCGGAAGCAGGAGCCGCCAGCCGAAGGTCGGGTCGAGCCAAATGGATCTCGCCTCCATCGCCCCGATCCCGGCACCCGCTGCTCCGTAGCGCCGGTGTAGACCGACCATGGTTCTGGCGACCGCCGGCCAGAGCGTCTCCTCGACGGGCATTGGTAACGAACTGAATCCTTCCGGCACCTCCACGGCGAAGTATTCGCCATGGAACCCTGCCCCAGGAAACAACGAGCCCAACCCATCCGGCGGAATGACCTCGGCCGCGTCACCCATCCACAAGTAGAGCCGTTGACGACCGCAGCGGGCTTGCCACCACGACGTTCGAGGCGAAAGTCGGCCCTCCAAACGAACCACTCGATCACCAAGCGCGAGGAGTTGGCCCGCCCCGAACTCAGACGACGAATCGACCGCTTCCGGCACGATCACACGCCCGTGATGCGGCGGATGTCTGCGTCGGTCAGCCCACGAAGCCAACCGTCGCCCACGTCGACCGTCTTCGTACGCGACCCGACCTGGGCCGACCGGAGGACGTTGGGGTCGATCGGACGCCCCGCGTCAAGGTCGCCGATCGCTTGATTCAGCACCACCGTCATCGCTGAGTTCCCAACGCCACCAGCGATGCGCGTGGCCGCAGCGAGAGATCCGCGAGCAGCTGCTGGATCGCGCCGACCGACGGCATCGGCTACCTGTTGCACGATGGTTTCCAGGTTTCGCTGCTGCACGAGTTGTTGCACCTCAAAATCGACGACTGCCGAGGCCGCCTCGTCACGCGAGAACGCCGCATTGATCGAAAACGATGGAGCTGCCGCAACGAGGTTGCCGGCCGCGTCGCTGTGTCCCACTATGAGGCTCCCGAGTGACACTTCCCCTTGCTCAACATGCGCCGAAATCTCAAAGTCGAGAACAAATGCGCCGCCCTGGTGTTGCGAGATTGCACCAAGAGACCAGCAGCCGTCTGGTCGCGCCGCCACTTCGATGATTGTCGGCAAAACGCGTGTGACCCGCCTCAACCGAACGCCAGGAGCCAAGTCGCCTGTGAGGGTGATGCCGGTAACGACCTCCGTGGACGCCTGGCGGATTTGTTGGATGAGGGCGTCGGGGAGTTCGGAGAGCCTCAAGCTTGGAGGAACGGGTGGATCACTGTCAGGAATCACGTGCATGACCGTGCCATTCGACGCGTTTGCGATGGCGGAGAGGAGCGTCATATTCCATTCACTGCCCACCCCGATTGCGGTGATCGTGACACCGCGAGCGCCGAGTTCACTCGCTGCTTGCAACGCAACCGGTTCGTCGTGCACCACGCCGTCGGTCAACACCACGACGCGTTTGGCACCAGGAGGAGCGGACAGCAACTGCGACGAGATGAGTTCTAAGCCAACCCCGAGAAATGTGGAGCCATGACAGCGTTGCAGTTTCTCAAGGGCGGCCGAAACTACCGCCGCGGAATCACCCGAAACGAGACCCGTCAGGGCGTTCGCTGAATTGTTGAAGCCGACGATCGAGACCATGTCATCTGCACGCAGACGATCCGACGTGAGCGATGCCCGCAACGCAGTCGCTACCAGCCCTATTCGGCTTAGGCCAGGTACGCCGGATGATTCGAGCATCGAACCCGACTGATCCACCACGACTCCGAGGGTGACCGGTGGCCTGTCGAACGCGATCGACGCGCTCGGACGGACCATGACTTCCACGAACAATCGTTGCGCGTCACGGTCTGCCACGAGCGTTTGGCGGTGTTGGCGGATTCTCAAATCAAGCAGTGACACGTCAGACTTTCGGATCCCGTACGGAGGCCGCGATCTCCCGAATCATCGCATCCTCTCGCCGCTGACGCAGTACTCGGATGAGTCGTACGAGGACAACGAGTGCGAGTAACGCGCCCAGTGAAGACGCGACCGGTTGAATCCACCAGCGACGATGAGGACCCTTCGCAGGAGTTGCGATGGCGTCAATGCTTGTGGAGAGACTGGGTTCTGACGACGCTGTGGAGATCGCGACGGCGGCCTCCAGGAACGTCGAGGTTGTCGGGGTCAGAGGAGCGACTGCGTCGGTCGCGGCCGACGCCTCAACGGTTGCGGCTTCCGTACCGTTGTCGCCGAGGTTCTTCGGATTCGCTGGCTGCCAACTCGGATCGGGTGCCATCTTGAGCGGGCGGCGACTTGCCAACTCGATCTCCCAATCGAGCGGCCACGCATTCCCCCGACAGCCCTCCAGGCCCTTCGATTGCTGTTCCATCACCGCCGCTCGCCCACCGGGGGTTGGACATCTGGGCACCGGATGACGTTGGCCAAAAAGGTGCCCGACTTCGTGATTGACCATATAGCGCCGATAGTCCACGAGTTCGGCGTCCCAACCAGCAAATGCCTGCCGCCACCGGTCGGCGTTGAGCACGACCGTCGGTCCGTTCTGGCACGAGTATTGAGACTGCGTTTGCAGTGGACGACAGAGCCGATCGGCCTCGCTGGGTTCCGCTAACACGACGAGATAGCTCGCGCTCGGAGAAATCACAAACGACATCCCTGCACGTGACCAGCCCCGGGGATCGGTCAAGGTCGCTTCGACGAACGACGCCACTTCAGCCTGGGAGACATCGGCGACGCGGGACTCGACCCGCACGGTAAGCGTGATGGGTTCGACCGCAGCCGCGACTCCGAGGTTCGAGCTGAGCGCAATCGCAGCGGCCGCGGTAGAACGAAGGTAGCGGGGAGCAATCCAAGGGACTCGGTTCATGTCAACGCCTCAAAACGGAGCTCAGAAATGATCGTCTCGTCGTCGCTACCCCACCGCTCTGTGCCAAGAATCGTCATGGTAACGGACGAGGTGACCGTGTCGAGATCGAATGACTGCAACGCCGCATCCGTCGAGAACACGTGCCTCACCGTTGTGCTGTCGAAATCGAACGCGACCTCAACGATTCGGCGGTTATAGGTGAAGGCGTTCACGACGGCACAATTCTGATCCTGTCGCTGACCGTCACGGAGGAACCCGGGAGTCATCGAGATTCGCCGCAGATGCGTCGGCTGCGCGAACCGGACCGTGACCGACTCACCGGTACCGTCGCGCTTGCTTGCACCCCACCCCGTGTTCATGTCACCGTCGAACAAGTTCCACGCTCCGTAGGACACCCGTGCGCCGTTACAGCGAAGATTCACCGACGAACGAGTCGCGCTCGACGTCACGGTGGTCGGCTGTGCGACGGTCAGCGAACCTGTGCCAGCGTCTGCAGCGCCCGAGCCGGCGTCCACCGTCGTATCGTCGAGCGTTGTGGTGTCGCCCGGTTGCGCGGTGTCAAACACCATCGTGTCATCACCGCTCACGCCATCCGAGCTTGTCGACCTATCGGTGCTGACGGAGGAGTCGCTCGGCGAAGCAACAACCGCCGGCTTTCGCGACATCAAAAATCCGATCAATCCGAAGACCAAGGCAAATGCAAGGACACCCACAGCGATAGATGCCGACTTGGCGCTGGACCGTTTCGGGGGCACGGTCGAACTCGAGACGTTGGTCGGCATCACCAAACCGTCCACACGAGTTGTGACACGAGGGTCGACCTGGGGCGCAACGAAGGGTGCCTCAGTAGGTACCTGTACTTGATCAAGTAGCGCCATGAACGATGCTGGGTCTTTCGGACGATCCCGAACCGCAATATGAAGGCCCGAAATAATCGCGTGCTCGACTCGTGCGTCCACTGGAACCAAAGCTCCCGGACGGACGAGTTCAGTGCCCTGCAGCCGGTCGGCCGGCTCGACAGGCACGCGGCCTGTCAACAGGAAGTAGCCCGTAGCCGCTAAGGAGTAGACGTCGGATGCCGGCCCATAACGCGCGTGCCCGGCGTACTGTTCAAGCGGCGAAAAGCCGGGCGTCACGATCCTCGACATATCCTGCGAAACGTCGGCGAGAAACGACCGCGCAGATCCAAAATCGATCAGCACCGGCTGACCGTTCGAGCACATCACGTTGGATGGCTTGATGTCTCTGTGGAGCACGTCCGATGCGTGAAGGCGCGCGATTGCCCCGGCAAGAACCCGCAACACCGCCACGACCTCGTGTTGCGAGAGCGGACCGTGCTGTCGCACCCGCTCGTCGTATGTCTCGCCGTGCAAGAACTCCATGACGACGTAGACCGTGCCGGCCTCCTGGACCACCTCGTAGACCTGCACGATCGCGCTATCACGAAAGCGTGCGAGCGTCGAAGCCTCGCGTAAGAACTGATCTCGCACATTCGTTTGAGAACGTTGGACGTGCGTCGGGAAGACAACCGCCATGGAACGTCGAAGCGAACCGTCGGGAAACATCTCTTTGATGGCGACGAGCCGCTGCAGGTGGGTGTCGAGCGCTCGGTACGTGATGCCGAACCCCCCGCGCCCGAGCACGTTCTCAACGACGTACCTTCCGGACCCGATCCGCGCTCCGACCGGCAATTCCTCCGTGGCGACCTCGTTGGACGCGCCGCACACCAAACACGGACTGCTCGCGGATGCGGTGCCGCAGCTCCCACAAACCAACGTGAATTGGTCACTCACAGGGAGACCTTCCTGCTGCTGATGACGTCGTAGTCCACGATCAGGTACCGGCCTCCGTCGTTCGCGAGCGTGAATCGAGCGAGCTCGTTGTAACGGGTCGATCCTTTGACGAACTCCTGCGACACGTCGAGAATTGCGCCGCCGTCCCACTGTGAAACCACGTCGGCCGACGTGACCGCGGCGCTGGAGAAGGGGGTCCAGAAGTTGACGTAGCCGTCGTGTGCCCAGGAGTTGCCTCGGGCGCGCAACGCCGGACCGACGCTCTCGTAGGCAGTTTCGAGTGCTCGTCGGTCGATGTCGGCGTAGTAGCGGCGTACGAACTGTTCGGGCGATTCGGTGAGACGGGCAGGGGTTGGCGGGCTTGCCATGATCGTGACCGTTGCCGCGGAGTCTGACGACGCCACCACGACTGGCGCGCCAACGGTGTCGGGCCCCGACGCAGATCGCGTTGAGGCCTTCGAGAGAGCGAAGCCGAGAGCCAGCGCCGCGACAATCGAAAGTGCCATGATGCCGACCACCAGCGAGCGCCGGTTCGTCCCGGTGAGTTCCGGCAGCGACGATGAAGCTGACGGCTTCAGGTCGGCCAAACGAATCGTTGGGGCGGCGGCATGCGTCGCAGCGGGCCGCGCACAGAACGAAATGAGTTGCGCCGAGGTCTGCGGTCGTTCACGGGGGTTGAGACGCAACGCCACGTCGATCCCTTCGCCGAACGGACGGGAGAGGTCGGGCCGCAGCGTCCCGATCGGCCGGTACAGCGACGGGTCCTGCAAGCGGTCGAGCGACGACGCTGGGCGCTCGCCCGCAAGCGTCGTATAAAGCGTCGCTCCGAGGCCGTAGACATCGGTGAACGGACCGATGCGGCCGGTGGACCCATACTGCTCCGGCGCCGCATAGCCGTGGGTCACAATCCGCGTGATCGATGCGGTGTGGTCGACCGACGACTGCCGTGCCGCGCCGAAGTCGATGAGCACCGGGCCCCGGTCGTCGGTCAGCACAATGTTGTTCGGCTTCACGTCGCGGTGGAGGAAACCGGAGGCGTGCAACGGCTCCAGCGCGGCACCGAGTTGACGAAGCAGCGAAAGTGCGGAGGCCTCGGGCCACGGTCCGTGCGAGTCGATGTGTTGCGCGAGCGTGGCACCGCGCAGGTATTCCATCACCATGTACGCGGTTCGGTTGGCCTCAAAGAAGTCGTGCACAGCGACGATGCCCGGATGGCGCAATTTCGCAATGGTTCGGGCTTCATCGAGGAAGCGAATGATCGAAGGCCGGAGGTCGCCGGTCCGTGTGATCACCGAGCCGTCGGCCGTGCGCACGGCGTTCTCGGGGAGCAGCTCCTTGACCGCAACGACGTGACCGAGCACGTCGTCGCGCGCCGAATAGGTAATCCCGAACCCACCTTCACCGAGGACGCTCTCGATGCGGAAGCGCTGGTTCAACAAGGTGCCCGGCGCAAGGGAAGCGGCGAAGTCATCCATCGCTCGTTGGTCTCCCCGTCACTTCTACGCTCCTGCGTTGGGCCGCACGTTCAGCCGCTCTGATCGGCTCCGTCGACCCTACCGACTATGGAGGTCCGGCGCACTGCGGGATATCCCGCATGCACAAACGTCGCCGATTTGCTTCAGGCTGTGATTGTTGAGGGGTCCCGCGTCGGGCAGTTGGGTCGTCAGCAAGGCTGATCAATATCGTTCACGATGCCCTGTACCTGAAACGAAGGAACGAATACACACGGTCGTCGAGATTCAACACCTGTGTGTGGCTGAAGTTCACGGTCGTGTGGCAATGGCACAGATACCGTCGAACTTTGGCGAGGTTCGATGCCTCGGATGCGGTCCTGACGCTGGTAGCTGAACATCGGTGAACGACCGACACATAGACTACGGAGGCGCACCGATGACGCGTCGGCGAGGAGGACGGGAATGCGACAACGTGCGGACATCGAGGTGGCGGAGTCTGATTCGTGCTGCGGAGGGAGAACTCTGACCCGGCGCACTTTGCTCGCTCTTACCGTCGGCGTTGCGTTGTCGGCTCGGACTCGGCAGGCCGAGGCGGCGGCTACCCCGTCGACCGAAGTTGTCGGGACGTCCCCAACGGACAATCCGCCGGCGAGTGCTGAGGCAACGAAGCTGGCCGTTCGATACGCCAAGCTCACGCCGACTAAGCCTGAATCCACCGATTGGTTGTGGGTGGTGGGTGTGCCCATCCGCGTGAAAGGCCTCTTGAGCAGCGACGATGACGGTGTCTGATGTCGTCGGTTGT
>JAYSSR010000052.1:0-32563 GCA_043720395.1 Acidimicrobiia bacterium
GCGGTACTTTGACGCGCTCGCGGTACGTTCGACGTACGTGGAACGTACCGCGAACGACGGAACGTACCGCGAAGCCTCCCGTGAGCAGGAGCGGTACCGTCAACGGCGTGACAACTCGGCCTTCACCGATCTTTCTCGCGCTCCTCGCAGCCACGGCCGTTACTGGCTGGATGTGCTGGGCGGAGGTCTTCACCGGCGACGCCAACAAGTACGCGGTGTTTCTCTTTGTGTTCATCGGCTGGATCGTGTCGCTGTGTCTGCACGAGTTCGCCCACGCCCGTACCGCGTTCTGGGCCGGCGACCACTCCGTGGAAGCCCTCGGCTACCTCACGCTCAATCCGCTCAAGTACGTACAGCCAGGACTCTCGCTGCTGTTTCCGCTCATCTTTCTGCTCATGGGCGGCATCGGTTTACCCGGCGGTGCCGTGTGGATTCGCCCGGGCGCGATCCGCACGAAGTGGCAGCGCAGCGTCGTGTCGCTCGCTGGACCCGCCGCGAATCTGACGTTGGGCGTCGTGCTGTCGCTGGTCATCTACCTCGGCGGGAATTCAATGGAGTCGCACCCGTACTTCGGATCGGCCCTGTCATTCCTCGCTCTGCTGCAGTTCATTGCGGGCTTCTTGAACCTTGTGCCGATCCCCGGTCTCGACGGGTTCGGCGCGATCGAACCCCATCTGCCGAGCGGGACACTGGCCGCGATCGCGCCCTACCGCGGTTACTCGATGATCATCCTGTTCCTGCTCGTGACCCAATCACGCGGGTTCAGCGATCTGGTGTTCGGCAGCGCAGACGACGCGGTCCGACTCTTTCCGCCTCCGACGTGCTCAAGCGATTGTCTGACGCAACTTGGATACGGCGTTCCGGAGGGCGCTTTCGCCCCGCTGACCGATGTCGGTCGTGATCTCTTCCAGCAAGCAATTCCCGGACGCGGCCGACTTCTCTGACGCTGTTTGCGAACGCTTATCTCGGACTTAGCCGCAGCATTGCCGCAAGGGCGTCCGAAGGGTGAAATCTGCGTTCGCACGGGCTCTGAACAGCGCAGATGAACGCACGTCCGCCACACGGCAAGCACAGCTGCGTTACGCTTCCTGCCACTCGGGACGTGACCATGTTCACATCGCGCGCCACACGGCGTTTGATGTGACGAGGCCGCAACCCATCCGCCGGTTCGCCGGCAAACACCCACCGGTCCGATTTCGGTCGGACAAAACCCAAGGCCGACTCGGGTCGGCCCTGTTCATACCTAAGGGGAATGAATGAAGAAGACTCAGCGAATTGTTGCGGCAGGAATTGCTGTAGCGCTTGCCGCAGGCGTCGGTGCCACTGGTGCATCTGCGGTTACGAAGGCAAAGACCGTCACTTGCACGAAGGGACTGAAGATCGCGTTCATGGGCGCGCTCTCTGGCGACAACGGTGCGCTCGGCCAGAACATGGTCAACGGCGCGCAGATCGCCTTCGACGAGTGGAACAAGGCCAACAAGAACTGCCAGATTGAATTCAACAAGAAGGGCAGCTCCAGCTTCGACAGCCAGGGCGACCCTGCGCAGGCGAGTCCCCTCGCGGACAAGCTCGTTGGCGACAAGAGGATCATCGGCCTCATCGGCCCGGGCTTCTCCGGCGAGACCAAGGCCACGATGCCGAAATACCAGGAAGGTGGCCTCCAGATGATCACACCTGGGGCGACCAACGCCGCTCTGTCGACGAACGGCTGGACCGCGTTCCATCGCATCCTCGCGAACGACGATAAGCAGGGCCCCGGCATTGCCAAGCTCATCAAGAGCAATGGTGCCAAGGCAGTCGGCGTCATCGATGACGCCACGGAGTACGGCAAGGGTCTCGGCGACACCGTCCGCAAGGAGCTCGGTGCATTGAAGGTCGCCGACGACACCATTGACCCGAAGGGTTCGGACTTCTCGGCCGCCGTCAACAAGATGAAGGCCGCCAAGGTCGACTTCGTGTTCTACAGCGGTTACTACGCCGAGGCCGCAAAGATGGTCAAGCAGCTCCGCGACGCTGGCGTCACCGCTACCTTCGTGTCGGGCGACGGTTCGCTCGATCAGAAGTTCATCGACGGTGCCGGAGCTTCCGCAGAGGGCGCTCTCCTGACCGCGACGGGTGCGCCGTCAAACGTCAACCCGGCGTTCCAGGCCAAGTTCAAGGCCAAGTACGGGACCGATCCGGCGATCTACTCGCCCGAGGCCTACGACTGCGCCCTGGTTTTCCTCGCCGCCATCAAGGCCGGCAAGACAACCCGCAAGGCCATCGGCACATTCATTGACGCCTACGACGCCGCAGGGATCACCAAGCAGATCAAGTTCACGTCCAACGGCGAAGTTGCCGGCGACGCCGTCTACGCGTACAGCGCCACCGGCGGCACCCTGGTGTCACTCGGCATCATCAAGTAATTCGTCCGATCAGCCTCTGATCTGACAACGGAAAAACTGCGAGGGTCGGAAGTGGTTCGCCACTTCCGACCCTCGCTGCGTATCGTGCTTCGTAGCCCACTTACACAGGGTCGTCCGTGAACTTCACAAATTTCGTCGATGCCTTCTGGGCCAACGCGTTCTCCGGGTTGTCAATCGGTGCCGTTTACGCCCTGGTAGCTCTTGGTTACACCTTGGTCTACGGCGTCCTGCGCCTCATCAACTTTGCCAATTCCGAGGTGTTCGTTGTTGGAACCTTCGGCACGCTCATCGCGATGGAAATGCTCGGTATTCCCCAAGGCGACACGGACGGCTTTATCAAGACCGGTCTCCCGCTCGTCTTGTCGCTCGGGCTGATGCTGCTGGTCTCGATCATCGCTTCCGCAGGCGCGGCGGTTGGTCTGGAGATACTGGCGTACCGGCCCCTGCGCAGGCGTAACTCGCCGCGACTCGTGTTCCTGATTTCCGCGATTGGTGCCTCGCTTGCGATCGCCGAGGCGATTGGAGCATTCGGCCCGAAGAAGCGCGAGGCCTACTCCTACGGCCGCATCTGGAACACGCGCGCGAACCTGTTCAAGGTTGGCGGCTTCGACGTTCAGGTACGCCACGTGATGGTGATCGTTGGTTCACTCATCATGATGATGGGTCTGTCGTTGTTCGTGAACCGGACCCGTCTCGGACGCGGTATGCGCGCCGTCGCCCAGGATGCCGAAACCGCACGGATTCTCGGCGTCAACGTCGATCAGGTGATCCTCGTGACGTTTCTCGTGGGTGGCGTCATGGCCGGCGGCGCCGCCTTCCTGTACACGCTCTACAGCGAATCGACCCGCTACAACGAGGGCTTCCTCCTGGGCGTGAAGTCCTTTACGGCGGCGGTGCTAGGCGGCATTGGCAACATCAAAGGAGCGCTCCTCGGGGGACTCCTGCTCGGGTTCCTCGAGAACCAGGGTGCCGGGCTGTTCGGCGGGAAATGGAAGGACGTCATTGCCTTCGGCGTCCTCGTTCTGGTCCTGATGTTTCGGCCCACCGGTCTCCTCGGCGAGTCGATGGGACGGGCCCGCGCATGAGCAAGCTCGTTACGGCATTCAACCGCCACGCCAACGAGTCGGCAGCGAACAAGTCGGGCCCGCTCGATGGGATGCGGCAACGCTGGGATGCTCTGCCGCCAATGGCCCGACGCGGCGTTGCCTTGCTTGTCGTCGCATTGGTGTACCTCCTGCCGTGGCTCAATCCTCCGTTGATCCGCACCGAAGACACTGATTTCGCGTCGGTGCTCGCTGGCACGGTCGTGCCGTTCATCCTTGTCGGCCTCGGCCTCAACGTCGTGGTCGGGATGGCCGGTCTTCTCGACCTCGGCTACGTCGGGTTCTTCGCCGTCGGTGCTTATACCGTCGGTGTACTTACTTCGAAGCACGCAAACCTTCCGTGGTTCCTCGCCATGCTCATCGCAATCGTGGTGTCGATGCTCGTCGGCGTCCTGCTCGGTGCGCCGACGCTGCGGCTGAGGGGCGACTACCTCGCAATCGTCACGCTCGGGTTCGGCGAGATCATCCGGCTCTGCGCGCAAAATCTCGGTTGGTTGGGCGCGGCGGAGGGCATCTCGGCGATCAAGCGCCCGCCGTCGATCGGTCCGCTCAAGTTCACCGTTCTGGAGAACAAGGGCTACTGGGTGTTTGGGCTCACCTTGATCTTGCTGGTGATCTTCGCGTTGTCACTGCTGGAGAACAGCCGCGTCGGCCGAGCATGGACCGCGATTCGCGAAGATGAGGACGCTGCCGAGTTGATGGGAGTCCCGACGTTCGTGTTCAAACTGTGGGCGTTCGCCATCGGTGCTGCCGTCGGTGGCCTTGCCGGAGCGTTCTATGCAGGGAAGCTCAACACCATTTACCCCCGCGACTTCGAGATTCAGAAGTCGATTCTGTTCCTCGCAGCGGTCGTGCTGGGGGGGCTCGGCAATCGGTGGGGTGCCGTGCTCGGGTCCGCGCTCGTGGCGTACCTTCCCGAACGGTTCCGGTTCCTCGACGATAAGCGCTACCTCTTTTTCGGTCTCGTGCTCATGCTGATGATGATCTTCCGTCCCGAAGGGCTCTTACCGCGCAAGCTCGCAAACAAGGTGCGCGGCAAAGGCATCGACATACGACGCCGCAGGGCCGGGGAACCCGAGACCGAGATCGGAGCGACCGGTGTCTGATCGGGTTCTTTCTCAGCGAAGTACTGATCGGGTTCTTTCTCAGCGAAGTACTGATCGGGTTCTTTCTCAGCGAAGTTCTGAGCGCATACTTGAGGTCGACCACGTCACCATGCGCTTCGGTGGTGTCACGGCTCTCGACGACGTTGATTTCCATATCGAGCGGGGCGAGATCCTCGGGCTGATCGGCCCAAACGGAGCGGGAAAGACCACCTGCTTCAACGTCATGACCGGCGTGTACGCGGCGACCGACGGTCAGGTGCGCTTCAATGGCGCAGACCTCGGTGGTCGGAAGCGCTACCAGATCACCCGACTCGGCATAGCCCGGACGTTCCAGAACATCCGACTATTCCCCGAGATGACCGCACTCGACAACGTCATGGTCGGTGCTGATACGCACCACAGGACCAGCGTGGTTCAGGCGCTCCTCCGCCTGCCGATCTACCGGAGCGAGGAGGCCGAAGCGTCGAAGCGTTCGATGGAACTCCTTGAATTCATGGGCATCGCTGACCGTGCCCACGACCTCGCCCGGAATCTCCCGTACGGCTATCAGCGTCGCCTGGAGATCTGCCGGGCACTCGCCACGAAGCCGCAGCTGCTCTGCCTCGACGAGCCGGCGGCCGGTTTCAATCCTGCCGAGAAGGAGGAGCTCACCGGGCTCATCCGCAAGATCCGCGACCAGGGGTACACCGTGTTGCTCATCGAGCACGACATGAGTCTCGTCATGAGCGTCGTCGACCGGATCGTGGTGCTCGAATTCGGACGCAAGATTGCCGAGGGAACCCCCGACGAGATCCAGAACAATCCGAAAGTGATAGAGGCCTACCTCGGCGCACCCGACACCGATGAAGCTCTTGAGGGGGCCGTGTAATGCTGCTCGACGTCAAGGATCTGCAGGTTTTCTACGGTCGCATTCAGGCGATCCGTGGCATCTCCTTCACTGTCAATGAAGGCGAAATCGTAACGCTCATTGGTGCCAATGGGGCGGGCAAGACCACCACCATGAAGACGATGTCGGGGGTGCGTCCCGTAACAGCCGGTTCCGTCTCGTTCGACGGTCGCGACATCACGAAGCTGGCCCCGCATAAGCGGGTGGCGCTGGGAATCGGGCAATCGCCGGAGGGTCGCGGGGTGTTCCCGGGAATGTCCGTGCGGGAGAACCTCGAAATGGGGATGTATCTGCGGAAGGACCGCAAATCAGCGGCGGCGTCCGGGGACCTCGAACGCGTCCTGCAGGTGTTCCCGCGTCTGCGCGAGCGCATTACCCAAGCGGGTGGATCGCTCTCGGGTGGCGAACAGCAAATGCTCGCGATTGCTCGCGCGCTCATGGGGCGTCCGCGATTGCTGTTGCTCGACGAGCCATCCATGGGCCTCGCCCCGATGCTGATCAACCAGATCTTCCGGATCATCACCGAGATCAACCAACAGGGCACGACCGTTTTGCTGGTAGAGCAGAATGCGGCGAAGGCGCTGAAGATCGCGCATCGGGCCTACGTGCTCGAGACCGGCGAGATCGTGAAGACAGGTCTTGGCGCGGATCTACTGAACGATCCCTCGGTACGCGACGCCTACCTTGGCGGCCGCTGAGTTTCTTCGCGCACGCCGGCTTCGTCGGCCACCGCGTAGTGTCGGTCTATGGTGAACAGGGCTCCTCGACAGGACGGCGAAGCGTCGATCGGTCGAACGTCGACTGACGACCTTGAGCAGACCGGGTCCAGCGCAGATCAGGCGCTGCGGCGACTCCGTGAGGGAAACGCCCGGTTCCTGAGCGACGAGCCCGTCGTCTCCGACACCTCACGTCAACGTCGACTCCAAGTCGCGAGAGGCCAGCGGCCGTTTGCAACGCTGGTCGGATGCTCCGACTCTCGCGTCGGTCCCGAAATTCTGTTTGGCGTGGGACTCGGCGATCTGTTCATCGTGCGTAGCGCCGGCAACAACGTGGACATCGCCGGAATCGGGTCGATCGAGTACTCCGTGGCCATGCTTGATGTTCCGTTGATTGTCGTCCTTGGACACGACCAATGCGGTGCCGTCGGTGCGGCAGCCGACGTGGTCCTCGACGACCGGGAGCTTCCAGGCAGCATTGGGCGGATGATCGAACCGATCATTCCGGCCGTGCTGCGCGCACAGCGAAACCTCCGTCCCGGCGAGTCGTTGGCGGACAAGGCGGTGGAAGAGAACGTCCGCCAGATCGTGAAGCGATTGAAGACAGCTTCAGAACCGATACTTCTCGACGGTCAACGATCAGGATCGCTCAAAATCGTTGGGGCGGTGTATCGACTCGCGACCGGCCGGGTCGATTTTATGGACACCACCGATCACTAATGGGTGGGAGACGCCCCAGCGTCGCCATACAACCTCCTTCAGGAGTATGTCCGTGCTTACTTCGATGGCTATTGTTTGCATGTTTCAGCGCACAACCGTTGAGCTTGACAGCGAAGCGCTCGCTGAGGTTCGCAAGCTCCTCGGCACGACGGGCATCAAGGACACGATCGATGCGGCCTTCGACCAAATCGTCCGCCAGGCCCGCCGAATGGCTCTCCTCGATCAGCTGAGAGACCCGGAAAAGTTCGATTTCAGCGAAGAAGTATTTCGCCAGGCGCGCCCGCTCGCCCCGTGAGATACCTAGCCGATACGAGCGTCTGGAATCGAAATGCCGACCTCCTCGTCGCCGCAGCGGCGGAGGCGGCCGGTGTCACGGTGCTCCACTACGACGAGGACTTCGACCGGATTGCTGCAGTCACAGGCCAGGCCACCGAATGGAGTGCGCCGCGAGGATCGCTGTAAGCGGCGCAGCTCAGCGGGGCGGGAGTACTTCACGGAGAGCGTCGACGGCACGCCAGCAGTCCTCATACGACGTGTAGAGCGGGACCGGTGCAAATCGGATGACGTTCGGCGGACGTTCGTCGGGCACCACGTCGAACTCATCGATCAAGCGTTCAGTCACACCCACCGCATCCTCCACGAGTACGGAGATCTGTGCGCCCCGACTAGGCGGGTCGCGACGGGTGAGTTGGGCAATCGCATGTGTGCTCACGAGCTCGTCGAGGAGCGTCTCGAAATAACCGGTCAGTCGCAGCGACCGAACCCGAAGGACGGACATACCGCCCGCGCGGTCGAATTGCTCCAGCGCGACTTCGATCGGCGTCATGGCGAGGAGCGGTGGAGTCGACACCTGCCAACCTGCGGCACCGTGCGCTTGGCGAATTGTCGGAGTCATCTCGAACCGAGTGGCGAAGTCGTTGCCCCACCAGCCGTGCAGGATTGGAATGTCCGTACGGCTGGCATGGCGCTCGTGGATGAAGGCTGCGCCGATCGCGCCCGGACCGCTGTTGATGTACTTGTAGTTGCACCACGCGGCAGCGTCGACATCCCAGTCGTGCAATGACATCGAGACGTTGCCCGCCGCATGGGCGAGATCCCAGATGATAAGCGCACCTATCTTGTGAGCGGCGTCGGTGATGCGAGGCATGTCCAGCAGTTGACCCGTGCGGAAATTGATACCGCCGAGCACGACGACGGCCACCGTGTCGCCGAGATCAGTAAGCGTACGGATGATCTTCTCGGTGTCGAACCAGCCATCCGTGTCGCCTTCGAGGCGCACGAGCGCCTCCTCCGGTTCGTAGCCATGGAGACGCGCCTGGCTGGCCATCGCGTAGTCGTCGGACGGGAAAGCACCGGACTCGATCACAATGCGATTCCGGGTCGCCGTCGGGCGGTACAGCGCCGACATGAGCAGGTGCAGGTTCACGGTGAGTGTGTTCATGACGACGACCTCGTGCTCTTGCGCGCCGACCAGGCGGGCCATCGGCGCGGCCAGCGTCTCGGCGAAGTCGGTCCACGGCGACTCGCCGCGGAAGTGCCCTTGCACGCCGAAACCTGACCACTCGTCGAGCCTCGCGACGAGTGCGGGGCGGGTTGCCTTCGGGAGCAATCCGAGCGAGTTCCCGGCGAAGTACGCGACGCTCGTTTCGTGCGACCCATTTGGTGTCGGGAATTCAAACTCGTGACGTAGCGGTGCAGGGTCGGTCGCGTCGAGAGCGACAGCCGCTCCTCGATCCAAAGCGGTCACGATGTTCGGTCCGGGCTCACGAAATGCACGCCGGTGAAGCTGCGACGAAACTCGCCGACTGCGGCGCGCAGCGTCTCGGACTCAACGTCGCCGCGCAAGACCTGCGCGAAAAGCGATCCGACGAGGGCGTCGCAGAGCACCGACAAGCGGCTCCCGTCGTCCATGCCCCGGTTGTACGTATCTCCCGGTGCACCGAGGTTCGGCCGACTGCCGATCGACGATCCGAGCAAACGTGCCAGCCGGGGGCTCGGTGCATTCGTTCCCGCATAGAGATTGGTGCAGTCGTCGTCGATGTGTCGCTCCTGCGCATCGACGAGGCGGTGGATCTCGCCGTCGAGGTCGTCCATCGAGCGTCCTGCGAACGAGGCCTCAGCGTCCTCCTGGAACGACCTCGCGCTCGGTGAGCGCCACGGGCGCGGTTCTGAGAGCGGCAGTTCGTTCACGGGTTCAATGATGCCCGACCGAGTGGTGGTCCACGTCGCGACTGTCGCCACCTCACGCCGGTACCCTTGCCGAAGGTGTCGTCCGCGCCGGTCAGAGCCGTCCGCGCACGCTGCGCGGACGACTTGCGTCAGCGCCAACGACACCGTCAGCCTGCGGTCTCGGACCCCGACGTCAGTCTCGGCGAATCACGATGAGGTTGCCCTCGACGCTGTACGTCACGCCGGGCGCCTGCCAAGTCATTCCGCTCCGGTCATGCACGAGCGTCGCAACGGCCGCCCCGACGCCGCGTGGATCGGCGAGCACATCGGCACCCGGATAGCGAACCACTCGGAAGTAGTTGCCGAGCGTTCGGTCACGCTTCGCGTCGCGGCGACGGCCTTCGAGCGAGGCATGCCCCTCCTCCCCGTCGTACTCCGTGTCCAACCCGGCACCGACCTCGAACACGTCCGGATACCACCTTCCATCGATCCCCAACTTCCGATCGAGGATCTGCACGGTCGGTTGACGAAGCACCTGCATGCCGAGGCCAGCGAGACGAAGCCCTTGCAGGCCAACGGTTTCCACGTAGCTCCCGGTCGGACGCGCACCGATTGGGCGACGCGCCAGGGCATCGCGCATGTTCGGAATCCCAAGACCACGGGGACAAAGTGCCATCCGAGCAACGAGCTCGTCGAGGATACGTTCGTTCCACAAATCGGGACGCCGCGGGTCACTGCCGCGAAACGCTGACTCCATCGCGATCTCCAGTTGATCCACCGTGAGGAATCGGCCCAGGTCCATCAGCGTCCGAACCACCGACGTCACCCGGAATGATCCGATGCGCACGATGTCGCCCTCGTCGAGCGCGGTCGCGCGGACCGCCGGTGCGGTGCGAAATGTCGACCCATTCGGCACGGTGATGTCCAGATCGGGCAGGACGAGTTTCGCTCGGTCGCTGCCTGCGAGCGTCGAAACGTCGATTGGATTCGTGAATCCGTCGAACCCATGAAGACGCGCCGCCGCCCGATGGCTCGCCGCACTCAACGGGCCGCCGCGAAGCAGATGCGCCGCAAGTTGTGATTCCCAGGTCGCGTCGCAGGCGAAGACGCCAACATGCACGGGGAGGTAGAGGCCCGACTGGATCATCCGACGGCGGCACGTGCCCGCACCAGCGAGACCGGGCCGCAGCCACCAAAGCGAAGCGTCAGATGCCGATGCGCTGCGCGAGCAGTTCGCGGTGGTAGGTCGGGTCACCGAGGAACAGCTCGGTGGTCTTGGCACGCTTGAAATACAGGTGGGCGTCGTGCTCCCACGTGAAGCCGATGCCGCCGTGGATCTGGATGTTCTCGGCGGCCGCGTGGAAGTACGCGTCGGAGCAGTACGCCTTGGCCAGCGACGCCACCACGGGCAGCTCGTCGTTGTCCTCGGCGGCCGCCCACATGGCGTAGTAGGCCGCCGACTTCGCCGACTCGACCTCTAACAACATGTCGGCACACTTGTGCTTGATGGCCTGGAACGAGCCGATCGGACGTCCGAACTGCACGCGCACCTTGGCGTACTCGACGGCCATTTCAAGCACCTTCTGCGCTCCACCGACCTGCTCGGCCGCCTGCAAGACCGCGGCCCGGTCGAGCATCTTGGTGAGGTACTCCCAGCCCTTGCCGTCCTCGCCGAGCAGCGAGCCCTCGACGTCGGCGAACACGAGCTTGGCCTGCTTGCGGGTCTGGTCCATCGTGGACAGCGCGGTGCGGGTGAGTCCGGCCGCGTCGCCGCTGACACCGAAGATCGAGACGCCGGCAGCGGTCCGTGCGGCAACGCCCATCAGCTGTGCCGTGTGGCCGTCGAGGACGAACATCTTCTCGCCGTTGATCTTCCACGTGTCACCGGACTTCACGGCCGTTGCCGTGATGCCGTCTTCGGTCCACTTACCATTGGCCTCGGTAAACGCAACCGTCGCCGTAGCGCCGCCCGCCATGTCGGTGAGGGCACCCTTGCACCCGTCATCGTTGATGATCATGGCCAGGTTTGCAGCGAGGCCGACGGTGGAGAAGAACGGGGCACACAACAACGAGCGGCCCATCTCCTCGAACACGACGCCCAGCTCTACGAAGCCGTACCCCGAGCCACCCTGCGCCTCAGGGATGGCAAGGCCTTGGAGGCCCAACTGTTCGGCCATCTGGGTCCACACCGCCGGGTCGGAACCCTCGGTGGTCTCCATGAGACGCCGCACCTCGGCAGAGGGCGACTTCTCCTCGAGGAATCGGCGGACGGACTTGCGGAGCTCTTCCTGCTCCTCGCTGAAGGCGAAGTTCACGAAATTTTCCCTTCGGAAGACTTTCTGTTCCGACCGTCTCCGCAGCACATTGGAGCGCAGCCGGTCGACGTCGGGGCCCGACGACGCCCGATGTTCTAGCGCACGTCCACCCCACTGGACCAAACGGTCAAGAACCCGGGGTCGTGGCCAAGCCGAAGCGCTGTTCCAACTCCCGAATTTCATCGAGCCCGAGGAACGCCGTGAACTCGTCGAAGGGCACGAGTCGGTCCTGCGCCGACCCTGGCGTACCAGCCGAGCGGATCACGGCGAGGACGTCGGTCATCGCACGGGTTGCCGCGAGCAGCGTCGAGATCGGAAAGATCACCACCGAATATCCGAGCGACGCGATGCGCTCGAGCGAGAGCGGTGGTGTCGCCCCGCCGTCCACCCAGTTGAACAGCAGTCGCGTGTCGCGGAACGTCTCCGCTACGTGCTCGATCTCATGCTCATCGAGCAACGCCTCGATGAACAGGACATCGGCACCGCTGTCCCGAAACGCCCGCCCACGCTCGAGCGCAGCGTCCAAGCCTTCGACGGCCCGGGCATCGGTACGAGCGATGAGCACCGTCTCCGGACGCTGCCGAGCGGCCACGGCAGCGCGCACCTTCTGCACCGCCTCCTCCAGCGGGACCACGGCCTTGCCCGCCATGTGACCGCACTTCTTCGGCATCACCTGATCCTCGATCTGAATGCCGGCGACGCCCGCTCGCTCGTAGGCGTGGACCGTGCGCACAACATTAATGACGTTGCCGTACCCAGTATCGGCGTCGGCGATCAGCGGCACGGAGATGGCGTCGACGATCCGCCGGGCGGCGTCGACCATCTCCGTCATCGTGAGCAGACCGACGTCCGGACGCCCGAGGTAGGCGGCTGCGGTCCCGAAACCGGTCATGTAGGCAGCGTCAAAGCCAGAAGACTCGACGAGGCGAGCCGAGAGGGGGTCGTAACAGCCTGGAACGCTCAGCAGCCCACCGCAGCCGAGCAGTTCCCGCAGACGCTGGCCGCCGCGGTTCACCCCGCGAAGCAGGCCCTCGCTGGGGAGTGGTGGGGGCAGCGGCGTTGTCATGGACGCAACTCTCCCAGTTCCGGCTGCGCGAGAACTCGCAATGCCGCACACTTGTCGATGTGGCAACGGCAACGCGCTCATGGCACCGAAACGGCCAAAGTGGCCGACAAAGCTCGGGTGTGGCCGGCGTTTCCGCAAGAATGATCGACGACGTCGTGGGGTGTGTGGCTCGCAGAAACGGCCACCGTCTCTCATGCTGAAGTCCGCACACAAAGTTGCCGATGAACGCAGCACTCGACAGCGAGATCGCAACAAACGAGCAAGCGCAGCGAACCATCAATACAAATAAATTCAACCGACTCACCCAGGAACACCAATGAGCGACTCGTACGTGACCATCCGCAGCGTCCTCGACGAGCACGCGAAACTCGACATTGATGCAAACGACCTAACGCCCGAAGCGAACCTTTACGAGGCGGGACTGAGCTCGCTGTCAACCGTGAACGTGATGCTCGCCATTGAGGACGCCCTCGACATCGAGTTCCCCGAATCGATGCTCAACCGGCGGACGTTCGAGTCGATCGCTTCCATCTCCGACGCGCTCGAACAGCTGCAAGTCGTCGCCTAACACGTCATGCTCGGAACGACCGTGATCGAAGAAGTGCCCACCGCCTCGCCGATAGGCCCGAAGCGACGGGAACGCGACGCTGCGCTGCTGGCTCGGGCGCTCAAGGTCGCCGACGAGGTCGTGAAGCCGAACGCCACAGACGTCGACCGATTCGGCCGGTTCCCGGCGGAGGCCTTCGACGCGCTCCGCGGGGCCGCCCTCCTCGGTGCGTACGTCCCGGTCGAGTTCGGCGGCGGCGGCGCGTCGGTCGCAGGCGTCACTGCAATCGGACATGCGTTGGCGCAGCGGTGTGCATCGACCGGAATGATCTACGCAATGCATCAGATCCAGGTGGCCTGCCTGGTCCACCACGGGCAGCTCCTAAGCGGGTTCCGTCAGACGCTGGAGGACATCGCGGCGGAGAAGCTCCTGCTCGCATCGGCGACCACCGAGGCAGGCATCGGCGGTGATCTCGGATCGAGCAAATGCCATGTGGAGCGTCTCGACGGCGGACGTTTCCGACTTCGCAAGGACGCCCCCGTGATCTCCTACGCCGACGACGCCGACGCCATCCTTGCGACCGCACGACGCACCGCGGAGGCCGCATCCGGCGACCAGGTACTCGCTGTGGCAAGGGTTACCCCCGACATGCTCGCAAAGCAATCGAGCTGGGACGCGCTCGGCATGCGCGGCACGTGCTCCAACGGTTACCTCCTCGATATGACCGGACAATCGGACATGGTGCTCGAGACGCCCTACGCGGAGCTTTCGGTCACCACGATGATCCCGATGGCACACCTCACGTGGGCCGGAGTCTGGAGCGGCATCGCTGCCGACGCGGTCGACATCGCCCGCCGCTACCTCCGCACGCAGGCCCGCAAGACGCCCGGAACGGTTCCGCAGCAGGCGGCCGACGTCGCTCAGCTCTACGGACGTTACGAAGCCCTCAAGGGCACGATCGATCACGCGATCGGCGATTACCAGGCGGTGCTCGACACGAACGCCGATCACGAGCAACGGCTTCGAGCGCTCGGCACGCCGGCGTTCACCCTGCGCATGTTGACGCTGAAGACCACCGTGTCCGATGAGGTCCTCCGCATTGTTCAAGGTGCGATGCATGTGTGCGGTCTCGCCGGCTACTCGAACGCGTCGCCGTTCTCGCTCGGACGCCACTTGCGTGATGCGCACAGCGCGCCCCTCATGGTCCACAACGAGCGCATCTTCGCCAATGCCGGCGCCCTCCTCTGCATCTACAAGGAGTCGTGAGCGTGAGCACCGACACAGCCCTATCCGACCTTGCCCTGTCCGAGAGAGTCACCTTCGACGTTGCTGGCGCACGTGAGGAGTACGCAGGTCAACTCGTGAGCGAGGGCGTCCTCATCCCCACGGGGGTCGACGGATTCTGGGGCCGCAGCGCCGTGTTCGAGAGCGTCGTGGAGGGACTGATCGCGTCCGTCAACCGGGTTGCGGCCGATGACGCCGCACGCAAGGTTCGTTTCCCGCCACTTGTTACGCGCGCAAACTATCTGCGTACTGATCACATCAAGACGATGCCGCAGTTGAGCGGAAGTGTGCACAGCTTCGACGGCGACGAGCGAGCCCATCGCGAGCTCGTGCGCAAGGTCGAGGCGGCCGAGGACTACTCGGGTGACCTCGTACAGACCGACCTCGTGCTCTGTCCCGCCGCGTGCTACCCGCTGTATCCGACGCTGGCCGGAACGTTGCGTCCGGGCGGCGAAACGATCGACATCATGGGCTACTGCTTCCGACACGAACCGTCGCGTGATCCCATGCGCATGCAGATGTTTCGCATGCAGGAGTATGTGCGCGTGGGGCGTCCCGACGATGTAGTGGCCTTTCGCGAGGAGTGGTTCGAGCGGGCGACCTCGCTGCTCGACTCGTGGGGCGTGCCGTTCGTTTCCGACGTTGCATCCGACCCGTTCTTCGGCCGAGCGGGCAAGGTCATGGCGAGCAGTCAGAAGGCGCAGGCGCTGAAGCTGGAGCTGCTGGTGCCGATCATCCACGAAGATCACCCGACAGCGTGCGTCTCGCTCAATCTCCACCACGACCACTTCTCGCAGACGTTCGGTATCACGTTCGACGACGGCTCACCGGTCCACAGCGGATGTCTTGGCTTCGGCCTGGAGCGGCTCACGCTCGGACTGTTCAAGTTCCATGGCTTCGATATCACCCGTTGGCCCGCGTCGGTCCGCACCGAACTCGGTCTGTGACGCGTGTCCGCCGCGACCGTTCTCTCGCTTGACGCGTCGACGTACGAGCCGCACGCGCTCCATCGCGGTGACGTCGCATGGCTCGAGACAAACTGTTATGTGGACCTATGGATTGAGCTGTTGCACTCGCTCGGTCACGAGCCGGTGGCTGGGCTCGGCTTCACCGTTCGGACCGATCTCGAAGCCGACCAGTGGACGTTCTTCAAGTTCCCTCACGCGGACCTCGAGACGCTCTACGGCATCGAGGTCGTCGAGCTGAATCCGTGGACATCCGTCATTGACCAGGTGGTCGCCGAGGTAGCCGCCGGGCGCATTCCACTCGTCGAGGTCGACTCGTGGTTCCTGCCCGACACGCTTTCAACGGCCTACAAGCAGCATCATGTGAAGACCACCATCGGTGTGGAGACCATTGATGGGACGGCCCGCCGACTCGGATATTTCCACAACTCGGGGTACTACCGCGTGGAAGGGGACGACTTCGAGGGGCTGTTTCCGCACCACGACATGGAGCACGACCGGCTCGTGCCGTACGTCGAGATAGCGAAGCTCGACCGTGCACGTGTCGTCCCGGGCATTGCGCACCAGGCCGACGTCGCGCGGCGGTTGCTCTCCCACCACGTTGCCTGGATGCCGCCGACCAATCCGTTCTTGCGGTACCGCGATCGCTACCAGGCCGACGTCGACCTCATGCGTTCCATCGGTTCGGAGAAGGGCGGCGAGCGCTTCCACCTCTATGCGTTTGCCTACTTCCGTCAGTTCGGTTCGGCGTTCTACGACGCTGCCGTCCACCTCAGGTGGCTGAACGCGCATGGTGGGGTAGCGGCCGTCGATGCAGGCGATGTCGAGATTGCGGCCGCAGCGTATGAGTCGATCTCAACGTCTGCGAAGACATTGCAGCTCCGCACCGCCCGGGCGGCGATGACCGGCAAAACGTTCGACGGTTCAGCGAGCATCGACGCCATGGCCGCGGCATGGCAGACGGCCGCCGATCTCTTGCGCCCGACCGCCTCCGCCGCGGGCTGACCGGCGCGTCGTGGCCCGCGTCGTTTCTGCGTCCAACGAACGAGTCGTTTCCTTCGACGATGAGCGCGAAATCGCCTGGACGCTGGGCACCTGCGCGCCGGGTGAGGAACCAGTGCTCTGGCAGCCGATCTCTGGGCCCGTAACCGTGGCGGCGGCGTGGCGTGAACTGGGTCGGCTCGACATCGACGACCCGTCGACGGTCCAGGCGCTCGACGACAACGACCACTGGTTCCGGGCTTCCGTGCCCGACGGCGTGGGCGTCGATGGCCCGTCGGACGTTGTCGGCCGCGTCACGCGGATGCTGGAGTTCGATGGCCTCGCCACGATCGTGGAGGTGTGGCTGAACGGCGTGCGGCTCGCGACATCTACGTCGATGTTCGTGCCCGTGCGGGTCGACGTGACCGACGCGTGGCGTGCAGAGGGCAACATCGTCGAGTTGCGGTGCCTCGCGCTGACCTCGTGGCTCGATGCCACGAGGTGGCCGCGCCCTCGCTGGCGGACCAAGTTGGTTCCGGAACAGCGGTTGCGCAACGTCCGCACGACATTGCTCGGACGCATTCCCTCCTGGAGCCCACCTGTGCCGCCGGTCGGTCCGTGGCGCGCGGCGCGACTGCGCGTATGCGCCGGGCAACGGGTGCAGTTCGTTCAGGTTGCGGGCAATCCCGCTGCGGACCTACCGATGTGGTGGCCGTGGACCCACGGACCCGCGGTGATCGGCCGACCCGAGGCCAGAATGCTCACACAGGACGACCAGGCGGTCACGTTTCGGCTCCACACGATCGGGCATCGCACCATTGAGGTCGACCGCGGTCCGGATGGCGACGAGTTCCACGTCGTCGTGAATGGCGAGCGCATCTTCTGCCGAGGGGCGGTGTGGATGCCGATCGACCCGATCAGCGCGCGCTCCACACCCGAGCAGGTGAGAGCGCGACTCGTTCTAGCGCGGGACGCTGGCTTCAACATGCTCCGCATCAGTGGCACGACGTGGTACGAGGAACCGCACTTCTACGACCTCTGCGACGAGCTCGGCATCCTCGTGTGGCAGGACATCGCGCTCGCCAACATGGACCCGTCGACCGATGAGGCGTACCTCCAGCAGCTCCACGACGAGATCCGCTCCAATCTGCCGAACGGTCCGAGCCTCGCCATCGTGTGCGGCAGCAGCGAGACCGAGCAGCAGGCCACGATGGTCGGCCTCGACCCCGCCGTGCTCGACACCTTGCCGATGCGCACGCACTTCCCGGGCTGGGTCGTGAGCGCTGCGCCCGGTGTCCCCTACATGCCGTCGACGCCGACCGGCGGACATCTGCCGTTCAGCGTCGACACGGGCGTCGGCCACTACTACGGGGTCGGGGCCTACCTGCGTCCCCTCACCGACGCCCGCCACGCACGGGTGGAGTTCGCGCCCGAGTGTCTCGCGTTCGCGAACGTGCCCCGCCCGGCAGCGGTCGCCGCACTGCTCCACGACGGCGAGGTAGCGCCGACGCATCCACGCTGGAAAGCGCGGGTCCCGCGTGACCGCGGCGTCGGATGGGACTTCGAGGATGTCCGCGATCACTACGTGCGCGTACTATTTGGCATGGACCCGACGATGCTGCGATGGTCCGATCCCGTACGCGCGCTTACCGTTGGACGAGCGGCGACGGCCGAGGTGATGGCACGCACGTTTGCCGAGTGGCGTCGAGCCGGCTCCGATTGCGGCGGCGCGCTGATCTGGTGCCTCAACGATCTCTGGGCCGGTGCCGGGTGGGGGATCATCGACAGCGACGGGTACGCAAAATCACCGGTCGGTGCGCTTGCACCCGTTCTCGCGCCGGTCGCGTTGTTCGCTGTCGACGAGGGAGTCAACGGCGTTGACCTCTGGATCGCGAACGACACGGCCGAGACAGTTACGGCGACGCTGGAAGTGCGCCAATACCGTCACGGCAGCGTCGTGGTGGCGGATGGCACGAAAACGGTCACGGTCGCACCACGATCGACGCAGCGTCACCGCGTCGACGCCATCCTCGGACGCTTCTCCGACCCGACCGGTGCGTACCGGTTCGGCCCGCTCGCCCACGACGCAACGGCGGCACGACTCGTCGGCCCAAGCGGCACCGTGCTGGCGCGCGCCCTGCACACACCCGATGGCGTCTCGATCGATCAGGTCCCGCTCGGGCTCATCGGGACAGCTACATGGGTCGACCATGAGTGTCTCGTCCTCGAGGTCGCCGCGCAGCGTCTCGCCCGATTCGTGACCGTCGAGGCGGGCCACCGACGCGCCTCACACGATCACGTACACATTGAGCCAGGCGAACCTCTTCAGATCACCCTCCGATACGACGCTGCTCGACCAGAACGTTCCGAAGGTGTCATCGACCCACCGCGGCGCGGGTTCGTCTCGGCCCTCAATGGCGACGCAGAGGCCTCGTTCGCGATCCCGTCTCGACCGGACCCGGCGGACCGAACATGACGACCGTGCGCCGCAGCGGCGGCGGCGAGATCCGCGAGTCGTTCGGCTGGCTCGGCTGCGAGGGGGCTCACGCATTTGTCTCGGTCGTCGAGTCGGCGACCGATGGATCGGCGGCGCGCCCCGCCGTCATCATCGTCAGCCCGTACGGGATCGAGGCGCTCGCCGCGGATCGGACGCTGCGCGCGCTCGGGCTGCGACTCGCTGCGGACGGAACCACCGTGCTCCACCTCGAAGCACCGGACGTTGGCGACGGCTCAGGCGATCAGCGTCAAATGGGCCGACTCGCGCGTTGGGTCACGGCGGTCACACAAGCGGTCGAGGAAGCGGCCGGGCGAGGCGACGGACGGGTCATCCTCGTCGGGGTCCGCCTCGGCGCGCTCCCCGCGACGCTCGCCGCAGCCGACGTGCGCACCGCTGGTCGGGTCGCTGGGCTCGCCCTGTGGGCACCGGTTGTACGGGGTCGGCTGTACGTGCGCGAACTCAAGCTCGCATCGGGCAGTGGCTCGAACCCGGCCGGAGTTGTTGAAGGCGGCGACCCCGAAGCAGGTGGCTTCGTCATGCCCTCGTCGATGGCCGCCGAAATTACCGCCATCGACCTCGGGGCGCTCCCCGCGCCCGTCAGCCGCGCCCTCGTCATCGACCGTGACGATGTGCCTGCCGCGACCGCTCTCGTGGCCGCTTGGGCGAGTGGTGACGTGGAACTCACCTCGCTCGCCGTTCCCGGCTACGCCTGTGCGCAGGTCAGCGACCCGGAGCGCGGGGACGTAGCCGAGGACGTGAACACCGCAATCGATGATTGGCTCGACACGTTCGACACATTCGACGCGGGCGGCTCGCGTGGAACGGGTACGCCAAGCGCGATCTGCGAGCACGTTTCGATAACGGGCGACTCGCACGGAACAACGGTGAAGGAGAGCGTCGTACGGCTCGGCGTCAACGAAGACCTGCTCGGCATTGTGACCCGCCCGGCGAAGGGAAGCGAGATCGCTCGCGGTAGGTTGACCCCAGCCACGGCAGTTCTGATCCTCACGACGGGGTCCAACATGCGTTCCGGTCCGGGACGCCTCACGACCACGCTCGCCCGCCATTGGGCGTCGAGGGGACTCACGGTGGTGCGCTACGACCGACGTGGGATAGGTGGCTCGGGCATAGAGACTGGGGGCACCCCGAGCGGCTTCATGGTCGGCGACGCGTATGGCGAACGAAACATAGAGGACGCCACCGACGTGCTCCGCTGGATGGGTGCGCAAGGTTACGGGCGGGTCGTCCTCGTCGGAATGTGTTCCGGGGCCTGGCTCGGCTACCGGACGCTTGCACACAATCTCCCGCCGGACGCGGCCACACCCATTGGACTGCTGTCCATCAATCAGGTCATGTGGGACGACATCAATTGGGGTGGCGACGGCGAGTCACCTGCCATCGCCGCCAAGGCCGGGCGCGAGTTGAAGAAGGGAATCGCGAGTCCGGGCCGATGGAAGGAGCTTCTGCAAGGCGAGATTCCTGTGCGGGCGAACGTCGCACGATTGGCCAAGCTCGCCACGATGCTTGTCCGTGAGCGGCTCAATTCGAAACGCAACGCCTTCACCGAGCAACTTGATGTCATCGCAGGCAAGGGCGCGTGGCAGCTGCAAATCTTTGATGCCGACGAACTCGGTCCGGCGTACCTTCGGATGCACGGCGAGTCGGCAGTCCAACGTCTCCATCAACGCGGCCTACTCACTCGCCTCGACACCAGCGGTGCCGGCCACACGTTCGCGCCGGGGGGGTCGAAGGAATGGCTCGTGGACCATTTGGACGCTGAGCTCGACCGTCGCGGCGTGCTCGCCGAGGTGTCGCCAGGGCTGTGATCTCGTGCATCGATGCGTGCACTCGCTACGGTGGCGAGATGTACGTCGGCCACATCGCATCGATTCACCACGACCAGCCCGCCGTCATCCTCGCCACAAGCGGCGAGCAGATCACCTTTGGTGAACTCGACGCGAGGGCGAACCAGCTCGCCCACCTCTATCGCGACCGCGGTCTGAAGGCCGGCGACCACGTCGCAATCTTCATGGAGAACCATCTCCGCTACGTCGAATGCGAGTCGGCGGCAGAGCGTTCCGGGCTGTATTACACGTGCATCAACAGCTACCTCACGGCAGAGGAGGTCGCTTATATTGTGAACGATTGCCAGGCCAAGCTGTTCATCTCCAGCGTCGCCATATCCGACGTCGCGGTCGAGGTCGCGAAGCTGTGCCCGAACGTCACCGACTTCCTCATGGTGGACGGCGCGGTGGAGCCGTTCATCGACCATTCTGTAGCCATCGCTGACTATCCGATCTCCCCGATCGCCGACGAGACGCTTGGCGCTGCGATGTTGTACTCGTCGGGAACCACCGGTCGACCGAAGGGAATCGTACGCGCGCTTAGTGGCAATCCCCCCGGTGAAAGCGCCGCATTGTTCTCGTTCCTCGACAACCTGTGGCGCTATCGCGACGGGATGGTGTACCTCTCTCCCGCTCCGCTGTATCACTCGGCCCCGCAGGCAGCTGTGTCATTGGCGCTTCGACGCGGGGCGACCGTGATCGTGATGGAGCGCTTCGATCCGGAGCACTACCTGCAGCTGGTCGAGAAGTACCGGGTCACGCATTCGCAGCTCGTTCCAACAATGTTCAGTCGCATGCTGAAGCTGCCTGCTGAGGTCCGTGCCAAGTACGACCTTTCGTCGCTCGAAGTCATCGTGCACGCCGCCGCGCCATGCCCTGTCCCGGTCAAGGAGGCGATGATCGAGTGGTGGGGACCGAAGATCCTTGAGTACTACGGGGCGACGGAAGGCATGGGTTTTGCGTTCTGCGATTCGCCGGATTGGCTCGCGCACAAGGGCACGGTCGGCAAGGTGATCATGGGCGAGTTGCACGTGCTCGACGAGAACGGTGACCCGTGCCCAACGGGCGAGCCGGGGACGCTGTGGTTCAAGAGCGAGGTCCTATTCCAGTACTTCAACGATGAAGCAAAGACCTCGGAAGCACGCTCCCCCGACGGGACGATGTCTACCGTGGGCGACGTTGGCTACGTGGACGCCGACGGCTACCTGTTCCTCACCGACCGCAAGACGTTCATGATCATCTCGGGTGGCGTCAACATCTACCCGCAGGAGTGCGAGAACCTGCTTATCACCCACCCGAAAGTGGCGGACGCGGCGGTGTTCGGCGTCCCCAACGCAGACCTCGGCGAAGAAGTAAAGGCGGTCGTGCAGGTGATGCCCGGGGTGGATGCTTCGCCAGAGTTGGCTCGGGAGCTGATCGAGTGGTGCAAGACCCATTTGGCCTCAATGAAGTGCCCGCGCACGATCGATTTCGACGCGGAACTCCCCCGCCTTCCCACCGGCAAGCTGTACAAGCGCGTGCTGCGTGACCGCTATTGGGTGGGCCACGCCAACCGGATCTGACTGGGCCGGGGCCAGGCCGCAGGTCCGGCCAACGCGTCGGAGAAACCACCCGATCGAACCACCGGATAGCGGTTTCGGCACATTGGGTGGTTCGATTGGGTGGTTTCCGGCTACAGGGCCCCACACCGGGCTCGACCCGACGGCTCAGGCCGCGGCGTGCGGGCGGAGGTAAGTGGCGGGCGATGGCGACGTTGCCCACCATGCGAACCGCCATCCACACGTTGAGGGCGACCCACACACCGCCGAGCCCGCTGAGCACCGGCAGAGAGGTGCGCTGGAACGCGGCGACCAACCAGAACGACGCCGAGGCGGCCAGCGCGCCGAGAGCCAAGCGTCCGAACAGGTTTGTCCCCAATTGCACGCCGTCGAGCACGAACACCACCGCGCCCGTGATCTGCATCGGAGCGCACCACAGCAGGACTGCGACCGATCGCCGCAGTACCGCCCGGTCGTTGGAGAAAGCGTGTCCGAGAAAGGGCGAGCCGGCCACCAACACGCTCGCCAACAGCAGGCCCACGAGCAGCCCGAGTGCCGCGGCGACGACGGGGCCCTGGCTCACCGCACGGCGGGCACCAGCGTCGTCGCCCGCCCCCCGACGTTGCGCCACCTGGGTCGTAACCCCCGTGGCCAGGAACGCAATCAGCCAGGTGAGCGTCGAAAGGATCGTGCCGGCGACCGCAAGTCCGCCCAGCTCCGCGGTCCCGATGTGACCGACGATCGCCGTGTCGGTCAGTACATAGATCGGCTCGGCTGCGAGGGTCAGGAACGCCGGCCCGGCCAGGCGAAGGAGCCGACGGTCGGTCTGGTCGAGGAGCGGCGCTCGTTGGACGCTACCGGGCCGGGTCCGCGTGCAGGATCTCGCTCCCAGCACGACCATCCGCACGCGGCCTTCCCGCCCGCCCGACCCGCGTGCACTATCTCGCTCCCAGCACGACCATCCGCACGCGGACAAAAGGGCTATACCCGATCGGATTTGTCGGGTATAGTCACCGTCGTGCAGAGAATCGAGCGATCGAAGGTTGGCTACGTGGCGTTCATCGCTGCGCTGTGCGCCGCCGTCGGGCTGATCTCGCTCGTCGCAGCACCGTCGGAGTCGGCCAACGGGCCCGCCTCGCCAGTCGTTGCTGCCGCCAGCCGCTGACCGGTCGTCCGACGCCCCGGTCCTGTCGCAGCGTCACGGCTGACTAGTGCACGCAAGCTTAAGTTCCTCGCGTGACGTCGGGCCCGATGGCCCTTGTTACCGCATGATGTTCATGGCGAGGCGTCACGCGAGGAACTTATGCGGCGATGCACTGGTGCCGCGGTCGCCTACGTGGGCCTGAGTAGTTCCTTCAGGGAAGCGTGACCGGACAGTTGGGAGCCACGCCCGGGTTCGGATCGAGACAGGTAATGCGGCCCTGCAACACCGGCGTCAACGGGGAGGCGCCTTGGACATACGCTGTGGTGTCGGCGTCGAGCGGGTTGCGGGTCACAGCTCGGCTGATCACATTCGCGTAGAAGTCGCCGCCATTGGCCATGAAGTCGTTCATCGCCACGCTGTAGGTGGACGCCCGCCGTGAGGTCGACCGGTGAACCGGTGCAGGTCCCGTTCGCCGCCTGTCGTGCGGCGGTCGCGACTCGTGAACCGGCAGCGGATTCGATGTTGTAGCCGAAGCACATCCCGGAAACCTGCGGGAATCGTCCGTCGATCCCCGGCATCTGAGACACGCCGTTCTCAAGCGCGGCCTTCAGCTCGGTACCACTGAGATTCACGGTCGTCGAGAGGTTTCCGAACGGCAACACCGTGAACACCTGGCCGACTGTGATCGGGTTCACCCCGGGAATCGATGCCGCGCACACGGCATTGCCGGCCGGCGGGCACGTCAGGCCAGCGCACAAACCGCCTGAGTTCGTGATGGCGAAATCGGTCGAATAGGTCGAACGCATCGCATCCGTGACGACGTCACCGACCAACGACTCACATGTACGGCCGTTGCCGGTTCCACACGAATCGGAGCGCAGAATCGGTACATTCGACGATCCGATGACCGTCGAGAACACCGAGGTGAGCTGCGTGCGATACGGCGCAAGCATCGCAACGATCGCCGGGTCAGCTCCGCCCGGTGCCGCCGACGTCACCGGTGACACAAAGGTCGCGGTGCTGGCGACCACGCGGCGGCCGCGCGTCTGCGAAACGTCCAACGCAATACGGGAGTAGCCCTCGCCATGGCTGAGGTCCTCGACGACAAGCGCACCGTTGTGTCGACCCTGGTACTGGACGTCGGTGTGATCACCGAGAAACCTGCGGAGAGCGAAAGCCGTGAACGCTTCATGATGCCCTCCTCGCGGGCCGGGTGGCTCGGCGCGCAATGTATGCCGTCGTCTTACCCGGTGTCCCAAAGTGATGTCAAGCCCGAAAACGAACGCGAAGCGTGCCACTCCCTCACCATTGCTCGAACGCGGAGATGCGTCGAAAGGTCGTCGGCCGAGTACTCGATACGCTGCACGGATGTGAAGTCCGACAAGGCTGCGAGGTAACGACTCGCGCGCCCAATTCCCAGACCCGTTCTGCGCACGGCGCTCTCGAACGATAGACGCGCAAGTTGTTTCCTTGCGGCCCTAACGACGACCTACGGAGGCGAACACGTGACCAATTGCGTGCACGGATGAACGAACTGCTCAGTTCGCTGCGATCAAGTAGGCAGGCGGACAGCTCAAAGGCGTCCGCACGGAACGCTGACAGGCGAGGACGCGCCATCGTTTTGCGGTGAATTGCCGCCACGGCGTACCGTCGCCGCCATGACCACCCTTGCGGATATTGCCGAGCCGTTCATCACGATGGCGCACCGGATTGTGTGGTGCACCGCTGGCACCGTCACCGCCGCCGGGAAGCCACGCACGAGAGTGCTCCACCCGTTTTGGCAGTTCGACGGCGAGCGCATGGTCGGCTGGATCCTCACGAGCCCGGGCTCGCCAAAAGCGGCGGACCTCAATGCTCACCCGCAGATTTCACTCACCTACTGGGACCCGACGCAGGACACCTGCAGCGCCGAGTGCAACGTCGTGTGGGAACTCGACGACGCTGGCAAGCGAGCAGGCTGGAAACGATTCGCCGAAGCACCCGCGCCCGTGGGCTACAACCCAGCGATTATCCCGCCGTGGACCGGTCCCGAGGTCGAAGCGTTCGGCGTTCTCCGCGTGGAGCCGTACCGACTTCGCCTGATGGATGGCAGCTTCATGGCGACCGGCAAAGGGAGCCAGCTCAGCTGGAAGGCGTAGGCAGCCGACTCGTACACCAGAGACAAACCGGTTCAGAAGGGTGATCTTGGCAACGTCGGAGAGCCCTCCGGCAACGTAGGATTTCGCAGATGGCGCCGAAAACCTCTCCGCTCGGGTTGCTGGTGGAGCGACAACGTGACGCGATCGTTGCGCTCGCCATTCAGCACCAAGCCCGCTCGATAGCGGTAATCGGTTCGGTCGCTCGCGGTGAGTCAACCGACGCAAGTGACATCGACTTTCTGGTGGAGTTCGAACCGGCCAGTTCGCTTTTCGACTTGATACATCTCGAGGAAGCTCTTGAGGACCTTCTGGGTGCACCGGTGGATGTCATCTCGGTCGGCGCTCTCCTCGATCGAGACGACGAGATCCGCCGCGACGCAGTACCGCTATGACTCGCTCCGACCCCTACCGACTGGCTGACATGCTGATGGCAGCCGATGAGATCGCTGCAATCATCGATCGGGGACGGACCGCCTTCGACGAGGACATCGCCTTGCGGCGGGCACTTGAGCGCTGTCTTGAGATCTTCGGCGAGGCAGCAAAGTCAATGTCGCACGGATTTCGAAGCGCGAACCCAACAATTCCGTGGAGCGACATGGCCAAGGTCCGCGACCGATTGAGCCATCACTACCACCGGATTGATTCGGCCCAGCTGTGGGTCATTGCCCAGCACGACATACCTGCTGTCGCCGAACAGGTCCGCAACTTCCGACCCAACGCATAAACGACGCTACGCCTTGACCTGCTTCAGGATCTGGTCGATCGTGAGCGCGCTTGCAACGACGAGACTCAGCAGCGGGTCAACCAAGGGTGAGTTGATCTCTACAACGTAGTTGTCCGCATTGGTGAACATCTCCTTGCCGAGACCACCCCACGTCTTGGAGATACGTGCGACCTCCGCGTCGTTCGGATCGGTAATTGCGAAGTTCCACGCCCGGAAGTTCTCCGCATTGATGGCACCGAGTTCCTGTTCGCCACCCGGTGCCGTGAGGAGGAACCGCGGCTTGCCGAGGCGGAGCTTCTGCACGATCTGGCCGATCTCGGTTCCGTCCGGACGCTGCACAACAACCCGTCCCTTGATGAACGACCGCGGCTTGTCGATCACGAGCACCAAATGCTCAGCGGCGTCGACGATCTCGTAACGGGCATTCATCAGCGCGTCGAGGTTCGACACGGCCTTCAGGAACTTGCCCATCTTCGACTGGCCGACCTGGCGGACGGCACCGATCTGCGTGCCGTCGGCCCGGTAGACCGCAAAGTTGCTCGAACCCTCGAACAGCTTCGCCTTCTGGTTGACGATGAGGACGAGCTCCGTGAGCAGCGTCCCACCTCCACCACCCATGCCCGCTCCGACCTTCGCTGCCTGTGCACGGATCTTCTCTGGGTCGTCCATACGCGCAGTGTAGGAGTTCTCCCCGGTTCGCAAGGCTCGTCGAGTGCCGTTCGCGCAGCCGAGCGCGGTGTGCACATAGCGCGCGAACGGCACTCGGCTGCGCGGACCGCGCTTGACAACCGCGATTCGACGCTGCCCAACCAGGCGAGCACCGCGCACACGCAAACGACCTCGCGTAGGCTCGGCGACATGAGCACCGACGCGGCCGTCCACTACACCGACACCCAGATGGAGATCACGAAAATCGTGGTTGGCCCGTACGAGAACAACGTGTTCATCGTCCGCTGCCGCGAGACCGGCGAGGCCGCACTCTTCGACGCTGCCAACGAGCACGACAAACTCCTCGAACTCTGCCGTGCCCTCAACGTCCGTATGGTCCTGGAGACGCACGGTCACTGGGACCACATCCAAGCCGTGCCCGCGCTCCGCGACGCCGGGTACTCCGTACACGTTGCTGCCGCCGACGCCGCGATGCTGCCGAGCTACGACCAGATCATCGAGGACGACTCCGCGCTCACCATAGGCAAGCTACGTATACATACAATTGCCACGCCCGGCCACACGCCCGGCTCGATGTGCTTCCTCGTCGACGGCTCACCGGTGCTGCTCGCCGGCGACACCCTTTTCCCCGGTGGCGTCGGCAACACCAAGTTCGAGGGGGGCGACTTCCCGCTCATCATCGAGTCGGTCGACCGCAAGCTGTTCACGTTGCCCGAAGGCACGATCGTGATGCCCGGCCACGGTACCGACACCACGATCGGCACGGAGCGTCCGCATCTTCAGGAGTGGGTCGACCGCGGGTGGTAAGCCCGACCACAACGACATGAGCGCAACGATCATCGTACGTGGACTTACTATCGGCCACGACCCCGTCGTGCTCGCCGAGAACGTCGACCTCACGATCGCACCCGGACACGTGTTCGGACTCGTCGGCGCGAACGGTGCGGGCAAGACCACCCTCTTGCGGACGCTCGCCCGCCGGCTCCCCGCCACCGGCAGTCTCCTCATGGCACCTCCGACCGCGACCGTGGGCTATCTCCCGCAGGAGGTGCTTGGCGAAAGCGAGCACGAGACCATCGAAGACTTCATCGGACGCCGCACGGGAGTCTCCGCCGCCGACCACGCACTGAACGTCGCCGCCGATGCACTAAGTAACAACGTCGCCGGTGCAGACGACGCCTACGCGCTCGCGCTCGACCACTGGCTCGCACTCGGCGGGGCCGACCTCGACACGCGCCGGGCCACCGTCCTCAGCGAGGTCGGGCTCAACGTCGGAACAAGGCAACCCGTGGCGACATTGTCAGGTGGGCAGGCCGCGCGCCTCGGTCTCGCCACGTTGCTCCTCGCCCGCTTCGACGTGTTCTGCCTCGATGAGCCGACCAACAACCTTGACCTCCCCGGACTCGCACTGCTCGAACGTTTCGTGACGGACCACCGTGCCGCGGTCGTCCTCGTGAGCCACGACCGCGAATTCCTCGCGAACGTCACGACCGACATCGTGGAACTCGACGCAATTGAGAAGCGCGCAGAGCATTTCGCCGGCGGCTTCGACGCGTACCTTGCCGAACGCGAGGTCCGTCGCAGACACGCCCGCGAAGCCTTCGACGACTACGCGAGCACCAAGGAGGATCTGCTCGGCCGCGCCCGCACCGTCCGCAACTGGACCTACGAAGGCGTCAAAGCTGCGAAGACGAAGAAGAAGGACAACGACAAGATCGGTGCGAAGAAGCGGGCCGAATCGTCGGAGAAGCAGGCCGCGAAGGCGGGGCGGCTGGAGAAGGCAGCGGAACGTCTCGACGAGGTCGCCGAGCCGCGCAAGGTCTGGGAGCTGCGTTATGAGATCGCCGCGGCACCCCGCAGCGGTGACCTCGTGGCGAGCCTCCGGGGCGCGGTCATCGTTCGGAACCAATGGAAGCTCGGCCCCGTCGACCTCGACATCCACTGGGCCGATCGCGTCGCCATAACGGGGCCGAACGGAGCGGGCAAGAGCACGCTGCTCGCTCTGCTCCTCGGTGAGCTCACACCCACGAGCGGCACTGCGACGCTGGGCAGCGGAGTCGCGGTCGGCATGCTCGACCAGCGGCGCTCGGCCTTCGACGCCACCTACTCACTCATGAAGATCACCGAGCGCGAACTCCCCGCGCTGAACCTGCCTGAGCGACGGACGCTGCTCGCCAAGTTCGGACTCGGCACCGACGACGTGAACCGTCCCGCGTGCGAGCTCAGCCCCGGCGAGCGCACGAGGGCTCAGCTCGCGATCTTCCAGGCGCGCGGCGTCAACCTGCTGGTCCTCGACGAACCCACCAACCACCTTGACCTTCCCGCCATCGAACAGCTCGAAGCGGCCCTGGAGAATTACGAAGGAACGCTGCTCCTCGTGACCCACGACCGCCGCATGCTCGACGCCGTCCGCGTCACCCGCCACCTCGACTTTGCACACGGCCGTGTGACCGAGCGATGAACGCCACCGCACCCACCCTTTTGACCTTCGCGGTACGTTCACGCGCTCGCGGTACGTTCCACGTACGCGCAACGTACCGCGAGCCGCAGAACGTACCGCGAAGCATCTCGCCCCGGCACTGCGTGGGCCAGGAACGATGAACGCACCCAACCACAACGACGTGCTTGCCGCCCGGGACCGCATCGCGGGTCACGTCCGCCGCACGCCGATCATCCGAGTCGACGTCCCGGGCATACCCGCTCCGGTCACTCTCAAGCTCGAACACCTCCAGGTCACCGGGTCGTTCAAGGCGCGAGGCGCGGTCAACTCAATGCTGCAGAACAACTCGCGTGACGTCGTCGCCTGCTCCGGCGGCAACCATGGTCTCGCCGTTGCGTGGGCCGCGCAGCGTCTCGGACGCCACGCAACCATCGTCGTTCCCGTGTCGGCCGCGACCGTCAAGGTCGCTGCTATGCGCGCTTACGGTGCCGAGGTCATCCAACACGGCGACAACCCCGCGGAAGCCTTCGGGCTCGCCGACACCATCGTGGCCGAACGCGGCTGGCCGCTCATCCATCCGTATAACCAGCCAGCAACGATCGCCGGCCAGGGAACCGTCGGATGCGAACTTCGTGAGGACGCTCCTGAAGTGACGCACTGGCTCGCAGCCGTTGGTGGGGGCGGGTTCCCGGCGGGTGTCGCGCTCGGGCTCGACGGCGTCGCAGTGCTCGTGCCCGTCGAGCCGGACGGCTGCCCGTCGCTGTTCGAGGCGCAGCGCGCAGGGCACCCCGTGGCAACTCCGGCCACCGGGATTGCCCGTAACAGCCTCGGCCCGCCATCGCTCGGCAACCTCGCCTGGGACGTCCTCCAGGGACGGGTCGCAACGTCCACGCTCGTGACCGACGAGGCGATTGCCGACGCCCAACGCTGGCTCTGGCACGAAGTCCGCATCGCGTCCGAACCGGGTGGCGCATGCGCGCTCGCCGCGCTGCTCAGTGGCGCATGGCTCCCGCCCAGCAACGACGCACGGCTCGGTGTCGTGATCTGCGGGGCCAACACCGACACCCTGCCCGGCTGAATTTGCATATTATACGATGTCGTACAGCGCACGACGCTTATAAAACACGCTCCACACGTCATCTCCATAAGACCATGCATGGCTGACGTTCCATTCCGCAGACCATAACTTGTCATTTGGAATCGTATCGGCGAGGTCTCCTGGCTCGACGTTCCAAAGTTTCATTGGTTGTTCCGGAAGAAACAGGATGGTAATCAGAATGCCTAGACACACGGTCGAGAGTTGATGGAATGGATTTTCCGATTCGGTCAGAAAAACTATACCGCCAGACACCACCACAAGAATGAATACCAGACGCGCCTGTGTTCTCGTTACGTGTCGGTAGAACCGTTTTAGTCGGCGATTCGTTTCTACGGAAGGCATTGTTTTCACCGCAACGTCAGGGTGGACTTAAACATCAGATCGGAGCCCTCAGGTCAGCTTGCCGGCGATAGACCCCGAGGCTCGAAGAGCTCGCCCATCGCTCGTGGGCGCCCACTGCGGCAACATCGCGGGCTCGCCGAGCGCTTCGTCGATGAGGTCCCGATAGAGCTTTGCCCGAGGCACAGACGCTGCCTGCCAAAGATGGTTCCCCCATGCACCCGGGATGGAGTTGACCTCGCAGAGAACGAGCTGTTCGGCACCGTCCCAGAGGAAGTCAATTCGGGGTGCCCCGGTGAGATCCATAACGTCGACGACTCGATTCGCATACTCCACCATACGACTCGAAATTGCATCCGGAATAACCGCGGGAAGTTCACGAGGGGCGGCGTCCATACCCTGCCCGCCCACGAGATACTTGTCGGCATAGGTGTAGATAGCGCTACCTGCACGTACGGGCTTTTCGATAGTAGACACCTGCCGTTCGGGGAACGTCCGCACGGATACGTTGAGATCGATCCAACCATCAAGAAACGGTTGAACAATGACACCGCCACGCCCGGCGCCTGCCGCCTGAAGCGCGAGCACGGTTGCCCGGTCTTGGACACCGGTCTCGATACCAATGGACGAACCACCAAAACGTGGCTTCACCACCCACGGCGTAGAAAGCGACTCGCATTCGGCTGCAATCACCGTTTGAATCACCGGAATTCCCGCCCCAGCAGCAACCGCGGCAGTGGCCAATTTGTCCATCGCAAGCGCGCTCGCTTGGGGACGTGGACCGCTCACCCGAAGGCCGCAGAGTCGCAAAAGAGCGGCAAGCGTTCCGTCCTCACCCGGCCCGCCGTGACAGCAGTTGAGCACGACGTCCAAGTCAATTTGAGCGGGCCGAAATCGTTTGATCTCGACGAAACCGGAGCCGTGAATCAATTCCAAAGGCTGGGCATCTCGAATCGTTGGCTCAAGAAAATCCGCCGCTTCCAGCGTCGAAGGCACCTGGTGCCAGCTGCCGTTCTTCGCCCAATAGAGACCGACAACCGACGCTCCCCCACCGTCCAGCGCGCGAGCAGCCTGCAGCCCCGTGAGGACGCTGATGTCGTGCTCAGGCGACGGCCCACCAAAAACAACCCCAATTTTCATGCGCACGACTATAGTGACGAGTCGCTCCGAGGCTGCGGCTCAGGGCTGCGGGGGCTTCGACCGCAGGCGCGGCCACCTCAAAACTGTCCATGCGTCACCCGTGGACCTAGTTGCGGCACCGGAACTGTCGCTAGACAGCAGTCCAGAGGGCAGAGATTGGAATTGAGATGAGTCGGTCGCCCCACCGCAGAATCTCGGTTCCGCAATGCAACACGATGCCGTTCGTGAAGCGATCTCCGAGTTTGTCCCGCAGATAGGCCAGATGTTTGAAATCGCGTTCATCGACATCGATCGCGGCTTTGACTTCGATTCCGGCAACGCGCCCACTTTGCGACTCCACCACGATGTCGACTTCTCGGTCCTTGTCGTCTCGGTAGTGACTGAGACGGACAAGTTCCTCCGACCACGTTGTCTGTTTGACGAGTTCCATGAGCACGAACGACTCGAGAAGCGCGCCCGACATCGTCGCTTCTGGGTCCATGAGTCGGTCTGCGTTCAGCCCAAGGAGGAACGCAGCGAGTCCCGTGTCCGTGAGATGCAATTTTGGATGTCGACGAGCGCGTGCTGCGGCGCTGCCAGCGAACGGTGGGAGGCGATAGGTGAGAAAGATGGTCTCGACAAGCGGTAAGTAGTGAATCGCCCTGGGATCCGCGGAGGCTCTCGATCTTGGAAAGAGGATCTGAGTCATGGGTTCATCACAGAGCATGAAGTTGTCACGTGGTAGGCGG
>JAYSSR010000053.1:0-31851 GCA_043720395.1 Acidimicrobiia bacterium
GTGCACTTGGCGCGCCCGAACGCACCGCGAGCGGACCCGATGTACCGCGACCTAGCGTTGGAGTGACGCAGTGCCCGCGGCCTGGCCAACGCCGGTCCGGGCAGCGTCCGATTGGTCAAGGCATGCTCCGATCGACTAGACCCGCTGGTCAAGAAAACGCCCACGCGCCTTCAAGGGAGATCATTGTGAGCACGGCCACCGTCGATGCAGATTCCGCAACCCAGCTCGTCGAGAAGCTGACCGATGAGCTCCTCACGGAGTACCCGCCGAAGACAACCGATGTGGTCACGTTCCTCGGCGCTCAGTTCGACCGCGGCCTCGCGTGGGTCCACTTCGACGTTGGGCTCGGCGGGTTGGCTCTACCACCCAAGTCGCAGTCCGTCATCGACACCAAGCTGCGCGCCGCGGGTGCGCCAAGCTCCGGTGCCCGCAATCCAATCGGCCACGGCATGGGAGCGCCGACCGTGCATTCGTGGGGCACCGACGTGCAGAAGACGCGCTACCTCCGGCCCATGTTCACCGGCGAAGAGGTCTGGTGCCAGCTGTTCTCCGAGCCAGGTGCCGGTTCCGACGTTGCGGGCCTGGCCACGAGGGCCGTGAAGGACGGCGACGAGTGGGTCGTGAATGGCCAGAAGGTCTGGACGACCGTCGCCCACCTGGCGAAATGGGGCATGCTCGTCGCCCGCACCGACCCGGACGCCGAGAAGCACAAGGGCCTCACCTACTTCGTGGTCGACATGTTGCAGCCCGGCGTCGAGGTGCGGCCACTGCGTCAGATGACCGGCGACGCCGAGTTCAACGAGGTCTATTTCACCGACGCGAAGGTGCCCGACATCGAGCGTCTCGGCGAGCGTGGCGACGGCTGGCGGGTGTCACTGACGACGCTCATGAACGAGCGGGTCTCCATCGGCGGAGCGATCGCGCAACGGGGGAGCGGGCCCATCGCCTCGGCCGTGACCGCGTACCAGAAGTACGCGCGCGGCGACCGAGCGAATCTTGACGAGCTCATGAAGCTGTGGACCGCTGCCGAGTGCGCACGGCTCACCAACATCCGGGCGTCGGGCAACCGCAAGGTCGGCACGCCCGGTCCCGAAGGGTCGGTCGCCAAGCTGGCCATGGCCGAGCTGAACAAGTCGATCTTCTCGTTCGCCGTCAGTCTGATGGGTGCCAACGGAATGCTCTACAGCGACTACGACCACCGGTCCGGCACGGCGGGAATGTTCACCGAGGACGTCCAACGCTCCTTCCTTCGGTCGCGCGCCAACTCCATCGAGGGCGGCACCAGCGAGGTCATGCGCAACATCCTCGGCGAGCGCGTCCTCGGGCTGCCTGGCGACGTCCGGGTCGACAAGGGACGCAGCTGGCTCGAGGTGCCCCGCAACTGACGGAGAGCGGCGGGGGCATCGCGACGTTGTGGCCTCAAATCGGCCCGTGTGGCCCTAAATCGGGCCGATTTGAGGCCACGGTGACTGATTTGGGGCCACGACCGATTTGAGGCCGCGACCGACCGACCCCGACTCGACCGTGCCGTCGGAGCGAATCAGCAGCACCGAGCCCCGCGGACGCAACGACGCGATGCGACCCGACGGCTGACGCAGCACGCTCCGAGCCACCCGGACGCTCGCGGCCGCCGTCGAGGACGACGCAGTCGCCACATCGCCGCCGCCATCAACGCGCTCGCACGCCGTGCCCACTGCGACATGACTGTCGCCCCGACGGATCACGACCGCACTATCGGCAGACCCGCTGATGCTCAATGCGGCGCACCCGACTTGGCTGAGGGCCGTTCCGACCGCGATTGCAACGTCGGAGTTTCCCGGTTCCCCGTGGAGACGCTCGGCCAGAAGATCTGCCGCAGTCGCTACGGCGAGCAACGCGTCACCGCCCGCCGTGTCCAGACCATCTTCCGCGAGCTGGTGAAGCTCGTGAAGGGCGACCGCCGCCCGTCCGACGCCACCCTCGAAGTGGATCTCGACCGGGATGCCGAGCGCCCATCCTGATGCGCAGGGAACGCTTCGGCGCAGGGCCGTCACGGTTGCGGGAGGCCGAGTTCTCGAAGCCTCGTTCACCCCGCGGCTGGGCAACGGTCGACGCAAGCTTCGGGTCTCGTTGAGACTCTCACCCGCCGCGCCGCCCGTGAAGGGGAGGTGCGGCTGGTTGGGAACGGCGGCCGGTCGGCGGATTGTCATCACGCTCCGTGTCTTCGGCAGGAGTTCGCTCTCAGAAAACCACCTAAAGTGGTGATCAAGTTCTCAGCCGGTTTCGACGATCTGAAACCCCTCGGCGGTATGACCGGTGAGAAAACCGGCGGCGGCCGCGATGCTCTCGTTCCATCCGCGCACTCGAGAGCGCATGCCGACGGGGTCCTGGTGCTGGCTCTCGTGGCAGAGCAACGCTTCGATTTTTCGATCGAACGCGTCCGTCGTATCGACATAGGTCGTCGGCGATGGTCCACCCATGATCCAGACCTGTCGCGTGGTGTGCGGCTCGAACCCATCGTCGAGCAGATCGGTGAAGACGAAGGGATTGCGGGCGTCCGGGTACACCGCGCACATCGTCGCCTCACCGGTCGCGAGGTGATCTGGGTGGCTCGCGAACAGCCGGTTGAAGTCACGCACCGGCGATTGGGCGAACACGACGTCGGGGCGGAACCTGCGGATCTCGCGGCTGATGTCCTTGCGCAGCTGCATCGTGACTTCGAGCATGCCGTCGGGGTACCCCAGGAATCGGAGGTCGCTCACCCCGACCTTCTTCGCAGCATCGGTCTGTTCCCGACGCCGGATTCCGGCAATTTCGCCGCGAGGAACGTCCGGATCGAAGCCCCCAGCGTCACCATCCGTGACGATGCAGTACCCGATCTCGATCCCCGTATCGGTCCACGTCGCGATCGTTCCGGCAGCACCGAAGTCGACATCGTCGGGATGCGCGGTCACGACGAGAACTCGTCGAATGGGAGGGGAGTCGGGCATGCGTCGAGGGTACCCGGCCTACCGCGGTAGCTAGCGTTGCCGGTCGGTCCCGGCGCGATCACGTGGCGACCACGTCCGAGAACCGGTCGACGTTGCGCAGCGGTCGGAACACGAACCACCACACAACCACGACGACGAGCGTGAGGACACCGCCGCTCACGATCGACGTGACCGTCCCGAAGTGGTGAGCGACCTCGCCCGATTCGAACGCGCCCAACTCGTTCGACGCTCCGATGAACACCGCCTCCACCGCGAGCACGCGCCCGCGCTCGGTCGCAGGGGTGACGAGCGGGACGAGCGTTCCACGGACGAACACGCTCACGGCGTCCGCACCACTCAAGATGAACAAGGCAATCGCAGACAGCACCAGCGAACGCGACACCCCGAACACGACGGTCGCGATGCCGAAGACCGCAACGGCACCGAGCAGCCAGCGTCCGACGAAGCGCTCCAGCGGACGCGCCGCCAACACGATGGTCACGAGCACCGCACCGATGCCGCCCGCCGCTCGCAGGACGCCGACCTCGTAGGAGCCCCCGCCGAGGATGTCCTTCGCGACCGCGGGCAGCAGTGCAACCGCGCCACCGAACAGCACCGCGAACAGGTCGAGCGCAATCGCACCGAGGAGGATCGGATTGTGCCACAGCGTCGACAGGCCTTGGATGGCAGCCCGGAACGTCGGCTTGTCCTCAGGCACGCCGTCGGTGCGGAGATGTGCCCGCCCGGTCTCGGCCGAGATCATACGTGTACATATGAGCGCGGCGACCATCAAAGCAGCGGCGACGCCATAAGACGTGGACGGGGAACGCCGGTAGCACAACGCGCCGAGCAGCGGACCACCGATCAAGGCGAACTGCCATGTGGCCGAACCCAGCGCGATGACGCGGGGGAGTAGGTACGGAGGTGCAGCCGCTGGGGTGAGCGACCTCATGGCCGGAGCGTTGAACGCACGGACCGTCCCGAACACGAACGTCGCAGCAAGAAATGGTGCAGCGGTTCGCGGATTGCTCTGGGTGATCACGATCAACGACCCCACGACGCACGCCTCGACCGCGAGCGAGATGCTGACGATCCGACGCCGGTCGAATCGGTCGGCGAGTCCGCCGGTGACAAGTACCAGGCATGCAGTCGGCAGGAACTCCGCCAGGCCGAGCAGCCCCAGATCACGCTTGCTCCCCGTGATGTCGTAGACGTGGATGCCGAGCGTGATACCCATGCAGATCGCACCGAGATACCAGCAGAACGTGGTTGCGAGCGTCCAGCGCACCGCCGGCAGTTTGAGGACGTCTCGGATGGACGTTTGCGCGAGTCGAGTCATGAGTGGTGTGCTGTCAGGTCACCAGCGCTGCTGGATCGTGAGACGTGGACCATACCTGGGGGCGGCCGATCCACCCAGTTGCATGAGCAGGATCGCTCGGCCCCGATGCGGTCGGAACGGTTCCAGCAACTCCAGCATCTCCTCGTCCGTGCCACGCGGGCGACCGGCAAGGTTCCAGGCGACGAGGTTCTTCAGGTGGTAATCGCCGACCGACACAGCATCGGCGTCACCCAACGCGCGGATCGCAACTTCCGCGGCAGTCCAGTCGCCGATACCCGGGAGGAGTGTCAGCCGCTGGCAAGCCACGGTTGGGGGCATCGTGGCGAATTCCTCAAGTCGAGCGGCGTAGGACGCGCACCGTCGGATCGTGTCGCTTCGCTTGCGTTCGACGTTCGCCGAGTGGAACACGTGCGAAGGCGTACCCGCGATGGTCACGGGGTCGAGGGGGAGCGTCAAGGCCGGCGCGCCGGGCGGACACGGCGCTGGCTCGCCGAGCGAGCGGAGCAGCGCTGCGAAGGACCGCCGCGCTTCGATTCCTGTCACCTTCTGTTCGACGATCGCTGGAAGGAGTGACTCCCAGACCGCCTGGGTGCACGGGATGCGCACGCCGGAGAACCGGCGAAGAAGCTGCGTCATAGCTGGGAGCGCGTCGGGAAAGTCGTCGGTCGCATCGTTCGCTCCCACGAGGACGGGAAGACGGTCGGCGAGCCAGTCGGCGCCGGAACCCCATGCGCGCATATGAATCCCGTTTGCATCTTGTTGGAGGTGCTGCACGGCGGAGCCTTCCGGCGTGCGGGTCGCGCGCCAAATGCCGTCGCCGCCGATCTTCACCGTGGCGTCACCGCGACCGTGACGCAGCGAGGACAGCGTTGCCCTCAGATCGATCGGATGGATGGGAACGTAGGTGCGCGTAACAGTCTGCGGCGTGGCGTCCATTTGTGAACCCGTTTGCGTGGCTACGTCAGCGTTCCGTGAGCAGCCCGGTGCCTCGCAAGTGGGGGGTCTCGTTGATGCTGCGGATGCTCCGCTGCCCGGTCGACGCGGCCATCACGCGGCTGATCCCCGTGTAGTCGGGGTGGAAGAACCCGGCCGGCCGTGGGACCTCCATCACGTGCGCAAGGTAGCTGTTAATGACGCCCCCGTGGCAGGCGATCACGACCCGCTGGCCTGGATGGGCGAGCGCGATTTCTTCGATGGCAGCAACGACGGTGCGCTGGAAGTCGATGGGGTTGCCCTCGCCGGTCCACTCGCCGCGTTGCATGGCAAGCCAATCCGGGTGGTTCGTGGCTTTCAGTTCCTCGATCGGGATGTACACCGGGGAGGAGCGGTCCCACTCGGCGACACCATCGTGCACCTTCGCCTCAAGTCCGGTGACTGCAGTGACGGCGGCAGCCGTTTGGCGGGCTCGTTGCAACGGCGAGCAGTACAGCGCATGGATCGTCTCCGTCGCCAGGTACTCGGCGAGGAGTTCCGCCTGACGCAGACCGGTCGCGTCGAGTGGTGGATCGGCGGGCCGGGACGGGTCGTCGTTGACGATCTTCTCGGGCAGCGCGTGGCGGATGATGATGAGCTCCATTTGGCTGCCAGCCTACGCGGGTCGTTCATTGTCCCTGCTGCCGGTGGGCGACCGGTCGGGTCCTGTCCCTCTGGGGCCCCGTCCCACCCGGTCCCCCCAGCTGCGCTGGGACCCACCCGGCAGGCCGCACCCCTACGGGCCACCCGTCCGGTCGCCCACCTCATTCGCACGTTCGCGCTCGCCACGGTTACCGGGGTCAGACTTGGGAGGTGAGTCAGTTGGGACAGGTTGTTGAAGCCATTGAGAGGGCGTCGGCGGTTCAGCCGATGGTGGTGGTCGGTATTGGCGGGCACGGCGGGTCGGGGAAGTCGGCGCTGGCGGCGGCGATCGCCCGCCGGCTCCCTGCGGTGCAGGTTGTGGAGACGGATTCGTTCTGGAACGGGTCGCAGTTCGAGCTTGCGCGGCTCTACGACGACGTTGTTGCGCCGCTCCTGGTCGCTGCGAATGGTCGGTACCGCGAGTGGGATTGGGGCGCCGGCGCGCTCGGTCGGGTGCGAGTTGTCGAGCCGAGCGGGGTCGTGGTCATCGAAGGCGTGTGCGCGTTACACCGCATGTTCCGTGATCATGAGGCCGTTCGTGTGTGGGTCGATGCACCACCGGCGTTGCGACTAGAGCGTGGCGTCGCCCGTGACGGCGAGGCGATGCGTTCACGGTGGACCGACGTCTGGATGCCGGGAGAGGACGCGTACGTCGCGGCGGACCAACCAGAGCAATGCGCGCATATCATCGTCGACGGAACCAGTCCGCTGTAGGGCGCCGCTCAAGAGGCCGCAACCGCAACCGCGTCGGCCCAGGTGGCGCGTTCGAGCACGGCCTTACGCGCAGTCATCAGAGCCCGCATCTTGTGCACACCGAGCGCCGCGACGATCCGGTCCCCGCGGCGATACAGCGCCAGCCACGCATCGTCGGACACGGCACCCTGGACGACGCGGACCTCGTCGAAGCCGGTCGCCCGGCCCACGAATTGGATCTTGCGCCCGTACTGGTCGCTCCAGAAATACGGCACCGGGGCGTACGGTTCTCGCGCACCCAGCAACGTCGAGGCGGCGTGTTCGGCGGACTCCGCAGCGTTCGTCCAGTGCTCGATGCGCATCTCTTCGTCGAAGAGCGCATTGGTCCACCGGGCGACATCACCGACGGCCACGACGTTGTCCAGTGCGGCACCCGAAACCATGAGCGCGCGTAGCATTGGGTCCGCGCAGACGCCGTCACGAAGCTCGATGCGCGACCCGTCCAGCCACTCCGTGTTGGGCTGCACGCCGATTCCGACGACCACGACGTCCGCCGTCAACGTCTGACCATTGCCCAACGCGACACCCGCAGCGCTCACGCCGAGCACGGTTTCGCCCGCGAGCAGCGTCACCCCATTGCGCTCGTGGAGCGCGGCGCACGCACGACCCATATCGTCACCGAGTTGGCGCGAGAGGGGGACCGGTACCGCTTCGACAACAGTGACCGAGCATCCGAGCGAGCGAGCAGTCGACGCCACCTCGGCACCGATGAACCCCGCCCCGATCACGACGATTCGCGCACCGTCAACCAGCAGCGGACGGAGCCGGTCGCTGTCCTCGACGCGCCGTACTTCGTGGACGCTCGGGTGATCGACCGGGAACGGTGCAGGTCGGGTACGCGCACCAGACGCGATCACGAGAGCATCGGCGACGACCGTCGACGACGACGTGGACAGCGTCACCGACTCGGGCGACAGGACGACGCCGGTGACCCGCGTCGCCAACTGCACGTCGATCGCATCGGTCGCATACGACTCGGCCGGGCGCAAGTCGATGCGGGCGCGATTGTCCTTGCCGGACAGGTAGCCCTTCGACAGTGGCGGACGGTCGTAGGGGAGATGTGTCTCGTCGCCGATCAGCGTGATGTGCCCGTCGAAACCCTTCTCGCGCAGAGCCTCCGCGGTGCGAACCCCGGATAGCGACGCCCCAACGATGACGACGGAACGCATGAGCGGCAAAGCTCAGCTGAGCGAGATGGCCTGCGTCGGGCAGAGGCGCACGGCCTCCTCGACCGCCGCGCGTCGGTCCTCGCCGGGCTCCTCCACGAGAATGTAGAGGTAGCCGTCGTCGCGCACCTCGAAGATGTCCGGGGCGGCGGACATGCAGAGTGCGTTGGACTGGCAGCGATCGAAGTCAACGGCGATCTTCACGATGGGACCCTCAGATGCCCTTGGCTACTACTGGTGTCAGAACATGGATCTCCGGACGCCCGGCGAGGCACGGCGCGAGCTTCGGTCCCATTGCCTTCATGGCGTCGCCGCCACCGTGAACAGCCAGCGCTGCGGCGTCGGCGTACAGCTCGTAGAACCAGATCGTGACGTCATCTTTAGAGTCGACATTGAGCGCATAGATGAGCGTCCCGGCTTCGGAATTGACGAACTCGACGTGGTCCTTGAAGAGCGCGAGCGCGTCGTCGCGCATGCCCTCCTTGCAGGTGATCTTGGCGATGACGGCAACGTTTGACATTGGACCTCCGAGGCAGGATTGCGGTCGCGCACGGTACCCCGCGACAACGAGCAATCCAAACACGCGGGCACCAACGCCGAAGACTGGCAGGATCAACCCATGACCGATCGCCCCGTTCACCTGACCACAGGCCTCCCCGAGACCGTGCTCGACCTTGAGCCTGCCGACGTTCGAGCAGCCCTCGCGGCCGCTTTGGCCCTCGACGCGCACCAGCGGCGAGACGCCGTCACTGCAGTCGTCGCCAAGTGGCCACGTTCGCTTGACGCCTGGTCGGCGCTCGGCGACCTCGCCCGCGACACGATCGAGGGCTACGCGGCCTACCGAGTTGGCTACCACCGTGGACTTGACCGCCTCCGCGCCAGCGGCTGGCGTGGTTCGGGGTACGTCCGGTGGCGTCACGAGGGCAACCGTGGCTTTCTCACCGCGGTGGACGGTCTTCGGCGATGCGCCGCGGCGATCGGCGAAATCGACGAACAGGAACGTTGCGAATTGTTCCTCCACCAGCTCGACCCCGACTGGGACCGTCGCGAGAACCTCCGCTGAGCTCGCAAGCCCAATGTCCGAAGCCATGACGCTCGACCTTCAGGCGGAGCTTGCGCTTGCGCACCGACTCGCCGACGCCGCCGACGAGATAACGGTCCGACACTTCCGTTCGCAGACGCTGGTGATTGAAACCAAGGCCGACCGTACTGAGGTCACGATCGCCGATCGCGACAGTGAACAGGCGATCCGGGACCTGCTCGCCGTCGAACGTCCAGATCACGGCGTACTCGGCGAAGAACACGGCGTGTCCGACGCCGAGCAGTCCACGCGCTGGATCGTCGATCCGATTGACGGCACGTCGAACTACGTGCGTGGCGTCCCGGTCTGGGCGACGCTGCTCGCGCTGGAAGCCCACGGCGAACTTGTGGTCGGTATGGTCTCGGCACCCGCGATGGGTCAGCGTTGGTGGGCGGTGCGCGGCGGGGGAGCATTTGCGGACAGCCGACCAATCCGCGTGTCTCGAACGGCGAGCATCGACACCGCGTTTCTGTCCTACAGCGAAGGTCCGTGGTCGGATCGCGGTATGCGAACGGGGATCGACGCCCTCCGCTCAAGCGTTGGCCGCCAGCGAGCGTTCGGCGACTTCTGGCAGCACATGTTGGTCGCCGAAGGAGCGATCGATATCGCCGTTGAGGCGATCGTGTCGCTATGGGATCTTGCGGCAATCCAGATCATCGTGGAGGAAGCGGGTGGGACCTTTACCGACCTCAACGGCGTCGCCCAACCGGGCGGCGGGAGCGCTGTGAGTACCAACGGGGTGCTACACCGCGAAGCGCTTCGGACGTTGCGGACAGCGCCAGCTTGAGTGTGGATCTCGCCGTCGCAATTCTCGCCGGGGGAGCGAGCGCGCGGATGGGGCGTCCGAAGGCCACGATCACGATCGGCGGACTGACGTTGATCGAACGCCTTGCCCTTGCGGTTGGCGGAGCCGGACTGGGCGAACCGATCGTTGTTGGCGGTGACCAGGCCTGGGCGGGCGCTTTTCGTTGGACCCCGGACCTCCATCCGGGTGAAGGCCCGTTGGGCGGCCTGCTCTCTGCGTTCCATTCGACCACTGAGTGTTCAGTATTCCTTCTCGCGTGCGACCTCGTGACGCCCGATCGAGACGCGATGGCCGAACTCGCTGTTCGCTTCAAATTTCTTCAGTCGGCCACCGACGCGGCTGATGCACTGGTGCCTGTGGGCGAGCGCCGGGAGGTACTGCACGCGATCTACAGCCGACGCCTGCAGGTACGTCTCCGGCGGTCGTTCGACGAGGGAAATCGCAGTCTCGAGCGCGCCCTCAAGGGAGCGAACGTGGTCGAGGTGGAACGGGGCGAGGTGAGGGGTTTGGACGCCTCGCTTCGAGACGCCGACACCCCCGAATCCCTCAGCACCTACGGCGCCGGGAATGACCTCGACTATCCTGCCCCGGCCATGGATGAACCTGTGCCCGGCGTGGACGTCTCTGAGCTTGCCGAATTGCTCCGAGCCGGTGCTCACCTCATCGACGTTCGTGAGCCGCACGAGTACGACGAAGTTCGTGTTCCCGGTGCCGTTCTGATTCCCCTCGCGACCGTTGCCGATCGCGTCCAAGAGGTTCCCGACGGTCCCGTGTACATCATCTGTGCGGCTGGCGGCAGAAGCCATCGGGCCGCGATCTTGCTCCGTGCGCAGGGCAAAGACGCCATCAACGTGCTCGGCGGGACCGGCGCATGGGTAGGCGCTGGGCTCCCGACCGAGTCGGGCGGCGCGTGAGCCCGAACACATCGATGATCGAGCCGCGCTGGGTGGCCACGACCGAGGGGCTCGAAGAGGTCGTCGACACACTGCTCCGTTGCCACGAGTATGCGATTGATACCGAGTTCCATCGGGAACGGACGTTCTACCCACACCTCGCCCTCGTCCAGCTCGGTTGGGCGGACGGGATCGTGCTGCTCGATCCTCTGGCTGTCGACCTCGCACCGTTGGCGCGCCTGCTCGACAGCGATGCCCTCGCCGTCTTTCACGCGGCCGACCAGGACCTTGAGGTACTGGAGTACGCGTGCGGCGTCGTGCCGCGCAAGATCTGGGACACCCAGATTGCCGCGGGATTCGTTGGGTTCAGCAGCGCCTCATTGGTCACGCTGTGCGAACGAATTCTGGGTCTGAAGCTGTCGAAGGGTGACCGGCTTACCGACTGGACGCGGCGTCCCCTGAGCGCGACACAGATGACCTACGCGGCCGCTGACGTTGCGCACCTCTTGACGCTGCGCTCGATAATCACCGAACAGCTGGAGCAGGCGGGACGCACCGCGTGGCTGGACGCCGAGTTTGAGCAACTTCGGACGCGGTCCAGGGCGCAGGTCCACGGCCCCAAGGCCTGGTGGCGTCTGAAGGAGGGACGGGTTCTACGAGGACGGGATCGACTGGTCGCCCAGGAACTCTGCGAATGGCGTGAGCAGCGAGCGCGCAGCGATGACAAGCCCGTGCGCTTTGTCGTCCCAGATCTTGCGGTGGTCTCGATAGCGCAGGCGAAACCGACCCGCCTCGATGAAATCAGTCAGATTCGCGGCATGGACGGCCGGTACCTCAAAGGTGGGGCTGCCGCCGAAATGTTGGAGGCCGTAGCCAGAGCGATTGAACTGCCGAATTCCGCTCTGGCGCTCCCCGAATCCGAAGACTTCGATCGACGGCTGAGGCCCGCTCTGACGCTCGCCTCGGCGTGGGTCGCGCAGCTCGCGCAGGACGCCAAGCTCGACCCGACCCTGCTCGCGACCCGCTCCGACCTTGTCCACTTCCTGCGAGGGGATGCCGACGCCCGCCTCGCATCGGGTTGGCGCAATGCCGTGGCCGGACAGGCAATCGCAGCGTTGGTGGGCGGTGAAGCGGCTTTGGCGTTCGAACGCGGGGGCTTGCTCAGTCTCGAAGAACGCTCCCGCAGGGCCATGGGTGCCCGAGTAGCGACACCTGAAGCATCCTGGGCGGGGGAGCAGGCTGGACCCACTTCGGACGCTGGTGCAGCGGATTAGTACGCATTGCGAACGAGTTGACCGGTGGAAAGACAAGCCGGGTGACGAGAACGGCCTACGATGGCAACCGACCAGACAAACCTTGCGGCGCTCGCCCGCGGCCCTGGGCCGCGCCGCGCTGGCAACGCAGGCTTCCCCACTTTCCCTCAGTCTCGTCAAGGAGCAACGACCATGACCAACGAGCGTCGATCCTTTCGTTCTGCCGCTGCGGCAACGGCATGCGCACTGGCCCTTCTGCTGGCCTTGCCGCAAGGTGCCTTCGCTCAGGCCACCGCCAAGCGTGTTCCCGTTCGACCGCCCACCAAGGGAAAAGGCGGGACCTGTGGCCCCGACCGCGTCACAACGGTTGCTGCGATGAACAACACCAAGTACGCCGCTGTCGTCAACGTGTATGCCGAAGCTTCGGCCTCGTCGCAGCTTTTGAACTCGCTTGCGGTAGGTCTTGAGATCAAGGGCGCGGTGGTCTTTACGGTGGTCGAGACCCAGGGCACCTGGCTCAGAGTCAATGTGCCAGCGCGACCAAACGGCAAGACCGGCTGGATCCGCAAGTCTGATGTACATACGTTTCAGCATCGTTACGCGATCAAAATTGAACTCGGCGCGAGACGAATGACGGTCTGCAACGCCGGACGCCTCATCCAATCGGAGCTCATTGCCGTGGGCCAGTCGCGATATCCCACACCGACGGGACAGTGTTTCACCGAGGACCTTCTCAAGCCGAAGGGAGGTCCGAACGGGCCCTACGGGCCGTTTGCGTTTGGTCTCAGCTGCTTCTCCGAATCACCGGAGCTGGAAGACTGGAACGGCGGCGACGGCCGGATTGGTATCCACGGTACAAATCAGCCGAAGTTGCTCGGCCAAGCGGTGAGTCACGGGTGTATCCGCCTCTCGAATGTTGGAATAACCAAGCTCGCAAAGACGATTCCGCTCGGCGTTCCCGTCGAGATCCTGCTCTGACGAACTACTCGAGTGTCGCCACGACCGCGCGGACAGCGTCTGTAAGAGCGACAATCTCGGCCGTTCCTGAATCTCGGTCTCGGACCTCGACATTGCCCTCTGCGAGACCCTTGCCGACGATCACGATCCTGGGCATTCCGAGGAGTTCGGCGTCTTTGAATTTGATGCCGGGGGAGACTCCGGGCCGGTCATCGACAAGCGTAGAAATGCCCGTCGCTTCGAGTGCTCGGGCAAGTTCGAGGGCCACGTCGATCTGGTTTTCCTTACCGGTTGCCACGATGTGAACTTTGGCTGGTGCAACTTCGGGCGGCCAAATGAGACCCTTGTCGTCGTGGCGTTGTTCCGCGATGACCGCGACGGCACGCGACACACCTATGCCGTAGCTGCCCATGGTCACCCGGACTGGTTTTCCAATCGGACCCAGAACGTCGAGGGAGAAAGCATCGGCATATTTCCGACCCAGTTGGAAGATGTGACCGATCTCGATCGCCCGGTCCAGCTGCAATGGGGCCGTGCACCGAGGACAAGGATCGCCCGTAGCGACGGTAGCGACTTCCACGTAGTGGTCAATTGTGAAATCGCGTCCCACGACAGCGTTGACAACGTGATGTTCGTATTCGTTAGCGCCGGTAGCCCACGACGTACCCAAGGCAACCCTCGGATCGGCGTACACAGCGACTCCCTGCTCGTTCATGCCAAGCGCCGATATGTAGCCCTTCACGATGTTTGGAAAAACGGCGAAGTCTTCCTCCTCGAACGCCTCAAGCTTGGCCGGCGAGAGTACCACCGCGAGACGTTCGGCGTCGACTTCGCGATCGCCGGGAACCAGGACCATGATCGGCGTTCCGTCGAGCTTAAACACGATGTTCTTGAGCAGGTCTTTGGCCGATATGGAACCGCCCGTCAACTCTGCATGATCCCGGTTCAAGTTCGCGACAAGCGCAGCGATGCCGGGAGCATTTGGCGTATGCAATTTGAGCATTCTAGGGACATCCGCGGCCACGTCAACGATCGGTGACGCCACCTGTACTGCCTCGACATTGGCCGAATACTCGCAGCTTGAACACACGACGAACGTATCCTCGCCGACAGGACTCGGCGCGAGAAACTCCTCGCTCTGCGAGCCGCCCATAGCGCCGGACATGGCAGACACGATTCTGAAATCGATCCCGAGCCGACGGAAAATTCGCTGATAGGCGTCACGGTGGAGTTCATACGAATTCGAGAGTCCCTCATCGGTCAGATCAAACGAGTACGAGTCCTTCATGAGGAACTCCCGCCCGCGAAGGATGCCGGATCGGGGCCGAGCCTCATCTCGGTATTTCGTTTGAATCTGGTACAGGATGACCGGTAGATCCTTATAGGAGGAGTACATGTCCTTGACGGCCAGGGTAAAGAGCTCCTCATGCGTTGGACCGAGGAGGAAGTCGTTGCCACGTCGATCCTTGAGTCGAAAGAGGGTGTCGCCGTACTCCGTCCATCGGCCCGTCGCCTCGTAGTACTCGCGGGGCAGCAGCGCGGGAAAGGTGACCTTCTGAGCCCCAAACCGTTGCATCTCCTCGTCGACAATTCGAGCAACGTTGTCCTGGACCATTTGTCCAAGGGGCAGCTGCGAATAGATGCCTGGTGCCCACCGCCGAATGTACCCAGCCCGGACGAGCAACTTGTGGGATGGGACTTCGGCGTCGGCGGGATCGTCTCGGAGGGTTCGGACGAACAGTGTGGAGAGGCGCAGCACGGGTGAAGCGTAGGGTGCATGCCCTCGCACACCGTCACGATTTCAGACTCTCGATCGCGCGCAAATCTGCGGTCACGCACCGAAGTGGCACGGCGGGTCGCTGACAGGGTAAATTAGTCACCGAAAGCGAGTCATCCGCGGAAGTCCGTAGTAGAAATCCGTAACTCACCGTCCGGGGGAAGCCATGAACAACACAAACCAACTACCAGATAGCCGTGACCTCGAAGACGATGACGTGCCGCCCATGAAGCGCCACCGCCGTTCCGAACGGACGGGAGAGCGTCTCCTCGAAGCCGGGCGCAAGATGGTCCTCAAGCACGGCATGTCCTCCACCCTCCCCGTCCGGATCAGCGATGTCGTTGCGAGCGTCGGTCAAACCACTGGAGCTGCGTACCAGCTCTGGCCAAGTCAGGAGAAATTCCAGCGCGCTCTGGCCGACTACCTCCTTGAAAGCACGTTCTGGGTCGAGCCACGTACCGTGATCGACGGCATTCGCGGGCGTCTCGACGAGGACTCGATCTCGTTTTCGGCGACGATCCGCGACATCTGCGGGGCGCTCATGGGGTGTCTTGTCGGGCAGCCGGAGTATTACGTGCATCTGCATTTCTGGGCCGTAGCGTTCCATGAAGCGGACATGCGCGAGGCGATGCGACGCGGCTACGAGCGCTTCCACGGCGAGTTCACTGCCCTCTACGACGCCGTGTTCGAAAAGTATGACGTTCGGCTCCGCGAGCCCTACACCATGGACGACCTGGCCACCACAATCACGGCGATCGCCGAAGGTTTCGCGATTCGGTCTCTCGTTGATGCCCAGCGAGCCGGAATTCTTCTGAACGTTGTCGATGTTGCCGGTGAGCCGCGGTGGGATCTCTACACCAGCGCGGTTGAAGCGGTCGTCATTGGCTTCACCACGCCAGCTTCTCTTGGGTGATATCCCCGTAGATTCCGGTTTTGGGCATCCCGCGTACCGCAGATAACACAAGATAGCACTAGATAAAATACCTTTATGTCGCAGGTTCAGCCGATCGACAATGTCGAAGCCCTTGTCCTCGCCTCTCGGTCGGGTGATCAGGAGGCATGGGCGCAGCTCGTAGATCGACTTAGCCCGCTTGTCTGGAGCGTTGCACGAAGTTTCGGCCTCGATCGCCACGACGCCGTCGACGTCAGCCAGACGACTTGGCTGCAGTTCGCCCGACACGTTGCATCCATCGCCGAGCCTCGAAAAGCACCTGGATGGCTCACAACGACGGCTCGTCGCGAATGCATTCGTATGGTCAAGGCGAGCCGGCGGGAGACTCCCACTCCATCGGCGGCGCTCGATTGGATGGGGACCGACGATCCGGTTGACCACGAGGTCGAGGCCGACGCCGAACGTCGCCTCATTTGGGACGTCGTGAACGAACTTCCCGAGAATTGTCGGGTCCTCGTGAAGATGTTTCTCACCGATCCGCCTCCGTCCTACGAAACGGTGGCGGAAGTACTCCAGATAAGCGTCAACGCGGTCGGACCCAAACGCTCGCGATGTCTTGGCGGGCTACGAACACTGTTGCATCAACGAATCAATCCGTCGGCAGGAGACGAGTCGTGAGCATGAACTTCGACGTCGGAGATGAAGACCTCCTGCAACTTCTTCGGACCGTTGCCGCGGCTGAAGATCCCGTGCCGAGAAGCGTCCTGGACTTCGCGAAGCTTGCACCTTCGATCGTGCCGCTCGACCGGGCGCTCGCCGAGTTACTCGATGAGCGTCCGCTTGTCGTTGCCGCCGGTCTTCGGGACTCAGATGTTGGGCAGCAGTATCGGTTCGCTGTCGGTGATGCAACGGTGTACGTCGATATCTCGGCCACGACGATCGTCGGAGAATTCGAGGGCGATGAATGGGCGGTCGAGTTTCGCGACCTCGGCGGAGTAGTCGATGTTGATGTGCAACAGGGGATTTTCGTGGCCACCTCGCGCGGAAAGCCATTCGTGCTCACCTTTCGGCGGGGCGAAGATGTCGTCACGACGGATTGGCTGCGCTCCTGAGCCGTTCCGGTCTCGGGCACCTTCCCAGCCTCGGTGAACAGTTGATCACGTCGTCAGTCCCGGGCTTCGCCGACGTGGACGCGAGATTCGAACTTGCTCGGGCGCTCTTCGAACGTGCACCGTTCGAGTTCGACACGATTGGGCCAAAGTTGCGGGCACTGCGACACGCGGTCGACGTTGAGAACGAGCCACGCTCGGCTTCGTATCTCGAACAGGCCACAGCATTGGCGGAGGCGGTCAAGGGACACCTCGAAGAGGCGGCTGTGCATGCCCGCCGGTCGGTCGATTTCGCACGGCGAGCGGGGGCCGACGACGACGTGCTGCACCACGCACTGACGACGCTCATCCTGGTTCTCAATCCGATGGATCGGGAAGCGGAGCTTGCGACCGTCTTGGATGAGGCCTCGCGAAGCGTCACCGGCGCGGTCCGCGGGCGGTTCTTGATGGGGCACGCTCTCAGCGAACAATTCCGAGGCCGACTCGACAACGCCGAGCGGCTCTCGCGCGAAGCGCTCGACATCGGGCCGCCAGGAACGCTTCGCCAGGCGAGTGCGTTCAACAATCTCGCCGGGAATCTTCTCCTCCAAGGCCGCGTGGACGAAGCGCAGTCGCTCTACGAGGCGGCGAGAGAGATATCGGACGCGAAGCAGGTCCTCGCGATGAGCGCGGCCATCGAAGGGAACCTTGCGCTTGTGGCACTCGCTCGAGGTGACGTCGTACGGGGGCTCGACAATTTCGAGCGCATCCAGGCACGCCTGCGCATTCTGAAAATCGACCCGACAGCGGCGGACCTTGATAGGTGCCGGATCGTCCTCGACCTTGGCCTCGTCGACGATGCCCTTCGAGTTGGTTCGTCGCTGCTTCGTTCTTCCACATCGCACGGACCGGAGCGTTCTGACGCGCTGCTCGCCGTTGTCACCGCGCTCGTATTGGCTGGCGATGTCGCCTCGGCAGTTGCCCTGCTGGGAATGCCTAGGGCGAAACCGTTGATTGCCCTCACCACGAGACTTCAGCATTTCGCCTCGCTGATCTCGCCGAACACGGACGATTTGCCGGCACGACCCTTTCCGCTGGGCCTCCCTGGCCTGCCGGAGTTGGCGCTCGTAGCTGACGCGATTGGAGATGGCGAACCGACGAGGGCGGCCCTGCTGCTCCGACTCGTGCCGGAGCCGCCTGCGGCGGCACACGTACTTGCAAACGCGATCCAGGCCGTCGTTCGTGCTGCTTCGCTGTCGGACCTACCGGCGACAATCGCAGGCGTTGCCACGTGCGACCGGGCGTGGGCCGAAGGGGGAGTCGCCGAGATGTCGCTCGGAAGAGTCTGGTTCGAACGGATCGAACGAATGGGTTTTGCCACGGCCGCTGCGCACGACGATGCCGATGCAGCCCTGGGACTCGTCGGTGCCGGGCGAAGAATCGCGGCCACGATCGGGAAGTGGGGTCGCACCCTCAACCGCGAGGTGGAACCTCTGGTCCGTGAACGCCGGGCGCTCTCGATGACGAACCTCGGGGAGATGACAGCGGACGCTCGGGCGCGCCGGATCGATGACCTCGAGCAGCGGATCGCCGTCCGGCTTGCAGCGCTTGCGCCGGAGCGATCGTCCCACGACGAAGCTACGCCACCGTCGGTAGTCGGTGGTGTCGTCGTCGTATTCCGTCCTGCCGGCGGGCGGCTCGTCGCCCTGCTCTCAAGCGAGGGATCCAACCGGCTGATTCGCCTCAGTCCGCTTGCCGACATCGCCAACTGCGTCGCAGCCGCTGACAGCGCAGCGCAGGCGTTGCTCGTGCATGAGTCCTCTCGTTCCGACCTTCTCACGCGTCGATGGCGCTCCGCCCTCGCTCGCCTCGACGACATGCTGGTCCAGCCCCTCACCCTTCGCCCGGCCAGTGCGGTCACCGTCTTGGCGTGCGCCGAACTGGCGACCGTCACTTGGGGGGTCATGCCTGCACTCCGTGGCATGGAACTCCGCCTTGCCGATGGGCTCGACCTGGAACCGCCCCCGGTTTTCGACGTCGATTCACCCGTGCTGCTCGTAGGCGGACCGGCGCTGGATTACGTCGATGCCGAACTCGACGCTGCCGCGGCATGGTGGCATCGAACCGAGCGACTCCAAGACGCCCGCGCAACGGCCGCTCAGACACTGAACTTCTTTTCAGAAAGTTCGGTTGCCCACGTAGGCGCGCACGGGCAGGTGCGCGGCGACGCGCCACTCTTCTCGCATCTGCTTCTGGCAGACGGGCCGATGACCCTGGGCGACGTGCACCGAGCGGGTCGACTGCCAAAGTCCATCGTGTTCTCAGCATGTCATCTCGGTGGCGGGACGCATCGCCGTCGACCGACGTGGCCGACCGCCGCAGCCCTTAGCGGACGCGAGTGCCGGTCGCTCGTAGTGAGCGTGTTACCGGTTTCCGATCGGTCGACCATCTCGTTCATGTCCCACTTCCATGAGGACCTTTCGGCCGGGTTCACGCCCCCGAGCGCGCTCGCTCGTGCGCACGCAGACGCCACGGACCGCGGCGACTACGGGTGTATGGGATTCGTTGAGATCGCTATCGACGGTCCGCGTCGCTGACCGCCGTCACGAGACCGGGCACCACGATCGCAAACTGATCATGAAGGTGACGAGCGAGTTGCGCCCAAGCGGTGATCGGATCCACCCTGAGCGCTCCCGGTAGCGCGGAGGCGGCAACCTGGACAACGGTCCAGGCCGCCTCGGCTGCTGGCTCCACCGGAGTTCTCGGCGGCGGCTCGGCGACCCGAGCACTGCGCATTGCACGACCAGCCCCACGGCTCCTCCAGCGTCGACGGTGCGGCCATTGCCGCACGAGGTCGAGTGTCGGCACCCATGACTCCAGAGGGCCGCAGGCAATCGTGAGGGCGAGATCAGCAGCAACGTTTTGCAGCAAAGTGTCCAGCGGCGTTCTTATGCCCAAGACCGGTGCCACGATCCAGGGCTCGCGCTCCGCCCAGAGGTGCGGCCCGGCACCTGCGGAATTCACGACGACCGTGTCGCCGACGATGCCCATTGCCCACGTGCAGTGTTCGCGTGCAACGTGGTTGCGCCAGGGGAGGAGCTCGCCGAGCGCAACGTTTCGAAAGTCGATGGAGGTCGAGACGGGCCGTTGCCAAGTGCTCAAATTCACGTGGGACTCCGGAAAGATTGCCGACGTTGTCTAATGCGGACCCAAAGAAAGCCGAGCAGTGCGATTCCGGCACCCCCAACGAGAAGGATGTCGCCGGCACTGACGACCATCCCAAGCGATGCCACACCAAATCGATCGCCAAAAAAGTGCCGCCAGCCATCCATGACGATGGTGTGCATGCGCTGCTTATTGATGAGCGGTCCGCCGTAGACGCGCTCCCAGACCTTGATGTCGACGGGCATCATCCCCTTCGTGGCGGCGACGACGAGACCATTCAGTGCGCCGCCAGCGATGGCGAGCCACCCGCCGGCGCGGGTGATAATCCCCCGGGCCGAGGTCACCACCAGTACCAGCCACGCGAGTGCGAGCAGATGGAAAGGGAAGCTGAGCCATTGGTTCGCTCCAGATCGGTGCAGAATCTGCTGCACGGCCACCAGCACGAGCGGGATGAATGGTGAACGGAGGCCGGAAAAGGCACGGATGCCGGGCCCGTCGGTTGGTACCGACCGTGCCCAAAGGCGCGGGTTGGTTGTTCGTCCGGTCGATGTCTCAACCGCAGCCGAAAGGAGTTTTCCTGTGAACATCGGAGGCGAAATCCGATCGATGACCGGAATTCCTCAGAACAACCATGTTTGGGGGGCGGCGACCAGAATGGCGGTGGCGAGCATTGAGATGGTGACGGCGGCGGCGTGGATCTTGCGCATGGAATTGCTCCTTGGGCGGTGGTGCTCCGGAAGGTCCGGCACAGACAAAGAGAGCGACATGAGTCGATCCGTGCACCCAACGACCGATTTCTTGGAAATCTTTTCGCGTGCCGGGAGTTGACTTTACATAACGAGGATTATGGGCGTTGAATCGGAGCGGGGAGCGGGTCAAACGAACGTAAAGGGCGTGCTGCGTCAAGCAACATCGTCACAATGTCCGCGTGGTCCGGCACCGTTCGTGCGAGCTTGAGGTCGCGGACTGCGTCATCGACGGCGCACCCAAGGACGTACAACTCGTCATGGAGTCTGTCCAGCGTCGAACGAGCCATGATCAGGTCGTGCTCGTCAATCCCATGCGCCTGCGCTCGGGTACGTGCCTCGAAGTCTCGTTGGCGACAGCTCCGTATGCAGTACTTCCGCGGTCGCCCTGGACCCGTTTCGAACGGCATCGGTCGTCGACACCAAGAGCATCGCTTCGACGTCGCCGCCGGCTCCAACTCCCATGGCCTCCGGTCCTGCGACAGTTTCGTCACAGTGACGATATTACACGGGCGAGGTGGACCGGGCGGCCACTCGGAGTGGTTCTCCCGGCTCAATCCGCTCAACCGGCAGCAATTCGAGGTCGAAGTGTTAGGTGCCCGCAACTCGTGTGCACACCTACCCAAAGAAGAGGAACCCCCATGCTGGAGATGTTCGTCGCCCTGCAGAACTGGGTCTCGGGCCGTAAGGCCGAGATCGAAGAACGTGGCGCAACCGCCGTTGAATATGCCTTGATGGTCGGCCTGATTGCTGTTGCGATCATCGGCACCGTCACCCTGCTCGGAGAAAAGGTCAAGCAGACCTTCAACTCGATTTCCAACACCCTCCCGACGGGTACCGGCTGAGCAGCCACCCAGTCTGAGCCGCGCGCAGTAGCGCGTAGGCGAACATCGAGGGGCGCTGCGGTGCCCCTCGATGCGCGTCCCTCGATGAGCGGCATTATCTGAGCGCGGCCGCAAATCGGTCAGCGTGGCCTCAAATCGGGCCGGTTAGGGGCCACGGTGACCGATTAGCGGCCACGATGTCGGGGGCGAGGGCTGGTCGCTATGTCCGGTCTTGCACGGCGACCCCGAGAACGACCATGAGGACGCCGACGAGGTCGAGGGAGCTGGGATGCTGATCGAGCGCGACCACGCCGGCGAGAAGGGCAACGACAGGAAGGATGGACAACATCACGGCGAAACGGCGCGTGGAAAAGCGTCGCATCACGATTTGGTCAATGCCGTATCCAATCGTGTTGGACAGCACGCCGACCAGCAGGCAGCGTGCGAATCGCGATGTTGTCGCCGTGGCGTCACCTAGTCCAGCGACTCCGAACGGCAAAAGGGCAATTGTTCCGAAAGCGAGACCGATACCCAGGCCGGCCACTCCGTGCTCGGCTCGCGCCGAGCGGTATCCGAGCAGGATGTAGCCGGCCCAACAAGCCGAAGCTGCGAAGATCAAAGCGAGCCCCACGCGATCGGACCCGAACGACCCTCCGGAGAGTAGGGCGACGCCACTCGCCGCGACCGCGAGAGCGATCGCGTTTCGTCGGGTTCTGGTGCGCCACGCAGCAACAGCGATCGGCCCAATGAACTCGATCGTTACGCCTTTTCCGAGCGGAAGACGCTCTATGCCAAGGTAGAAGAACAAGTTCATGGCTGCGGTTAATGTCCCGAATTGGGCCACCGAAACAATGTCAGGACGGGTCCAAGAACGTTGCCACGCACGGGTCAACAAGATCAGGGTGATCGAAGCACCGACAACTCGGAACAGCGCGACCGTCGCCGCAGGGACTTCATCAAAGGTACGAATGGCAATGCTTGCACCCGCGTACTGCGCGACTGCGCTCAGAAGGAACAGCGCCTCCGGCGGAAGCGCAGTGAACCATCCGCTTCGGTCAGTCGCTCGTGCCGACCGACCGCCGAACGTCACGTCGTGTAGTCGGCGTTGATCGTGATGTATTCGCGCGACAGGTCGCAGCCGTACACGGTGCTTGAGCTGTTGCCGGTCATGAGCGAAACGTGGATATGCACATCCGTCCCTCGCATGTACGTTGCAAGCAGTTCCAGACCATTACTGCCGACCTGCGCCGGATACACCTCCTGAGTCCCGAACCGGATGACCACGCGATCGGGCGAGATATCGGTGTCGCTCTGGCACTTGCCCACCGCCATCGCGACACGTCCCCAGTTCGGGTCGGCACCATGGACAGCAGTCTTCACCAGCGGTGAATTGAGAATCGACTTCGCGACACGTTTCGCCTGAGCGTCGTCGCGAGATCGGTCTACGGTAACGGTCAGGAGCTTGGTTGCCCCTTCGCCGTCTCGCGCGACCTGCTTCGTCAATGAAAGTGCAACCTCATTCAGTGCTTTTGAAAATTCCGCGCGGTCGACGAAGCCCGCCCTGCCGTTCGCCATGATCGCGGCGGTGTCACTTGTCGAGGTGTCGGTGTCGATCGAAAGACAATTGAATGTCTTGTCAATTGCGTCTTGGAAGAGGGGCCGCAACTCCCCCGGTGCCATTCGTGCGTCGGTCAGAAAGAGCGTGATCAGCGTCGCCATATCAGGCTCCATCATGCCGACACCCTTCGCGATACCGACTACACGAGCCGGTCCGTCGCCAATCATTGCAGTCGCGACCTTTGGCACGGTGTCCGTGGTCATGATGCCCTGTGCGGCCCGCAGCAGATCATCCCCGGCGAATGGGAAGCGCATCGTTTCCATATGTGCGCGTATCTTGTCCATCGGGTACGGGCGACCAATGACCCCGGTGGAGGCGAGCACGATGTCGTAGGGCGAGCAGCCGATCGACGACGCCACGGATCGCATGATCTCTTCGGCGTCGGTTATGCCTTGGCGACCGTTGGCGACGTTGGCGTTCTTCGACAGCACGACGAAGGCACGGAGGCTCCCGTCCCCTACCGACCGTCGAGACAGATTGACACTCGGCCCGGCGAAGCGCGACTGGGTGAAGACCGCCGCCCCGGATGCCGGACCGTCGGAGGCGATCACGACGAAGTCGTCGGTGGCGTCTTTGATGCCAATGTTGGCGACGTAAAGGCTGAAGCCCTGCGGGAGAGCGGCGGATGCGAGAGCGGACACGCTTGGTTCCTTTGGTATTGACGCTTCCTGTGATTCTGACAGTCGACGGTTGGGGCGTTGGGGGATGATCCCCGCCGACGACGTCAGACCAGTCAACTCGGGAGGGCGTCGAGAAATTCGAGCGCAGCGTCGATAAAGCCGAACGATTGCGGCGTACCGAAGTGGTCGATGCCACGGAGCACCTTGGTCGTAACCGACGCTGCTGCGATGAGCGCGTCGGCCACTGGCGTCATCGGCATCTGGAAGTCCTTGTCACCGCAGACGAGTAACACCGGTGACAGAACTCCGACGAGTTCTTCGGCGGACAGCCGGTCGACGGGTCGGCGCATGCATGCAGCGAGCGCCTTCGCGTCGTTGGTGCCATTGGCTGCGAACTGCGCGAAGGCGCGTCCCATGCGATTCTCGGGTGCGTCCTCGCCACCGATACTTGCGAGGCCGGCCTCGATGGCCGCGGCGACAGGCTCCGGGTCACCCGCTCGCATGTTCCCCTCCCCCACGCCCCCGATCACGAGACGTCCGAATCTCGCCGGCGCTCGGGCTGCGGCGCGCAGCAAGGTGACGCCCCCGAGCGAGAACCCGACGGCGTCGACGACGCCGTGACCGTCGATCGCATCGAGCAGCGACTGTTCCATATCGACGTACGCGGCTGGATCGTGCGGCTTCGCGGCGTTCCCGTGGCCAAGTAGGTCCAGCCCGATCACTTCGCGGCCAGCATCACGAAGCAGATCCTGCCACCCGTTGCGCACCCAATTGAGCTCGAACGAAGACGCAAAGCCGTGGACGAGCAACACAGGTTCGGAGCGCACAATCTGAATGTAGGCGCGCATTTGAATTTCGGCGAGAACGCTCCACTCAGGCCAGAACGCACGGGGAGAGGTGGAGTGCTCGAGTAACGTTGTTTGCTGTATGTCCCACCGCATTGACATCGAACTCACAAGCCAAAACGGAGAGGCGTGGACCTGGCGTGCTGCCGGTGCCCGCCAGCCGAAAGGTGCCCTCGAAAGCACGCTCCTCTATCCGGGAGCTGTCGTTGGCGACGTCGTCCGTGCCGAAGCGGAGCGTGAACTTGATGGCGTGCGAATCGTGTCGGTGATTGCGCCGCGCAACGTACGGGCCGAAGCGGAGCGTGTGGAAATCATGGCGCGGGAGCACGCTGGCGGCGTGTCGGTGCAGTATGCGGAACGCGCCGGCGGACGACGTGAGGGTGGAGGGCCCCGTGGCGACCGTGGCCCCCGCCGCGAAGGCGGCGCTCGGCCCGAGCGTGGCCCGCGCAGCGATGATGCGCGCGGCGAACGGCCCGCACGCGCGGCTCGTCCCGACCGTCCGGTTCGTGATTCTCGCCCTGACCGCGGCGCGGATCGGGCGACCGACCGCGGAGCAGACCGAGGACCGGCGAAGGGTCAAAAGCGACTCAATCCAGGACGCGCACACCGCGATGCTCTTCTCGCGGAATTGGCACCGGAGAAGCGCCCGGTCGCTGAACAGCTGTTCCGCGGCGGGATTCCGGCCGTGCGCCAGGCAATTATTGACCAGAACGCGCAGCTGAAGGCGGCGGGCCAACCTGAGGTTCCGGCGGCGTCCCTGCTTTCGATGGCAGACGAACTTCTCCCCCGCGTCCGTACCGCCGATTGGCTCGATCGCGCCGCAGCTGCACTCATGATGGCCGATGATCTGACCATCCGCGACCTCCGTGCGGTCGTCACACAGGCCGACCAGGGAGCACGTGACGATGCTTCTCGCGAAATGGGCCAGAAGCTGCGTGAGGCGCTGACCGCCAGAATTGAATCGGAGCGCACCACCTGGGCGAACGACATCGGCTCGGCGATCAACGACGGCAAGCTCGTTCGCGGGCTGCGCCTGGCGGGTCGGATACCTGATCCCGCCGCCAAATTGGACGCTGAAGTCACCGCCCGACTGGTCGCTGCGACGAATGAGGCATTGAGCCCACAAACCCGCCCGGACGTCTGGGCGGCCATGATCGAGGCAGCGGCCGACGCTCCCTTCCGTCGCGACATCGTGCCGACCGGCCTGCCGGAGAATCCCGGCGAGGCGTTGCTAACGACGGCAGCGAACGCTTCAAATCGAATTCCCGCGCTGCTCAAGTTGCTTGGGCTGACGATGCCGCCTCCGCCGCGTGCCAAGGGTGCCGTACTACCTCCGAAGCGTCCGCCAGCGCCGCCTGCTCGCCCCGTCGCTGCTCCCGTCGTTGCGGTCACCGCTGACGTTGTGGTCGAAGACACCGTTGTCGCACAGGCCGACGAGCAAAACACCACGGACGAGGCTGCTCCGTCCGCCTAAGGGCTTGGCTGCGCGGCGACGCGCGACGCTAGCGTCGCAGCGATGATCGACTACGAGCTCCGGGGCAACGTCGCCCTCTTCACCATCAACCGCCCCGAGGCTCGAAACGCCGTCAATTCGCAATGGGCGACCGAGATGGAAGCCGCACTCGACACGTTCGAGGCCGACGACAACGCATGGGTGGGAATTCTTCGCGCCGTGACCGTCGGCGACCGACCGGTGTTCTGCGCGGGCGCTGACCTCAAGGCCATCAATTCAGGTGCTGGTGACTCGATCGGCACCGCGAAGGGCGGGTTCGGCGGGATTGTCTATCGGGAACGCACCAAGCCAATGATCGTCGCCGTCGATGGCCTCGCAACGGCCGGTGGTTGCGAGATCGTGTTGTCGGTCGACCTCGTCGTGGCGACACACAGGTCGTCGTTCGGACTCGCAGAGGTGAAACGCAACCTGATCGCGGGAGCGGGCGGGCTCTTCCGCCTCCCGAAGGCCATTGGACGCGCCGCAGCGATGGAGGTAATCCTCACGGGCGAGCCCCTCAGTGCACAACGCGCCTACGACCTTGGGTTGGTCAATCGCCTCGTGGCCGACGGCGACGCAGAGGACGCTGCTTTCGACCTGGCAGCGAAAATCATCGCGGCCGCGCCGATGGCGGTGAGAGAGAGCCGAAAGGTCGTGCTCGCCAGCCAGTATGAGGACGAAGAGACGCTGAAGAAGCTCACGAACGCAGCCATGGCGAAGGTGATGCGCTCGGAGGACCTCAAGGAAGGTCTCACCGCGTTTATCGAGAAGCGCACGCCCCAATGGACGGGCCGGTGACGCTGGCAGCGGTCAGTCTGTGACTACGTCGTGATCCCGGAGAAAGTCGAATAGTCCGGGGACGAGGTCGACACGAGCAAGATCGTCGAGGGGCACCCAAGCCACCTCGGCGGCGTCGTCGCCGGCGACCGCGCGCCCACGAACGCTCGGGTCGACCAGTTCGACGGTGAAATCGAGGATCACGTAGTGAAAGGGCGCGGCCTGGTCATCGACACCGAAGCGCTCGACCCATCCGAGAAAGCCGGTCGTGCGGACGTGCAGACCGGTCTCTTCGAGGAACTCTCGCTCGACGGCGGTTTCGAGGCGCTCAGCGGGCTCGACCCGGCCGCCGGGTACCGACCAGAGACCCACACCGGCACCTCTTCCACGGCGGATGAGGAGGAGCTCACCAGTGTCGACGAGGACGGCACCCACGCAGACTTCAGGTCGCATGTCCGTCCGGGACCTGCTCGTTCACGAACCGGTGGTGAACCACGAGCCGTCGCGCCGTGAACCCGAACGTCTCAAAGAAGTTCTTCGTTTCGCGTGCACCGGGGAGTGCATCGGCATCGACCCCGACGCATCCTGCCTCGGCACAGAAAGCCATCACGGCGTCGAGCAACTCCTCGCCGACGCCGACTCCGCGAGCTTCTTCCAACACGCCGTAGCCGTCGATGACTCCAACGAGCGCTGTGCCGTGCGCGACGACGCTCACCGCCGCTACACCGACCACCGCTGCGTCAAGGGCAACGGCAAAGACCCGCCGATCGGCTCGGGGCCATGGGCGCTCGCGTTCTGGGATTGCGTCGAGGTGCTCGGCGATGATCGCAGCGCGTTCGGCAATTTGTAGCGAACCGCCACGCCCCTCGCGGATCGCGTCGGCCAACACCTGGAAGATCGCCCGGAGGTCGTCGACCTGGTCGGCGGTGGCCGGCGCAGCCGTGATGATCAAGATACCGATGAATCGCTAGACGCAGTCGCGGCAGAGCTGGCGAGCGACGTCGGCGATCTGGCTCGGATGCTTCACAAGGAAGCACGACTGGCATACGAACTCGTCGGGGCGTTTGGGGACCACGGCGGAACTGCCTTCACCGCGATCGTCGACGTCGGGTACGTCGTCCTCGTCGGTCTCTGCATCTTCTATGACGAGGCGGTCCTTGAGAATGTCGTCCAGGCTGGCCTCGATGTCATCCGGGTCTTGTTCGTCGTCGTCGTCTTCGTCTTCCTCGGCAGCAGCAATGACGGGCGCGGGAAGGCGGGTGGTTGCGTCGTCGTCCTCGACGATATCGACGTCGATCGCGAGATCGTCATCGTCGAGGTCACCCTCGATTGCGTCGTCGTCGCCCTCAAACTCCTCGCCGAGATCGTCTTCGAGGTCTGGTTCGTCGAGGTCGTCGATAGCCTCTTCAAGTTCTGGTTCTTCGAGTTCTTCGTTGTCGTCGTCCATGCCGCTCTCTGCACTCTTCTTCATCTCGCTGAGCAAGTGCACAGCGATGTCAAATCGATTCTCATTTGCTGCCCAAACGCGGCGTGCACGGAGTTGTGCTTCGCGTCGGGAGAGCCTGAGGCGGCGGCAGTGTAACCGCCTCCTCATCAATTTCCGGCCGCTTGGGTGTGACCTGTATCACTCAGCCAAACGGCACCTGGTCGACAAGGCGTGCGGTCGACCGTCGCCCGCCGAGGTGGACGACCTCGATGGCCTGCGGGAGGCGCTCTTTCACCTCGGGCGCGTGGGTCACGACGAGGATCTGACGGAAACGTCCGGAGAGGCGGGTGAGGGCGGCAAGCATTCGATCCTTCCGTTCGCCATCGAGGCTCGCGAGGGCTTCATCGAGGACGAGAAGGCCGACTTGACCACCCGCTTGGAAGCGGATCTGCTCGGAGATCGCAACTCGGAGCGCGAGGTTGGCAAGGTCGACCTCGGAGCCCGAGAACCGATTGCCGGGGTACTCGACGCCACCATCGATCACCTTGATCTCGTAGGTCTCCGGGTCCACGACGAGTCCGTCGTATTCGCCGTTGGTGAGGTCGTTGAACAGCTCCGACGCCTGGGTGGACAGCTGCGGCCCAACAAGGCCGACGACCGCGTGACGGAAGCCGCCGAGCAGATCGGCCGTCCGACCGAGGTAGCGCGCCTCCTCTGCGAGTTCACGCAGCTGCGCCTCGCGGTCCTCCGCTTCCTTGAGCGATTCCTCTGCATCGCTCACCCGCTGCTGCGCCGCGGCGGTACCCCGTTGCCCCGCCACCCAGCGCTCCGTGGCGGCGTCGACGAGCTCTTTGGCGTTCTGCTGTGCCAGTTGTGCCGAGCGGTGCCCTTCGGCATCGAAATGCAGGGCGTCGAGTTGTGCTCGAAGATCGCCGCGTTCAGCTTCGGCCGCATCGAGTTTTGTTCGCGCTTCGGTCATGGCGAGTTCCACGGCCGGACGCCGCAGGACCCGTTCTCGGAGGCGATCGCGCTGAGACGCAACTTCGCGCTGATGTCGAACGTCGGCACGTAGCGTCGGCTCGTCATCAAATGACGCTCGGGGGCCGAGTGCTTCCCGTGCGGTTGTGACCGCCTCGGTGGCGACCCTTGTTCGATCGGCCGCGATCGTCGCGGCGTGGTGCCGCTTCGTCGCCGCAGCGTGCTCGCGTTCCGCTGCCACGAGCTGGGCGGCAACAGCGTCCAATTCGAGTCGTGCGGTGCTGGCGACTGCGGTCGCTGCGACAAGCGCTGCGGCCGCGCCTTCGTGTTCGACCTGTCGGTGGCGGCGCACGGCTGCTGCGCCTTCTCGGAGTTCCTGGCCGCACAGCGGGCATTCGCCTTGGTCCGCCAATTCGCCGGACCGGTCGAGTGCCGCCTGTGCTGCCCGCACGCTCGCGGCGGCGGCGCGAGCGACCCCGTCGGCATCTCCGACCTGGCGGGTCAGCATTTCCTTCGCCTCCCGCAGCACCGCAATCGCGTTTGTGTCGGGTTCCGCGTCGTTCTGAACGTCCTGGGGGGCCGTGCCCAGCCCATCGAGGCGACGCTGCGCGTCCCGCCAGGTCACGAGCAACTCGATGAGCGTCTCGGTCGCCGCGATGTCGATGCTCGGAGCGGCGTTGAGGGCGTCGAGCTGCTCCTGTGCCTCGTCGAGGTCCCTGACGTCGCTCGTGAGCCTCGTGAGGGCGTCCTGCGCCTCGTCTCGTCGCTTCCGGGCTGCGGTTCCGAGTTGGCGGATTGTGTGGTCGAGCCGGTGCGCGTCGGCGTAGGCCTGAACGGCCGCTTCCGCTGCTTCGAGGGAGGCTTTCGCTGCGACGGCCGATGTTCCGGCGGCCGTCGTTCTGGCCTGTTCCTGGGTCAGTTGCTCGCGTGCCGCCGCCAGCTTGGCCGCCTTCTCCTCGAACGGTCCGAGCAGCGTCTGCAGGCGACTGTGTTCGCCCTGACGAGCCCGAAAGTCGGCGCGGGCCTGGTCGCGGGCCTTCTCCACGGGAATGATGCCCAGGAGCTGGAGGACGAGACGGCGTCGCTGGTCGGGCGTTTGATCGCTGAACGCCGCCAACTGCTTCTGCTCCGCGAAGACCGACGACCGGAAGGCGGTTTCGTCCATGCCGAGCGTGGAACGGATGTATCGGCCCACGTCGGTGATGCCGTCGGCCACGACGTCGCCACCCACGAGGACGCGGGTCTTGACGGTTGCGTTCGCACCCGAGATCGAGCGGCGAACGAGGTAGTGGTGCGACTCGTGCTCGAAGCCGAGTTCGACGACGCACTCGCCACTGTCCCCCGCCGACCGGATCTCGCCCTTGCCTGTTCGGGCGCGGCCGTAGAGTGCCCAGAGAACGGACTCGAGAAGCGTCGATTTGCCCGACCCATTTGCGCCGTAGATACCGACGAGGCCGGGCGGCATTTCGAGTTCCAGGTCGCGAAAGACGCGGTAGTTGCGTAGCGAGATGGTGGTGATTCGCACGGCTCAGTCGCTCACGTTGCTCAGGCGCTCAGTCGGTCACAGCGTCGGTAGCGATGTCGATGGCCGCGTCGAGGTATTGCTGACCCGCGGCGATGAGGCGGTCAGCGTCGAATTGCTCGATTTGCTGGGAGTGGACGTAGGTATGCCAGCGCGACCCGATGCTTGCCAGTTCGGGCAGTTCGGGGCTTTCGTTGATCGTGGCTCGAAACGTCGGCTGGAGTCGGTAGTGCAGCAGGTGCGCTCCTGCGTCGCGGATGGCGGCGAGGTCGAGCAGGCGGTAGGCATCAGCGTCGATGCCGTCGAGGTCGAGGCGGGCCACGGCACCCTCCGGCAGGGCGGCAAGGCGTTCCGCTATGTCGCGCTGGATCTCCTCGGCGTTGCGTCCCCAGGAGTCGACGGTGGGAGCGGTCCGCATCGGACGCTGGCCCCTGATGTCATGGTGGGAACACGTCCCGGTGTCGGTGTCGAGCAGCACGAAACCCTTGCCCGCAGCGGGATCGTCGGAGAAGGAGAAGGTGTCGGTCGAGCCGGCGTACCAGACGTTGTTGCGCTGGGGAATCTGCTGGTACGTGTGGTAGTGGCCCAGTAGAACGAGGTCGGACTTGAGTTCCGCGTCGTCGATCTCGATCTCGTTCATGTCGGCGTACCGTCGCTCGACGCTGTGCACGAGTGGGTGCGTGATCAGCAGGTTGACGCGGTCGAGTGAGCGGTTCGCATCGGCCTCGTGGAGAGCGTCGATGGTGTCTTCGGCGGTTCGGGTTTGGGGGACGCAGTGGACCCGTAGGCCCGGCACGTCGATCGACTCGTAGGCCATGCGGTAGGAGAACGAGAATTCCGGGAACGCGTCGGCGAGGACGGCGTAGGGGTTGCCGACACCCGGCAGGCGGGGCGTGTCATGGTTGCCGCTGATGGCAACGAGGCCGATGCCGTGATCGCGGATCATGCGCAGGGCACGCATCGCGACGCGGAAGCTGCGGTAGTTCGGACGCGGATGGTCGAACACGTCGCCGAGCCAGAGGAACAGGTCGGGGTTGGTCGCGAGGCCCTGCTCGACGGAGGCAAGGAAGGAGTCCTCGAAGTCGACCTCGCGCTGGTTCACGCCCTCCGGCGTTGTTGCGGTCGTCGCCGTGCGCCCGAGGTGGGCGTCTCCAAGTGCAGCGATCCTCATCCCACCATCATGGCGGCGCTCGCCTGCCGCGGCGTGCACGGTCGCGCGTGCACGGTCGCGCGTGCACGGTCGCGCGTGCACGGTCGCGCGTGCACGGTCGC
>JAYSSR010000054.1:0-31655 GCA_043720395.1 Acidimicrobiia bacterium
ACACGCTTGCTGCGACAAGCGCACGATGGTGCCTTTCATCACCACAGGGTAAAGAGCGCCTCGTGGCGCACACGCTGCGCGAACGACTCTCGCCAGCGCGAGCGACACCCTCGCCATCGGTCCGCCCGCTGGCGGCTGACTTCGCCCCGACGGTCGGGTAGACCGTGTCACGGACAGCCATGCCAGCGCAAGTGGGCTGCACTCAGGCCCGAGCGAGGGTCCTCACGCGGACGGGGATGCCGGTCATGTGCGCCTGACTCGACAGGGGCTCGAAGCTGCCGGGGCCGGTCGGGAGCAGCGCGTTGGGGTTCGAGCCGGGGTGCGCGGAGGCTACGCGCAGCCGTGGGCTTGCGCTGTGACCCCAGCCGTGGACCATGGACACGACGCCCGCCATAAGGTCGTGGTCGATTTCCACGACCGAGTCGATCTCACCGTGCGCACTCGACACCGTGACGAGCGCTCCGTCGGTCAGCCCGAGCCGCGCGGCATCATCAGCGCGCATGCCAAGTGGATTGCCGGTCCGGCCATTCCGCTTCATCCGCTCGACGTTGGCGAACCACGAGTTGTGCATCCATGCGTCGCGTTTGTGGATCAGCAGTAGCTCGCCATCGGCGCGCCGTGCTGCACCGGCCAGACCCTCGTCGAACAGCTCGTGACAGCGGTCGAGCGCCGCGGCGAACGTGGGTGGGCAGCAGTCGATCATGCCGTCGGCCGTGTGCACCTGATCCGTGAAGAACGACCCCGGCATCGGAGGTGGCAGTTCACGCGGCACGTGGTCGGCCTGGAGATCGTCGAGCGACAGGCCGCTGCCGCGCTCCAGCATGTGGCGCCACTTCGCCCAGGGGTCCGGTGCCTCCCCTTCGCCGAGGCCATCGAACAGACTGGGCTTGCCCATCTCCTGCAAGAGGCGATGCGCGATCCACCACTCTGGACGACGTTCTCCGCCCGGCTGCACGACCGCAGGCGTGTACTGCGCAAACGGTCGGGCGCTCGTACCGAGGTTCACGATATTGAGGTCCTCGCGCTCGTACATGTCGGTGGCGGGCAGCACCACGTGGGCGAACTCAGCCGTGGCGCTCGGATAGATGTCGATGACCACGAGCAGTTCCAACTGCTCGAAGGCCTTGCGCAGACGGTCCTCGCCCGCGATCGACAGCAGCGGATTACCGGCCACGACGATCAATGCCCGGATCGGATCGGCACTGTCGAGAATGGCGTGCGACAGCATCGTCCCGGGCAGCGAACCTCGACGTAGCCGACCGAACTCGGTCTCACCGTATCCCTGCTCGGGTACCCCAGCACCGGCACGGGCGTTGGGATAGAAGCCATCGCTCTTGAGGTTCCCGCCGACCACATCGAGTCGGCCGGTCACGAACGACAGCATGTGCACGAGCCAATATGCGAGCGTCCCCTGACGGCCCATGTTGATGCCGGTCGATGCGTGCACAGAGGCGCGCGGCGTCGACACCCAGGCCGAGGCGAGTTCGCGCACCGTCGAGGCAGCGATACCGGTCACCTCGGCCGTGTGGTCCGCCGGGTAGCGCGAGAGATATGCGCGCAGATCATCGATCCGCCGACCGTGCCGGGCGATGGCCGAAGCGTCGAAGCCACCCAGCTGATCGATCTCGTGCAGCAGAGATGCGAGGAACCACACGTCCGTGTCGGGTCGGATCAGCAGCGTTTCGCCGACGCCCTGCTCCGGGGTCTCGATGCGACGCGGGTTCACGAAGACCATGCGCGCACCACGCCCGGCGGCGCGTTTCATCTCGCCGAGGACGGTGGGGATCGAATAGAACGACGCCTGCGATGCACGCGGGTTCTCACCGACGATGATGCAGAGGTCGGTGTTGGCAAGATCGGGAATCGGGTGCACGGTGCTGGACCCGAACACCGCCTCGCTGGCCACGAACTTGTTGGCGCAGTCCTGTGTCCCCGACGAGAACATCCGGCGCACACCGAGCGTGCGCAACAACGTCCCGGTGTGCAACTGCCCGAGCGCGTTGAACGCTGTTGGGTTGCCGACGTAGGTTCCGAGCGCGCCGATGCCGTGTTTCGCGATGATGGCGGTGAGTCGCGTGGCGGTGTGGGCGAGCGCTTCATCCCATCGGCTTGCCGTCCAGGTCCCGTCCGCTGAGCGGAGCATCGGCGTGCTGAGCCGGTCGGGGTCGTGGTGCAGGTCGACGGCGGCGAGGCCCTTATGGCACGCGAACCCCTTCGTCACCGGATGCTCGCGATCGGGCACCAACTTGACGAGCCGACCGACTTCGACCTTGGCAATCAACCCGCAGCTCGGCTCGCAGATCCGACAGAAGGTGCGGACGTCCGTCGTGTGAGGCGTCGTTTCGACGTTCGTTTCGACGTTCGTTTCGTGCGTCGTGGGCTCGGCCATATGGTGCTCCTCGGTTGACGGGACACGCCGAGTCTCCTCTCGGCCCAGTGTGAAAGCGATTCGTTCCGTTGCGTTGTTGGAGTCCGGCGCAACTTCAGCGCAGCGATGTTGTGTCCAGCACAACAAATTGACCGAGGTCGCTTCTCGGTTGGGACTCGGCTACTCCACCAGCGTGATGGCGTCCTCGGGGCACGACGCGACGGCGCGCCGGGCGGACGCCTCCATGCCCTCGGGAACGTCCATCGACGAACCCCGGATGGTGACGAATCCTTCGTCGTCGCATTCGAGCAACTCGGGCACGACGGTGTAGCAGCGGCCCTGGCCGCTGCACAGACGTTGGTCAACAACAAGCTTCACGTTCAGACGTCCCATTCCAGTGGTACTCGGGTCAGCATGAGCTGGCCTCCTCGTTCGATGATTGCATCATTGTCGCTGAGCCGGAAATGCGGAATCCTCGCCAGCCATTCTTCAAGCACGAGGATCAGCTCACTGCGGGCGAGATGGGCACCGAGGCAGCGGTGCGCGCCGGCCCCGAAGGCGAGGTGCTTGTTCTCGGTCCGGTCGAGCAGGAACTCGGTTGGACGCTCGAACTTGCGCGGGTCGCGGTTCGCAGTCGCAAGTCCGAGCCAGATCACGTCGCCCTGTTTCATCGGACAGCCATGGAAGTCGATGTCGCGCTCGACGTACCGACCGTCCTGAAGCAGCAGCGTGTAAAGCCGGAGGAACTCCTCGACCGCCTCGGGAATGCGCTCCGGACGGTCGATCAGCGTCTGACGATCTTCCGGGTGGGTTGCAAGATGGTGGAACACGTAGCCCAGGGCACTGCGGGTCGTGTCGAGGCCCGCGATCATGATCGTGAAGCCAAGCGTGACTACGTCGTCGGGCGGCAAAGGTTCGCCGTCTACCCGAGTAGACAGCAAATACGACACGAAGTCGGTCGCCACGTCGCGGGGGTTTGCGATGCGGTCATCGACGATCGTTTGGTAGTACCGCTTCACCTCCGTAACCGTGGCGGCCATCTCTGCGGGGTCACCACCGAAGAAGCCGCGGAACATTCCCTCGACGAGGGGGAGCAGGTAGTCGCCGTCCTCGATCGGCAGGCCGAGGTGGCCGAGGAAGATCTCCGTGGGGAAGATCATCGCGAACTCGTGCGCGAGATCGCACGACCCATTCGGACGCAGCTCCTCGATCATGGCGATGCAACGCTCACGTGCGAGCGGCACGATCTTCTTGACCGACGGCGGAGAGAACCATGGGTTGACGACGTGTCGGTACTTCACGTGTTCCTGGCCGGTCAGGTTCTGGGGCAGTAACCGCACACGGTTTTCCGGAACACTGAGCGCGCTTGTTACTACGTTCGTGAAGACGTCGCTCATCTGCAGTGCTTCGCGGACCTCCTCGTAGCGGTTGATCATCCAGAAGCCGCGTGGGGTTTCGTTCCACGTGAACCTGCCAAGTTCACGCACTGCGTCGAGCGACTCGTAGTGGGAGAACATCGGACCTGCAAGGCGGTAGTCGACATCAATGACGGGGCACGCGCCGCCAGCTCGGTGCGGCTCGCTCATCAGACGTCCCACTCCAAGTCGAGCCGCAGCAACGACATCTGACTGCCGCGCTCTTCGCCGAGGCCACCCGGAGCAACTCGATACTCAGGGATGCGGCGGTGCCACTCCTGCAACGCGACGAGCAGCTCCATGCGCGCGATGTGCGAGCCGAGGCAGCGGTGCGGACCGGCCGCGAACGCGAGGTGACGGTTGTGTTCACGGTCCGGAACGAACGTCAGCGGGTCGGCGAAGAACCGCGCATCACGACACGCAGGACCGAGCGCCATCATCGCCATGTCGCCCTTCTTCATCGGGCAACCGTGGAAGTCGACATCGGCACCGACCTTGCGCGAGTCGTTGCTCACGATCGCGTAGAGGCGCAGCATCTCTTCGACCGCGCTCGGCCACAGCTCCGGCTCGCGCAGCAGGCGTTCGCGGTCGGACGGGTGGGTCGCGAGGTGAAGGAACGCATGCCCGAGCTGAGCGCGAACGGTGTCGAGACCTGCCAGCGTCAAGGTGTTGCAGATGTTGAGGATGTCGGCGTCGGGGATTGATTGACCGTCGATCTGTGCGTCGACGAGGAGCGCGACGATGTCCCTGCTCGCGCGGTCTGGGTGCGCTCGACGCTCAGCGAGCTTCTCCCCGAAGTACTCGCCGATCTGTGACAGCGCAGCGAGCATCGGAGCATGGTCGAGGTCGTGCACATGGTCGAACACGTCGGCCACCCACGTCGCGACCATTGAGGCATCGGCCATGGGGAGGCCGATCATTCCGAGGAATATCTCCGTGGGAACGTCACCGCAAAAGGCGTTCATGACTTCGACGCTGCCCTCGTCGATGAAGCGATCGATGATGCGGTTCACGGCCATTCGGGCGTGTGGCTCGTGCTTTGCAACGGCACCGGGCGAGAACACAGGGTTCAGGATTTGGCGGTACTTCACATGATCCGGGGCGTTCACCATCGTTGGAATCCACTGGTGTTGCGGATTCGGATCGGTAGCAATAATCGAGTCACTCGTGAAGATCTCCGGCGTTTGGTACGCCTCCTTCACCAACTCGTAGTCCATAACCATCCAGAAACCCGGACCAAAGTCGTTCCATACGATCGGTGCCTGCTTCGCGAATTCGTCGAGGCGCGTCCAGTGTGCCAGGGGCGCGCTGCGCTTGCTGTGGTCATAGTCGATGATCGGCATGTCCGCCGGTATGGGGCGCAGCGTCGAGGGCTTCGCTCCGGTGTTCGCCGCGGTCGTCGTCACGGCAGCGCGATCTCGTCGTTCGCGCCTCGGACGCCACGCCACAGGATCTCCATCACCTTCGAGCTGATCTTCCAACCAGTGGGTCGGCGGATGAGTTCGTCGTGATAGCGGGCGATGATGACCTTGGGCGTGTTCGGCGCGTCGGGAGTGACCTGATGCGAGGTGTGGTACGTGAGAGCGGTCGCCCGGTCGCCGTCGATGTCCACGTGGTACACGCTCAGCAGGTGGTGCTGCCATGCGGTACCCGCCGTCATACCGTCGACCCAGGCCACGATCTGATCGCCGCCTTCGATCCATTCGCCGTCACCGTATTTGCCGCGGAAGTCGCCGTCGACGGTGGCTCGCAGTCCGGCCATGTCACGCCGGTCGATCGTCGACGCGTAGCGGTACAGCACGTCCTGGATGGCGAGGCGGTCCTCCGTTGCTTTCAGGCGGACTTCAAGGTCGTCGAGGCTCGTCACGTCGCAAACCTACCAATCCTCATGATGATCTCTCTATTCTCTGGCCCTCGTAAGCGTTCGCTGCGCCGACATCCACATCTCTGCGCCCGGGCCGGTTGGGGGTTGCGCGCAGCATTGGGGGTTGCGCGCAGCATGTCCTGAGCCCCCAACCGCTGCGCGCAACCCCCAGGACTGTCTGTCGTGCGTGTTCACGTCGAGCACTGCCGGGACCACGTCCGAGGTGCGTCTCTGGTGGAGGATGAACGGGACGCGCTCACGCCCAGGCGGTTTGCAAGGTCAGCGAGAGCGGCTCGACGTTCTTCGATCGGTCGGTCGGGTGCCCAGAACTCGTCGGCCCACAGCACGACATTCGCGAACCCGGCATCGGCGTAGCGTCCGATTTCGACGCTCTGGCCTCGGGGCACTACAACCGCCCGGACATCTTCCAGCTGACCGTCGATCGCGCAGTACGCGCTCCCATTGCTTATCGGTGAATCCGCTAAACGGGCACCTTGGCTCCCGCCGGGAGCCTCCGCGGACGTTGCTGACCAACGGTCACGGTGTCTCGGCGCGGGTTGGTCGAGTGCCGCTGGCGCAGCCGAGTGCGGCCTACACATAGCGCGCGGACCGCGCTCGCCTGCGTGAGCAGCACTCGACGCCGACCTCAGCCGCCGCGCGCCTCGACGATCCGTCCGATCTGTGCAACCCAGCTGACCTGAGGCACCGAAGAATCAGGCGTGTAGCGCTGAGACCTCGACGGGGATTCCGTTCAGCACCGCGTTGTTGGACACCTCGTCCAGAAGGTCCCCGGGCGAGAGCACGTTGGTGTTGATGCCGGGGTAGCGCGCCGCCACCCCGAGCTGCATGCCGGTGCCGTCGTGTCCCCACCCGTGAGGGAGGCTGACCACACCGGGAGCGATGTCTGCTGATACGTCGACTGCGATAGTGACGGAACCGGTCGCGCTGCGGACGACAGCGAGGTCGCCGTCGGCCAACCCCCGTGACGCTGCGTCGATCGGATGGATCTGCAGGCGCGATCTGTCCCGACCCTTCATCAGCACTTCGACGTTGTGCATCCACGAGTTCAGGGACCGGACGTTGCGGCGGCTGACGAGGACGAGATCCGGACGGGGGCGCGTCTCGAAGGCCTCGAACCGCGGAAGGTCGCTCAGGATGTAGTCGGGCGCGAGCTCGACGCAACCCGAATCGGTCGTGAGTACCTCGCGAAGACGTGGCACGGCAGGACCGCGATCGAGACCGTTCGGCTCGGCCTTGATGTCGGCAAGCGTCAGGCCGCGGGGATTCTCGCCATACCGGTCACCCCACGGTCCCATGCGAACGGAGAAATCGCACAGCCGTTCCGGCCCGGGCTCGGGTGCCAAACCAAGTATCCGCTGCGGGTCCAGACCCTGGCTCGTGCAGAAGAACGCGAAGTACTCATCGTCGAGCTTTCGTATGTCGACGTCGGCATTGCGCTGCCCATTGCACAGAGCGCCGAGCCGGTGCATGAGCTCCCACTCCTGCATCCAGCCTTCCGGCAATTCGAACAACGGGTCGGCCCATTTGGAGCCGCTTCGCAACGCGAAGATCCACGACCAGATGTCGAAGTTCGGATGCTCCAGTGGCGACCCGCCGGGAAGAATCACGTGTGCGTGTCGCGTCGTGTGGTTGATGTAGTTGTCGACGCTGATCATGCACTCAAGCCCCGCGAGGGCAGCGTCGAGGCGGTTGGAGTCGGGTGCGCTCGCGACCGGGTTGCAGCCAATCGTGATGACGCCCTGGATCTGGCCTTCGCCGGGCGTGTCGATCTCCTCTGCGAAGCACGAGGCCGGCACCTCCCCGAGCACCTCCGGCGTGCCGCGTACGCGGGTTCGCCACGTTCCGATCGTCGGCTTGCGCGACGGCATCAGACTCATGAACGGCGCGAGCGGCGTCGGAAACATGAGGCTGCCTGGTCGGTCGAAGTTGCCGGTGAGAATGGCGACGACGTCGGTGAGCCATGACGCGAGGGTGCCGAACTCCTGGGTGCAGAGCCCGATGCGTCCGTAGATGGCGGCCGATTGGGCCTCGCTGATCTCGTGGGCGATGCGACGGATCGTGTCAGCCGCAATGCCGCAGGTTGCGGAGGCACGCTCCGGAGTCCATGCCTCGGTCAGTTCACGAACCCGTTCAACGCCGTTCACCAGTCCGTCGAGTGCACCGAGACGGACGAGTCCGTCGGCGAACAGGACGTGGACCAGAGCCAGCAGGAAGGCAGCGTCGCTGCCCGGCACGATCGGCAGCCATTCATCTGCGCGCTGAGCAGTTCCGGTGTTGACCGGATCGATCACGACGGTCTTGCCGCCGCGCTCGCGTATCCGCTCGATCTCGCCGATCACGTCGGGGAAGGCGAGGATGCTCCCCTGCGAGGCGTGCGGGTTCGCACCCATGACGAGGAAGTACTGCGTGCGGGCGATGTCAGGGACCGGGATCGTCCACGGGTCCCCGTACATCAGTGCGCAGGCCAAATTCTTGGGCTGCTGGTCGACGACCGACGAGCCATACCGAGCAATGCGTGCACTCATTGCGAACGCGCCGACGTAGCGGGAGAGTTGGTAGCTGCGACCCACCATGTTGCCCGTCCGTGCGGCGAGCGCGCCCTTGCCGTGACGTTCGAGCACGCCATGGAGCAGCTCCTCGCAGCGAGTGAGCGCCTCGTCCCAGGTCACGGCGCGCCACTCGGTTCCCTCGCGGACCATCGGCGATCGCAGACGGTCAGGGTCGTCGTGAAGTTTGCCGAGCACCGTGCCCTTGGGGCAGATGTGGCCCTTGCTCCAGACGTCGTCGGGGTTCGGTCGGATACGTGTGACCGCTCCGGCTTCGACGCGCAGCTCGATGCCGCACATCGCCTCGCACAGCGGGCAGGTGCGGTTGTGAAGGGTTGCGCCCGTGCCGGGCACCTTGGCTTCTGCGTTCATGCACTCACCATGTCAGGCGATGGCTTGGTTGAACCACCGGATGTGGAGCGTTCCATCGTCGCTGAATCGGTACAGCTCGATACTCATGTTCACCGAATCGACGTTGCCCTCAGCGTCGAAGCGCTGGTTTGAAACGCACAGGGCACCCTCTCCCGCGTTCACGATGCAGGTGTCGATGCGGAGCTTGACGTGAGCGGCGTGCGCCTGCCAGATGCCCTCCATGACGGGGAAGCCATCGACTGCGGGCGTGCCGATCGGAAACTCAAGCGTCAACCCGGCAGGAGCCGCATCGCGATATCCCGCCATGAGTGCGTCGTGGTCGCCGGCATTCCACCGCTCGACCTGCGAGTGGAGGAAGGCGGCGATCTCCTGATTGGTCATCATGTCCGTTGATCCTTGTCGGCCGGGCTCTCCGGGGACAACTTGCATCTCCAACTTCATGCGGAGAGGCGGGCTGGGGCTACAGGTACCCTGAGCCGGTGCCAGACCAGATCGTGCCAAGGAGCCCGGAGTGAGTAGTCAGTCCCGAACCCGACCAAACGTTCTTCTCATCAACTGCGACGACCTCGGTTACGGGGACCTCGGCTGTTACGGATCAACGCTGAACAAGACTCCGACGCTGGACAAGCTTGCCGCAGAGGGCGTCCGATTCGACTCGTTCTACATGGCCTCGCCGGTCTGCTCGCCCTCGCGCGGTGCGTTGCTGACAGGCTGCTATCCGCCGCGTATCGGGTTCGGGTCGTTCGAAGGCTTCCCGGTGTTGTTTCCCGGACATCCGATCGGACTCGGACCGGGTGAAATCAGCCTTGCCACGATGTTGTCGGCGGCTGGATATCGGACGCAAATGATCGGCAAATGGCACTGCGGTGACCAGCCGGACTTTCAACCGACGAATCATGGATTCGACCACTACTTCGGTTTGCCATACAGCAACGACATGGGGCGGCAGGTGGACACGCCGTCGTTCTTCCCGGAAATGCCACCGCTCCCGCTCATCATTGATGGTGATGTTGTCGAGCAACAGCCCGACCAGGCGTCGCTCACGGAGCGCTATGTGGTTGAGGCGGTGAAGTTCATGCGCTCTTCACGCAACGATTCGTTCTTCCTCTATCTCGCACATATGTATGTGCACGTACCAATCTATGTACAGCCGCGATTCGCGAAGCAATCACAAAATGGCTCGTACGGTGCCGCCGTGGAGTCGATCGATTGGGCAACGTCCGTACTCCTTCGCGAGCTCAAAGCACTCGGCCTTGAGGACAACACCATCGTGATCTTCACCAGCGACAATGGATCACTCGGTAACAATCGAGTTCCGATGGGCGGTGATGGGAGTCCGCTCGGTGGGAGCAATGGTTCATTGCGAGGGACGAAGGGCTCGACCTGGGAGGGCGGACAGCGCGTGCCGGGCATCGTGCGGTGGCCGGGGCGGATTGCACCTGGCCGCGTGAGCAACGAAGTCGTAACGTCCATGGACCTGTACCCCACGCTCGCCACCGCCTGTGGTGCCGTCGTGCCGACTGATCGAACGATCGATGGCCGAGATATCACGGCGGTATGGGCCGACGAGAAGGCCAACTCTCCTCACGACGCGTTCCACTACTACTGGATGAATGACCTCGAAGCGATCAGGGTCGGCCGATGGAAACTGCATTTCGCCAAGCGTGGTGTTGAGACGAGCGAACTCTACGATCTCGAGTCCGATATCGGGGAAGCAACCGATGTGTCTGCCGAAAATCCGGATGTCGTCGAGCGCTTGCAGCACCAAGCCGAATGGGCGCGTGAGTCACTTGGGGATGCTCGAACCGGTCGCGTCGGCAGCGACATACGCCCGATCGGACGCGTGGAGAACGCTGCGCCTCTGACGAAATACGACCCGGAACACCCCTACTACATTGCGGAATACGACCTCAGCGACCGGGGCTGAGGTGACCTGGCTGACGGGGGGCGGGTACCCTCCGTCCTGCGTCCAGCGCACTTCACCCACCCAACGTCCGAAAAAGAGCCTCCCCGGAGCATCCATGAGCACGTCAGAAGAACGCCATCAGACCGACGAGCGCGTCCGCGCGCTCGTGAACGAACTTACCCTCGACGAAAAGGCGGCGATGACGGCCGGTTCGGCGATGTTCGCGCTCACGGGTTCCGCTCGATTGGGCATCCCGAACCTCGCGGTCACCGATGGCCCGAACGGTGCGCGTGGATCGTCGATGTTCGGGTCCGGTGACGCCCGTGCCGTGTGTGTACCTTGCGGCTCGGCCCTTGGTGCCACGTGGGACCCTTCGCTCGTCGAACGGATCGGCGAGATGCTCGGCGACGAGACCCGTACGAAGCGGGCGCGGGTGCTGCTCGCGCCGACCGTCAACCTCCATCGTTCGCCGCTCGGCGGGCGCAACTTCGAGTGCTACTCAGAAGACCCGCTGCTCTCCGGCAAGATCGCGGCGGGGTTTGTCCGCGGTGTGCAGCGTCGAGGGGTTGCCACGACCGTGAAGCATTTCGTGGGCAACGACGCGGAGACCGAGCGCAACACGATGAACTCGATCATTGATGCGCGGGCGCTGCGTGAGTTGTATCTGTTGCCGTTCGAAATCGCTGTTCGAGAGGGCGGTTCGCTCGGTATTATGTCCGCTTACAATCGCTTGAACGGTACGTATTGCACCGAACAGGAGGAGCTGCTCACCTCGATTCTTCGCGGTGATTGGGGCTTCGACGGGTTCGTGATGACCGACTGGTTCAGCGCTGCCGACACCGAAGCGTCGATCACAGCCGGACTTGACATTGAAATGCCAGGCGTCGGTCGCGCGTTCGGAGCGGCGCTTGGCGACGCCGTGAAGGCAGGACGGGTCGACGAGTCGCGCCTCGATCAGATCGTGACACGTCAGCTGTCGGTGCTCGCCCGCTTAGGTGCGCTCGACGACGAGGGCGGCCCCGAGCAGTCGATCGACCTTCCTGAACATCGGACGCTGGCACGACGTTGCGCTTCGGACTCCATGGTGCTGCTCAAGAACGACGGTGTCCTGCCGTTCGACCTGAGCGGATCGGCAACCGGACCGAAGACCCTTGCGGTCATTGGACCGAATGCCATTCGAAGCCAGATCATGGGCGGAGGTTCGGCGAACCTTCGGCCGATGTATCGAGTCAGCGTCCTCGAAGCGATCCAGGCACAATTCGGGGACCATGTCGCGATCACGTTCGAGCCGGGATGCAGCATCGACCGCACTGCGCCGAGCGTGGGTGGGGCGGGTGTGACGGCCGACGGAGAGCAGGGCTTCGCAGTCGACATCTACAGCAACAATCAGTTCGAGGGTGAGCCGGTAGCGACGCTTCGCCGCGACACTGCACGATTGCTCTTCATTGAAGCGCCGACGCCAGGTGTCGACCAGACGAACTTTTCGTTCCGGGCACGGGCGACGATGCGTGCCGTCACGTCGGGCGTCCACGCCTTTGAGATAATCCAAATGGGCCGGAGTCGACTGCTCATTGACGGCGTTGTTGTGCTCGACGGCGTCACGAACCCACCCGGACCGGGCACGACCTATTTCGGAATGGGCAGTGCCACGATCTCCGCTGATATCAAACTCGTCGCTGGGGACGCTCACGAGATCGTGATCGAATATTTCACGGCCGAGGGCACGGTCTTCCCGGGTGTGGACGTCGGCTATCGGCCACCATTGCCGATCGATTCCATCGGCTCAGCCGTTGACGCTGCCTCGTCGGCGGACGCGGTCTTGCTGGTCGTCGGGACCAACGACGACTGGGAGACGGAGGGTGAGGACCGAGCGTCGATGGACCTGCCGGGTGATCAGGATGAATTGGTCCGGCGGGTCCTTGCGGCAAATCCGAACACGGTCGTGGTCGTGAACAGTGGGTCGCCCGTGACGATGCCGTGGGCCGACGAGCACTGCGCGATCTTGCAATCCTGGTTCGGCGGGCAGGAGATGGGGAACGCGATCGCTGAAGTGATCAGTGGGGCCGCCGAGCCCGGTGGTCGACTTCCAACGACGCTACCGGTCCTGCTGGAGCACAACCCTTCTTATGGCAACTTTCCCGGCGAACGTGGCGACGTCCGCTACGGCGAGGGCGTGCTGGTGGGGTACCGCTGGTATCAGACGCGACGTCTTCCGGTGCGATTCCCGTTCGGGCACGGACTGTCCTACACGTCGTTTTTGGTGGGGGAACCGGTGTTGTCGTCGTCGACGTTTGCGGCCGGTGGGTCGCTCACGGTGTCAGTCGATGTCACGAACACGGGGACGCGGAGCGGTGCTCAGGTCGTGCAGTGTTATGTCTCGCCGCCATCGGGCTCTGTGCTGATGCGTCCGGAGCAAGAGCTGAAGGCGTTCGAAAAGGTGTGGCTCGATCCTCAGGAGACCCGGACCGTCACCCTGCAGCTCGGCGACCGCAGCTTCGCGTACTGGGACCCGGCCGACGTTGGTTGGGGTGCACTGCGCGAGCACGTCGCAACGACGATGGCCATGTTTCCGCTGACCGAGCGCAACGAGACGCCGGGCTGGCGAATTGATGCGGGCGAATACAACGTACGCATAGGAACGTCGTGCGAGGCCATTGTCGGCTCCGTCCCCGTTGTCGTGGCGGAGGGTGCGCTGCTGCCGTCGTCTGCCTACTGATCGGCGTCGACTCGACCTTCACGATGTGTCTCTGAGCGCGACTCTGTGAAGGTCGAGTGGTCGGCCGACTCCGGTCGCCGCTGTCCTCACTGTGCGATCTGTGGCGCTGAGCGCACCGTCCGCGTGTCCGAGGTGGGCGATACTCGGGTGATGGCAGAACGTGCTGAGCGACCCCGTTCGGGGAGGAGTGGGAAGGCATTGCTCCTCACCATCCTCGGTGAGTTCGTGCTTCCGAATGGCGGGTCGGTTTGGACGTCGACGCTGATCGAAACCCTGGGTCTCTTCGGCGTCGGCGAGCCCAACGCGCGACAGGCCGCAGCTCGGCTCGGCGACGAGGGGATTCTGAAGCCCGTCCGGGTCGGGCGGTCGACGCGCTGGGACCTCACGCCTCGCGGCAAGCGGATGCTCACCGCCGGTGCCGAACGGATCTATGAGTTCGGCGCGACGGAGGAGGAGTGGGACGGCCGCTGGCTACTGGTGTTGACAACGGTGCCCGAAGAGATGCGAGCGAAGCGTCACCAGGTCCGCAGCCAACTCGGATTTGCCGGCTTTGGGTTCGTGAGTGCGGGCATCGCCGTGTCACCACATGCCGATCGGGAGAAAGAGACGGCGGCGATTCTTGCGTCGTTAGAGCTTGACCCGCCTGCGCTGGTTTTCGTGGCTGAGTCGGGAGCGTTTGTTCCCGACGCCGAGATCATCCGACGGGCGTGGGACCTCGAAGCGCTTGCGGAGAAGTACTCGACGTTTCTCGGTTCGTTCGCCCGCAAGCGTCCGACCGGTGGTCCCGCCTGTTTCGAGTCGGTCGTTCATCTTGTCCACGAGTGGCGTCGGTTCCCGTTCGAGGACCCCGAGATCCCCGTCGAATTACTCCTCGCTCGCTGGCCGGGCAAGCGGGCGAAGGCCCTGTTCGACGACCGCCACGCCTCCTGGTCGGACGCTGCACAGGCGTGGTTCCGCTCGATCGACTCGGCGGCGTCCTAGACATCGCTCTACAAACACTTGAGGTTTCACGTCGATGTTGTAGAGTAATCGCAACGCACTCCGAATCGCTGGAAGGGCAACTTGTGAGCAACGACGTGGGTAGCCCAAACGTGGTCTCGTTCGTGACCGACCCGTCGCGTCTGCATCATTGGGGCGTCTCGGTGGATGGAGCGGTGGCGACACTCACGATGCAGGTCTCGCCGACCGACGGACTGCGCGACGACTACGAGCTCAAGCTGAACTCCTACGACCTGTCGGTCGACATCGAGCTGTCCGACATCGTCACGCGGCTTCGTTTCGAACACCCGGCGGTCAAGGCGGTCGTTGTCGTGGGCGGCGTCGACAAGGTCTTCTGCGCGGGTGCGAACATCCAAATGCTTGCTGGCTCGACGCACGGTCACAAGGTCAACTTCTGCAAGATGACGAACGAGACGCGCAACACGATCGAGGAGTCCGGCACCTTCGCCGGGCAGGGCTGGATCGCCGCGGTGAACGGCACGGCAGCGGGCGGCGGATACGAGTTGGCGCTTGCTTGCGACGAAATCGTGATGATCGATGATCGCTCCTCGGCCGTGTCGCTACCGGAGGTGCCATTGCTCGCCGTGCTGCCGGGCACGGGTGGCCTCACTCGCCTGGTCGACAAGCGTCTCGTGCGACGTGACCTCGCCGATGTGTTCGCTACTCGCACCGAGGGTTGCAAGGCACCTCTGGCGTTGGAGTGGCGTCTCGTGGATCACATCGCGCCGCGAAGCGAATTCGACGCGGCGGTCGCACGGCGTGCGCATGATTGGGTCGCGCGGTCGGATCGGCCAGCCGCCGGAGCGGGGGTGCGCTTGCCGTTGTTCGGGTCCTCGACGCTGCTGACCGAGGACGGGTCGACGTCCACGTACGTCGATGTCGCCATCGACCGGTCGCTCGCAGCGGCAACGATCACCGTGCGCGGACCTTCGACGCCGCAGCCCGCCACCGGCGATTCGCTGCTGGAAGCGGGGGAGCCGGCCTGGCTGCTTCGGGCCGCGTTCGAGCTCGATCATGCGATTCTTCACCTGCGTTTCAACGAGCCGCTGATTGGCACGTGGGTCCTGCGCACGCAAGGTTCTTCGGCCGAGGTGCTCGCCGCCGAGAGCATCCTCGACCCGTCGGTCAGTCATTGGCTCACCCGCGAGGTCCGACTGCTGTGGGCACGCACGCTGAAGCGTCTCGACCTCTCGGCCCGCACGCTCGTCACGCTCGTCGAGCCGACCAGCTGTTTCGCCGGCGTCCTTGCGGAGCTGGTACTTGCTGCAGATCGCTCGTTCATGCTGGACGGGCCGCGTGAGGGCGCCCACGGTGCGATAGCGACCCTGCGTCTGTCCCCGGCGAACGATGGCTGGTTGCCGATGTCGAACGGCTTGAGTCGCCTTGCCAGCCGGTTCTGGGGTCGCGAAGATGCACTGAAGCTCGCGGTCGCCCAGGTAGGCACCGACGTCGACGCTCGCTCGGCCATGGCGGCGGAGCTCATCACGTTCGGTCCCGACGACATCGACTTCGACGATGACGTGCGCATGGCGTTGGAGGAGCGCGCAAGCTTCTCGCCTGACGCTCTCACCGCCATGGAAGCTAACTTTCGATTCGTCGGACCGGAGACGGTCGAGACCAAGATTTTCGCCCGCCTTACGGCGTGGCAGAACTGGATCTTCCAGCGTCCGAATGCGGTTGGCCCCGATGGTGCGCTGCAGCGCTTCGGTACCGGCTCGCGCCCTGATTACGACAAGAAACGAGTCTGAGCATGAACACGTTTGCGCCCGTCGACATCGACGCGAAGATTCCCAACAACGTTGACCTGGCGAGCGATCGGCGTCTGCAACGCGCGCTCGAAAGTTGGCAACCGAAGTTTCTCTCGTGGTGGCGCGAACTTGGACCCGTCTCGTTCAAGGACACGCCGATCTTTTTGCGGACGGCGACGGCGGTCGGCCAGGAGGGATGGGCGCACTTCGATCACGTGCCGATGCCGGAGTACCGGTGGGGCATCTTCCTTGCCGAGCAGGAGCAGGACCGGCGCGTCGCATTCGGAGATCACAAGGGCAAAGCCGTGTGGCAGGAGGTGCCTGGCGAGTACCGCGCCGAGTTGCGTCGACTGCTCGTGGTGCAGGGTGACACAGAGCCCGCGTCGGTGGAGCAGCAGCGTCATCTCTGCATGACTGCGCCAAGCCTGTACGACCTCCGGAACCTCTTCCAGATCAACGTCGAAGAGGGTCGTCACCTTTGGGCGATGGTGTACCTGCTGCATCGCCACTTCGGCAGCGACGGACGCGACGAGGCCGACGAGATGTTGATGCGTCACTCCGGTGATGCCGACAGTCCCCGCATCCTTGGAGCGTTCAACGAGCCCACGCCCGACTGGCTGTCGTTCTATTTGTTCACCTACTTCACGGATCGCGACGGGAAGTTCCAGCTCGCGTCGCTGCGGGAGTCGGCGTTCGATCCGCTGTCGCGCACCTGCGACTTCATGCTCCGGGAGGAGGCGCACCATATGTTCGTGGGCGCGTCGGGTGTGGCTCGCGTGATCGACCGCACCGTGCAGCTCACCAAGGAGCACGACACCGATGATCTGCGCGCTTACGGTGGCATCGACGTTGCCCTGCTCCAGAGGTACCTCAACTTCCATTACAGCGTGTCGCTCGATCTGTTCGGTTCGGAGACGTCGACCAACGCGGCGAACTACTTCGCCGCCGGTCTCAAGGGACGCTTCCAGGAGGAGCGACGCGACGATGATCATCTCCTGAAGTCGTTGATGCGCAACGTTCCGCACCTCACAGCCGATGGCATCGGAGTCCGCGAGGCCACACAGCTCTCTGCGCTGAATGAGACGCTGCGCGACGACTACACCGCCGACTGTCAGAAGGGTGTCGATCGGTGGAACCGTGCGCTCGGTGCGATTGGCAAGCAGCTGACCCTCCCGCATGTGGGGTTCAACCGTGCCGTCGGGACATTCAGCGGTGCGCGCATTTCGCCGGCGGGCGCAGTGCTCACCGAGTCGCAGTGGGTGTCGGCGGTTGATCAATTCTTGCCGTCGGCTTCGGATCGTGCGTACGTGGAGTCGCTGATGGTCGGGGTGCACGAACGCGGCAAGATGGCCGGGTGGGTTGCGCCGCCGACGGTCGGGATCCATGGCCGACCGGTCGATTTTGACTACGTGAAAGTCTGAAGAATGGCTCATTACAACGCGGCTGGTTGGCTGATCGATCGCAACGTCTCCGAGGGCCGCGGCTCGTCGGTCGCGATCCGCAGCGGCGGTGTGAGCTTTACCTACGACGACGTGCTTCGGTCGACGTGGCGGGCGCAGAACGCGTTGACGTCGCTCGGTGTATCTCCGGGCGAGCGGGTCGTGCTTGTTGCCAATGATGGGCCGGACATGGTCGCGTGGCTGCTCGGTTGCCTGCGTTTCGGCGTGATCCCGGTTCCGGTTTCAACGATGTTGACCAGCGACGATGTGGCGATGATCGTGCACGATGCTTCGGCGTCGTTGCTGGTCGTGTCGGAGGACTACCTCGGTGCGGTGGCTCCGTCAGCTGCACGGGTGCCCGGTCTCCGGGCGGTCGTGCTTGGGACTTCGTCTGTGCCGCCCGGCGTGCTTGGGTCTCCCTCTGTTCCGGCGAGCGTCCCAGCGGCCAACTGGTCATCATTCACCGACAACGCCGAGGCCCCGATCGCTGCCACCTCCGCCGACTCGCCCGCGTTCTGGCTCTACAGCTCGGGCACGACGGGCCTGCCGAAGGGGGTGGTGCATCGTCACGCGAGCATGGAGGCGACGTACGAAACGTATGCGCGCAGAGTTCTCGATGTCGGCCCAGCCGATGTCTTCCTGTCGGTCGCGAAACTGTTCTTCGCGTATGGCCTCGGCAACTCGCTGACGTTCCCGTTCGGTGCCGGTGCAACCGTCGTGCTCGAACCGTCACGCCCGGTTCCGTCGTACTACTGCGACCTCGTCCGAACCGAGGCCCCGACGCTGTTCTTCGCGAGTCCGGGGTTCGTGGCGGGCGTCCTCGACACAACTGTTGACGCCGCTACATTCGCCTCCATCCGTGCCACGGTCACGGCAGGGGAGACGCTGCCCGCCGACCTGCAACGTCGCTTCTCGGAACGCTTCGGCCATCCGGTGCTTGATGGCATTGGCTCGTCGGAGGCGCTGCACATCTTCCTGTCGAACACGATGGCGGATCAGCGCGCGGGATCGACTGGTACGTGCGTGCCCGGTTACGAACTGCGGCTCCTCGGCGACGACGACAACGACGTCACCGAACCCGATGCGCCCGGCTATCTGCACGTGCGAGGACCGTCGACTGCGAGTGGCTACTGGAACCGCCCCGAGGCCACCGCGACGGCGTTCCGTGCCGACGGCTGGGTTCGGACCGGCGACGTGTACACGCGCTCCGCCGATGAACACTGGACGTTCCTCGGCCGCAACAACGACATGATCAAGGCGGGTGGCATTTGGGTCTCGCCTGCTGAGGTCGAGGCCGTGCTCATCGAGCACCCCGACGTGCTGGAGGCCGCGGTGGTCGGCACACGCAACGATGCCGGGCTCGAAGAGGTTGCAGCGTTCGTCGTTGCGCGTACCGGCCACACGGTCGACCCGCTAGCCATCGACGCGCACTGCCGGGAGCGCATGGCCGCGTTCAAGCGTCCACGTCGGCTCATCGTTGTGGACTCGCTCCCGAAGACGGCCACGGGCAAGATCCAGCGCTTCGCCCTCCGCGACCAACTCGCGCAGGGCTGAACGATTGACGTCGCGCACGACACGAACTCAGGTCTACGTGCGTCGACATCAATTGCACCGGACCGCGCCAAACCACCCAAATGGACCACCCAATAGTCGTTTTCGCCTTTTGGGTGGTCCCTTTGGGTGGTTCCGGTAGGTCGCGACGTCGAGCTGGCCGGTGACCGCACACGAACATGTGGCATTCGCGATCTCACCCGTGCGACCGATCGGCCAGGCGTTGTGCGAGCAGCGGAGCAGGCTGGCGCGGCCTTGTTCGTGTCGGAGCTTCCTCACGGATGGGAGAGCGTGTTGAATTCGGGCTTTCCGAACGGCACCGATCTCTCCGGCGGACAGTGGCAGCGTCTCGCGATCGCCCGCGCATTCTTCCGTGACGCTCCGCTCATCGTGCTCGACGAACCAACGGCCGCGCTCGATGCTCGGGCTGAGCACGATGTCTTCGAACGTGTACGGGCACTCGCTGCGGGAAGCGCTGTCCTGCTCAAATCGCACCGCTTCTCGACGGTCAGCATGGCCGACGAAATTGTGGTGCTCGATCATGGACGCGTCATCGAGCAGGGCACGCATGCCGAGCTGATGGCGATCCCGAGCGGCCAGTACGCGGAGTTGTAAACACTGCAGTCGTCGGCGCTCTTGCGTGAGATCCCGCACCCTTGATTGCGGAGAGTCCCGACGTCGGGTTTGCCACCCCTGACGAGTGACCGCACAGCGGCACGTTGGCTGCTACAGCGTTACGCTGTGCCGTCATTGTGGCGCTGTGGCCGCACTCGTCAATCCGACGCGGGACTTCGAATCGGGCTGGGCCTGGCGGTGTCGTCCGCGCCGATGAGAGTCGGGCGCGCAGCGTGCGCTGACGACTCTCGCCAGCGCCAACGACACCTTCACGGCGGGCGACTGACTCGCGCACGTCAACGAGATCAGGTCTAGGTTCGCCTACGTCCATCGCTCTCCATGTCGCGATGTGCAGTGCGGTCATGCGTTGTCGCGACGCCCAGGCTTCTCGATCGTGCTCGTGGCGCGGCTACTCCCGGCGGAAGGGTTCGTAGGTGGGTTTCACGAGCAGCCACACCTTCTCGGTGATATCGCGACGGTCGAGGAGCGCGAAGACCAAGCCGGAGAGCGTCATTCGGTTGACAACCTTGGCCTGTTCGGCGCGCGGAACGTCACGTGGCACGGTGGCGAGAAGCTCGTGAGCCGACGCCACAATTGCCGCGTGTTCGTTGATGAGCGCGCTTGCATCTGGATTGTCCACTCGTGTAGTTCATCGGGCAACTCCGCGACGAGATCGTCCACGGTCACCGCACGGGACAGGCGACGCCACACGGACAGCGTCGACAATCCGAAGATCATCGAATGACGAGCGACGTAGTCGGGATGCTTGATCTTGAGCCGGTAGCTCTCCTCGCCCGGTCTCGACCACACGAGCACGACGCCCTCGTCGGCAGACCGTTCCGCTGTGGTCGCGAAGGAGTAGGCGGCGTCGAGGTTGAGGCCGACGTGGTGGCCGACCCGCGATCCCGGCCAGTCAACGTCCCAAAGCGCGATGTCGGCACCGGTGCGATTGTCGATCGCGGCGAGCAACACGAGGTCATCGCGGTCGCCGTAGTCGACCACGATTCGGTTGCCTGGTAGATCACTTCGACCAGCAGGGTGACCTCGTGGGGAACATCGACGCGTCCCGCAAAGCGGTCCTGCCAAAGGGCCGTGGCGTGTGTCGCCTGATACGTGACCCGACGCGATCAGTCGAGCGAGTTCGTCGAGATCGACCACCTCGGCACCGTGTACCCGTTCCATGGCGGGAAGTCTCGCGGGCGGGCGGCCTGCGAGGCTTCGGAATTTTCGACGCTGGCCGCAACGTGGCACCGCGGCGTCGAACGTGTCAGCCTTGGCCACGTGAGCGCACCCAACGAAGAACATCGACCGGAAACGTGGCTTCCCCTCGTGCAGGAGGAGATCGTCGAGCCGGATCTGGTGATTGTCGACCCGCACCACCATCTCTGGGACTATCAGGGTCGGCCGGGCTATCAGCCGACCTATCTGCTCGATGAGCTCCACGCTGACACCGGCAGTGGACACCGCATCGACGCGACCGTGTTCGTGGAGTGCAGCTGGGCCTACCGCACCGACGGGCCGCACGATCTGCGCGAGGTCGGCGAGACTGCGTTCGTCGCGGAGGTCGCGGCACGGTCGCGTGAACGGGCCGGGCAGGCGCGCATCGGAGCGATTGTCGGCGCGTGCGATCTCACGATCGGCGCGGGCCTCGACGGTGTCCTCGACGCCCACGAGTCGGCGGGTGCCGGACTGTTCCGCGGCATCCGCCACCGTCTCGCCTTCGATCCCGCCGGCGCGGCACGAACGAGCGCAACAGAGCCGAACACGGAAGGCTTGATGGGGCGCGACGATTTCCGTGCGGGCGTCGCACTGCTCGGACGCCGCGGCCTCACGTTCGACGCGTGGCTGTACCACGTGCAACTGCCGGAGCTTGTTGCGCTCGCCCGTGCCGTGCCGGGCACGACGATCATCCTCGACCACATCGGTGCGCCGCTCGGCATCGGCCTGTATGCGGGTCGTCGGGAGGAGATCCACGCGCAGTGGCGGTCCGATCTCGCGGAGGTTGCGACGTGTCCGAACGTGGTGGTCAAGCTCGGCGGAATCGGTATGCCCGCATATGGAAACGGCTACGAGACCCGCGACCTGCCTGCGACGTCTGATCGGCTCGTGGCCGATTGGAGCGACAAAATGCGCTTCATCGTCGAGCAATTCGGTGCATCGCGGTGCATGTTCGAATCGAACTTCCCGGTCGACAAGGTGTCGTTCTCGTACGCCGTGATGTGGAACGCGTACAAGCGGATGTCCGTCGACTACTCGCCGGGGGACCGCTCCTCGTTGTTCGCTGACACCGCTCGCCGTGTGTATCGGGTCGACTGAAGCGAGTCGCCGAACCGGATGACGCACGTCGAGTCCTCTTGACAGGGTTGGAATCCGCGCGGCAGCTCCCTCGACAAACTGTATTACATGCTGTCTGAGGATGTTCCACGCACGTTGCGCGCGGATTCCAGCCCCGTCCGAAGGAGCGAGCTCAGCGGTTCGTGTACTTGCCGAACTCCGGCTTGCGCTTCTCCCGGAAGGCGTTCCCGCCCTCCTTCGACTCCTCCGTCTCGTAGTACAGCGCCAACCCCTGCAAGGCGAACGACGACAGGCCACGGATCATCTCGGTGTCCACGTTGAACGATTTCTTCGCAATCGCGATCGCTGTCGGGCTCTTGTCCACGATCTCGCTGCACCATTGCGCAACCTCGGCGTCGAGCTGATCGTGCGGCACGACCGCGTTCACGAGCCCCATGTCGAGCGCCTCCTGCGCGTTGTAGCGGCGACACAGGTACCACATCTCTCGCGCTTTCTTCTCGCCGACGACGCGGGCCAGCAGCGCCGTGCCGAAGCCTGGATCGACGGAGCCGACGCGCGGGCCAACCTGGCCGAGCTGCGCCCGATCGCTCGCGATGGCGAGGTCGCACAGCGTCACGAGGACGTTGCCGCCCCCGATCGCGAACCCGTTCACCCGTGCGATCACCGGCTTGTCGCAGTCACGGATCGCGGACTGCAACTCGTCGATCGGGAGCCCGGTCACGCCACGTCCGCCATAGCCTCCGTCCTTCGACGACTGGTCGCCGCCGGTACAGAACGCCTTGTCGCCAGCGCCCGTCAAGACGACCACGCGAATGCCTCGCGTGGCGCTCGCTCGCTTGAACGCGTGGATCAGCTCCTCGCAGGTCTGCGCACTGAACGCGTTGTAGACCTCGGGCCGATTGATCGTGATGGTCGCGACCCCCTCGGCCTCGGTATAGAGGATTTCCTCGTAAGTGATGTTGGGGTCGGAATAGGGGTTCATTGACGCTGCCCTTCAGGTTGGTCGGATGACTAGGTAGGATCGGTTCATATGCGCGCAGATGGAAATGCGAAGAACGCCGGACTCGCCGTAGATGTGACGAACAATCGGCTGTTCTTCCGATTCTTCCAAGCGGCGAACACACTCGCGACGATGAGTACGCGGGCGCTCGATGATTTCGGCATCACGTCTACGCAGTGGTCCGTGCTCGGAGCGCTGTCGCGTAGGCAGGTCGATGAGGGCATGACCGTCGGGGAACTCTCGAAATACTTGCTCGTGAGCCGCCAGAACCTTGCCGGTGTGCTCGGCCGCCTTGAGCGTGATGGCTTGATCGTTCGGGCGGCAGGGGAGGCGGACCGCCGCGAACGTCGAGTGACGCTGAGCGCGAAGGGTGTCGAGCTGTGGGTGCGGCTTGCCGAGCCGATCAACGTGTTCTATGAACACGCGCTGCGAGGATTCAGTCACGAGGATCGACTCTCGTTCATCGACGCCATCACGCTGCTTCAGCGCAACATGGCCGAGCCGTGATGACTTGAACGTCGTTGACCTCGTCGTCCCGTGCGCCTTTCCCCTGAGCATCTCGACAGAGTAGAACAGCAGCACCAATATGGCAACATGTTGCTACATCGCCGGTAGTCAGCCGTCACGGAGTCGACGGCCGAAGTATGACGCTGTTTCGATCGGTTGTACCGAGCACACGTTGGCCGGCACCCGCCGGTGCGGGCGCGACGGTCACGACGGTGCCGAGGGCGTTCGGACACGCAGTACGAGCCGTCAGAATCACGCCGAAGTGATCTTCGAAGCACACGGAAGTGTGTGCATCGCGAAGGCTGATGTAGAGCGCGGCTGCCTCGGGCCACTGCTCGATCGCAAACCGCAGCCGAACCGGCGTCTTCGTTCCGACTTCGGCCTGCACCGCCGCCCGTACGGCGGGAACCCAGTACGCGCCGCGATCTGGGTTCGGAGCCGCGGTCGACAGCAACACCCCTGCAGCCGCTCCGCAGAGAATTACGGCACCACTTCGTAGACCGGGGCGCCCGAACTTGGTCCATCGAGGCTGCGTGGCGCGATCTGAGATGTGCGCGGCCATATCGGTGATCGCCACTCCGGCGACAACTCCAATGGTGACAGCGGCGAAACCACCGATGAAGATGCCTGTGTAGACGAATTTCAGGTCATCGACGCCCCAGTGGATGTACGCGAACACCAGCGATCCCACACCGCAAACCGTTCCGAGCCACGTCCCCGTTCCGTTCGGCGTCCGCAACTTGGCGCGCCACAATCCCGACACCAAGACGCCCCCCAGCAACGTCATCCCGAACAGGGTCGGTTGCTTCCACAGGTGCCAGAACGACGCGACGAATCGCACCTCATCGAGTGCAGTACGAGGTGTGTGGCTCGCGCCTCCGAGGCTGTTCACATAGGCCGTCCAAAACGAGGAACCATTCACGAATGTGTTGATCGCGAGCGGTGTACCGAAAACTGCAACGAGAGACCAGACCATAACGGCGGTCCGACGTGTGCGAAGCCAATCGAGTACCACGCGACGTCGGAGAACGAGCACGACAACCAGCGGGAAGCCGACAATCAACGCAAACGAGATGTGACCGTGGAGGAGCAATCCACTGGACACAAGTAGCGGCACGAATGCTTCGCGATGCGCCCCGGCGACCAACGCGAGTGCGACCGTGAACAACGCAAATGCGCTCAGGTATAGGTGAGGGAACCACCCTGAAATGAGCAGTCCTGGAACTGCTCGCGCCTGAAATGCAATGGCAACGAGGAACGCGATTGCTGCAAATACTCCTTCGGCGGATCGCAGCAGTCGTGCCGCCCAGCCGAGCATCGTGGCGTTGAGGATCGCCGCACCGATTAACACGCCGCCATAGTTCGTCGTGAAGTGCAGGAGATTGTGGAACAGCAATTGCCCGGCGGCTTCGACGTAGAGGATCGCTGGGCCCGGATGGTTGAATCCGAAGCGCGAGTAATTTCCGAAAAGCAGCCGCAGCTCGCGTGCCCGTTCCAACAAGATTTCGTTGGCGGCGTTGTCGCCCCACTCGCTTCCCGGATGCCGGATCGTCGACCAGTTCTTCGCCAGACCAATCAGAAAAATCGTGAAGCCAACCACGAGGCCGAATGACCGGTCGGTCATCCGCCATGGATTTTGGGGAAGTTTCATGCGAACAGTCGGACGCGCAGGTTGAGTTCGCTTTTGCAGCCTGCGAGGGCGTCCGAACGGCCGGTGGGGAGGTACGAGTCCGGGCGAAGCACCGTCGCATCGTAGGGGGAGCGCAGGCGGTCGTCGCGAGGAGTGGGTACGATCGACCACATGCTCGAACAACAAATCCAGGACCTTGCGGGTGGTGGAAATTACGCCGCCCGCATTTCGCTCATGCCCGACGGATCGCCACAGTCACAGATGACGTGGGTCGATCACGACGGCGAACACATCCTGCTGAACTGCGAGCCACAACGTCAGTTCTCACGCAACGTTGCACGCGACCCGCGGGTCAGCGTCATGGTCTTCTCGGGCCCCTTCACCGTGGCCGAAATCCGCGGAACAGTCGTCGAGACGGTCAGCGGAGACGAGGCGCTCGCACACATCGAACTTCTCGCGCAGCGCTACACGGGCAAGTCCTACGCCGCCCCGATCGGGCCGCAGGGACGCGTGATGTTCAAGGTCCGTCCGGACAAGCAGATCATCCGCGGCTGATACAAGCCCGCCGACGCTCAGCCCCAGCGGGCGGTCTCGAAGTCGGCGACGCCTATCGCGGCAATCACCGGTGCAAGTCGTGCCTCGTTCGCGACATCGACCGCCGCGCCGGTCGTGTCGGCGACGCGCGTCATCATCTCGAAGTTGGCAATCACTGCAGCCGCGTCGTTCAGCACGGCAGTACCCGCCATGCTGCGCAAATTTCCCCGCGAGACATCGAGCTGCTCAACGTCATTGACGGCGGCGTCGGCGAGGTCGATCAGCTGCTGGCTGAGCGGCAGCAGTGCGTCGACGGTGCGGCCATCCGTGATCGCGCGGAGGTCCACCTCACCGCTGGCATGTCGGACGCTCGCACGGAGCATCGATGCGTGCGAAGCCGTTCAAAAGAAGCACTGTCGCAGGGCCGCGACCCGACCGGCAAGCAACTCGGCTTGCGGTCGACTGATCGTGCCGCGGGTGAACGCGAGATCGGCCATTTGGACGTTCGACATGTACTGCGCCGGAGCGAGGTGGGACCAGAGCAGGTCATACTCACCGGGAGCGACGCTCAGTGCCTCGATCACCGAGGGACGCGACGCTCCGGGCGGTGTCACCGGAACCCAGCTGCGAGATGACCGATCGCTCTCGACCAGTTCACGCGAGGGCTGGCCACCGTTGACAGCAGGTGGCAGCGGTGGGAGCGGCGCTCCAATCGTGCGTGCGAACGAGCAGACCGCGCTCACACTCGTGACGACGCCGCACAGCTCCACGTAAGCCTGCTCGGTCATCGTGGTGGCGGTCCGTTCGCGCACCCAAGTTTCGGTGAGTGAACTCGCGTGCGCCGTCATCCGGTACACGGAGTCGAGGACCGTGTCCTCAATGCCAGCAGGTCCGCCGAGACGGTCGGCCACCAGTTGGCACCTCGTGGCGTCACCCGAGATCGGGATCCAGGGAGCGAGCGGTTCAACGTCGTTGAAAGCGACACACACGACGGCTGCGACGCTCCGGCGCTGTTCGGCGGTCCACCATCGGCCGACCGAAGTAACGTGATCCCAGACTCGACGGTGGGCGTCATCAAGATCGGCGCGGACCTCGAACGGTGCCGGGTAGAAAATTGTTGAAAGCACCCTCACTGAGCGAACCTGCCCATCTTGAACGGTGGCGCGACTTCATCGACGAGCATCCAACGAGTCGCACCCGCTCGTCGGACCACGAAAACCCGATCGAACGATACCTCCACCGTCTGGACCTCGTTCCCGTAGTGCCGGTGCTCAGCAACATCGGCGTTGACGTGGATGCCGAGCAGCGGCGTCCCATCGTGACCCGAGCGGACCACGATCAGCTTCATGGCAGTGAAGGTGAAGGACCGCTGGAAGACCTCACCGTCCTGCCCTGCAATCCGGAGTTCGTTGCGTCGGTCGTAAAGGCGTCGCCCGAAGTCGACCGACGCCAGCAGGTCCGGTTGTTTCGTTGCGAAGGCCCGGCCTTCCACCGCCAGTATCCAGCTCAACGTCTGTGCCAGCTGTTGCCTGTCTCGCACCGCTTCTGCGTCAAGCGTCGTCGCGCCTTGAGTGATCTGCACGGTCGGCAGCGTCGAACCGTCCGGCCGCAGAACGGCGAGGGCCACACTCGACGGTTCAGGGAGTCCCTAAAGACTTGAGGACATCGTTCGAGCGTTGGTCCCGGCAAAGGCAACGCTGGTTGCCAAGATCACCGGTGCCGAGAGTCCCAGGCCCACGAACGCGAGCCTGCGATGTTGAACCGGGTTGACCGGTCGAGCCGCGTACTCGAGATCCGGTCCTGAACCAGCAGCCAGATGCCCCGTGCGGCCGAGCAGCAAGCGAGCCCGCCGAGCAGCGCAACCTTGGTCCCGAACTCGGTCCGCTGCGGCGCCATGAGGACGCAGCACACGGCGCCAACGCCGCATGCGTAAACGATCCGGGCCCGGGTTTGGGACGGGATCGTGCGCGGATCGGTCACCATGAACAGCGCGAAAATCATCGTCTCCGGTGAGGTCAGGACGACCCACCAGTAGTGCAGTCCACCGACGGGCGCCGGCGTCCACGGGCTGAGCATCATGTGTCCGGACCGCGCCAGCACGCCGAGACCGAACGCGAGCGTCGAATAGAACGCGAGAACCATGGAAGTCATCCGTGCGCGACGAGCGATGGTCATCCCTCCGACAATGATCACCAGGTAAGCGACGATCATCCGCTTGCCGAACGGCTTCCACCAGAAGTCGAGCGGCTCGGCTCGTGACAGCCCGAGCACGAGGAACGCCACGACGAGACCGACGTTGGACGGATTGAACACGTGAGCGCCACGCCGACGGATGACGTACTTCGTGAGCAGCGACCCGGCCGCCACGAGAGAGAACACGTCCCAGCCCGTGAAGGACCAAGGATCGTTCGCCTTCGTGTCGTGCAGACGGAGGATGAGTGCGACGCCACTGCCGGTCAGCATGGCGCTCGCTGGCCAGGCAATGCATCGGTCACGGAGGAACGTCCAGATCACCTCGATCACAAAACATGTTCCGATGGCCGCCAGGATCTGCGGCACGGACACGCGAAACCCGAGGATCGTCTGACCGAGCGCGTGGATCGTGAGAATCACCGAGGCGACGTGCAGGCGAGGGTCACGCGGATTCGGCAGAATCAGCGGGTACCCGGACTCGCCGATCCGAATGCTCCGAGCCTTGCGGGTCGGCAACGTCACTCCAGGAACCTGACCTGAGGCCAACGTCGGAGGTGCAGCGCAAGGCAGCGGCGTGGCGGTGTCTACCTCGGTGGCCTGCTCGATGTGATCGTAGTCACAGCCTCTGGACTCGTGCGCTGGAGCGGTGCCGTGCGAGGCTGACGAGCAATGATCGGCGACACCAACGGTGATGACTTGAATGCACCGGGCGGGTTCTGTTGATCGAACGAGCGACACGCAGAACCGCAGATCAGCGGAGCCCGCACGCCGCCCTGATCGCCGTCATCGTGGCGACGTTCCTCCTGACGCTCGATTCATCGACGGTCAACGTCGCCCTGCCGCACGTTCGCAGCGAGTTCGGGGTCGGCAGCGAGGTCACCTGGGTCGTGACTGCCTATCTGCTCGCAACGATGGTCTCGATGCCCGTGTCGGGCTGGCTCGCGGCGAAGTGGGGGACCCGTCGGACGTTCCTGGTCACGATCGTGGGCTTCGGCGTTGGATCGCTGGTCGTTGCCGCTTCACCGAACCTGTCATCGATGATCGCAGGACGCGCGTTCGTCGGGATCGTAAGCGCGCCGATGATCCCCGTGAGCATGACGATCGTGACGCGCGTCTACCCGCCGGAGCGTCGTGGTTGGGCGATTGCAATGTGGTCGATTGCCGCCGTCATCGGGCCGGCACTCGGGCCGAGCGTCGGGGGCAAAGTCGCCGACGACCTTTCGTGGCGTTGGGTCTTCCTCGGTATCCCGCCGCTCGCCATCGTCGCGTTGATCCTGGCGTGGCGCGCGATTCCTGATGTCGATCCCCGAGATCCTGAGGCGCGCCTCGATACCGTCGGCTTTGCCCTCGGCCCACCCGGCCTGTGCCTTTTGATCCTTGCGCTCTCGCGTGGACGCGTCTGGGGCTGGACGTCACCGATCACCATCGGTGCCGTCGTCGTCGGTTGCGGACTGCTCATCGCATTCGTGCGGAGGTCGCTTCGGGTCAGCGCGCCCTTGCTCGATATCAGCCTGGTCCGTGTGCCGCGGTTCCTGATCGGAAGTTCCCTCACGGGGCTCGCTTCCGGCACGATGATTGCCAGAGTTGTTTTCGTTCCCCTGGAGCTTGCCGACGTTCGCGGCTACTCGACCACCCACATCGGGCTGCTGTTCCTTCCGATTGCGGCGGCGACGGCCGTGGGTATGGCGTTCTCGGGATGGGTGGTCGATCGACGCGGACCGCGTGCGCCCCTTATTGCGGGTGCACTCCTCCTGGTGGTCGGCTGCGTGCTCATCTCGCAGTGGGGTCCGCAAACCTCCACGGCGGTGATCATCGGGTCGATGCTTGTGCACGGGGTCGGGCAGGGCCTCTACCTCGGGCCCACGGTCGTGGTTGCCCTTTCGAAGATTCCGGCGTCTCGGATCGCGCAGGCCTCGACGCTGCGCCAGGTGTTCCAGCAACTCGGTGGAGTCGTGGTGAGCGCCCTTATGGGGACAGTTCTTGCTGCACATCTCGACGGTGCTCAGAACGTCCTCGGCATCCAGCGGGCGTATGAGATCGTGTTCCTCGCTTCTGCGGCGGTCGCACTCCTGCTCCTGGTTCTCACGTTTCGCATCCCCCGAGGACGAATGCATTAATGCCCTACGTGCGGGTGCCGACGCTGCGCCGTACGATTCGCTTCACCGTTCGGCGTCCAACCACCGCTGCGGAGAAGGGAATACCGATGGCCAATCCGCTCAACCCCGTGGAGCTCGCCGCTCGCGTGCGACGCGACGTCGAACGCAACGTCCTGCGAACTCGCAACGGCATCAAGCATCTTGCCGGTATCGACAGGGTGAGGGTCGGTCAGACGCCACGCGACGAAGTGTGGGCCCACGAAAAGGTGCGGCTCTATCGGTACCGCAGTGAGCAGCGGACGGCAAGCCCGCCGGTGCTGCTCGTGATGAGCCTCGTGAGCAAGTCGTACATCTTCGATCTACGGCCCGGAAGTTCGTTCGTCGAGGTGCTCCTCGGCAAGGGCCTCGACGTGTTCCTCCTCGATTGGGGTATCCCCGACGAGCAGGACGCGAAGAACACCTTCGAAACGTATTGCGACGACTACCTGAATCGCGCCGTCGATGCGGTGTGTGATGAGACCGACGCTGACTCGGTCACGATGCTGGGCTACTGCCTCGGTGGCGTGCTCGCGTTGTTGCACGTCGCGGGCAATCCCGACTCGCCGGTCCGCAACCTCGCGTGCGTGGCAACTCCAGTGGACTACACGAAGATGGGCCCGATGACGGCACTCACGTCGAACGGTCGTCTCGAGATCGAAGACATGATCGACGAAACAGGCAACGTACCGGCCGATTCGATCCTCAATTCGTTCCGGATGCTCAAGCCCACCGGCGACGTCGCGGGCTACGCCAACCTCTGGCAGAACATGTGGAACGACGAATATATGGAGGCATATCAGGCCATGACCGGATGGTCCCGCGATCAGATCCCGTTCCCCGGGGCCACAATGCGGCAAATGATTCGCTGGTTCAATCGGGACAATGCACTGCTGAACGACACCGTGCGAATGGGCGCGCGCAAGGTCAGTCTGCGTGACATCACGATCCCGTTCCTGTCTGTGCTCGCGGAGAAGGATCACATCGCTCCGCCGGAAGCCGTAAGTCCACTTATCGATCTCGTCGGCTCGGCGGACAAGACCGAAATGCGCCTGCCGGCGGGCCACGTGGGGTTGATGGTCGGACGAGCAGCGTCGAAACATACGATGCCCGCGATCGCCGACTGGCTCGTTTCGCGGTCCGAGCAGCTCGCCGGGGTAGGTGCGCGATGAGCGGCGCACTCGACATTCGGCCGCTCTCGGCTGCGGACTTCGTGGCTGCGCAAGCGTTCTTCGGCCGGCTACCCGAAGGCGACGTGACGTTCTTCAAGGAGGACGTGACCGAGGCGGGCATGCTTCCGCGCTGGACCGCCGACACCCGCAGCCGACGCCTCCTTGCTTTGTCCGGCGACGACGTGGTGGGTTACGTCGCCGTGATCCCACTCGTCGGCTGGAGCGATCACGTGGGCGAGCTGCGTCTGGTGATCGACCCGACGCGGCGGCGTCAGGGGATCGGACGCTCACTCGCTCGGGTGGGGCTCGTTCAGGCGATCGAGCTTGGTTTGCAGAAGGTCATTGTTGAGGTGGTCGCGGACCAGGCCGCCACGATTCGGCTGTTCGATTCGCTCGGCTTCGAGGGCGAGGCGCTGCTGAAGGACCACGTGCGCGACCGCGAGGGCAACCTGCGCGACCTCATCCTGCTGGCGCACCCGGTGCAGGAGAACTGGGAGCTCATGGCGGCGTCGGGCCTCGACGACGCGTTCACGCCGGACGAGGCGTTCACGCCGGACGAGGCGGCCGCCGCGGGTTGATCCGCGGCGGCAACTGCACGGTCGCGGTACATCCGGTGCCTCCGCGGTGCGTTC
>JAYSSR010000055.1:0-31535 GCA_043720395.1 Acidimicrobiia bacterium
TCAATCCTGTGCACGGGCACACAACACCAAGTTGTGCCGAGCTCAGCCAGACCCACCGCGAGATTCTCATACCGACGTGGCGCTCCGCCAGAAGCATGACGGGTGGACAGCGCCAGCGTGGCCCGTCGAGATCGGCGGACGGGGCCTCGACGTTGCCGAACAGATCGCGTGCGACGCCGAGACTTGCGCGCGCTGACTGCCCGCGTCAGATCTCGGTGTACGGGGTCAACAACGTTGGACCGACCATCGCTGCGGCCGGAACCGACGAACAGAAGAAGCACCTGCTCGGCATCACCTCGGTGAGCGAGCTGTGGTGTCAGGGCTTCAGCGAGCCGGGCGCGGGCAGCGATCTCGCCGGACTCGCCTGCCGGGCCGACGTCCACGAGGACGGCTTCACGGTCAACGGGCAGAAGGTCTGGACGTCGATCGGCACGTGGGCCACGCACTGCATGCTGCTGGTACGTACTGACCCGACCGCACCGAAGCACAAGGGGATCTCGGCGCTGCTCGTACCGCTCGACATCACACGGGCCCTGACACCGCCGAACGGCCCAGCGGAATGAACGATTGCCACACGGCCGAGCGAACGCCACACGTGAAGCGATGCAATTCGTGCACTCGTGTGGGAATCGCGCATTCAGGCTGCACCGTCCGAGCACTCCTGAGTTCGCGCTCCGCGACCATCGCCGGTGGCACGACCGAGGTGAGGAAGAACATCATCGGCGAGCGCAACCTCGGCCTCCCCCGAGAGCCCGGCCGCTGACGCGGAACGGCCGCCTGAACTACCGGCGGAACCGCTGGATCGGGAGGTGTCGTGACATGGCGGAACCCTCGGGACCGTTCAGCATCTGCGCCCGAAGGTTGCGGCGGTGGAAGAACCGGCACAGTGGCTCGTCGTAGGACGGATCGTCGGCGTGTTCGAGCACGTAGCGCTCCACGTCGACCTCAGCCGCTTCCCAACTCTGCGGACGCTGACCGAGCAGTTCGTGCACATCGTCGAGATCCGCCGCCAACACCGCAGCACCGATCTCGTCGGTGCGCTGGAGGTGACGTGCCAGGCGGAACGCGCCGCGCAAGCGGTACCGGGTGTAGTCGTCGTCAACGGTAAGTGTACGTAGTACTTGCGCCAGGTGCGCCGACCCGGACGCTGCTCGTGTCGGACGCGCCGGTGGCACCTCCACGGTCGGCAACTCGAAGTCCAGGTATTCGGCGAGCGCTTCGGTCGCGTAGAGGTTCGTCTCGTTGCACCACTGCAGATTGGTCGCGAAGTCCGAGCCTGCGGGCGGGTCCTTGAGCGCATGCGAGAACGCCAGCTGATTCGAGAGCGTGAAGAAGATGTGGTGGAGCTGGATCGCCTCCCGGTCGACCGGTGCTCCCGCGAGTGCGCCGTACCGGTCATAGATCGCCTCGAAATCGCCGAACGGCACGATGCTGTCGCGCATCCGCCAGCCGGCCAGGTCCATCATCGGGTCGCCGATATGGCCGAGCTCTACGTCGATGATTCCCACGAACGAACCGTTGTGGTGCATCAGCTGCCCGCTGTCCCAGACAACCGCCGACTCGCGTCCGTGGCTGCGCGGCGGATTGCGCCGCAGCCATCCGAGGAAGAACTCCATCTGCGGATCAGGATGACGCTTCTGTCCCCGGAACATGGCCGACATTCGATCGAGTCCGAACGACGCCGACTCCTCGGGCGACGCCGCACGGTCGATCCCCGCCGCGGCGAACGGCGTGACATCGAGCGCATGGAGGCGCACGAGTTCCTGCACATACTCGTCCACGACGCGATCGCGGTCAGCGTCGCCGACACCGGCAAAGTCGGACTGGCCGGTGAACCGTTCGGTCACGAACGACTTCGGGTCGTCGATCCATCCGTACACCTTGGGGACACGGATGCCCTGATCGTGCATCACCTGCTGGAAGCGCATCTCGTGGTCGAGCGACCACGTGCAGTCCGTATCCGTGCGATCGCCGCGGACCATCAGCGACAAGACGCCCTCGTCTTGTTCCAGCTCGACCATCCATACGGGACGCCACCTCGATTGGCGAGCGATCGACTGCACCTGTCCACCGAGGTTGCCTTGAAGCCAGGAGATGACTGCACGGGTTTCGGGGTCCGACTGAATAGGTAGCTCCACGCGACCTGACAGTAGTGTCAACAACGTGACCGAGATCAAACGCAGCTTCTGTCGGATCTGCATCGCGAGCTGCGGAACGCTCGTGACCGTCGAGGGTGACACCGTCACTGCGGTGCGAGGCGATCCCGATCACCCGCTCTCACGCGGGTACCTCTGTCCGAAGGGGCGCGCACTGGGCGCGCTGCACCACGACCCGAAACGCCTCACCGGGAGCTTCGTCCGCCAGCACGGCGCGCTTACGTCCGTGCCCCACGCAGATGCGCTCGCCGACGCCGCCGAGACCCTTCGGCGAGTGATCGACGAACACGGCGCGGGCAGCGTCGGCATGTTCCTGGGCGGCGGCGGCTTCATCGACCCGGCCGCCCTGCTGGTCCAACGGAAGTTCCGCCAACAACTCGGCACCGATCAGAACTACTCGACCGCCACGGTCGACGCGATCTCGAAGGTCATGGTCGGATCGCTCATGGCCGGGACAACGGCGCTGATCCCGCACCTCGACGACGTGTCGACGCTTGTCCTGCTCGTGGGTTCGAATCCGCTCGTCTCTCACGGACAGAGCACCGGATTTCCGAACCCGGTCGAGTGGATACGTGGCGCTCGGGCGCGAGGCGAGGTGTACGTGATCGACCCCCGTCGCACCGAAACTGCCGCGCAGGCGACGTGCCACGTCGGGCTGCGACCCGGCACAGACCATGCGCTGCTTGCACATCTCGTGCGTGACGTGATTTCGCGCCGACAGCTCGACGCCGAAACACTTCCTCAGCGCGCCTACGGATTCGACGCGCTCGCCGCTGCCGTCGCGCCCTACGACGCTGCTCTGACGAGCGCTGTCACGGGCCTTCCTATCGAGATGCTGAGTCAGCTGTGCGACTCCGTCGAGCGTGCGGGCAGGGTCGCAGTCGTGACGGGTACGGGCACTTCCATGTCGGTTCCCGGAAATCTTGTCGAGTGGCTCGCGTGGTCGCTGATGATTGTCACCGACTCCTTCGACAAGCCCGGCGGCATGTGGTTCAACCCTGGCTACTTCACGTGCCTTGATGCACGTTCGACGTTGCCAGCGATTCCGCCGAACCTGCCCTCACCACCGACACGGCCCGACGTGCTCAACGTGGCAGGCGAGTGGCCTTCGTCGCTGATCCCCGACGAGATCGATGCCGGGCGTCTGCGCGCCTTGATTGTCCTCGGGTCGAGCATCACTACAGCGCTTCCCGACACGGTTCGACTGCGCGCTGCGCTCGACAAGCTCGACGCATTTGTCGTGCTCGACATCGTCGAGAACGGCAACGGCGATCATGCAACTCACGTGTTCGCCTGCCACGGGCAGCTTGAGCGCCCGGACATTCCCGCACTTGACCTCTACGCTCCCGCTCGGTATTCGCAGTACACGGCGGCGGTCGTTGAGCCGCCTGCCGGCCGGAACGCAGCGTGGCGTGTACTCGCCGATCTCGCGGCGCTGCTCGGTCTCGACGCCATCGGACGCGGGGTCCATCCGGCAACCGTCACCGCCGACGACCTGCTCGACCGCACGGCCCGGGGCGGTGATCTCGACGCCCTCCGGGCCCTCAACGGGGCACCCGCCGTCGGGCCGATTGGCGTGTACGACTGGGCGCTCGACCTTCTCCCGAACGGTGCGTGGGACGTTGCGCCAGCTGCACTCCTCCCGCAAATGGCAGCGCAGACGCTGCTCGACTCGGCACCCGCCGGGCGCTCCGGCGCGAGCGGGCTGCGGCTCATCCCACGCCGTCAGCTCCGACGGGAGAACGCTCACGCCTTCCGAGACGGAGAGGCGATGGAACTCACGATCCATCCGTCCGACGCCGAGCCGCTCGGCGTCATCAGCGGGGCAACGGTCGACGTGACGTCCAGCGTCGGGACGATGCGCGCACTGGCCAAGGTGACCGACCACATCACGCCGGGGACGGTCTCGCTCCCCCACGGATACGTCGATGCCAACGTCAACCATTTGATAAGCGCGCAGGACATTGACGCGATCAGCGGGATGCCGCGGATGTCCGGGACGGTCGTGTGGGTCACGGTCGCGGCGCCGTCCCTCGCCGCTGTCTGAGCAGGAGAGTCCGATGTTCGACACCATCATCCGCAATGGAACGATCGTTGACGGCACCGGCAGCGCGGGCTACGTCGCCGACATTGCACTGCTCGACGGACGGATTGCACGTATCGCCTCAACGATCGACGAGGGCGCGCGGGAGATCATCGACGCAACTGGTCGAATCGTGACACCGGGATTCGTCGACGTCCACACGCACTTCGACGGGCAGGTCACGTGGGACTCCGTGTTGGAGCCGGCAACGACGCATGGCGTCACCACGATCGTGATGGGCAACTGCGGCGTGGGTTTCGCGCCCGTGCGCCCCGGTGCCGAGAACGACCTCATCGAGCTGATGGAGGGCGTCGAAGACATTCCCGGTGCTGCGCTCGTGGAGGGCATGGACATCCGGTGGGAGTCCTTCCCCGAGTACCTCGATGTGCTCGCCGAAGGGCGTTGGACGGTCGACGTTGCGACGCAGCTGGCCCACGGTCCTCTGCGTACGTACGTCATGGGACGGTCAGGTTCCGAGAACCGCCTCGCCACTCCCGACCAGATCGCCGAGATGGCACGACTCGCGGGCGAAGCCATCGCAGCCGGAGCGTTCGGGTTCACCTCGTCGCGCACGGTAGGTCACCGTGCTCTCGATGGCACGCCGGTTCCGGGCACGTACGCGGGCGAGGACGAACTCCTCGCGATCGGCCGCGCCGTCGCTGCGGCCGGTGGCGGCGTTCTCGAGTTTGCGGCTTCAGGACTTGCACCGCGTGACCCTGCCGCAACAGTGTCGGCGGAGTTCGAATGGATCGGCCATATCGCTGCGGAGACGGGTTTGCCGACCACCTTCATCCTGCTGCAATGCCACGACGCACCGGACCGTTGGCGGGCCGAGATGGCACGTGCCGCCCAGTGGCGCTGCGATGGAGCGCGGGTCACGCCACTCGTCGCGGGGCGTCCGTTCGGCGTGATCTGGGGCTGGGACGTTCGCCATCCGTTCACGGCCCGACCGACCTACCGCAGCGTCGCCCACCTGCCGCTTCCCGCTCGCCTGGGAGCGCTACGACGGCCCGACGTTCGGGCTCGCATCCTTTCCGAGGCCGACGAACCGATCGACATCGCCGAAGAACGTCAGCTCGCATACATTCGGTCGGTTCTCCCCGATTGTTTCGTGATGACCGGCGACGCCGACTACGAACAGGACCCATCGCGGTCGATCGGTGCGCAGGCGACTCGGAACGGCGAATCGCTGGAGACGACGACCTACGACGCGCTCGTTGCGACAGACGATGCCATGCTGCTGTACTCCCTGTACAACTTCGTGTCGGGGGACCACGGGGTGTTGCATGAGCAGCTGCTCGACCCCGACACCGTCGTCGGTCTCAACGACGGCGGCGCGCACTGCGCGTTCATCTGCGACGCCTCGATTCCCACCTTCATGCTCACGCACTGGGTGCGTGACCGCACACGTGGCCCGCGCATTTCGCTTGCCGACGCGGTGCGTCGCCTCACGTCGCAGCCGGCCGATCTGTACGGGTTGAGCGACCGCGGGCGGCTCGTCGAAGGTGCCCGAGCCGACGTGAACGTGATCGACTTCGACGCGTTGCGACTCGGCGTCCCGTACGCCGTTCAGGACCTGCCCGCGGGTGGGACGCGACTCCTGCAGGATGCTTCGGGCTACGACGTCACGATCGTGGCCGGTGAGGTGACTCGTCGGTACGGCGTGGTGACCGAGGCGCGTCCGGGTCGGTTGTTGCGAAACGGCCGCGTGCGACAGCCGTGACGCAACCTCACGCGGTCATAGCCAGGTCGGATCTAGTCGGGTTGCGGGCAACGCTCGAGTGGGTCTGCGGTGACTGATCTCTTCACGAACGCCCGACGGTTCCTGGATCTGGAGGACTGGCACCGCGAGGCCGACTCGCTCCGGGTCCGCAACCCGGTACTGCACGTGGATCGCTCGGCCGATGGGTTCCGTCCGTTCTGGGCGGTCCTCAGCCACGCGGCGGTGATGGACGTGGAGCGTCGCCCGGATCTGTTCACCAACGAGCCCGACACGTTCCTCGCCCGCGCGGTTGATCTTGAGCGTCAACGGGCCGCGGGTGCGGCCTTTCGGACGCTGGTCCAGATGGATGCGCCGGACCATCCGAAGTACCGCAAGCTCACCGCCGACTGGTTCAAGCCGGGCAGCCTCGGGCGTCTCCAGCCGCGACTCGATGAACTCAGCGCGCAGATGATGTCGAAGCTGACTGGCTTTGGCGGCGAATGCGACTTCGCGAGCGACATTGCGGTCTGGTACCCGCTGGCCGTGATCCTCGCGATCCTTGGGCTGCCCGAGGAGGACTACCCGCGGATGCTTCGGCTGACTCAGGAGTTCTTCGGGTCGACGCCGCCGCCGTCATCGGGTGGCTCGGGCTCGGCTGGCCCGGCCGGCTCTTCGGCCGCCGCTCGGAGTGAGTCGATGCTCGCGGCAATGAAGGACTTCTACCGCTACTTCCTCGGCCTCACCGCACAGCGACGCAGCACTCCCGGCGCGGACCTCGCGACGCTGATCGCGAACGGCCTCATCGACGGAGCACCGATGCCCGACGTCGAAACCGTGAGCTACTACGTGATTGTTGCGACCGCGGGCCACGACACAACGTCCAGCTCGATCACCGGCGGGCTGCAGGCGCTCGTGGAACACCCAGCAGAACTCGCGCGGATACAGACCGATCCAACGCTGTTGAACTCGGCGTGCGACGAGATGATCCGCTGGGTCTCCCCCGCTCGTCACTTCATGCGGACCGTCGCAGAGAACACGGAGATTGCCGGGACGCCCGTGCGAAAGGGCGACTGGGTGTACCTGTCGTATCTAGCGGCGAACCGTGACCCGGCGGTGTTCGAGGACCCTCACCGATTCGACGTGGGTCGTCCGAATGCCGACAAGCACCTTGCGTTCGGCTTCGGTGCACACTTCTGTCTTGGCGCGCAGCTCGCTCGGATGGAGCTGCGTACGGTGTTCCGCTCCCTCGTTCCCGCGTTGGCAGACATCGAACTCGCCTCGCCTCCGCAGCAGTCCAAGACCATCGTGGTCGGCGGCACCACCTCCTTGCCGATCCGGTATCGCATCCACCCGTCCTGACGTGATCTGGGTGATCGGCCCCGATCCGTTGGCAGATTCGCAGCCCGTTGGCAGGCCATACGCACTGCAGATCTGCCAACGGACTGCGCGACACGCCTCGACCGGGTGAATCGAGGCGGCGCGTGTCGATTCAGTTCCGCCCGGCCGCTTCGGCTGTGCGAAACCACACGAGAGCGAATTCTCGCCACACCCGGGTGTGGTATTCGCACATTGGTGTGGGAACAACGCATGGCGTCTGTGTCGCCTTGAGGCAAGATCACGGCTGACCGATGAGGAATCCGAACCAGGAGTATCCAGCATGATCATTCGTGACGCGACCGCCGCCGACATGCCCGCCGTCGCCGATCTTGTCAATGCGACGATTCCGATCACGAATGCGTCATGGACGGAGTGGCCCGAAACGTATGAATACCGCGCTGCATGGTTCGATGGCCAAAAGTCGGCGGCCAACCCGGTTCTTGTTGCCGAGGACAACGGACAGGTGATCGCGTTCGCGTCGTATGGCGACTTCCGCGACTCGCACAAGCGGCCCGGATATCGGTTCACCGTCGAGCATTCCGTGCACGTGTGCGAGGCGTATTGGGGCCAGGGCGTCGGCCGTGCACTCATCGAAGCGCTCATCGAGCGGGCGACGACGGACGGCAAACACGTGATGGTCGCCGCAATCGACGGCACGAACGACGCATCGATCCGGCTCCATGAGCGGCTTGGCTTTACGGAGGTCGCTCGAATGCCGGAGATCGGCTTCAAGTTCGGGCGATGGCTCGACCTCGTGCTCATGCAGCGCGTCCTTGACCCGGGCACGACACGGTGATCGACGTCGTGGTCCTCGACCTCGGCGGTGTCGCGGCACGGTACGCGCCGCGACGAGGCAGCGTCAAAACCACCCAATCGGACCACCCAATGGCGGTTTCGACCTATTGGGTGGTTCGATTGGGTGGTTTGGCAGCGTCGTCACGCCATTGCCATCGCAGCTGTCGGATCAGCTTTTGACGTTGTGCTCCGAGGTGAGCGCCAGGGCGAAAACCACTACCGACGCACGGCCCGGAGAGCGTCGTGCATGCGGGTGAAGTGATCGACCCGCCAACCGTCCTGATCCTCGCCCCAGCCGATCTGACCATCGAACTCCCAGCGCATGAGCGCGTTCGCGCCGGAACCGTGCTCACACATGTGACTCACCGCGAAACCTTCCGCTTCCATCGAGCGTCCGGTCTCGTCGACCAGACGCACGTCCATGTGCTGGCTCCACCCGGTGTCGCGATCGCGGTAGCTGCGCATTGCGCTCTGCGTCTTGTCGAGACGCTGGAACTCGCCGTCACGCAGCAGCCAACCCATGTTGAGCGGTGACCAGCCCTTGGCATCGCCGTCCTGTGGACGCACGAAGCTGAGGAAGCCCGTCCGCGCATCGGCCGTGTGGCCGAATATGTACTGGATGCGCCCGCGCCCACGCTCGCGCTCGATCTCTCGCCAGCGCACTCCACCGGGGTTGCGCACCACCGTTTCGTTGCGCACGTACTCCGCCTTCTGGCTCGACGCGTGTGCACCCTCCCGAGGACCCCACGTGCGGTCTCGAACCGACACGCAGTCGACCGGGATGCGTTCGCCCCGAAGGGTCAACGTCCCAGTGAATCGACCGAGCTGGTCGATGTGCGGGTTGTGGAGACACGGTGCCTCGCCCGGCGTAAAGCGGTGGGGCGGATGCACGGCGCGGAATTCGAGGTCGAAACCGAACCCTCGGTCAGCGTCGGAGTAGTCGATGTGGAAGTCCATAAGCGGACGTAGCATTTTGAGGCGGTACCCGCCACCGGGGAACTCGATGTCCCGAAGGTCCGGATTGGTCGGCATGGCAACGTCCTCGCCCTTGCGGTAGTAAGCGAGCCGAGCGGGGTCTGCGCCGCGGTCGTCCCACGCGAAGATCCGCCACGTGACCGTTCCGAGGTTGGCCTTGTAGGCCGCATGCACCCACGCCCCGATCCGGCGCTCCGGGACGTTGATGCACCACCAGTTCGTTTCTAGATCGAGCGGATTGTCGGACATTGCGTGATAGCAGTCGTCCTCGGGAGAGAACGGCGTGTCGCGGGTAACGGATGTGGTCATGAGATTCCTCGATGGTAACGATGTTGAAAGAGGTGATCTACGTCGTCGCTTCGTCAGGGGCGGTAGACGTCGCGGCGATGATCGATCCGACGAACGACAATTTCTCGACGTTCGTCGTCAATGGTGTAAAGAATTCGATAGCTTCCGCGCCGAGCGCTCCACGTGCCGACGAGCTCATTGCGCAATTCACGGCCGACCCGGCGTGGTTGTTCAAGCAGCGAACTCGTTATGAAGTCGATGACGGCCGCTGCGACGGCCTCCGACAATTCTTCCGAAATGGCTCTCGCCGCCGGCCGAGCAACGACCAACTCGTACGGTTCACATTCGCTCACGTGCGCGCGGGCCGCAACGCACGAACCGCATCAATTCCCCGCACGACATCACCTCGGGCCACAGCAGCGTCGGCCGCCCTTAATGCGCGCACTCCGGCGGTGTCAGAAAGTACTTCCAAGGTCTCTTCGAGACTCGCCAGATCATCGGTGCTGATGAGCACGATTGCCGGTCGACCATTTCTTGTCACAGTCACACGCTCCTGATGGCGATCGACGCGGTCCACGAACTCAGAGAATCGATCCTTCACCGTCCGAAGTGCTTCCGTGGTCATGGCTACAATTGTGCCACATCTGAACCGAAATTCGCTACCGGCTTTGAAAAGTCGAACACGATCCGGCCACGCTCCCGCCTGGCGGCAGGGTGTCGATCGCCTGACCATCATCTCGTGAGCGCAAGGCCTGCGGCCGCCGCGATTCGGCGACCGACATCACCACCGGATAAATTCGGCACCTCATTTCGCGCAATTCCTCAAGGAGCACTTCATGGCAGCCAACGAGACCCCCGACGCCTTGAAGGTCGACGCCGCCCTCGAAAAGGAGTTTGAGAAAGCGATCCAGTACGAGCTCACCGACAACGACATCGAACGGGCCAAGCTGCTGCTCGGGCTCAACGTGGCGAGCAACCAACGAGAGTTGAACTCGGTGGCAACCCCGGATGCCATTCGCAACTGGGCAATGGGTTCGGGCGACGACAACCCGCTGTACATCGACGATGACTACGGGCAAGGCACCCGCTGGGGTTCGCAGATCGCGCATGGCACACAGGCCGGGCACATCAAGTCGCCCATGCTCGGCGATCCAATCCCCAAGGAGATCAAGGCGCAGACGAAGTCGATGTTCCGCGGCGTACACGTCTTCGTGTCGGGTGGGACCTGGGAGTGGTACCGGCCGATCTACCCCGGCGACCGCATCTACTCCTTCGCCGGTGATGAGTCCCTCAACGTCAAGAAGTCGGAGTTCGCGAACCGCTCCGTGATCCAGGTCCGACGCGACGTCGCAATGAATCAGCGCGGCGAAGTGGTCGGTGTGTACCGGATTCTCATGATCCTCACCGAGCGGAAGACAGCGAGAGAAAAGGGTAAGTACGCAGAGATTGAGGCGGCGAAGTACACCGACGAGGACTACGAGCGCATTGACGCCGTGTATGCCGGCGAGAAGCGTCAGGGTGCCGATAAGCGTTACTGGGAGGATGTGAACGTCGGCGACACGCTCACCCCGATGGTCAAGGGTCCGCTGACGGTCACGGAAATCATTGCGTTCCACGCGGGCGGCTACGGGTTCGTACCCTACGGACTGCGAGCGTCACGTCTCGGCTACCAGAATCGCAAGCGCATCGCGCCCTTCTACATCAAGAACCAGAACGGCATCTACGACGTTGCACAGCGGCTGCACTGGGACTCCGAGTGGGCCAAGGCAATCGGGAATCCGATGTCGTACGACTACGGGGTGATGCGCCAATGCTGGTTCTACCACCAGGTCTCCGACTGGGCCGGCGACGATGCGATCATCGAAACCATGGAGGATTCCATCCGCAAGTTCAACTACATGGGTGACACGCAGTTCCTTCACGGCGAGGTCGTCGGCAAACGCGAGCAGGGCGGGCGCCACCTCGTCGATCTGCACATGACGATGGTCAATCAACGGGAGACGGAAACAGCGTTCGCCAAAGCGACCGTGGTACTTCCCTCTCGTGCGACCGGTGCCGCCACGTTCGCCCACGTGCCACTGGAACTCGACCGGCAAGCCGCTGCGATGTTCGCCCGACACAACGAGCTGTCGGCTCAGCGTCGGACCGCGACGCGTTGAGTCGCTCCCAACACTGCACGTGCGTCGCGAGACTGCTGCCGTAACATCGGGCGCGTATGGCCACCAAGGACACCCCTCGCACTCCGACCTCGAACACCGCAGGCCGTCCCGTAGCAACAACGACGCTCAGGAAGCGGGCTCTCCCCGACAGCCTGGTCGTTTCCTCGGTGAAAGCAAGCAAGGCATCCAGAGTTGCCAAGGTCGCGCAACGGCCCGATTCGACGAACTCGAAAACGGAGCGGTCATTCCCGGCCGACGAGACCACACCGTCTGCGCGCGCCCGCAAAGCCGGAGAGATCGTCGCGGAACGATTCCGCACACAGATCGCCAACGGCACGCTGCCGATCGGCCACCAACTCCCCCGAGAGGAAGAACTCACCGCAATGTTCGGCATCGCGCGCACGACGCTGCGCGAAGCCTTGCGAGTCCTCGAATCTCAGGGCCTCCTTCAGATCAAGCGCGGCCGTGGAGGTGGAGGGATCGTGACGATGCCCAAGCTCGACACACTCGCTCAGTCCTTTGCGATCGTCCTTCAGCTGCGCCAGACGAGCCTCGCCGACATCGACGACGCCCGGCTGATGATCGAGCCGCCTCTGGCAGGTCGTCTCGCGGCGAAACACACCGACGAGGACCTCGACGCACTGAGGGCCATCGTCGATCGCGCCCACGACGCGGCCGAGGAGAACTTGCGCGACCAGTTCGGCATCGCAGCCGCCGAGTTGCACGAGACCATTATTGAACGCGGCGGAAACACGACCATGGCTGTGCTTGGCACCGTCCTCCATGATCTGCTCGACCGCCATCTCCGAAAGGCCGCGTACGTGTCCGATCAGGAAAACATGCGACGTGCAGTTCGCTCGTATCGCAAATTGCTCGTGCTGATCGAGGGCGGCGATGCAGCAGCCACCTTGGCGCACTGGCACCGCCAGCTCGTGTTCCTGCAGCAGCGACGCGGAGCCCTCCAGCTCCTGGACGTCTACGAGGATTGATTCACACGTGTCAGGAGCTGCGCTTCGTAGCGTCGGGCTCGTGCGGCAGCCCGAGAACTCGCTCGCCCGCAGTGTTGCGCTGAATCTCTGCGGTGCCAGCTCCAATCGTGGACGCCCTCGTGCGGAGGAAGCCCCACGTCCAGCGGCCGCGCTGTACGGCGTCGGGGTCACGGCGGTCGAGCAGCCCGTAGGCACCGAGCATATCGACCGCGACTACGTGGAGCTGTTGTTCGAACAACGACGTTGAAAGCCGCGAGACCGACGACTGCGGCCCGGGCTCGCCATGTTCGACAATCGAATTGATCGTCCGCATTCCGGAATACTCCAGGATGCGTTGCCAGATCACCATCTTCGCCAGCGTCTGACGTGTGAGCGGGTCGGCGGTCGCACCTCGCTCCTGCGCTAACTCAATCAGTTCGTTGAGAATGCGGCGGTAGCGGGTGGCCTGCTGGTAGGCACCGGCCGCCCGCTCGTGGCCGAGACTCGTGCGCGTGATGCCCCAGCCCTTGTTCTCCTCGCCAATCCGATCAGCCACCGACACCCGCGCCTCGTTGAAGAAGATCTCGCAGAAGTGCGCACCACCGGTGATGTCGCGAATCGTCCGCACCTCGACGCCGGGCGCGTGGGCGTCGATGATCAGGTAGGTGATCCCGTGCTGACGCTCCTCCTGTGTGCCGGTGCGCACCAGCGTGAAGATGATGTCGGCGATGTCGGCGCTGGAGGACCAGACCTTCTGTCCACTGACGATGTAATGGCCGCCGTCTCGCGTGGCCGTGGTCCGCAGCGACGGGAGGTCGGAGCCCGCCTCGGGCTCCGAGTAACCCTGTGCCCATACGAACTCACAGCGCAACATCGGCCGCAGCCAGCGTCGCTTCTGGTCCTCCGTGCCGTACTGGATGATGGTCGGCCCGACGATGCCGACGCCGGTGCCGAGCGGTCCTGGGACGTTGGCCCGAGCGAACTCCTCGGTGTAGATCACCTGCTTCGAGAACGGCAGGTTCATCCCGCCATGCTCGATCGGCCACGACGGTGCTGCCCAGCCGGAGTCGACCAGCAGCGCGTTGAAGCCCTTCTGCCACTGGATCTGGACGGCTCGATCCTTCGGCGGGCGTCCGGGATGGTTCTCCTTCAGGAACGCACGGAACTCAGAGCGGAACTCGCCGTCGGGGAGAGCAGCGCGCAGGCGTATGAGTTCAGGGTCGATCGTTTTCGCTTCCATCGGAACAGGCTCCTGCTGTAGTGGTCTGTAGCTCAGTGGCTCAGTGGCTCAGTGGCGAAGTGGTGCGTTGCTATCGCGGTCGACGCGTGCAACGAGGTGCGACAGCACGTTGTCGTGGTCGTTGCGGCCGAGATACGGGAACACCGCAATCTTCTCGACCCCATCTGGCACACCGTCTGGCTGGTCGTCGATGCAGACGACATGGGCAGACGCGCGCTCGAACGGCAGCGTCCACCGCTTGTTCGGGCCGCGTTCCTTCGTCCAGAAAGCGTCGATGAGTTCATGGATGCCTACCCGCTTCGCCACGCGTTCCGCATACTCATCGCCGCCTGCGCTCCAGATCTCGACCCGACTGCCGTTCGACCGAAGCCTCGTCAGCAGGTCACGCGCGTGGGGGCGTAGATGCGAGCCGTCGAACGAATCAACGAGACAACCGTCGAGGTCGAAGAGCCAATGCTCAGGGCCGGTCGACGAGAGAGGATCGATGGTCGAAATCATAGACCCATTTTCGACGACGGCACTCGGGCCGAGCTTCACGCGTAGGGGTGGAGCAGTTCCGCTACTGGCGTACCCGCTCGAACTGCCGTGACGATCTTGCCGATGTGGCGCGCCCGCTCGCGCTGATTGGAGAGGCGCAGGGAATCGGTGTGATGGCCGTGTTTCACCACGACGCGAATCGACTGCCCGCCGATTTCGCCGAGTCGTTGCTGCCACTCGGCGACGGGACCTGCCGCGTCAGCGTCGTAGAGCTCGAAGGTCACGATGCTGTCGGCGGGTAGCGCAGTCGCAGCGACACCAGCGTCGCCGGTCACTACTGCATTGCGCCAGGCCTCGGTGAAGATTTTCGAGACGCTGTCACGCGGGACCGATTTCGCATAACGCATCATCAGGCCCGGACGCACGGAACGCAGGACGCTCTGGTTCAGGTGGAACATGCGATCGCGCATGTCGTGGGCGAGCAACTCCGCCGAGACCCGAGCCATCGCTCCGATTTCCTCGCGCATGAACCGACGGAGTTCGTCATCGGTCGGAAATGGCTGCGGATTCGGCGAGGCGGGCACCACAAACTGCGAGTACGCCATGGTTCGCCCGTGTTCGGGGGCCGTCGCTGCGAAGGTGATGCCCTTGATGGCACCCAACGAGACGCCGGTCCAGAGCATCGTGGCGAGATCGGTCGAAGTTTCTCTCGCCAGGCGGTCGCAGATCTGATGTGAAACGCGCGCGGTGGAGGGGAACGTGATCCCGCTCGCGGCGGCACGGACTGCGGTTTCGTTGCGTGCCTCGCCGTTGCTGCGCTCGGGCCCGAACACGATGCCGTCGAGTCCGGCGTCCATCGACTTCAGCAGGAAATGCATAAGCAGCCCTTCCGGGCCAAGGCTCAGCGGGGGCGCGGTGCCGATCGTGAGGTGGGCGGACTGCGTGGGCGACAACCGGTCGCGTAACGCCTGTCCGTGGATAACCTCGCATTCGACGCCGTCGTCTCGCACGGCGCGATAACGAGTAATCGTTCCGTACCGCCGGTGGTTGGTCGTGCGCGTGCGTTCGAGCCCAACGAGTTCCGTGGTCGGACTCCAGTGCGCACCGAGGCCCCGGAGGTCGACTCGATCGGGGTGACTCGTGCGACTCTTCACGCCCACAGGATACTTGACGGGAGTGTCAACTAGTGCACGCAATCGGAAGTTCCGTGGTTGTCGCCGATTTCCGTTTCGCCTGCTCAAGGTCGCTTTCAGGCCAAGGTGGCAGCCACGGACTTCTGCGGCGATGCACTACTGAACCCGCGGCTTCTTTGTCTTCTTCGCAGGCACAGCCTTCACGGTCGTTGTGGTCGCGCCGTCGGCACGATCCGCCGCCGCAACGTGCTCGGCGATCGACCGCTCGAGATGGCCTCGGTAGACGGTCGCGTCAGGCATCAGGTCGCGGTCGGCCGTGAACATGAACGCGAACGAACCACAGAAGCTGGTGACGCAGTGGAACAGGCCGATGCCATCCATGAGCGGCACGCAGCCCGTGCTCAGCTTGAGGTGGCAGCCGAGCAGGTACAGCGGCACCGGTGATCCCGGGACGTTGGTCACAACCGTGTTGGCCATGACCGGTGCACGATCACCGAAGGCGGTCATGCCGCGAACTGCCGCACCGATGAGCGCGCCCGGCACAAGCTGGGCGATCTCAAGCAGGACCGGCATCGCGAGCCCATCCTGCGCGGCCTTCTTGGTGACCGTCTCCTCACGAATCGCGGCGAGCCGTTCAACCGGATCGACGAGGTCCGTGTGCATCGATACCCGCATCATGCTCACCTGGTTGCCTCCGGACGAAGCCTGCTGCGGCGTCCGAGTGGAAACGGGCACCATCGTGATGAGCGAATCCGACGGCAGTTCGTCAAGGTCGAGAAGGTAGGCGCGCATCGCACCGCCTACGACGCTCAGACACGCATCGTTGATGCTCGCGCCCGGCACGAGATTCTTGATCCGCTTGAGGTCGGTCAGCGGGCAGCGTGCCTCCTCCCAAACTCGGTGAGCGGAAATCTTCACGTTGAAACGTGTGCGCGGAATACGCATCGGCCGACGCGGCCCTCGGGCCATTCCACGGACCGATCCGGCTGCTTCGCGAACGAGCGGCGAGGCGTTCGCCGCCAGCGTCCGAACGGCGTTCACCGGGTTCGACAGCGCGTTGAGTCCCGCCTTTCTCAGCAAGGCAACCCCGGTTGGCACGGGCTCCGCGTGCCAGTTGTCCTCTACCTCGACTTGAGCGGCGTCGGGTGTGAAATCGTGCAGCACATTGAGCAGCTCGACACCGGAGACACCGTCGATCGCCGCATGGTGAATCTTCAACACCGTCGCAAACGAACCCTCGGGGAAACCGTCGATGCTGTCGAGGCCGTCGATCACCGTCATCTCCCACGGCGGCCGCGTGAGATCGAGTGGCCGGGCATGGAGGCGCGCGACCTGCGTGGTGAATTGCGACCAGTCGCCAGGCTTTGGCAATGCGAGGTGACGGACGTGGAACTCCAGATCGAAGTCTGGGTCTTCGACCCAGTACGGGCGATCGACTCCGAGCGGTACCCGCACGAGCTTGCGGCGCAAAGATGTCGTGCTCGGTAGACAGGACCGGAGCTTCGCGAGGATCTGCTCGAAGGACGGCCGACCGTCGGGCGCGGTCGACGGGTCGTAGACGTTGGTCATGCAGAGGTGGTTCGGCGTCCGAGGCGTCTCAGAGGCTAGGAACGTCGTGTCGATCACGCTGAGCTGTTGCACACGCTGGATCGTATGCCGTCATTGATGTTGCGTTTCATTCGGGCTTTGACGCGACGTTTGCTCGTGCAGCGCCGCGTGCAGGCCTACAGGACTCGGTAGAGGTCGTACGATCTGCCAGTCCGTACCACCAGGCAGGATCGTGGCGTTCAACAACAGGCCTTCGAACCGGCCGCCTGCGATCCCAATGACGCGACGCTGACCGGTGAGCACGCGGCCAAGCTCCAGCGGCACGTCGAGTTCGATCTGCGCGTGCGCGGCGAACTGGAGGTCGAGCGGTCGCAGCTGCGGGTTCACGCGTCCACGACCGGGAGGGTGATCCACGACGGCCGCTCAGCGTCGATGAACACGGTCTGATGCGCGCTTACGAATTCGGATTCGCCAACATTGGCCGACAGCGCGCCGGTGCCAGGGTTGCGGTCGAAGCGCGGGAAGTTCGAGCTGGAGATGTCGACCCGCAGACGGTGCCCTGCTTTGAATACCTGCGACGTTGCGACGAGATCGATCTCGAACCGGTGTGGCACCCCGAGTGGAAGCGACTCTGCACGGTCCGTGCCGGTTCGGTGACGGGCGCGCACGATGCTGTCAACAACGTTGAACGCACGACCGTCGGGCCATACGTCGACCAGCTTCGCCGTCCAGTCGGTGTCGACGGCCGACGTTGCCGCGTGCAGCGTCATCGTGATCTCGCCGGTGACTTCGAGGTCATGCTGGAGTGACCTCGAGACGAATCGCAGGATGTCGGTGCGCGTGTTGAGCGAGCGTTGATCCTGCGGACCGGTCAGGAACGCGCCGTCACTCCCCTGCACGAGGTTCGGTCCGCCGACCGTCGGCACCGGGTCAAGCGGGTCGAAGAGGAACGTCATCGGCAGCGCATCGGTCACGGGTGACTCCGGTGAGAGCCCTCCACCCGGCTGGAGGAAGTAACGCACGGAACGTGCACGAGCGAGCGGCCACGCGTCCTCGTCGCGCCAACGGTTCGCGCCCATCACGAACAGACGCACAGGAGGACCGTCGGGCTCTGTCGCACCCTGCACCAGCGTCCGATGGAGGAACCCGAGACGCCGGCCTTCGAGGTCGATCGCCATGCTTGCCGCCGACGCGCCGTAGTTCATCTGGCCGTGCGCACTGCCGTCGATCATGTGGCTCCACGGACCGATGGTCATTCGAGAGGAGGGGTGGCGCGGCTCACGGGCGAACTCGTCGAGCGAGCCTCGAAGGAACAGGTCCCACCAGCCCGTTGAGTAGTAGCTCGGTGCCGCTGGCCTGTCGCCGACCGCTACCGCACGCCACCATTCGTCGTTGGTCGGGTGGTCGAGCCAGTCCTGCCACGACGGAAAGTTCTCGGCGAGCAGCGGCAGATCCCTCAGCGGGGTCGTGCGGTAGAGGGACCAGATGTTCGCCATCGCTGCGCCGAACTCACCGAGTTCGCGCTGCACGTCGGCACCACCGGCCTGCGCCCGAAACAGCCGCCCGCCAGCCTGCGAGACCGCCCAGAACATCGACGACGCAAGGCACAGCGCGCCGCCCTTGTACGTCAGGTCATACGGGTCCGAGGGGACAACACCGGGGCTCATCGCCTTGAGCGCGGGTGGCGCGCCGCTCGCCGAATAGTGCTGCGTGTGGCCGAGGTACGAGTTCCCGTACGTGCCGACCGCGCCGCTCGACCACGACTGCGACGCGCACCACGCGATCGTGTCGACACCGTCGGACTGCTCATGGCACCACGGCTCGAAGACACCCTCCGACGCGCCCGTCCCCCGCACCGCCTGACTCACCACGGCGAACCCCATGCGGGCCGCGCGGAACTGGTCGAGCTGGCGTCGAGCGACCATCGAGGGGTACGGATTGCGAATCAGAAGCACCGGTACCGGCTCGGCGGTTGCGGGCCGCACGACGTCGGCGCGCAACACGGTGCCGTCGCGCATCTCGGTGGGAACGTCGAAGTCGACGGTGAGGTGTCGCATGTCGGGAAGGGCCATTGTCTGCCTCGGCTGCAAGGGGTCGGAGTCATCGGAACGGTGCGACCGGTGTAGCCGGTCCGGCCGTGGACGTTAGCCAACCGGTCGCGGTACATCCGGTGCTTCCGCGGTGCATTCGGTGCGCCCGAACGCACCGCGAACGGACCGGACGTACCGCGACCGGAAGGACAGCCCGGACCGTGGCCCGCGACGTAGAGTGCCCGCCACGCCAAGAGCAATGGAGTAGCACCGTGCGTCAGGACGACCAAGCCAGCGGTATCACAGCGACCTACGACGTCGTGTGTGTCGGTGGCGGAATTGGCGGGTCCGGGCTCGCTACGGTGCTCGCCCGGAAGGGGTTGCGCTGCCTCGTACTCGAAGCAACCGACACGTTCCCCGATCGCACGAAGGGCGAATGGATCGCTGGGTGGGGCGTCCTCGACGCCCGCCGCGTCGGCCTGGAAGCCGACATCCGAGCCGCCCGCGGCCACTCCCCGACCCGCCACATCAGCTACGACGACACCCGGACCACCGAGGAGTCCGAACGCGAGGTGTTGACACTCGCGGCCCTGATGCCTGGCGTCCCCGGACCACTCACACAGCGACATCCCGACGCTTGCCAGGCCCTCTTCAGAGCCGCGGCAACGGCAGGTGCCAAAGTGCTACGACCGGTGTCAGACGTGACCGTAACGGGGGGCGAGCATCCGCAGGTCAGGTTCACGCACAACGGGAGGACACACGTCGTGGCGAGTCGACTTGTCGTGGGTGCGGACGGGCGCAACTCCCGAGTCCGGCAGCAGATCGGCCTTGAGCTGCAACGAGACGCCCCGCATCACCTATTCTCCGGCCTGCTCGTCGATGGGGCCGACCAGTGGCCCGAAGACCTCGAAGCCACCGGAACCGAGGACGACGTTCACTACCTCGCGTTCCCACAGGGTCAGGGTCGCGTGCGTCTGTACCTCGGGTGGGAACTCGCTGATCGACACCGCTTCAGCGGCACGCGTGGTCCGCAGCGCTTCGTCGACACGTTTGCCCGACTGACGACGCTCCCCGGAGCGGAGGTCCTCGGAGCGGCGACGCCCGTGAGCCCCTGTGCCACGTACGCGAACGAGGATGCGTGGATCGACGTTCCGATGACACCTGGCGTCGTGCTCATCGGCGACGCTGCCGGCTGGAACGATCCAATCACCGGCCAGGGCCTCGCCATCACAATGCGAGATATACGTGTACTTAGCGAATTGCTGTTGTCCGTGGACGATTGGTCAACCGCCGCGCTGATGCCTTACGCAGAGGAGCGCCGCGAACGGATGCACCGTTTGCGCTATACCGCACACCTCCAGTCGGTTCTCGCGAACGAATTCGGCCCGGAGGCGCGAGCCCGCCGCGTGCGTGCCCGTGAGCGCGTCGCCGCTCGACCGGAGCTGGGTCTGACCCGCGCCATCGTGATGATCGGTCCGGAAGTGCCGGGACCCGAGGCTTTCACCGACGAGCGCTGGACAGCGATCGTCGGTTGACAGCGTCGAGGTCGCAGGGTCAGGTCGCAGGGTCCGAGGTCGTGGCCCCGAATCGGTCGGCGTGGCCCCAATTCGGCCGGATTTGGGGCCGCAGTGACCGATTTGGGGCCACAACGTCCGAGGTGTCCCGTCCCCAGACTGCCCGCCCTCAGAGGCTGGCTACGACTTGCCGAATGTTCCGAGCCGGTCACCGGCGCCCGAGAGTGGGTACTGCGTGTCGTACTCGAATTGCAGTGCGTCGCCGAGTCCACGGTCCTGGCTGTGCAGATACAGGTCTTTGCAGGCCGCCAGCGCTTCAGGACTGTTCGCGATGATCGACGCGGCCAGCGTCGCAACCGTCGCATCGAGTTCAGCTGCAGCGACACAGTGCGACGCGATGCCGTAGTCGAGCGCGTCCCGACCGGAGAACGTCCGAGCGGTGTAGGTGAGTTCGCGGGCTCGGGCCACGCCCACTGCCCGGATCATGCGGGCACTCATGCCCCAGGTCGGACGCAGGCCCCACTTCGCATGCGTATCGCCCAACTTTGCCTCCTCCGCGACGACGATCAAGTCGCATGCGAGCGCCAGTTCAAGTCCACCGGTGAAGCAGTGACCGTTCACCTTCGCGATCGTGATCTTGGACATGGTTGCGAGCAGCGTCGTGACCCGACGGGCGGGACCGTTGAGGCCACCCGACACGTTGCCGCCTTCGATCGGCCCGGCGGCGAGCGCCTTGAGATCCACACCGGCGCAGAACGCACGACCCGCGCCGGTGAGCACGACGACGCGGACCGTCTCGTCGATCGCCGCCCCACCAAGCGCGTCGGCAAGTTCGGCCAGCAGAGCGGGCGTCAGCGCGTTGAGGGCTTCGGGACGGTCGAGCGTGAGGGTGCGCACGGCACCGTCGTCGGTGCGGAGGATTGCGGTCATGGTGCAACGCTCGCACGTCGGGCCGGTCGCATGCGAGTTCGGCCGTTCGTCACCGTTCCACGAATGTCGCGAGCAAGGTCGCGAGCAAGTCCGGCAACTACGGTGACGTTGTGCGTTGGACGATCCACGGAGAACGGCCGATCTACGAGAGCGAGTGGGTGAACCTCGTCGTCACCGACGTCGAGATCCCGGCCATCGGTTCAATTCCCGCCAAGCGATTCGACCACCACGTCGTCCGAATGCCCGCGCCCGCTACGGGAGTCGTCGTCCACGACGCTCAGCGGGGCGTGCTGCTGCTGTGGCGTCATCGGTTCATCACCGACCGGTGGGGCTGGGAGGTCCCGGCGGGCAAGATCGACCCGGGGGAATCGGCTGAGGAGGCGGCCGCTCGCGAGGTACTCGAGGAGACAGGCTGGGAGTGCAGCGCTCCCCTGCGACATCTCGTCGACTACTCGCCCGTGAGTGGCGTCGGAGACCATCAGTTCGTGCTGTTCGCCTGCGACGCGGCGTCCCATGTCGGCGAGCCCAGCGATCCGTCCGAGGCTGAGTACGTGGCGTGGGTGCCCTTGGCGCAGATCCGAGCGGACATGGCAGAAGGCAAGGTCGACAACGGCCTCACCCTGACCGCGTTGCTCTGGTGCTTCACCTACGCCATCCTCTGAGGCTCCCCTTGCCCGCTCGTCCGCTAAGAGTGCGGCTACAGCGCCACGTTGGCCGCCCAGCGCCACGCTGTAGCCGCAAATCGGCGCTGTGGCGTCACTCGTCGAAGCGACGCGGAGCCGGGCCCCGCACGAACAATGAACCGCCGCCGAGGTGTGAGAGCGGCAGGGAGGAGCGCAAGCGACGGAAAGACGCCTCGAACGCCCGAGCAAAGCGAGAGGCACGTTGCCGGTGGCGAAGCGAGGCGGCAGCCGGGGCCCGCAACCATGTCTCAGTCGTGGCGTCCGCTCACCGCGAGCCGGACGCCGAGGCCGATGATCGCGAGGCCGCCAACGCCACCGAGCGCGGTGAGGCGCTTGGGAGAGCGTCGCAGCCATACCCTCGCCGTGCCCGCGAGGAGGCCCCACGAGCTGTCGGATACGAAGCCGATCGTGATGAACACGAGACCGAGAACGGCCATCTGCAACGGGACGCTGCCTCGGGACTGGTCAACGAAGCTGGGCAGCGTCGCCGCGAAGAACACGATCACCTTCGGGTTGGTGAGACCGACGACGAAGCCTTCTCGCACGATTCGTTGCACGGTCTTCGGTTCGACCGCGAGGTCAAACGCGGTCGCCAAGGCCGCCCGCTGGCGGAACATCTGGACGCCCATGTACACGAGGTAGGCGGCACCGACCAGCTTCACGATCGTGAAAACCGTGATCGATCGCTGCACGATCGAGCCGAGCCCGATCGACACCGCGATCACCTGCACGTAGACGCCAACGCAATTGCCTGCGACGGTAGCGACCGCCGCACGGCGGCCGAGGGCGATGCCCCTGCTGATGGTGAACAGCACCGATGGTCCCGGGATCACAATGATCAGGAACGCGAGGAGCATGAACGAACCGAGCCGGTGCACATCGATCATCCGGGTCCACCCTACGCGCAGCGCCACTCGAAGTCGCCGCATTTCCTGGGCAGCAAGCGTCCAAGCGGTCGGGCCACCAGCCACCCAGCCCGGTCGCGGTACATCCGGCTCGTTCGCGGTACGTTGAGCGCGCCCGAATGTACCGCAAGCGCACCGGATGTACCGCGACGAAGGGCACGACGTACCCCACGCCGATGGCGCCGATGCCGCCGATGCCGCCGATGCAACCCGCCCGCCTATGCAGGTAGGGGGCGGGTTAGGCCTTCGGGGGGAGGACGCGGAGGCCGAGCTCGTTGAGGTGCTTCTCAACGATCGGCGTGGGCGAACCCGTCATCGGATCGAGGCCCGACTGGGTCTTCGGGAACGCAATGACCTCGCGGATGTTCTCCTCGCCAGCGAGCAGCGCAACGAGTCGGTCGACGCCGAACGCGAAGCCGCCGTGGGGCGGAGCTCCGTAGCGGAAGGGGTTCAGAAAGAACCCGAAGCGCTTCTGCGCCTCCTCCGGCGAGATGCCGAGCAGCGAGAAGATCCGCTGCTGCAGCTCGGGCTTGTGGATTCGGATCGAGCCTGAGCCGAGCTCCCAACCATTCAGTGTGAGGTCGTACGCCTGTGCGCGCACATCGAACGGCGAAGCATCGAGCTTGTCGAGATCGTCGGTGTGCGGATGCGTGAACGGGTGGTGCGCCGGAATGGGATTGCCGGCCTCGGTGCGACCGTGGAACATCGGGAACTCCACGATCCACAGGAACGACAGCCCCTCGTTGATCGGCGGCTTGCCCAGCTCAAGGCGCAGTGACCCCAGGACGCTGCGCACGAGATCGCGCTCGCCCGACTGGAAGAACAGCAGATCACCAGCGACCGCCTCCATCCGGGCCAGAACTGCCGCGAGTTCAGCAGCCGTCATGAACTTCGCGACGGGTCCGTCGACCTCGCCGCCTTCCTTCACCTTGAACCAGGCGAGGCCCTTCGCACCCCAACGCTTGGCCATGTCGGTCAGGTTGTCGATGCGGCCACGAGTCAACTCCGCTCCGCCGGGGAGACGGATCGCCTTCACGCACTCGCTCTGGAAGACCTTCGCCTCCGTAGCGGCGAACAGGTCCGTGAGCTCAACGAGCTTGAGCCCGAAACGCACGTCCGGCTTGTCGGAGCCGTACTCCTCCATGGCCTGCGTCCACGTCATACGCGGGATCACGTCGACCGGACGTGACCCGGTGACCACCTCGGTGGCCGCGAGCACCGCCTCGCTGATGCATTCGAGGACGTCGTCCTGCGACACGAAGCTCATTTCTGCGTCGAGCTGCGTGAACTCGAACTGACGGTCTGCGCGCAGATCTTCGTCGCGCATACATCTTGCGATCTGGAAGTACCGATCGGCTCCAGCGACCATCAGCAGCTGCTTGAACAGCTGCGGGCTCTGCGGCAGCGCGTAGAAGCTGCCGGGCGTCAACCGGGAGGGCACGACGAACTCGCGTGCGCCCTCGGGTGTCGACGGCATCAGCATCGGTGTCTCGATCTCGGTGAAACCCTGGGCATCCATCGCGTTCCGAACGGCCTGGTTGACCTTCGAGCGGATACGCAGGTTGCGCTGCATGCGGTCGCGTCGGAGGTCGAGGTAGCGGTGCTTCAGTCGAAGGTTCTCGTCGACGCTGGGGCCACCCTCTCGCTCCGAGATAGGGAACAACGGCGGCTCGGCCTCGTTCAGCACCTCGACAGTGCACGTCTTCAGCTCGATCTCGCCGGTTGCCAGTTCAGGGTTGAGGGTTTCGGCTGTACGGGCGGTCACCGTGCCCGTGATTCGCACCACGTACTCCTTGCGCAGGTCCGCCGCGCCATCTACGACGCACTGGATCAAGCCGGTCCGGTCACGCACGTCGACGAACGCCAGGTGCTCGCCGTGCTCACGGCGATTCGCGACCCACCCGCAGACGCTGACCTCCCGGCTGACGTCGGCGGAGCGAAGGTCACCGCAGTAGTCCGTGCGCATGCCTCGCGCTCGGGCCGGGGACTTGGGTCGTACGTCGCTCACGTGTGAAGCCTTCTTCGGTTGGTGTTCGGGCGGGCCGTTGATTCTACTGGTGCTCCTGTTGCCGTAGGGACGCCTCTCCCGCGGGCGTGCCCGCCGGAGCGACGGTAGGTAGGCATGCACGAACCAGCGAATCGCCCATGAGATCGACGAAGTTGTCGAAATAGAACGACTGCACCGAGGCCTCGTCAATGTTGCTCGCCGCCAAACTCTCGTCGAAGCGCTTCAACGGATTTCGCCCACCCTCGACATGCGGATAGTCGGATGAAAACAGGCACACTTCAGGCCCGCTGTTCGCGATGATCCATCCCGTGTCCTCGTGTGGATATGGCGTCACCCGGATCTGGCGTCGCACGATCTCACTCGGTGGAGCGGACAGCCGTTGGAGGCGCTCTTCGTTCTTGCGGAACGCTCCGAAGCAGGCGTCCAGGTTCCGCATCCAACCCGGAACCCAGCTCGCGCCCTGCTCGATGACACCGAAACGCAGCCGTGGGAAACGGTCGAGGATGCCGTCGAAGAGCAGCGTCGAAAGGGTCTGCATCGGCCAGTAGGGAATGGGCATGTAGTCGATGCTTCGGAAGTTCTCGGCACCGCCGTGGAAGTCGGGCACCGGCGGAAGCCCATTCACGAAATACTTCGGCGAGAGCAGCTCGCCACCTCCACCGACGTGGAAGACGATCGGTATGCCCGCGTCCTGCGCGATTGCCCAGACGGCGTCGAGGGCGACATGGCTCGGCGAATGCTCGGCCGGACATGCGCTGGCGATGAGCAGCGAATCGGCACCCATGGCAACCGCTTCCGCGGCCATCGCGGCAGAACGCCCAAAGTCCGGGAGCGGAAGATACATCGTTGACAGGAGCCGCGGGTCGCCCGCGCAGAACTCCGCCATGGCGCGATTGTGTGCGCGAGCAGCGCCGTAGACGACGTCGATATTCTGCGCACTTACGTTATGTTCCAGCGTCGCGAAAATGATCGAGCAGAAGGTGTTGAACACCAACTGGCTGGAGAATCCGAGGAGATCGAGGGCAGCAGAACGGTCGTCAGCCACAAATGACCCGGTCGCGGCGTAGTTCTTTCGCTGCATGAGCTGCGACGTGTCCTCGGCGCGGTACGCGGGGTCGCGGTGCTGCTGTTGGTACTGATCGAAGCGGCTCGCCTCACCCGGTTTCAGCGTTTCGAAATGGAGACGCGGGAGACGATCGCGCACGTCCGGGTCCGCATGCGCCGTCAGAAAGTCCGGCAACTCCATGAGGTGCGCGTCGGCGTCGTGAATGGCTCGTCCGTTTGCATACGACATGTCAAAACCCTACGTCCGTCCCCGGCGGGATGTCATCTCCGAGATGTCAGGTCCGGGATTCCGGTCCCGCTCGGACACTCAGGTCAGGTCAGGCGCTCATGCACCGGTGCGACGGAGCAGAACAGCGCCGCGACGCTGTCGAAGTACCTCCACGCCCGGCTTCGAAGCGAACTCGACGGCATTTTCTGCATCGACGATGAGGTAATGCTCCCCTCCGCTTTCCGGCCATGTCCTCCAGCGAACCGAGCGGGGAACCTCGGGATACCCGCCCACCTCGAAAGGAATCGGACGTCGAATACCCATCCACCAGAGCACATACGGGCCAATCCCGTCGCCGACGAGCCCGATATCTTCCGGATTGATCGTCTGCGTCGCCTGGATTGCGATCTCATAGGCGCCGCGGTCCACGAGCGGCGTCGTCATCGTGGCCAGATGCGGCGGACGGATCGCGAGAGCCAACGTCGTCGCCATACCGAGGGCCACGCTCACCGCGGGGATACCGACACGGTCAGCGTGGCCGACGAACCGCAGTCGTAGTGCTCGAATGGCGCTGCTGGCCGAAACACCGATCGCGATAGCCAGGAATGGGAACGCCGGATAGATGTTTTTCACGATCCGGTACTGCGTAACGTTGACGCCGGCAATCCACGGAACTCGGAGGAGCCAGAGGCCGGCGGCGAAACCGAAGGGCACACCGATGGCACCGGACAAGACCCGCATCTGTCGATTCCCTCTAAGCGCTCCACCCAAGAGTTCAACGCTCGCATAGACCGCCAAGGCGACGACAAGCGGGCCGCCGAACGTCTGCACCGACAGCTTCACGGTGACGCCTTCCTCGCGACCGGCGATGACACCCAGGGTGAAGTACCCGGACGTTCGAATTATCCGGATCGCGGCAAAGGTGGCTAAGGCAACGACCGAAGCGATCAGCGCACTTATGAAGCGGTGTCGCTTCGCAGCGGACCGGCAACGCGCAAACCAGCCCCGACGCAACGTGAGAAGCATACAAACGGGCACCACGATGCCCTGCTGCGGGTGAGACCAATACGCAGCGATGGCAAAGAGCGCAGCAACAGGGAGCGTCCGCCACAGACGTAGTCCACGGGTCGCCAGCACACACACGCCAACCCCTGCAATCGCGAATACCAAACTGACCGCCTGGGCGTAATAGAAATCAGCGGTAACGAGGCCGATTCCGAGACGCCAGCCCGCAATCCAGACGGCCAGAGCGATGGCGAATCCGGTCCACGAGCGTCCGATTGCAGTGATTCTGCAAACCCATGCGATCAAGAGAGCGATCATCGCAACGGACGCGATTGCAGTAATCCACATCGCCGCGAGTGGCGTCACCCCGAACATTCGGCTGACGATCGCCGGGACAATATGCGCACCGATCGGGTAGTTCACCAAACCCATCAGCCGCCGGTCCGGGAGCGGAAGGTGATCCTCGATCGCCAAATAGGCGATCAGTGCTCCGTGATGGGCCTGGTCGACACCGTAGGTGATTGGCATGGTCATCGACCGGTAGAACGCCCGATCCCAGAGCACGACGAGGAGCACGCCGACCGAGAACAAGGCAAACACCTCGATCCGCGACGGCCGTCGAACGATCGACCGCACCGACGGGATTGCGATCACGGCCAGCACAGCAGCCAGCAATGCCGAAACCACGACGCCACCACGGATGCCGGTGCCGACGAGCATCGCGACGTGCGCTCCGACCGATAGGCAGGCAAGCGCGAACGCCGGGCCGAGTGCCAATGCTCCGAAGAGGCCGAGGCCTCGGCCGCCCAAGTCGACGGGACTACCGATGTCGACCGATCCATCAACGCGCTGAACGCGCTGCACGCGCTTCACGCGCTTCGCGGACCTCATGCGTCTTTGGACCGATACCGTCGAAGCTCGGCAATGACCTGCCGTATCGGGATGGAGTCGTCGAGGAACCTTCGAAACCAGGGGTTATCCACGCCAATACGGTTGACATGCAACAAGTAGGCGAGCAAATCCACCCGACCGTCAACGGTGTATTGAGCACGAACATCGGGGCGTTCATCCCAGTAATCAGCCAATCTCCCGAGGAGCTTCGTGACGTCTTGCGATGGATGAGCGCGGTTCTGCATTTCCCAGTACAGAACCGGAAGTATTTTGCCGTTCGCCGGCAGAAATCCCATGCGGCTCCGAAGCTCTTCCAATGCTCCCAGATGCGGAACCAGCTCCGTCGAGGAGGAGTCGGGGATCGTCTGCGCCCAATTCAAGAGAGCCCCAATATTCGGGCTGCCGTCGGCGTTGCCGAAGAGCACCCGCAAGTCGCTGCGCCTCCCATAGTTGCCGAGCAGCACGTCAAGCATGCGTCGGACAGCAGGACTCACCACAATGCCATCGCCTTCGAGGACACGAACCGCCGCACCGGTAAGTCGCGATGGTCCCGGGTGGGTCAGGTCGGGTGCCGGATTCACCCGATGCGGCCATTGCCGAACGGTCAACGTGCGAGTAATCGTCCAAAGACTGGCGGCGAGCAGGACGAGAACGAACGCGACGCGTACAGCGAGGATCGGCGACCAACGATTCGACCCAACAACGGTGTTGTCACTTTCACTCGCGTCGTGGCGCGTAGCGACTCCCGTCCGAAGGCGCACCATGACCAAATCCTACGGCAAAGCATGCACCGACAAGCGCGATGCAATGGCGGCCATTGCGAATCAATGTCCGGCAGACGCTTGTGCTTCGAGCCCGCTCTCACTCCGCAGGGGGCGCTCCTTCAAGAAAAACGATATGACCAGCCCGACGACGGCGCATAGCATCGACGCGAACAGGACCCGCCCAACCGCTGTCGAGATCGCATACATGACGGCGTCGCGACTCTCGGAGGGCAGCGTCTGAATCTTCTTCGGCTCGCGGACGAGCGATGTCAGCTCCGAAGCACTGGTCCCGGTGCCAAGGCGAGAGACGAGACCGGCCTTGACCCGGGCGTTGAAGTACACGCCCAACAAGGCGAGGGCGACGCCGCCGCCGAGCGTGCGGGTGAAGTTCGAAACGGCGCTCGCGACGCCGAGGTCGCGGGGCTCCGCAGAGTTCTGCGACACGATGCTGATCGTCGGCATCGCCATTCCCCCGCCGAGGCCGCTGAGGAACATCCCGATTGCGAGCGCGAGGAACGACGAGTCGATCGACACGCGCGCCAGGAGTAACAGGCCGATGATCGCGAACGAGAACCCGATCCGCGGGAGCCATTCGTAGCGGCCGGTCGCAGAGATCGTCCGGCCGGACACGATGGAACCAACCACCATTCCACCCATCATGGGGACGCTTTGGAGACCGGCCCGAGTCGGCGAGAGGAACCGGACATCCTGGAAGTACAGCGATGCGAAGAGCCCAACGGTCATCACGACCGGACCCATCATCAAGCCCATGGCGAACACGGTCCGGAGGTCGGGCACCGAGAACAGACGCAACGGCAGAATCGGTTCCGGTGCCTGTCGCTCCCACAGCACAAACGCGATGAGCGCGCCAGCCGCAAGCACGAATCCGGCCATGATCGGCCGATCTGAGAACGAGCGTCGGCTGCCCTGTTCCAGCGCGGCCATGAATGCGCCGACCCCGACCGTGAGAAGGACCGCACCCGGGACGTCAACCTTGGGCCGCGTGGTCGGAGGCGGAAGACGCAGCACTACTGCGAGGAGAGCAAACGCAACAATGCCGAGCGGGAGGTTGACGAAGAAGATCCATCGCCACGACACGTGGTCAACGATGATCCCACCGACAAGGGGCCCGATGACGGCCGCAACACCGAAGACGCCCGTGAAGAGCCCGAAGTACCGCCCACGGTCACGTGGCGGCACGATGTCGCCAACCGTGGCAAACGTGAGACCCCAAATGCCGCCACCGCCGATTCCCTGTAACGCCCGAGCGGAGATCAGCTGTGGCATCGACTGCGCCGCGCCGCACAGGACCGATGCGAAGAGGAAGATCGCGATCGTGATCAACAGCAGCCGACGCCGCCCGTAGAGGTCGCTCAGTTTGCCGAGGATCAGCGTCGCAATGGTCGAGGTCACGATGTACGACGTGGTGACCCAGGCGTAGCTCTCGAATCCGCCGAGACGCCCAACGATCGTCGGCATGGCGGTACCGACAATGGTGTTGTCGAGTGCGGAAAGCAGCAAGGCGACCAGGAGCGCGCCGATGATCGTGCGATTGGTCCGTGTCGGGTGCCCGTCGGACAGCGTCACGATCGGGTCGGCGGGCACATATTTCTGCTCTTCAACAATGTTCATCTCGGGCCATGATCCCTCGCTCGGCCGCCATTGGCCAAACCAGCCTCGTCCCGCACTTGCCAGCGGAACGGACTTGCGGGCAGCCTGGCGTCCCACGAGAACCGAGGTCCCCCGATGATCACGATCAACCCAGGCCAGCTCCACACGTTTGTGGAACGTGTCTGCGTCGGCCTTGGAAGCGAGCTGCGAGAGGCAAGACTCGTTGCCGATCAGCTTGTCGCTGCCAACCTCGCCGGGCACGACTCCCACGGTGTCGGCATGCTGCCCGCCTACGTCCTCGGTGCACGAGCGGGGAAGCTGCACGTGAATCAATCACCGTCGACAGTGGTGGACTCAGGCCCACTCGTCGTGCTCGACGGAAACTCCGGGTTCGGCCAGGTCATGGGTCAGGCCGCGATGACGCTGGCCGTCGAGCGCGCGAAGGCCCATGGGGTCGCCCTGGTTGGCCTGCGCAACAGTTTCCATATCGGACGTATCGGACACTGGGGCGAGCAGTGCGCGCGGGCCGGGCTCGCGTCGATCCACTTCGCGAACGTTGCCGGGCACCCGCCGCTCGTCGCTCCATTCGGCGGTGCAACGGCCCGCTTCGGCACGAACCCGTTCTGCGTCGCCATCCCGGGGGCCGCCGATCGGCCGGCGGTGCTTCTCGACATGGCAACGTCGAAGATCGCGATGGGCAAGGCGCGGGTGGCGTTGAACAAGGGTGTGCAGGTCGCAGCGGGGACGCTGCTCGACGGTTTGGGGCGAGTCACGACCGACCCGGCGGGAATCTTTGCGACGCCTCGTCAGGGGGCGTTGATAGCGATGGGCGACCACAAGGGCTCCGGTCTCGCCATCGTGTGCGAGTTGCTCGGAGCGGCATTGCTTGGCGGCGTCGTATCAGGCGACGCCACGAACCGGCAGGGCGCAATCATCAACAGCATGATGACCATCGCCATCGACCCGGAGGCGGTCATCGGACGGAGCGCGCTCGTCGACGAGACGTCCGCGTTCCTCGAC
>JAYSSR010000056.1:0-31315 GCA_043720395.1 Acidimicrobiia bacterium
TCGCACGTTGCAGCCAGCAAACGGAATTTGCCCCGAACGTTGTGGCCCCAAATCGGTCGGCGTGGCCCCGAAACAGCCCAATTTGGCGCGACATTGACCGTGAACACCCCGCCGTTGGACGACGACTGACCCCACAGCGCCACGTTGACAGCACAGCGTGCCGCTGTGGTGCCATCTTGGCACTGTGGCCACACTCGTCTGGGCAACGTAAGCCCCGCGGCGCGACACTGGCGCATGCGCCATTCGACCCGCCTGCGACGTCTCGCGGCCACGTCCGCCATCCTTGCGATCGGAGCCGCATTCGTCGACGCACCCACACAAGTCAGCGCGCAGATCAAGCCAACTCCCGCTGAGGTCCAGGCGTACCGAGGGCTTCACGCCGCGGCCGCCCGTGGGGACGCAACAGCCGTTCGGACGCTGCTCGCGAAGGGCGCAAACCCGAACGCACGTGACGCTCACGGTCGTACCCCCGCTCACGTCGCCGCGCATTTCAAACGACGCATCACTCTGGCCGCGCTCCTACGAGGCGGAACCGATCCAAACGCCTTGGAGGACGATCGCTACGACGTCATCACCATCGCTGGAGTAGCAAACGATCCCGCAACGATCCGTGTGGCGCTTCAACATGGCGGGAAGGCCACCAACATCACGAGCGTCTACGACGGCACCGCGCTCATCGCGTCAGCGCATCTCGGCCACGTCGAAGTCGTGCGCACGCTCGTGAAGGCCGGAGCCCCACTCGACCACATCAACAACCTTGGCTGGACCGCGCTCATAGAGGCGATCATCCTCGGCGACGGTGGTGCGCGCCATACGGAGGTCGTTCGCATACTCGTGAGTGCGGGTGCGGGAGTGAACATCGCCGACCGGTCCGGGGTCACACCGCTGGCACACGCCCGGTCACGGAACTATGCGCTCATAGTTTCGATCCTCGATCGTGCCGGTGCCCGATGAAGGCAGTGTCTACCCCGGCGTAATCTCTCGCCTTCATGCCCGACGCCACCCAACCCGCAACGTCCACAGCACCCGCTCCGGGGGACCCGACCACGCGCGCCACCGTCACGGCGATCGCTGCGATGTTCTTCATCAACGGCGCGGTGATCTTCAGCTGGCTCCCGCGCATTGCCGACGTACGCGACGAGCTCGGCATCGACAACAGCCAGCTCGGCACGGCCCTACTCGGCATGGGATTCGGTGGCTTCGTAGGATCGCTCGTCCTGCCCCGCCTGATGGCGCGATTCAGTACCCGCCACCTGTTGATCGCTGGTGGCACCGCGCAGGCCGTCACCCTTCCGCTGCTCGCCCTCATGCCCGGCGCGATCGCTCTCGGCCTGCTGCTCGCGATGATCGGCTTCGTCGATCTCGTGACCGACATGTCGATGAACACCCAAGGTGTGATGGTGCAGGAGCGCTTCGGACGCTCGATCATGCAGCGTCTCCACGGCGGCTGGAGCCTCGGCTCGTTCGCCGGGACGCTGCTCGCCTGGCTCGCGGTCGCCGCCGGGCTCAGCCCTCGTGTGCACTTTCTCTTCGTGAGCGTCGTTCTCTTCGCCGCGGTGCTGCTCATACGAAACTCGCTCATCCGCAACGACACCGCACCAAACGCGCAGAAGCACCACAAGGGCCGTGGCGTCCCCGCTGCCGCAATTGCGATCGGCGTCATGGCGGTCGGCGTTGCGCTGATCGAGTCGCTTCCGAACAACTGGGCGGCCGTCTCGATGCGCGACGTGTTCCGCGCGAGCACCCGCCTAACCGGCGTCGCGTCGATCGTGTTCGCCGCAGCGATGCTGACCGGTCGGATGGTCGGTGATCACGTGCTCGAACGCGTCGGCGAGCGGCGTCTGCTCATCGGCGCCTTGGTGATGAGCCTTGTCGGCGGCGGCATCATGGTCGCGACCTCGACGCTGGCCATCGGCCTGTTCGGCTTCGCCATATGGGGGCTCGGTATCTCGGTGGTCTTTCCCCAGATGTATGCGTCGGCTGCCACCATGCCGGGCCTTGCAGCGGGGGTCGGTCTCGCAGCGATGGCAATCGGGCAGCGCATCGGTTTCATGGCCGAGCCCGCCGTGACCGGTCGCCTCTCCGACCACATCGACCTGCGGCCGGCCATCACGGTCATGCTCGTCGTTGCCACGACGGCGCTGTTCGCGTCGATCGCGCTTCGACGGGTCCGCCGACCGGCCTGATTCGAGCTGACCAGCCGAGCAACGTTTGCCGCTCAGTACTTCGCGGTACGTTCGGGGGCTCGCGGTACGTTGCGCGTACGTGGAACGTACCGCGAACGACGAAACGTACCGCGAAGGCAGCAAGGCGGGCCGCGAACCGTTGGTCAGGAGCCCTCGCCACGCAGACGCTGCTCCAACAACAGCTCCGCCACCTGCAGCTGTGAGCGGGCACGGATGAGGTTGTCGCCGGGACGCTGCACGGCGAAATAGCGGTCACCGTCGAGGTGGTCCGCGAGGAAGCGGATCGCATTCTCGATCGCCATCCGCGGACCGGCGATGCCGACGCGAGCCAGCGTGGCCGCGTCAACCAGGTTGCCGGCCGTGGAGCGGAACCCATCGACAATCGCCCGCATGCGATCACTGTGCACCGCAATCGAGGCGAGCTCCTCACTGTCCTCGGACGCATCGACAGCACCCGTGCGGATCAGCTCACCGACGTCGAAGAGGACCGATCCCGGCATCGTGGTGTCGAGGTCCACGACGCACACGGCGCGTCCGCGATCGTCGAAGCGAAGATTCGCCACCTTTGCGTCGTTGTGTGCCGACGTCGAGGCAAGGCCGGGCAGCGGTCCACACACCTCAGAGTTCGCGAGCAGTTGCCCAGCCCACTTGATGACGTCCTCGCACATGTCTGAACGGCCGAGCCGGTCCTCGCTCACGGCGGCGTCGAACCCACGGACGCGAAAGTCGAGGTCGTGAAAAGACGGAATCGTCTCCCGCAGAGGTCCCCCGGGGAGACGGTTCAGCCAGGACGCGTACGCCCCGTACGCCGCGCCCGCCTCCCAGGCATCGGACGCGCTCACCATGAGCGTCCCCGCGACCGTATGGGCCACGAAGTCGGTCACGCGCCACGCCACACCGACGTTGTCGATCCAGTGGACGCGCTCCGCCTCGGTCCTCCGAGCCCGTGGGATCGCGATCGCCGTACTATCCGCAAAGTGCCGATCGATCCGAGACAGGTTGTGCTCGCACGCTTCGAGGTCGCGGAACACGGTGCGGTTGACCGCCTGCGCGACAACGTCCGACGAGTTCGTGACGACGCGCCAGGTCTGGTGGATGTACCCGCCGCCGAGCGGATCACACGAACCAAGCGCACCTTCGACGCTGAACGCGGCGAGGAGCGCGTCGAGCTGCCCTGGCTTCATCGTGCGGCTACTTCTCCGACGAGCGCTGCGCGCACGGCCGCCACGTCGTCGGCCCAGGTGACGCCGTGCCACGTCGAGTCGGTCACCATCGTGTCGACGCGAAGCAAGCCGCCACGGACGAGGCGGTTGATCGCGTCCGGCAGACCCACCTCGCCGTCGAGGTCGGTCGAGTCGGCGACACGATCACGCTCGGCACGCAGCACTTCGGCCGCGCGATCAGTCAGGCACCAGAGGTTCATCGACACGACAGCATCGGGTGACAGCGCAGCGGTCGTAGCGGAGGAGCGCAGGAATCCGGCCTCCCAGCGGACCGCTCGATGCTCAGTGATGGACACCAGTCGAGCGTCGGCATCGCACTCCACGATCGCGCGGGAGACGCCACCGTGTTCGCCCGTCGGCACCGTCGCACCGAGGCCGTAAAGGACCGCAGCCGCCGTGCAGCGGTCCGCTTGCTGGACGCGCATCGTCCAACCGAGCGCGTCCCGGAGTGCTGTCGAGCCGTACAGATCGTCGCCGTTGGCCACGACCACGGCGTTTACCGGAACGTCCATCGAATCATAAGCGCGCAGAGCAGCGTCCACAGTGCCGAGCGGCTTGGGCCGACGTTGCGGTGTTGTCTGCAGTGCGAACGTGCACGGGATCGGGGTGGCCGCCAAACCCTCACGGACAAGCCGCTCGGTGGTCGGCGAAACCACGATGACGGCACGGTCGAAACCTGCGTCCGCGGCCTGACTGAGCGACACGAGCAGCAGCGGCTCGCCATTCGGGCCGACGGACGCGAGTGGCTTGATCCCGCCGAAGCGCGACCCGAGTCCGGCGGCGAGAAGTATGAGCGGAGCAAGATGGGACACGATGAGAACGAAGTCTTCCCCACCTGACCTGCGCCTTGCGATGATCGGCCTCGGCCTGCGCTCGAACCTGCTCGACGTTGCCCACCGACCCGGTCACGGCTCGCGCATCGTTGCCCTCTGCGATCTCGACGAGACGCTCCTGCAACGTCACGCTCGCGACCTCGGCAACGAGGCTGTCACGACGACCGACTACACCGAGCTGCTCGGGCGGGACGACGTTGACGCAGTGATCGTGGCGACGCCGGACTACACGCATGAGCGTCTCGTTATCGGCACGCTGGAGGTGGGCAAACCGGTGTTTGCCGAGAAGCCGCTCGCCATCTCCGCCGAGTCGTGCGACCGCATCCTCGACGCTGCGATGCGCACCGGCGCGCGCCTCTACGTTGGCCACAATATGCGTCACTATCGGGTCGTCAAGAAGATGAAAGAACTGATCGATGACGGTGCAATCGGCGACGTGAAGGCCATTTGGTGCCGCCATTTTGTCAGCCACGGGGGTGACTTCTATTTCAAGGACTGGCACGCGCAACGCGAGCACGTGAACAGCCTATTGTTGCAAAAAGGTGCGCACGACCTCGACGTGATCCATTGGCTGGCGGGCGCGTCGAGTCGTGTCGTGCAGGGCGTCGGACGGCTTGCGGTCTATGGCGGTGCGACCGATCGTCACGGGGGCGTCCGCGATGAGGACTGGTTCGACGAGGAGCGGTTCTGGCCACCGACCGCGCAACGCGGACTGCATCCGCACATCGATATCGAGGACCTCTCGATGATGCAGATGGTGCTCGACAACGACGTCCTCGCATCGTACGCCGAGTGCCATTTCGCACCGGACTATTGGCGCAATTACACGGTGATCGGGACGGCTGGACGGGTCGAGAATTTCGGTGACACCGACGGCGTGATTCGTCTGTGGAATCGTCGCGGCGGGTACTCAGCCAAGGGTGACCGTGAGTACCGATTCCGATCCGAGACCGGCGGTCACGGCGGTGCGGATCTTCGACTCATGCAGGAGTTCGTGCGGTTCGCACGCGACGGCGGCCCGACCGACACATCGCCGGTCTCAGCGCGAGACGCCGTCGCTGCGGGTTGCGCCGGCGCCGAGTCACTTCGCAACGGTGGCAAGCCGGTGGCGGTCGCACCGCCATCGCCGGGTCACGTCCGCTACTTCGCGGATTTCCAGGTCCCGACAGCACCGCCGAGGTTGACGGTCAACCCGTTTGACGGCACAGCGCCACGTTGACGGCACAGTGTGTCGCTGTGAAGTCAACGTGGCACCGTGGCCGCAACCCGAGGGCTCAAGAGGGCTTGAGCCGTCCGTTCTCGGCTCGACTCGGCTCGGCTCGGCTCGGCTCGGCTCAGTGGCCGTGACCGCCCCGCCCACCGTGGCTGCCACCCTTGCCGCCGTGACCGCCCTTGCCACCGATGCCGTGGACGTCACCTGCGGCAACGTCGGCGTCGACAACGGCTTTGCGAGCGGCAGCCTGGGCAGCGGTCAGCGAACCGTCAGTTACGCGGGTATCGATGCCTGCCTTCTGCTGGTCGCCGAGGGCCTTGGTCAGCGCGCTGACCGAAACGCCGAGCGACGTTGCGTACGCAGCGAAGCTCGCAGTCGCCGCAGCTTTGCTCTGAGCGACGGTCGGGCGAACACCCGTGCGAGCCGCCCTCGGAAGTGCTGCCTGCGCCGTCCACACGGCAAGCACCTTTTCCTTGGTGATCCCCAAGCGGGTCGCGAGGTCGGCGGCGGAGGCGTCGCGTCGAGCGGCATGTTCCGCCTGACGGGTTGCGGCCGTGGTGGTGGCGGTCACAGGAGTGGTGGTGGTTTGGGCAAAGGCCGGGGCCATCGCACCGAGCGAGAGAGTGCCGAAGAGTGCTGCTGAGGCGATTCGTGCGGTTTTCATGATTGGAGATCCTTTCGGGGAGGTTCGCCGAATGTCGGCGTCGTTCGGTTGATCGAACAACCACACTCTCCGGCTTCAAGATTCGGACCCGCTTTGCACTCGGTGAGACGTCTCCGAAACCTCCGTAAGAGTTTGGCAAGTGCGGTGTGCGGATCGTCAGCACAGAGGCACCGGGGCGCGGCCTCGCAACAACTTTGATCTCCCTTGGTCCGTGGGTGCCGGTCGTCTTAGAGGCTCAGCGGATAGGTCACGGCTGCGGCGCGACGATGGCCGGCGGCCGGCTTCGCCGGCCGATTCATTTGCTGTGTCCGATTGAGGCCTCGCCTATCGGCTCGCCCTCTTAGCCCCGGCGGCGACCGCACTCGGCCAAAGCGGTCTAGTCCTTTTGGACCCCCGAAACGGTCCGGTAGGCCACACGAAGACCCCCCATCGTGATCTTTTCGAAACAGCGGCCGTACGTCACGCTGAATCCGTTGTCGCACCACTCCGACTCACTTCCCCGAACGCGAACGAAACGAGACCAGCGCACATGTCCCCCTACGACCTTTACGAAGCCAGCCCTGAAGATAGCGAGCGAGTCATTCAGTTGCTCGTACGCGACGGCTTGTCAGCAATACTTTCCATGGACGGTGCAAGCCACGAGGACCTCGAGTTGTTCGTGCGCGCCGCAGCGATCCTCTGGGACCGTGGGGTACGCGACGCATACGACGCGATGGCTCGCGAGTGGGGCCGGACGGGGAGGGCGAGCGCCGAGTTCGCTTGCGGGATGATGCTGCCATCGCGCCCTGCCCTGCGAGACCAAATCGGCTTCTGGGCAAAGGCGGATGAGATGCTGCTAGAAGCAACCCACGATCCCTCGGACCCGTTTCTTGTCGCGGTCCGGTCCGGCGGTGCCCATTCGGTGGTGACGTCACTCGGCTCTGACGGTGCAGGTCCGGCCGCGTCAAGGTCCACAGCCTCCCGGTTCGCTTCGTGTCGAACATAGGTCGATTCGTCGTGCCAGGAAGACCAACATCCCCAGGTCCTTTCCGACCGTGAGTCCCGGGAGCGATGAACCGGCGGACCGTTTCGACGAGCATTCGTTGTTCGTCGGAGAGCAGGAATTCCATGACGCAGTTTGTACTCGCCCGGGTCAGAGCGCGGGTGCGGTCACGAAGGATCCATCGGCACCCCATCCGGCTTTGACGAGTGCGTCCGGCGTCATCGTGTAGTCGTGACCGCACGCCACGAGGATCTTCTGCACGTTGAATTTCAAGATCTTCACCGTCAGCTCAGCAAGTTGAACGTCGTTGAATGTTGCACGGAGTTCGGCAACGAGCGCGTCACTGATCAGGCCGGGTTGCGTCATCAACTCGTCCGCGTACGCGATCGCAACGCGCTCCCGTTCCGAGGTCACACCAAGGTCACCGTCGAGAATGCCAGCGGCAGTGTTCTCGGAGATGACAGGAGTCCCGGCAACTGCCAGGCGCACCGACATTCAAGTGCGGCAATCGTGATGACTCGCCGCCCTCAGACGTATCGCCTCGACCACTGACGGTTCCAGAGTTGTGAGCTCCATAACACCGTTGTTCCAGCGTCCAAGAGCACGACGCAGGTCGGTGTGCGCCCGGACGGTCACGGGTACGCGTGGTACGCGATGTAGTTCGATGTCGGTCATGCGACCACCTCCGGAAAGAGTCGCGCCCAAGCGAGGCGCATTCGTTGACGTTGCTCGATCACAAGCAGGGCGTTCACAAAGTCGACGAAGCCCTGGTCACCGATTTCGACGACAACCGCAGAGGCAGTGGCATCCGAGAGGGAGGCGACGTCGATCACGAACTCTTCGGCAAACGCGAGACACGCGTGCTGCCCAGCGGTGAGGCGCGGTGATGGAGGCCACGCTCCGATCGCCGCCACCAGCGCGGGATCGAGCTCGGAGACCGATTCCTCGACGTTGCCGAGCAGGCCCGCGATCCGCAGCCGACACAGCTCCAGGGTCACCCGGTCGGTCCCCGCCCATGCCGCGTCGTGGGCGTCCGACAATGCCTGCGCGACACCCGGGGCCTCCCGAAGGACGACGTCGATCACCGCGGCAGTTGAACGCATAGGGCGCACCGTACAACCGGCCGGGTCGAACGACACAACGCCCCCCGAGCCGCAGCCGGCGCCATCCGCCTGTCGCGTCGAACCCTCACCACGATCAACGTCTCGGGCGATTTGTTGCGCTCAACACAGCACTTGCGCGGCACTACATCGGATCGGTGAGCGTTAGGGTCGTTGATCAGCGTGTATCCACGCACGACGAGGGGGTAGGCAATGAACTTCGAGCCACAGGACAAGGTCGCAGTCATCACGGGGGCCGCGGGTGGCATCGGCCTCGGCATGGCACGAGCGTTCGCCGACGCCGGAATGAAGGTCGTGATCGCAGACATCGAGGCTGACCGTCTCGAAGCCACCGCTGTCGAACTTCGCTCCGCCGGGTTCGACGTACTCGGCGTGCCCACCGACGTGAGCCGTCTGGAGAGTGTCAAAGCGCTCGCCGAAGCTGCGATGGACACCTACGGCCGCGTCGACGTGTTGTGCAACAACGCGGGAGCGGCGATGCTCTCGACCATTGCGGAGACGACCATCGAGGATTGGGAGTGGACGGTGGGACTCAACCTCTGGGGTCCGATCTACGGGGTGAAAACGTTCCTTCCGCTCATTCAACGCAACACGGAACCCGGACACATCAACTCGACAGCATCAATCGCTGGACTGGTCGCAGGCGGAACCGTTGCTCCCTACAACGTCACGAAGCACGGCGTCGTCGCGTTGATGGCGACGCTCGAACGCGAACTCCGATCGGCCAAGTGTCCTCACCGGGCATCGGTGCTGTGCCCGGGTCCGATCAACACGGGCATCGGGCGAAACAGCGTCCGGCTGCGACGCTCTGCTGGAACAGCCAACGCGCAACGACCGATCTCGGCCGCGGCAACGCCGTCGGATCAGGCTCCCGCTTCGGCGTCCGGCCAGAAGCTCACGGGAAATCTGAGCACGGCGTTGAGCGGAGGCATGGACCCTGACAACGTGGGCAGAATCGTGCTCGACGCGATCATGAACGACCGCTTCTGGATCTTCACCCACAAGAAGCTCCTCAAACACGTTCGCGAGCAATACGAACTGATGGAAACGAGCGACCTCCTCACCAGAGGACGGCTGGTTTGACACAATCGGCTGGCCGGGAGTCGCTGGCGCGACGGCGTTGTCGTGCCCACGTGAGCGACGCGAGACGAAGGACGCTACGTGTCAACAACTGATCAGGTCAGCTACGCCGCACAAATTCGGCGGGTGGCTGAGGCAAACCCCGACCAACCGGCCTACCGACACGTCGGCATTGACGGCAGCGAGCAGACGTTCACTTACGGGGAATTGCACCGTCGCTCAAGTCAGGTCGCCGCCGCGATGATCGCGCGAGGACTCGGCCACGGTGACCGCCTAGGCGTGGCCATTCGAAATTCGCCGCAGTTCGTGCTTGCGGTGTTCGCCGCGTGGAAGATCGGCGCGGTGTCGGTTCCCATTCGATGGGATGTCCCCGACTGGGAACTCGAAAAGGTCCGTGCCGTCGTCGCAGCGCCGCTTCACCTCGACGTCACGTCGATCGAATGGATCGACAACTCGACCGACTTGGCGGTGCCGGAACTGCCGGACGCACTCTCGCCACACAGCTTCGGAATCTGCAGCAGTGGCTCGACCGGCACGCCGAAAGTCATTCTTCGAACGGAGCCGTCGCTCTTCGACATTCGGTTCGCGACACCGTTCATCGATAACTGGCGGCCGGTTCCGCGCCCTCAGACGATTCTTGTGCTCGCCCCGATGTACCACGCGAACGGGTTTTCGACGCTGAACAATCTGCTCGCGGGTGATCAACTCGTTGTGATGACGAAGTTCGATGCGTCGCTCGCGGTGGACCTCATCGAGCGCCACCGCATCACAACGTTCACCGCGACGCCGACGATGTTGCAGCGCATTGCTGACCTCCCCGGCGCGAGCGATCGCGATTTCTCCAGCCTCGCCTGGATCATGCAGGGTGCCGCGCCGATGCCCCCTTCGCTCGTGCACCGATGGGCTGCTCTGATCGGAGCGGAACGGATCGTCATGGCGTACGGAATGACCGAAGGGCTTGGCATCACCGCGCTGCGAGGCGACGAGTGGATGGCACATCCGGGCAGCGTCGGGCGCGGCTTTCGCGACACCGAATTGCGCATCCTCGACGACCAGGCCCAGCCGCTCCCGAACGGCGAGATCGGCGAGGTCTACCTCCGCTCGGCGATGTACACCGCCACCACCTACGTTGGCGGTGCCCCACAACTTCGCGGCACCGACGACGGCTTCCATACCGCTGGTGATCTCGGCTCGCTCGACGACGACGGCTACCTGTACCTCGCCGACCGCCGCGTCGATCTGATCATCACCGGTGGTGCCAACGTGTTCCCGGCCGAAGTTGAAAGCGCGCTTCTCGATCATCCAAAGATCGCCGACGTCGTTGTGGTGGGGCTGAAGGACGCTGCGTGGGGGCGACGCGTGCACGCGATCGTCGAACCCGCGGATTTTGACGCGCCGCCCAGCGTCGAGGAGGTGATCGCCTATGCAAGGGCGCGCCTCGCGCCGTACAAGGTTCCGAAGACCGTCGAGATCGTGGACACAATTCCACGTAGCGAGGCGACCAAGGTGAACCGCGGAGCGCTCGTGGAAGCACGAGGCGGCTGAGCCTGCAACGTCGAGCTCTGGTTCCCACGAAGGCTGGAGCAGGAACTCCCCGACGGCCAGAATGTCCGGATGCCTGACTCTTTCGCTAAACCGACCGAACACTTCGTGCGCCCGGACGTTCGCCTCTACTTGGACGCCCTGTTGGCGAATCCGCGTCCGGTCTTCACCGATGAGCTGGTTGCGCTTATCCGGAACCTCCCGCCCGGAGCCATGCCATCGCAAGACCTACCGGTCGGGGACCTGGCAGTTGTCCGAGACCTCACGATGCCCGCACCGGGTGGCGCGCTGGCGTTGCGATTGTTCGACCCTCGCGCTAGTCGAGAAGCCGGGCCCGTCGTGGTCTACTTCCACGGCGGCGGAATGGTCGTTGGAAGTATCGACATGTTCGCCGGGCTGGCCGCCGAGATCGCACGACATCTCGACCTGCCCGTGGTGTCGGTGGAGTACCGCCTCGCGCCGGAACACCCGTGGCCAGCCGCGCCGGACGATGCCGAAGCAGCGGCGCGCTGGATCGCCGAGAACGGCGCAGCGTTCGATCGCACCTTCACCGGACTCGTGTTGTGCGGCGACAGCGCCGGCGGCGAACTCACCATCATCACGGCAATGGCCTTGCGGGACCGGCCGGCCGAACTGCCGGTGGTCCTGCAGTTCCCGATCTATCCGGTGACCGACGCTCACCACGACACGGCGTCGTACAACGAATTCAATGAGGGATACGGGCTCGACCAGGTCGGCACGCGCTATTTCGGTGAGGCGTACAAGCCCGATCGGGATCACTGGCGTGCGTCACCACTCCGTTTCGATCAGACGGGAATGCCGCCGACGATGGTCCTGACCGCGTCGCTCGATCCGCTGCGCGACGAGGGCCGTGCGTACGCAGCCAAGACGGCCGCCGCAGGAGTGCCGACGACGTTTCGAGAGGCCAGCGGCACGATCCACGGCTTCGCGACGTTCCGGAAGTTGATCCCGTCGGCCGTTGCCGACCTCGCAGCCATCTTGGACGTTGCCGCGGCGATGCTGCGGGAGGCCCGTCCGGTCTGAGCGGTGCCGGGCCGACTTCGAATATCATTCGTGTCGACGATTACTATGATCTCCGTTTTGTAGAATACCATTCTCACACCACCCGATGCAGGGTTGGTGCCATCTGGGGGTCCCTATGAGTCGCACCGGAATCATTTCCATCGACGGACACGTCGCCGCCTCCCGCTCCGGCTACCGCGACTACGTCGCAAGCGAATTCCTCGACCTGTTCGATGATTGGGTTCGGGCCGCTGGCGGAAAGCCCGAAGTCGGCAACGTCCAGCCGGATCTCTCACCGGAGGTCCAGTGGGATTCGACGCTACGCCTGGCAGCCCTTGAATCCCAAGGCGTCGTAGCGGAGGTGTTGTTCCCCAACGGCATGCCGTTCCAGAGTCGGCGATTCGAGGACGCTTCATTTCAAAACAACCCTGCGATCAACCGCGAAGCTAGGTGCGCATACAATCGTTGGCTCGCCGACTTCTGTTCACAGGCCCCCGGCAAACGGGCCGGGCAAGCCGTGATCACCTTCGACGACATCGAAGAAGCCGTCCGCGACATCTACTGGGCCAAGGAACATGGACTTGGCGGCGTCATGATGCCGGCGCTCGACCCCGGAGGCATCTTCTTCTTCGATCCCGTGCTCGATCCCGTGTGGGCAGCGTGCGAGGAGGTCGGTTTGCCGATCAGCCAGCACGGCGGTGCAGGGTCACCACAGTACGACCCGCCCGGTTATGCAGCGATCATGACGCTCGCTATGGAGCAGTCGTTCTTCGCCGGACGTTCACTGTGGCAGATGATCCTCGGCGGCGTCTTCGAACGGTTCCCGAAACTGCAGATCGTGTTCGTGGAGACCGGCGCCGACTGGATCGCGCCAGCGATCCGCCAGATCGATCGCCGCATGGCAACTGCCGACGACTGGGCGGGCTTCGCAGTGTTCATGCAACGGGCACCTCAGTTCACGCGCACCGCCAGCGAGCAGTGGGCGACGAACTGTCATGCGGGTGTGTCGCCGTTCGCCCCAACGCAGCTCGACTTCGCGGGTCTCCAAGTCGATGGGGCGGACCGGAACAACCTCTTCACGGTGACCGCCGACAAGACCATGTTCGGCGTCGACTTTCCGCACTTCGAATCGATCAACCCCCACACGGTGCCGCGCGTGGCTGAGCTACTCGCCCAGCCGGGAGTCGGCATGGGCGACGTCCGCAACATCCTCTGCAACAACGCGGCAGCGGTCTACGGGTTCGACCTGGACGCCCTCCAGCCCGACATCGACCGAATCGGCATCGACCTCGCGGAACTTGCCACGTCGGCGCACTAAGTGGGCGAGCCGATGGACGTTTCGGACGAAGACCCCAACGTCGGAAACAGGCGCCAAGCGTTGGCGGTCAGAACCTCCGGTCGGAGCGGGTTGTCAGTACTCCCCAGCCAACGCACCCCGGCGGCCGCGCCTCCCTCCGGGGTAAAGGGCCAATCGCTTCCGTAGAGGACGTTGGCGCGGTCGGCGACTGCGAGGAGCGTCTCGACTGCGACCCGGTTGGCACTACCGGCTAGGTCGTAGAACAGCGAACGTAGGCCGCGCAACACCACTGCTGGATCGCGGCCCAGGATGGTGCTGACCGCGGCGATGCGAGGCGAGAGGAACGGCAGCGTGCCACCAGCGTGCGGAATGATCCAGCGGATGCCGGGGAATCGCTCAAGTGTGCCAGTGAGGATGAGGTTGGTCACCGCCCGCGTGGTATCGAACGGGAACTCAATCATCGGACGCGGGTACCCGAGCGAAGTCTTTTCGAAGCACGGCGGCGACGTCGGGTGCACAAACACCACTGCATTTCGTAGGTGGAGTTCGGCCATGAGCGGGTCGAGCGACGGGTCGCCGAGATACACCCCTGCGACGTTGGTGAGCACGTTGATCCCGTGCAATCCAAGCCCATCGAGGGCGCGCTCCGTTTCGGCGAGTGCCGCGTCGAGGTGAGGTAGGGCAACGCTTGCGAACGCGCCGAACCGACCGGGGTGGCTCCGGATTGTCGCGGCCGCGACATCGTTCACGTGACGAGCGAGCGCGACAGCGTCCGAGACAGATAGTCCGTCGCCGAAGTGCACGCCCGGCGATGATACGGAAAGCATTGCCGTTGCGATACCGAGCCGGTCGAGGACACCAACGTGTTCGGCAGCGGACCACTGCGGAATGACTGGAAAGCCGTCAGGTCGGTCGATTCCGGCCGTCGTCAACGCATCGCGGTAGGCCGGCGGAAGGAAGTGAGCATGAACGTCGAAGAGTGACATGGACACAGTTTCCACGCCGACCGGTAAGGGCTACTTCGCGAGCGACGAATAGACGGCGTCGAGGAGGCGCTGCCTACGGGGGTCGACGCCCAGCGGCTCGATCATGCGGTTCATGGCATAGCCCAAGGTGAAGTTGTGTTCGAGATCGTTCACGCACAACGCACCACCCCAACCGTCCCACCAACACGCGCGCTCCGACGGGAGCGGCAGCTTCGCGCCCGGCAGCGCCCAGCCGATCCCGTGGCGCAGTTCCTGGAAGAGGATTCGATCCATTCCGTTGCATTGCTCGCGAAAGATCACGTCGGTCGCACCCTTCGTCAACAATCGGCGGCCAAACACCTCACCGTCGTGCGAGATCGCGGACTGTGCAATCGCGATCGAGCGCCCATTTCCGTGGCCGTTGGCAGCCGGCTGCTCTGATCGACGCCACTCGATCGTCGCCGAGTTCCCAGCGGCAAACCCCCGCTCGCCATTCACGGTGATGTTCGACATGGCCCGCCGGGCAATCGTTTCCGATTCGGGAACCAGGTCGAACAAGTCAAAGTCCCTCACCGGCGCGATGACGGGCACGATTCGATGGTCGTGTGCCTGGCTTGTTCCGATTTGGAAGTCCGCACCGAGTGGACCCCCGACCTCGCGAGCGAAGAAGGTGCCGAGCGAATAGCCGGTCACGCGACGCACGACTTCACCACAAAGAAAGCCCTGCGTGATTCCGTGATAGCCAGAAAATGCGCCCGGCTCCCACCAGGTCGGTTGCGAGGCGAGGAGAGCGCAGGCCCGGTCCCAGTCATGCAGAACCGAAACGTCGATCGGGTCCGGCCAGCCTGGCAGCCCAGCCGTGTGGCTCATGATGTGACGGATCAGAACGTTGCGCTTGCCGTTGGCCTCGAACTCCGGCCAGTAGGTCATCACCGGCGCGTCGGGATCGACCAGACCACGGTCGATGAGCAACAGCATGCAGAGAGCCGTCATCGTCTTCGTGGTCGACCACACGTTCACGATCGAATCGCGCTGCCACTCAACGGTTTTGGCTGCATCGACATGACCACCCCACAGGTCGGCCACCAACTCGCCGCGATGCACGAGCGCAACCGACGCGCCAACGTCCTCGCCACTCTCGAAGTTCTCGGCGAACGCCCGCTTGAGCGCGTCGAATGCTGGGGAACAGATGCCATCAATCATGATGCAGGGTACCTCCCCGCTCACCGATTCAGGGCCAACGAGTCGCGGTGGCACGACCCACCACTGGTCGATTGACACTGTTCACCGAGGGGCGAATCGCTGCCCTGCGTCGAGGCGGATCGTGCCGCCGTTGAGCATCGGGTTCTCGATGATTGCAACTGCTAAGCGCGCATACTCATCGGGCTTGCCCATTCGCTTCGGAAAGGCAGCGTCCTTCGTGAGCGGACCCTTGAATTCCTCCGGTAAACCTGCGGTAATGCCGGTGTCGAACAACGAAGGTGCAATCGCATTGACGCGTATGCCGTAGCTCCCGAGGTCACGCGCCATCACGAGCGACATGCCGGCGACACCGGCCTTCGAAACACCATACGCAACCTGACCGATCTGGCCTTCGAACGCGGCGATCGACGTCGTGTTGATGATGACGCCACGCTCTTCGTCTGCGTTGGGCTCGTTCTTGCTCATGTGAAACGCCTGAAGTCGGTTGAGGTTGAACGTGCCGACGAGGTTCAGCTCCACGACTCTGCGGAACGCGTCGAGGTCGTGCGGACCGTCCTTTCCGAGCGTCTTCGCGCCGATGCCTCCGCCCGCCGTATTTACCGCTGCATCGAGGCCACCAAGCGTCTCGACCGCGGACGCGAGGACAACCTCGATCCCGGGGTAGTCGGTTATGTCGCACTCGAGGAACGAGCCGCCGATTGCCGCTGCGACGTCGCCACCACCTGAACCGGGCCGGTCGAGAATAGCGACCTTCGCTCCGCCAGATGCCAGACGCTCCGCTGTCGCCCGTGCCATGCCTGAAGCACCGCCGACGATTACTGCCCGTAGTCCCTTGATGTCCATGGAGGCAACCGTAGCTCGGCAATGTCTCCCACTACCGAGCCTCAACCGCGTCTTTGGGGACCCTTTTCAGGGTAACGGGCGACATTGCTCGATTCGTGGGGTTGACGATTCCTCGCCGAATCATCACTTCGGTGAGACGCAAGTCGCCGATGGTGTGCCGCCCGCGACATCGAAGGACTGCCTCGTTCACCAGTCCCAGACGCAGCACATGCTCGGAAACCGCTGACAACCGCACGGTTACCTACCGAAATGTCGCCCACTAAGGTCAAATCTTGTCCGTGGGAACGATTCCACTTCGATTCGTGGGCGACATGCACAGCAAGGAGACATCCCGAGATGCGATTCTCGCTTCGTTTTGACTTCCGGAATCCGGTCATCGCCGGAACGTCGATGGCCGATCGGTACGCGGCAGCACTCGACATCGCGCAGTGGGCCGACGGGCTTGGCTGCACGAACATCGCTGTATCGGAGCATCATGGTTCGCTCGACGGTTACCTGCCGAGTCCGATACCGATGCTCGCTGCGATCGCGGCGCGCACCACGAACGTCCGGCTCATGATCGCTGCGCTCATTGCTCCCCTGCACGATCCGCTCCGGATCGCCGAAGACCTTTGCGTCCTCGACAACCTCAGCCGCGGTCGCGTCGATGTGATCGTCGCCGGGGGTTACGTCGGCGAAGAGTTCGAGATGTTCGGTGTGCCGATGAACGAGCGCGGCCGGCGGGTGACGGAGATGGTCCAGACGCTGAAGGCAGCGTTCACCGGCGAGCCTTTCACCTACCGAGACCGGACGATTCACATCACGCCCGCCCCCTTCCGTCCCGGTGGTCCGGCCGTGCTCCTCGGCGGGAGCAGTGAGCCCGCTGCACGAAGAGCGGCACGAATCGCCGACGGGTTCATTCCATCGCTGCCACCGGTCTGGCATTACTACCGCGATGAGGTCCAACGGCTCGGCCGCGTCGATCCCGGTCCGTGCCCGATCGGTCCGAATCGCGTCGTCGCACTCGCCGAGGACGCTGATGTTGGGTGGGATCGGATGGCACCGTTCTTCCTGCACGAGACCAACGCTTACGGCGAGTGGAACGAGAGGGCGGGCCTCGTGGCACCCTTCAACAGCGTTGAAGACGTGGATCAACTGCGAGCGACCGGCCAGTACCGGGTGCTCACGCCGGGAGAGTTCGTGACCGAGCTGGAGTCTGCACCGGTCCCCTACGCGATGTTCCACCCGCTCTGCGGCGGCATACCTCCCGAGCTCGCTTGGTCGAGTCTCCGTCTGTTCGAGCACGAGGTGCTACCAGCACTCCAGGGCTGAGCGATCGCCGCGAGTTCTGAACACTTAGAGGCCGAGCGGATAGGGCACGACTCGGCGCGGCGATGTCCGGCGACCGGCTCCGCCGCTCGATTTATTCTGCTGTGTCTGATTGAGGGCTCGCCTATCGGCTCGCCATCGGCCCAGCAACAACGTCGGAACTCGCCCGCCCGTTTGCCATGGCGCTGCCGTCGTTCACGCAACACCTCGACGCGTTGGAACTGTTGCCGTGAGGACGTTTGCGGCCACATCGCCAGTTTGACGCCACAGCGTGACTCTGTGCGGACAACGTGGCGCTGTGCCGTCAATCGTCCGATGCCGACCGGTGATCAGCGTCCAATTGGTCGAGAAGATCACGTGCAGCTATCACGCATTGCCGAAGACGGTCGCGCGGGCTCATTCATGATTCGGCGGCCGAACGCATCGGAACCTCCAAACCAATTACCAGGTCATTCGGCAGAGCATTCAACACGGCGAGCAAAGGAAATTCCCCTTTGCCCGGAACCTTCCGCTCAAACATGGCCTCGCCGTAGTAGCTCGGATTCGTGGGCACCAGCGGAGCATCGCTGAGTTGCACGTAGCCAATGATGTCCAGACCCAACGCCGCGACATCATCAGCATTCGACCCGGAGCGGATGAGATGCATCGTGTGTCTCTCCACTGCCGCAGCCTGCGAGGCGCTGCACCGGGGGTCAAGCATTAGAGAGCAGGATTAGTAGTCGCCCACGCGACGCAGGAGCGAGGACTGTTACCTTTCGGCATCCGCCAGCAGCACAGACCGAAGCCCGAGTAGCGCAAGTGGCATCGCCGGGTTCGTTTCTTCACGCGCTGGACCCGGCTATCGCAGATGCTCTGCGGGCTGCTGGGCGAAGGAAACGCTGGCCCACCGACGCGACGATCTTCCTTGAGGGTGAGCCCGGGGGATCGATTCTCGTTCTGCTCGAAGGACGGGTGAAGGCGTTCGCGACCACTCTCGATGGACGAGAGCTGATCCTGTCGTTGCGAGGCGCTGGCGATCTGCTCGGCGAAATCGCGGCGCTCAGCGATGGGGACTCCGTTCGGACAGCAAGCGTCGTCGCGCTCGAACCGGTAGTCGGTCAGATGCTCACGACCGCTCAGTTCGAGACGTTCCTGCTCCAGCATCCGAAGGCCGCACTCGTGCTGCTTCGTTCGGTGCTGCATCGGCTCGAACAGTCGGTGCAGATGCGCATCGAGTACGGCGCACACGACGTGCTCGGACGGGTGGCTCGTCGTTTGTGCGAACTGGCGGAGGTGCATGGCGAGCCCACGCCCGAGGGCATTCGGGTCGCGATCGGACTTTCGCAGGACGAACTGGCAACTTGGGTAGTCGCGTCGCGCGAGGGTGTCACTCGCGTGCTGGCCCGCCTCCGCAAGGACGGATCGATCCTCACCGACCGGAAGTCGATCGTGGTGGTCGACCTGGCTCGCTTGCGGAAGCTCGGCGGGCTTATTGGGTGAGCCCGGTCCAGAACCGATCGAGCGCATCCGCTACCACGTCGGGCTGCTGGAGCATCCACCAATGTCCGACGCCGACAAGGTCGAACACTTGCGCTCCGATCTGTTCGGCCACCTTTCGACCGAGATCGATGCTCGTGATCGGGTCGTCGCGCACGCTTATCAAGAGGCCTGGACGTTGCACGCGGTGGAACGCCTCAGCCGTAGCAACCCGTTCGTCGTCACTACGGGCCCATGCCAACACGCAGTGCGTCATGGTCTCGTCCAGCGAACGACTCAGTTCAAGTGCGTCTTCGTAGGACACACCGTGGTCCACGAAGAACTGTGCCAGGTCGTGGTCCGGAAGCGCCAGCGCAACTTTCCAGAAGTCTTCACCGACGCCCGGGGTACGAAAGATCGTCGTGAGCTCATCCGGGTTGTAGGCAGGGTCGGCGAACGCGAAGTCGTCCGTAGCGAAGCTGCGTACCAGGTCTGGCCGTTGACACGCGAGGCGACAGACCAGGCTCGATGCCCAGTTGCCGCCAACGAGATCGACACGGCCACGCTCGCCCACCTCGGGCAGGAGCTGCTCACACAACCACGACGTATAGCCGATGTAGCTCACGTCGAAGCCGTCGGGCAGCGGGGTCCCGAATCCGGGAAGCGACATTGCGAGTGTTCGCTTGTGAGAGAGATGTCGTCGAATGCCGTTCCAAACGGCCGCAGTTTCGGGGATTCCGTGGATAAATACAGCTGTCATCGGGCCACCTTGTCGTCGAATAGGTCGGTGCCGAGGGGGCGTCGTCGACAAGCGGCGAGCGCCGCGGCAACGGCTTCAAGTCGCAATGGCTTGGTCACATAGTCGTCCATGCCGGCGGCGAGACACACCTCCTTGTCTCCCACCATTGCATTGGCGGTCATCGCGACGACCCGCGGACGGTCATCGGGGCTGGGGTGTTTTGCCACAAGACGTCGGGTCGCCTCCAGACCACCCATGACCGCCATTTGCACGTCCATCAAGACGACGTCATACGGGCGCGCTGCGATCGCGTCCAATGCTTCAGCGCCGTCCTCGACAACGTCGGCCTGAAACCCAAGGCGACGCAACATGCCGACGGCCACAAGCCGATTCACCGCATTGTCCTCGGCGAGAAGCACGCGCAACGGAGAGGTTTCGGTCGCGGGTCTTTCGCGCATTTGAGGCTGGGCTTCGGCGTCGATTCGTTCTCCCGCCACGATTGCAAGCAACGCCGCCCGCATCGGCGTCGAACGCATCGGCGTGGTGACGATCGCAGCAAACACATGAAGGCCAGTCGCCCGCCTTCGCCACTCGAGCGATCCGACCCCGATCACCGGCAGCGACCAAGTCTTGGCGAACTCCGCGCCAAGTTTGGGACCTGCACCATCGGGCAGCTCGCCGTCGATGATCGCGACGTCATAGCGTTTGCCCGACCGAAGAAGCGCTTCAGCCGTGTCGGCGTTGTCGGCACTCTCGATCGTGAGCTCGCAATCTCGCAGCGCTTCTCCCACCATGCGCGCCGCAATAGCATTCGCGTGGACGAACAGCACTCGCCGACCAGCCAGGGCGGGGGCCGGGTTCACCGCCGGAGTTGGCTCGGCCTCGGTCATCCTCACGGTAAAGGTGAAGGTTGATCCCAAACCGACGCCCTCGGAATGCGCCCACATGGTGCCGCCCATCAGCTCCGCGAGTCGTTTACTAATGGCCAGACCCAGGCCGGTCCCACCGTACTGGCGGCTCGTTGACGCGTCGAGTTGGCTGAACGATCGGAACAGTCGGGCCATACCGGACGCAGGGATACCTGGTCCCGTGTCTCGGACTGCAAACTGCAGCTCCGGGCGAGCTACGACTCTGGCCCGTGCTGACATCAAATTATTCAGAACTCGACGTACATCCTGGCTCACCGTTGAGCGATCGACAACACCTTGAATTCCTTGACGCACGCGCTCATCTCCGCGCACAAACGACACCGCCAAACTCACCTCGCCCCGATCAGTGAATTTGATGGCATTCGAGAGGATATTCAGCAGTATCTGGCGGAGTCTGGCTTGATCACCAACGACGGACCTGGGCACTCCTTCCGCGAGTTCATAGACGAGATCGAGGTCCTTGTCGGCGGCACGAGCCGACATAACGGCTAGCACATCCTCGATGCAGTCACGAAGCTCGAAACGGTGCTGCTCAAGCTCGACGCGACCAGACTCAATTTTTGAAAAGTCGAGAATGTCATTCACGATTGTCAGCAATCCGTCACCGCTGCTGCGGATTATTTCCAGATAGTCGCGCTGTTCTGGCGTCAGGGTAGTCTCTGCAAGAAGGTCGGCTACCCCGATGATCCCGTTCATCGGCGTCCGAATTTCGTGGCTCATGTTGGCGAGGAATGCGCTCTTCGCCGCGTTGTCCTGCTCGGCATGATGGCGCGCCCGCTCTAACCGCGAAACGTCCCAGTAGAGAGCGAACTGCACAGGCGCGTCGTCATCCGGGCCGACGCTTTGGAACACCGACATCTCGACATCGATGAAGGTGCCATCGCGATGGGTGCGCCGCGACGTCTGGCCACTCCCCTGGAGCGAGCCTGCGAGGTGAGCGCGGGTGAAGGCAATGGCTTCCTCGCGGAAGCTCTCGTGATCGGCAGTCAGCGCGTCGATCTGTTGGCCGATCGCCTCGCTGGCGCTGTACCCGAACAGCCGCTCGGCGCCGCGATTCCACGAGCGAATCAGCCCATCGGGGGTCAGCTGAACCGCCGCGGCGGGCACGTCGGCGAGGTTCACCCGCGCAACGTCCTTGCAACGTCTTCGATCTCGCGAGCCAGGCCTTCAAGGGGAGCATCGTCGATCAACCCGGCCGATTCTTTGGCAGCAAATTCGAGATCGCGACAGATCGCCGACAGCCGAAGTGCCCCAACGGTTGCGCTCGTAGATTTCAGACTATGTGCAGCCCGCCGAAACCCATCGACATCACCTGTGCCGACGCAGCGGACGATCTCGGCGACAAGCTGGGGGGCATCACCCAGATACGCATCAATGACCTCATCGACGAACGATTGGTCCCCGTCGAAGGTGCGCAAGAGCTCGGCGAGTACCGAAGGATCGACAGCGAACTCACTCATTGGACGCTTATCCTCGCACCGGTTGAGCCGACGACTCGCCGCGCCCCAATCGCAACGAACCTTCGAACAGTGTCAACGCTTCGGTCAGCCGTCCGGCCTCGCGTGCCGCGTCTGCCGCCCGCTCCAGATACAAGCAGGCCCGGTCGGTGTCCTCCGACGCTTCACTGTGCGTCGCCAACGACCGGAACCAGGAGATCGTGTCGACGTGTTCGGGCCGACCGGCATCCTCAAGATGGGCGAGCGCGAGGCGATGAAGTTGGCGACGTTGCGCGAACAGAAGGCGGCTGTACGCCTCCTGCTGTAGCTCCGCGTCGATGAAACCGAACAGGTCGGCAGCGAGCTTCTCCAAGACACCGAGTCGGCAGAGATCGTCCAGATGTGCCCCGCTGGTGTGGTCGGGGTGCACGGCGGCGAGCGCGGCGGCGCTGAAATCGCGGCCGAGCACGCTTGCCACTTTCACCGTTAGGGCGTGGGAGAGACCAAGCGCATCGAGTCCTCCCGAACCCGATGCCGCGTCGGCGAGGGCAAAGATGGGCACCGGTGCCGTGAAGCCTTTGAGCGTGTGTTCTCCGGCGGGCACAAACTCGTCTGCACGTCCGCTCGCGACGAGGACTCCGGCTTCGGCTAGTACTTCGCCGGGTCTTGCCATCTGCATGAGTCGTGCCGCGAGGTTCGTGTGCGAGCCAATGGCACCGTAGGTGCGTTGCCCGACACCGCCATAGGCACCAACGCGCATCGGACCATACGAGATACCAATCGCTGGCTTCTCGAGACCGAACGCGGCCGGAGGACGCAGCAATGATCGAGCGGCGCTCACTGTCGACGCCGACGCATGCGGGCCGCCGGTGGGTGCACCGAAACACGCGTAGGCGTAGCCGCTTGATTCCCCAACGGTGAGTTGAAGCAGGGTGCCATGGTGGCGGTCGAGTACCGAGTGCAGCCAGTCGACGACGCCGTGGAGGCGAGAGGGTCGTGCGGGTTCGCTCGGTTCGATGGCGTCGAGTCTCACGAACAGCGCTCCGACAACTCGAAGTTCTGCGAGAAAACCAGCGTGGCCGCGTCGGGCTTGATCGAACACTGCGGGTAGGACCCATGGCCGCAACATCACCGGGGTCAACCCGCCGCGGGGAATCTCGGGCCAGGGCTTCACGTCGCTCTCGGCGTCGTCGAGTCCTTCAACGGACACCGCGTTCCGGCCCGATTCAACGTCGTTGAACGCAGGCCGTGATCGGAGACGCACGCCGAGCCGTTCGGCGACCTTGCTCGTTGCAAGCACATCGCCGGGCCTGGCTACTCGCTCCAGGGACTGGGCATCGGCAACGACTCGGCCCTTCATGATGTCCAGGAAGGGGTGAAGCTGGCCACCGAAGCTGGTATCCATGCCGCCAACGGCGAACCGGCGGACTTCCCCGAGCGCGACCGCCACCTTCAAGGCGACGCCGGTGAATGTTGGCGCGGCCGCCGATTCATGAAGCACCCGCTGCAAACCGAGCCCCGCGGCGACGGCCGCCGCCGCGCCTCCCGAAGTACAGCGCTCGTCATCGAACCAACAGGTCAGCCCGTCACCGGCGTAGCCGACAACGGCACCTCCGAACCGATGAATCTCGGACACGACGCCGTCATAGAACCGGTTCAGATCGCGCAGAAGTTCCTCGGCCCCGCGACCTGCCCCAAGGTCCTGAGCGCGAGACGCTGCGGCTGCAGTGAATCCGCTTACGTCCGCGAGAAGGACCGCACCTTCTGACCGACCCGGCAACTCGCGCCCGTGAGCCATAGCTTGACGTCGGTCCATCGCCACATAACTGGCGAGTTGAGCTACAAGCGACAACTCGCTGTCTTGAGCGTCGCCCTCCATATCGAGCCGCAGCTGTTCGACCTGCCCACGAAGCCGTTGCTCACGTTCAACGACCTCGGCCGCCATTTGCACGAACACCCGGCCAAGTCGACCGAGAGCATCGTCACGACCGACGACTCCAGCGAGATCTGACGCTTCGAAGCGAGCCTGCTCCACGGCCGCTGCTGCGGCGGCAAGAAGGTCCACCTGCACGAGCACGTCGAGTTCGCGATCGCGAAGCCGCTTCGCGATCAGTACCGCATCGAGCCGAGCCTTAAGAATCGCAGCGTTGAACGGCTTCGGGAGATAGTCGGCGGCACCGAGTTCGATGCACCGCACGACGCTCTCAATGTCCTCAACGCCCGACACCATGATGACCGGGAGGTGAGCGAACCGCCGGTCCGCCTTTATCCGTTGGAGCGTCGCGTAGCCGTCGAGACCGGGCATCTCGACATCGAGGAGCACCGCGTCCAATGGTTCGCCCTCCAGCCGAGCGAGGGCGGCGAGTCCGTCGTGGACCGACTGGACCTGGTGCCCGAGCGTCTCGACAGCCCGTTGCAGCACGACGCGGCTAACGGCACTGTCGTCGACGACGAGTATGCGGCCTGCGACCATCGACGTTCATCATGACGCGCCGAAGCCCCCGGCGTGCAGCCGGGGGCTTCGATTCGATCTGCGGTTGCTGGCTTAGATGCGGGGGGATGCAAGGCTCATTGCCCGGAGACCGACGGTTTCGCTAGCGACATCGACCACATGTTGACCACCAAATACAACGAGCGCTTGGCGTTCAGGTACTTGCCGAGACCCATGTGCACGGCTGACGCTTCCATGATGTTTTTGCAGTGGCCGGGGCTTTGGAGCCACGCAGCTATCGCCTGGGGAACGTTCATCATTTCTCTCGTAATATTTTCGCCGACCGTGAGTGCCTTGTAGCCGGTTGCGGCGAGACGGCTGGCGGCCGTTGTACCGCCGGTCCCCGTGTGGCTGAAGAAGTCGTTGACACCCATGTCTTTGGCGTGGGCCTGAGCGGCAGCTATCAGGCGTGGCTCAAGCGTCACCGGACCGACGGCGGGCATCGCGGTGCTGCCGCAGTTGCGGGGCTGGCTGCGGGTGGCGTTGATCAGTGTGATGAATTCCTGTTGTTCGGCTGTCGTAGCTGGCACGGCTGCGGGCAACGGGATCGTCGGGGGCGGTGTGGGCGTCGCCACAATGTTGAAGAGCAGCACCCAGTAGCTCTTGTAGGTCGACGCGGCGTTGTCGGCGCGTGCGAATCCGAAGAGCGACGTCGATGCTTGCATCGCCGAACCACAGTTGGAGGGGTCGGCGAGCCAGGTTGCCATGCTCGCCACCGACGTACGCCCTGCCGTTATCGGGCCGCTGGCCGTTCCGGTGAAACCTGCGGCGACAAGCCGCTGGGTGTTGGTCGAGCCGTCGGAGCCGGTGGCGCTGAAGAAGTTCTTCGTCGCCATGTCCGTGGCATGGCGCTGGGCGGCGGCGGCCAGCTTCAGGTCGAACGAGACCGGAGCGACGGCCGGCATGAGCTTCGTCCCACAGGTGTGGGGCGCGGCCCGCAGGGCGTTCACGGCGTTCAGGAACTCTTCCTGGTCGGGATAGAGGGCGACCCTCGGTGGCAGAGCGCCATGGTCTGCCAGGGCGGGCGTGGTGGCGAGTGCGGAGAGAGCGGTGACGGCGGAAAGTCCGACGGCTGCGACCGTGACGGACTTGGTGAAGAAGCGGTTCATGGCGTGTCCTTTGGTTCGGGTCCCGTCCGGTGTGGCTCGGGGTTTGATGAACCCACACTGAAGGACTTCGAACGACCTCACATCGCCTCCGGTCACACTCGCTCTGCGTAAAAAATCACACTCGTCGAAAGCCGAACACCAACCAGGCAGAACTCAGCGGATCGTGCGCGCCAGAGCGTCGATGCGCTCGTGGAGCTGCGACGCTTCGCGGCCGATCGCGAGGACCACTTCGGTCACGCCAGCCTTCGCCGCCCTGTCGAGATAACGGTGGAGATCGTTCGCTGAACCATCGAAGGGCAGGCCGATCTTGCGACCCAACGTCAATGGATCTCGGCCTTCCGCTTCGCAGACCGCATCGAGTTCGCGCATCGCCGGAGCGATCGCGTCGGCGTGCAAATTCCACCCGTACCACCCGGTTCCACACCGTGCAGCTCTTCGCATCGCAGCGCTGCCACCTCCGACCCAGATCGGCAACGGCGTCTGGATCGGCTTCGGCTCTGCAATCACGTCGGAGAAGTCGACGAACTCGCCGTGATAGCTCACCAGCTCGTCGGTCCACAGCGCCTTCATCACCTTTAGGTATTCATCAGTGCGCTTACCTCTTGCGGCCCAGGGGATGCCGATGGCGGCGTACTCCTCGCTGCTCCAGCCGATGCCGATTCCGAAGTCGAACCGACCGCTGCTCGCGTGGTCGAGCGCTACGACTTCCTGGGCAAGCACAACGGGATTGCGCTGAGGCAGGATCAGAACTGCCGTGCCGACGCGGACATGCTCGGTCGCCCCCGCAGCGACCGTTGCCGCGAACAACGGGTCGTACACCCCCGCGCGTTTCCCGAAGCCCGGGCTGCCGTCCTCGCTGTACGGGTACTTCGACGTGTAGGTCGGGAAGAACACCACGTGCTCGGGGAACCAGAGCGAATCAAACCCGGCCGTTTCGGCGTGGATGGCCACCGATTTGAGGTCGGTCATCGTCCGCTGTGCGCGCCCGTTGAAGGCAATAACAAGTCCGAGCTTGGTCATGCCGGACGCTACCGCGATGACCAGCGTGTGGAACTATCGGCGCCATGAACTTCTCGACCCCCGAGGTTGCCGCCGTCTTCGCTGCCTATGAGACGCGTCGAGGCGGAGTACGAGCAGATGCGTGCTCAACACGGCCAGTTCGCTCGCGACGAGTACCTGCTTGCGGTCGGGCCCGAGGTCGGCGCCGTTCTCCACGCGCTGATCGTCGCCCGCCGACGCTGCGCGAAACGTCGGAGCGACACTCATCACCATGGAGCTGGCCGACTACAAGCAGGCATGGGTTGCTGACAGCCCGAAGCTCTGAGCGCCGACTTTGCGACCTTGCGGCCGGTACACAAGCGCCGAACGAGCGCACCCGACGCGACCGACGCGCCTTGAGGTGCCACGTATGCGACGCGCCAGAGCACGAGTGACCGCACAGCGCCACGTTGACGGCACAGCGTTGCGTTGTGGCCGCATTGTGGCGCTGTGGCCGCACTCGTGCGAACGGTGGACCGGGCATGTGACGCAAGACACGTTGCATCAAGCATGTATCGCGATATATCGTGATGGAACGCAATTTGCACCGACGCAACGTCGGACAACAAAGGAGAAACCATGCGTGGATCACGAGGTGGCCCGGGTGGGCCACAAGAAGAAAGAGACCATCGGGGTGGCTGGGGTGGACCTCCGGGGTCGCGGCCCGGTCGCGGTCGAGGCCGGGGCCATCACGAGGAGGCAGGTGGTGAAGGTGGGCACGGCTTCGGCCACCACCGCCGCACCCGACGCGGAGAGATTCGCACCGGGCTACTGGCGATACTCGCCGACGGACCCGGCCACGGCTACGAGCTCATCCAGCGAATCGAATCAAAAACCGCGGGTGCCTGGAAACCCAGCCCCGGCTCGGTCTACCCGACCCTCCAGCTGCTCGCCGACGAGGGGCTCGTCGCCGCCGTCGACCACGACGGCAAGCGGGTGTTCGAACTGACCGACGCCGGTCGCGCTGAATCCGATCGGCGAAACGATGAACTCGGCGAGGAGCCGTGGTCACGTGGTGGAACCGGGCGACCACAAGCAATGCAGCTCTTCGAGGCAATGAAGCAAGTGCACCTCGCCGCTCGCCAGGTCGTGATGGCCGGGAACCCGGTCCAGATCGAGTCGGCGACGGAAATCGTCAAGAACGCACGCAAGCAGCTCTACCAGCTCCTCGCCGCCGACTGAGGGGTTGCGGCCAGGTCGACCGTGACGCTCAGACGGGCGCAGGGATTGGGGAGGTCAAACCCAACAGGCCGCCGAGCGTGCCGCCCAGAATCGCCGCCCGCTCCTCGTCGGGAACGCCAGCGAACTGGTCGGCGATCAGGCGCTGGCTGTGCCGGAATGTTCCCTCGGCGTGCGGATAATCGTTGCCCCACACCACGGTCGAAATACCCGTGATGTTGCGGGCAGCAACCGCAATCGGATCGTCCTGGAACGACACGTGGAACTGCCGCTTCACGTACTCGCTCGGCTTCAGTGGATGCGGCCACTTGTCGTTCAGAAGGAACAGACGCGCCATCGACGGTTGACCTTCAACGGTCGCGGGCGCGTCGGCGTTCCAGTAGCCCAGCCACCAATCGGGGTCCTGACCGATGCCGGTGACCCAGGTCTTGTCCATCGAACCAATCAACGACACGAGCCAGTGCGCATTGAATTCGATGAGCCCGAAGTGTAGGTCGGGGAACCGTTCCGGGACGCCACCGGCAATGAGTTCGATCATCAGCTTCTGCGGCGAGAACGGTGCCATCACGCATTGCGTGAACATCCGCTTCGACGCGCTCTTGTTCGTCATCGCAACGTTGACCTGCTGGGCCATCTCCATGACGACGTTCATGGTCGACGACGACGGATCGTTGACCTTCACCCCACCGGTATTCGTGTGGAAGAACGCATGCGCCCCGTTCGCTTGTATTGCCGCCCAAATCGGGTCATATTCCGGTGAGTAGTACGGCTTCGGCGGCGTGGCTGGGAGAAGAATCGCTCTGAATCCCGCAGCAGTCATGCGCTCGATCTCTGCGACTGCATCGTCGATATCAGTCATCGGCACTGGAACGCTCGGACAAATTCTCGAGAGATACGGACGGAAGCGTTCGAGCAGATAGTCGTTGTACACGCGGGCATGGCCGATCGAGAGCTCGTGATCATCCGAGTACAACCCGAACAATGAAAGGTTCGGGTGCATCAGGCTCGCGTCGATGCCATCCTCGTCCATGTCGAAGAGAATCCGCTCGGGGTCACCTTCTGGCGTGAGCCCGTCGTGCTGGCGGTACCGCGAGATGGTCCAACCTTCGAAGCCGGGCGTGTGCAGGCGGCGGTAGTGGCGCGGCCCACCCTCCACCAGCGGCTCAATTTCAAAGTCTTCCTCCCATACGGCTCGATCGCGCAAATGCTTCGGCAACCGCGTCCGGAAAATGTCCGTCGGCTCCAGGATATGACCGTCGGCAGAAACGATGAAGTCCTTCGTCATGATGACCCTTTCGATGTTGCGAGTATCGCTCGTGAAGTAAATGCGAAGGCCGTATAATCGTTGCAGACTACGTCGGCGATCAGGTCTTGCAACTTGGGTCGTCCCGCCGGATTGAGTAGGTAACGACGAGGTTTGCCCGGAATATTGGCACCGAAGAAATGGGTGGACTCGGAGAAGAGTGACCGCTCCGCATACTTGTTCACCATCTGGTTCCAGCTCTCCTCCGCTGCCGGTTCAACGTCGAGGACATCGTGTCCATGGTCGCGCATGAACTCCAGCGCTCCAACAACGAAGTCGACCTGATCCCCGGCGTAGCGAGGATTGTTCCCGGTCGCACCGTGCGGACCACCGGGAAAGAAGAAGTTCGGGAACCCGCCGCAGAGCACGCCGAGATACGTGATGGGACCGTCGGCCCAGTGCTCCTCAAGTGCAACGCCATTGCGGCCGCGGACGCCCATGCGATTCAGCGTCCCGGTTCCGAAGTCGAAGCCGGTCGCCCAAACGATCACGTCGAACTCGCGCGGACCCTCCGACGTTTCGATCCCGGTCGCCGTGCAGCGTTCGATCGGCGTCGCACGAAGGTCGACCAGCGACACATCCGGCTTGTTGAAAACCTCGTAGTAGCCGGTCACGAACGGCGGACGTCGCTCACCGTATCGATGATCCGGAATCAGCTTCTCGGCCGTTGCCGGGTCCTGGACGATGCAACGGATCTTGTCGGCCATGAAGTCGCACCACTCGGCGTTTGCCACCGGGTCGCTCAAGATGTCCGTGTAGTTGCAGGTCATCTTCGAAAAGCCCGGGCTGTTCCAAATCTTCTCGAAGAACGCAAGGCGCTCCGGTTTCGCGTCGTCGAACGTCGCCCGGTCGTGAGGCGCGTGGAGGAACCCGGTGGCCGATGAGTTCAACGTGTCACGGATCGCCTCGAAATCGGCGCGTAGCCGCGCCTGTTCGTCCGCTGGGATCGGCCGATTGTTGAGCGGCGTGCACCAATGCGCCGTGCGCTGATACACCGTGAGCGACGAAACGTCGTCCGCAATCGCAGGGATGAGTTGGACGCCGCTCGACGCGGTCCCGATCACGGCGACCCGTTTGCCTGCAACGTCGACGCCATCGACCGGCCACAGACCCGTGTGGTACGACTCGCCATCGAACGTATCCCGGCCCGGCACGTTGGGGAGGTACGGCAGGGAGAGCACACCCGTGGCGGCGACGAGGAAGCGAGACCGAACCGACGTGCCATTGGCCGCTTGAACCGCCCACGTGCCCGAGGCATCGTCAAACACCGCCGAAGTGACCTTCGCGCCCAAAACGATGTCGCGCCGGAGATCGAATCGGTCGACCACGTGGTTCAGGTACCGCTCGATCTCCGGCTGCCCGGCGAAGAGTTCCTGCCATTCCCAGTCGTCGAACAACTCCTTCGAGAAAAGGTATGCGTACGTATAGCTCTCTGAGTCGAACCGCGCCTCCGGGTAACGGTTCCAGAACCACGTACCGCCGACGCCGTCGCCTGCTTCGAGCAGCGTCGCCGTGAACCCGGCCTCACGAACTCGGTAGAGCTGGTAAATGCCGACGATCCCGGCACCGACGATCACGACGTCGACATCGACGTGGACATCGGTCCGCACGGTCGAGTCGGACACAAGCGTCATCGTCAGACCGTCGCGACCGGCGTGAGGGGCGAGCCGATCGCACCCGGCAGTCGAAGCGGTGGCGCGGTTAGCAGGAACCGACTGCGGTTGTGTTCACGCAACCACGCAGCCAGCTCGTGCAGATACCAAAGCTCGCCGAGCGGGACGCCGAGCTTGAAGAGGCAGAGATGGTGAATTGGTAGGAACGAGTGGCGACCCTCTTTGCGGTCCATTGCGGGTGCGCGCATGCCTTCGACCGAGTAGTTGTCGGCGATCAACGCCGAGATCTGCGAGTCCGCGATCCACTGCAGCAGCGATTCGTCGCGCGCGTCGAGAAACGTACAGGTGGTGTGCACCTTGACGGGGTCCGGATTGCGATCCCACGCCAGGATCTCCGTGGCGAAACCAGTGTGGAGCAGCAACATGTCGCCCGGTTCAACGACGACGTTGTCGGCCGCCATGATCTCCTGCAACGTCTTCAGATTCACGGGTTTGAACACGTGACCCATGTGGTGTGCGATGTCCACCAAGACGCCGCGG
>JAYSSR010000057.1:0-92137 GCA_043720395.1 Acidimicrobiia bacterium
GGTGGTGGCGTGTCCGGCAACGTCAACCGAGGCTCGATCCAGGTTCTCGTCTCGTCGTTTCCGGGCATCGACCGTGTCGAGAATCGTCGACCCGGCGTCGGCGGCCGCAACGCGGAAACCGTTGACGAGGCCAAAGTGCGCGGGCCGCTGCAGCTCCGGTCGAGGGGCCGTGCCGTCACGTCGGAAGACTTCGAGGAGATCGCGAAGGAAGCTGCTCCGGAAGCCGCCCGCATCCGATGTGTGCCGGCCGGCGGCGACGATGTCGAGGCTGGGGCGGTACGCATACTCGTCGTGCCGCAGGTGGCGTCGGAGGCAGGTCGGCTGGCGTTCGAACGGCTCGTTCCACCTGAGCCGCTGATGGAGCGCATTGCGCGAGCGCTCGACTCGAAACGTCTTGTGGGCACACGTATCAGTGTCGAGCCGCCTCAGTACCAGGGCATCATCGTGGTGGCCAAGGTGCGCGCTCGCATCGGGGTGAGCGCGATTCGGCTTCAGGAGGTGGCCACGACCGCTCTCTTCCGGTATTTCCACCCGATCGAGGGAGGACCGGATGGTACCGGTTGGCCATTCGGGCGTCCGATTCTGCTCGGCGAGGTGAACGCGGTGCTCCAGCGTCAGCAGGGCGTCGAGTTCGTCGAGGAGGCGAGGGTCTACCTCGTGAACGCTGTCACGAAGGTGCGCGGCGAAAGCGTCGAACGCTACGACGTTGCCCCGAACACGCTCGTGTACAGCGCGGATCACCAGATACTGGTGGAGAGCGCGTGAACACGCAAAGGTTCATCGCGTCGAACCGCCGAGCCGTGCCGGAGCTGGCCGCGGCACGCCCGATGCTCACGATGCTGCCCGCCGTCTTCCACGATGACCCGTTCGCAGTCCGCTGGCTCGCGGCCTTCGATGACGTGATGACGGCGATCGATGCCACGCTCGATTGCTTTCCGGCCTACATCGATCCTGCACTCAACCCGAGCGACTTTCTCGAATGGATCGGCTCGTGGCTGGGCGCCGAGCCGGACGAGGAGATGTCGGAGACGCAACGCCGAGCGCTCGTTGCAGCGCTTGTCGACCTCCACGCGCGTCGTGGCACGGCGGGTGCGATTCGAGAACTCGTCGAACTGCAATTGCCGGTGCGCTGCGAGGTCATCGAGGGTGGCGGTGCCCAGGCGTCGCTCGGCCCGGGAACGCCGCTCCCCGGCACGGCTGCGAGCATCTTTCTCGTGCGCATCACCGCAATTGGTGCCGCGCTCAGCGATCATCAACGTCGACGTGCTCGGCTCATCATCGACGCCACGCGTCCCGCTCATCTCCCGGTCCGCATCGAATTCCCCGACAACGCCGCATAGCCGCTCAGTAGAAACGCGAAGGACCACCATGATTGTCTGTCAGGACTGCGGCTCGGAGAACGCCGACAACGACGAGTGGTGCGGCGCATGTGGGAAGAACTTGGCCGTCTTCGGGAAGCGGGTTGCTCCTACGCCTCCGGTCGCTGCCACTCCCGAGGGACCGGCGGAAGAGCGCTTCCGGTCCACGAAGAAGCTGCTCGAGGTCGACAATGCGAGCCTCGCCGCGCAGGATGCCGACGCCGCCCGCGTCGCCCGAGATGACGCTGCCCATGCGGCGTCGGTCGAGGCCCAAAGGCTCGCGGCGCAGGCCCAGCGGCAGGCAGACGAGGCCGACGCGGCGCGTCGAGCTGCGGAGGAGGTGGCGGCGCGCCGGGCCGCCGAGATGGAACGCGAACGCGAACTCGCCGCCGGGCGAGCTGCGGACGCGGACCGGGCGCTCGCCGAGATGCGCGTCAAGGCGGAGGCCGATGAGAAACGTCGTCTTGACGAGACCGCCGCAGCACAGGCTGCGGCGGCTGAGGCCACAGCGGCCCGGGTGCAGGCGGCGCAGGAGCAGGCGCGGGTCGAAGCCGCGACGGCTCAGGCGGTGGCGGCGCGGGCGCTTGCGGAGCAGGAACGAGTGGCGCAGGCTGCACAGCGCTCAGCTGCTGCTGCGGCCGACGCGGCACAGGAATCCGAGCGGCTGGCGACCCAGGCCCGGGAGGCAGCGCAACACCAGCTCCAGGAAGCCGTTGACGCCGCGTCCGCAGCGGCACTTCGGACGTTGCAGGAACACGACGCGCTCGCGTCGGCAGACGCAGCGCGACTTGCGAGCGAAGCGGAATCTGCGCGAGCCCGTGCGGAGGTGGCGTCCGCGCAAGCTCAGGCGGCCGAGGACGTCGCTCGCGCCCGGTCGGAAGCGGAAGCCGCGAAGGCCGAGATGGCCGAGCTTCGTGCGAAGGCGCAAGCGGATGCTGCGCGCACGGAGCTGGACCGATTGCGTGAGAAGGCTGAACGAGAGGCGGCCGACCTTGCAGATCGAGCGCGTCGCAAGGTCGAGGAGGACGCCGAGGCCCACCGGGTGCGGGAATTGGCTGCATCGGACGCTGCAGCGCTGAAGCGGGCGGCAGAATCGCAACTGGCCGAGCAACGAGCGCAAGCCGAAATCGAAGCCCGTCAGGCCGAGCTGAAGGCCGCTGCTGCGCGTGCCGAGGCTGACCGAATCCGCGCCGAGGCCGAAGCTGCAGCCAAGAAGCGCGAGCATCAACTGGCGCTGCGACAAGCCGAACGCCTTCTCGCAGACCAGGCGCGGCCGAAGGTCGAAGCAGCGGGTCCGACGAGACCGACCGAGGACCGGTCGAAAAAGTCTGGCAAGACACCTACCGTGTCGACTGCGACGGGATCGGTCTTGACGGGTACGGGGCCGGAGCGCCCGACCGACGAAGCGGTCGCCAACTTCGGAACGGGGATGCCCGGCAAGGGCCACAAACCTGCCGCGGATCTCAACCCCGGCGACGTTGTCTGCGGCGCTTGCGGTACCGGCAACGTCCCCGCTCGCAAGTTCTGTCGGCGGTGCGGGAAGGCTTTGACCGACGCGAAGCCGGCCAAGGTCGGATTCTTCGCGCGCTTACGATCGCGTCGTCGTAAGAAGCGTGAGATGACTGCGGGCACTCGGCCCGGGCGCGGCGGAGCGAAGGCCGGTTCGATACGAGATCGCGGTCGTGAAGGGTGGTGGCGGGTCAACTCGTCGTTGATGCGCATCGGCGCAATGCTCGGCGTTCTTGCGCTGCTGGGTTTCGGGGTGGAGCCCATCCGGGCAAAGTTGAAGTTGCCGAACGTCCGCCAGACGATATTCGACAAGCTACGGTCGCTGAAGCCCATCTACGACGCGGTGCAGCCAATCGCGGCGACGGCCTCGCCGGTTTCGCCCGGCCAGGACCCGCAGCTGATGATCGATCTCGGGAACAACACCTCGTGGATGGCTGCCCCTTCGGTCTCCGGTGGCGTGGGCACGACGGTGACCATCAGTTTCGAGAAGCCTTTTGACCTTTCAGGAGTGCTCGTTAGCTCCGGACTCGCAGGCACGGAGGCGGGCAAGGGTTTCGTGTCCCAACCGCGTCCGAGCGAGTTCCGAGTGGTGTTCAACGACGACGTTGCGAATCCGGTTTCGACGCCACTGACGGATACCGACAAGCCTCAGCAGCTGAAGCTGAAACACAAAGAGGTTTTGAAGGTTGCCTTCGAAGTCATGGGCGTGTATCCGGCGTCGGACGGGAAGGGCCGCAGCGTCGCAATCACGGAATTCGAGTTCCGTCAGCGTCGGAAGTTCGGCGACAACTACGAGACGCTCACGCCGCCGAAGATCGAGGCAGTGCCGGTGGCCGGGCTCGATGCACTCACCGACGGCGATCTGTCAACCGCTTGGATGCTCCCGGGGGACGGGGTGCAAGGCTTCTCGATCGTGTTCCCGGCACCGATCGACCTCGACCGGATCCGGATTGCGCCGGGCCAGGCTGAAGCGACGTTCCAGGCCGCCGGTCGGCCTCACGAGATCCAGTTGGCGTTCACCTGCGACGGCCGATGCGACGCCACCAAGCAGGTGACGTTCACGGACAAGCCGGGTTACAAGGACGTGGGCATGTCGGCGACCGGCGTGCGAAGGATCGACGTGGTTGTGCGAAGCGTCTACGGGGACAGCAATGCCGGGACGGCGTTCGCAGATCTTCAGTTCCAGCGCAAGCGGCCGAAGGCCGAGTAGTGGCTCGTCTGCGCGCACGGTCGGCCGTTCGCCCGGTCGGCAAGGCCGGATCGCGCACTGTTCGCTCCCGTCGCCGTGGCGACGATGACAGCGATGCGTCGGTGACGGTCGCGCCGCACGAGGAACTGCAGCGTGCGCTCGGGAACCGAGGGGTCGCTGCGCTTGTCGCTCGCAATATCGACGGAGGTGGCGGTGCCGGGTCGCGATCCGTGGCACCGACGCTTGCGCCGGACGATGAGCGTGTGACCGGTGCGCTCGCCGGTGTACCCCGGTCGATTCACGACGTTGGTCGGGCGTTCGGAGACTGGGAGTCTGCGGAACGCGCCCTGCGCACCGGGACCGGTGCTGCAAAGGCGTTGCCAAAGGCGACGCGCGCGTCGCTGTGGACGGCGCTCGTGAAACAGCGCGAGATCATCGCGGGGATGCTCGGTCTCCAGGGTGCGAGCCCACTTCCGGGCGCGAGCACGACGCCAACGAGCGACAAGGACCTCAACATCTCCGGACCGGCACCCGGAGCACAGCTGGCGCAGTCTCGATCGCAGCTTGATCAGCTTTTCCCCGGCTGGGGTGACGTCTACAAGATGGGTCTGGTCGTCGATGCGTCGCGTCTTTCTGCGCTGGCCACGGAGCTCGATCGCGGAGGCGTCACCGCTGTGGACCGCGAGCAGCGTCTCGCGGACAACGCGCTCCTTGCGGAGGAGCTCCTGCTCGAGCGTCGAATCCGCAACCTTGCCGGTCCCGAACGCGCAGCGGCGATCGAGGCGATCCGTGACGAGCGCGTGCGTGCGCGGGTAACGCGACGCACGTCAATGTCAAAGGAGGAGCGCCAGGCCGATCAGGATCGACATCTGAAGATCGCGGACGAGATGAATGCCCGACTTGCGACGACCAGCGACCCGGCCGCTCGGGCTCGGCTCGCGGCGATCGTGTCCGCATCGCAGATGCAGGCGAACGCGCTGACCGACGACATGTACGTGACCATGCAGTCGGGCATCGATCTCGGAAAGGGCAGGCCCGCCGCCATCGATGCCCGACACGCGTACCTGACGCTGATCGACCAGGTCGACATGCTGCACCACCAGGTCCTGCTGCACGGTGGGGTTGGACCGGCGACGAGCCGCTACGAGGTCGCGAAGTACGCGAGCCGAGTGCTCGAAAGTCTGCGGCGGGCCGGCGTCGAGGACAGCCGCATCGCTCGACTGCTCGCGAGGGCGAACGAGGTGTACCGCAACGATCGATCAGCAGCAGCCCGCGGAGGATTCGGCGAGCAGCACTACGAGGAATTGCGTCAGGTCATTGACGCCTGGGGGCCGACGCTGAGAGCGGTCGCTGTGCAGACCGGAGAAACCGGCATGTACGGACCCCACGCACCGGCTCTCGCCGCCGAGCTGCCCGGTGCACCGGTCGTCGCAGACGCCGCCGCTTCGGCCGGGGTGGCGCTGGGGCACGTGTCACTGCCGCCCCTTCCCCAGGTCACCAAACAGGTGAAGGTCGGCCTCGACGACGGCCGACCGAGCGTTTCGAACACGACGACATCGACGTCGACGTCGGACGCGGGTTCGGCGGTCTCATCTGTCGCCAACAAGGGTTTCGTCGACGACGGCCGCTTCGGATTCGAGCAGTCGAGAACCTTCACTGCGCCGGGCGGGACGAAGGGGCCGTCGAGCACGCGTGGTGGGGCGATCACCGAAAACGGCGTCGAGGTGTCGGAGACGAAAAAGGCGGGCGAGGGAGCGGTGCCCTCGTCGAAGAGCCTCGCAGTCGGATCCGACGGGGTCACGCACACACAGAACGGCAAGTCCGTCCAGGTCGGAAAGGACAAGGCCGGAAATCTGGTTGTGGGCGCAGGAATCGACCAGAAGCTCGGGAAGGGCTTCGGGGCCAAGGCCAGCTTCGCGGTCACCAACGGGACAACCACGGAACGGGTGGACCCGCGCAACGCTTCGGGGGCGGCTGGCGGGGTAGCCGAGCTTCTCCCGGCCGAGTTGGTGGCCGATGAAGAGACGTCGATCCGTTCGATCGCCGAGACCTCGGGTTTGAAGGTCGGCGGTGGTGTCTCGTTCGAGTCCGGCGGGTTTGGCGCCGGGGTGTCGGCATCATCGGAGACGACGGATACCGCGAGGTTCTTCACGCTGGGGCGTCCAGCCAATTCGGATGATCCGGAATGGATGCAGAAGGCGGCAGACGCAGTCGAGCTGGAACCTCACCTGCAAGGCGTAGCCGGTTTGGGCGACGTGGACATCGACAAGCTGAACAAGGGCGAGGGCTACTCCTTCGAGCGGCGCGGCGCATCGTCGATCGAGGGCTCGGTCTCGGCGTTCGGCGTGTCGGGGAGCCTCGGCTACGACGAATCGGGGTTTCAGCAGACGGCACTCGCGAAGACCGGCGATGCTTCGTTCCGGGTCAGCATGCTCGCGACCGACGATGAAGGCGTGTCCGGTGACCTGGGGCTGAAAGGGATCAAATTGGCTGCTTCCCAGCGGTCAGGGAAGGAGGCTTCCGTGGCGTTCGACGCGAGCGGCCCGGAAGGAGTCGCTGCGGTCAAGGCGTTCCAGCTCACCGGATTGCTTCCCGGTGCCGCAAACATTGCCGCTGAGCTCGACCCCGATGCCTGGGGTGAGTTCGAGAACGCCAAGCGGTCTTTCGACGCCGCCGCGGCCTCACGTGACGAAGCGGCCATCTTGTCCGGGAAAGCCGCAATGATGAGCGCGAGCAAACGGGTCAACCGCGCCTTTATGGAAAGCAACGGCTGGACGCTGCCCCAGGCGCAGATCCCCGGCGTCAGCTACGACGAGCACATGACGGCTGGCACCTCAACGACGGCCGTAGGCCTCAAACTTGGTCCTCTCAAACTGATGCATGAGGTGTCTGAACGGCTGTGGCAGCGTGACTATCGCGACGGTGCCGACGTCAAGCATGAACTCGGGGGGACGCAGTCGGTGTCGAACGTCTTCTCGCCGAACGAGAGCGAATCGTCGGTCACGATGGCGAAGGGCTCGCAGGCTGCCTGGATGCTGTCCGAATCGGGGACGCTCGGTCAGGAGTCGCGAGATCGCTTGTCACGGACGGGATCGCAGTTCATGCAAGGTCCGCAGGAGGTGCGCGACGCGTGGAAGGCGGGCACGTACGACGACGCCCAAACGAATTCGGTGGCAATTGCTTTCACCGAACCGCAGCTTGAAGCGATGAAGGAACGCCTGGCCGTGCTGCACCCCGAGGATGCCGAATCCATGCTGGGTCGCATCGAGGAACTCCGTTCGGAGGCCGAGGAAGTCGGCGGGTCGCTCGCGCACATGGGCATGCCCGCCGCCCCGTGGATACGTCAGCTGGGTGAACTGCGCGCCGCGGCGTACGTTGCGCGCCTACGCCAGGCTGAGCAGGGCGACGACGCGGCCCTGGACAGGCTCGAACACGGCGTGAGCGCAACCGACCTCACGACCGGCTTCGTGAAGCTGACTCCGGAAGAGCGCCGCGCCCTTGTGGTGAGTACGGCCATCGCCGGGAACCAGGATGGCTACGGACAGGGATGGAACGCGCTGCGCCTGGCACTCCGGGCGCCGAATCGGGCCGAGCGCGACGCCTTGTTGCGAGACGTGTTCCTGGCGGTGGCCCGCCGCGACGATGACGCCAATGCGCCCATGGAACTGCTCGCATTCCTCGAACAGGCCGCGGCTTCGGAGGGCGTCAGCCGTGAGGAACTGAACGAGGTCGTCGGGAACACGGAGGTGAAGACGAACGACAGCGGGCCGCTGGAACACGCGACGAGCTACCGCACTCGCCAGCTCAAGGGTGGCGTGAAGAAAGCTGACGAATGGGCAGCGGCGAAGCTGGTCGAGGTGGTCGGGCGAACTGACGCCGTGTTCGGAGGCATGGCATCACCGTACGAGTTTGCGGATCAGGGACACAGCTCCACGTCCGCTTTTCGGGGCGATCAGGTGACGGACCTGCTGGAGGGTTTGCGCGGCGTCGCGGGGTCCGGAGGCCTCACTCGAGCCATTGATGCTGCCCTCGCAAAGGACCCACACCTGCTCGTCCACATCGCAGCGACCCTCGAGTCCGATCCCGCCCGTCTGGCGGTCGCTCGCGAGCTGCTGGCGGAGGCGAAGCGGCCCCTTCCGGTGAAAGAGGTTACGGAGTCCGCTTCGTGGTGGAGCAGGTAGCGAAACTCAGCCGACGAGCCCGAGTTCGGCGAGCACCGATCGATGCTCAGCGCGTGCACGCTCGAGGTCAACCGAACGTCCGCCTTCGTCGAGCGCCCTGAGCAGCGTTGCCCAGAACGTGTCGTCGTAGCGGTCCGCCCGGAGGCCTTGGCGGCAGAGTGCCTCGGCGGCGCGCCAATCACACGACCTCGACGCCGATGCTGCGAGGTGATGCAACCCGTCCAGGTAGGCGCGCATCCGATCTGATCGTTCGAAAACGACCCAACTTGAAGGTCCTTCCTCGAGCAGAAGGTCCCCGGAATACAGCGAGACGACGGCCTGCGCGTCACCGTCGGCTGCTGATCGATCGGCTGCGTTCGTCGCGTTGCGCATTGCCGTGACGGCGGTATCGAACGCTCGGAGGTCCGTCGTCACGTTCCAGCCGACCCCTCCGAACTGGTACGCCTCCGCGTCGCGAGACACGATCGACCCGATGCTGCCCAATTGATTGCGGATTGCGGAGATCGACACGTGGAGGCGTTTCCCGGCCGCCACCGGGTCGGCGTCCGGCCACATTGTTTCAAGAATCGTTTCTCGATGGACTGGTGAACCCGCATGCAACGCGAGAAGCCGAAGGATTGATCGAGCGCGCGGACGTAACCCGTCGAGCCCGACGGGGACGCCATCGACGACGACCTCAAATGATCCGAACAGGCGCACGCCGATACGCGACGGCGAACGAGTCCCCAGGGGCTTGGTCGGAGCATCATCGTGTTGAAACATCGCTTCGCGGGCGCCGAGAAACAGCGTCAGTCGATGGGCGTCCGGGTCGTCGGTGCTGAAAACGGATGTGACGTGGCCATCCGTTGCACGGAGCAGGGCTGCGAGTCGCCCGGGTTGCAATGTCGCCCAGGCGAGTTCCGAACTGCGCTGCGCAGCGAGGACTCGGCCTTCTGCTGACGACGTGTCCCCGGAGCATCGGTCATCGCAAAGGTACCTCGACGCGATCGCCCACACTGCGAGCGCGTCCGCCCCAAGCTCGCGAAACAACACCGAACACGTGGCCCAGTCGTTTGCGAGGGAACCCAAGCCCTGCGTGGAAGCCTCGACAAGCAGCAAGGAAAGACGAGCGACGGCGGGGGACCAGCGGTCGGCGGCTCGCCGTGACTCCTCGTCGAGTCGCGAAAGCATCTCCTGCGGCGCGGCGTCGCCGGGCTGCGGAAAAGCGATCAGCAGCGACCTCAACAGCCGGGTGAGCCACCCCAGATGGTGGCGATCGGCGGCGTCGCGTAGCTGGACGAGTTCCTCGCAGGGATCGACCCCGTCGGCAATCCACCAAGCGATCGCGCCGAGCGCCGAGCCGACGATCGACTCGATTGCGCTGAGTGCTTCATGGTCGAGACCATCAAAGTGGAATGTGGCGAGGTCCACGTCTCCTTCGCACAACGCGGCGATTCCGACGACCAAGGAACCGAGCGCGGAATTCCCTCCGACGTCGATCGGGCGGAACGCGAGGCAGGTCTGCGTTGCGCTGCGCGCTATCGAGAGCCACTCGGTCGGTTCGATCGGGCGGGGTTGGGGTTCCTCCCACCGGCGCAGTCGGTCTACCTCGCGAACGGCTGGATCGTGCACCTCGGAAGCTTGCGGGTCGGAGAGGAGGACGGACAGCTCAGCCATTGCGGTTGCCGGGCGGCCGGCTCTCATGAGCATTCGTGCCCGAGCCAGACGCAGGCGCGGATCGGAGAGCAAACCATCCGGAATGGCGTCCATCCACGGCCGGTCGGGCAATGCATGGAGGGTGGCAACGAGACGAGCCGCTTCGGGCTCGTTGCCGGCAACCGCGTAGGCGCGGATGGCGTCCGACGTCGCGTCGCGTTCCTCAAGCATGCGTCCCGCTCGCCCGTAGAGCTCCGACAGGGTCTCCGCATCCGTGGACGCCGCCAGTTCGCCTTCGAGAAACGAGCGGAATACGTCGTGGTATCGGTAGGTCCCGTCATCGCTTCGTGTCGTAAAGAGTTGAAGCTCGACGAGCCGGTCGAGGCACCGCTGACTGTCGATTCGGCCCAAGAAGCGATTGCAGACTGCTGGCTCCATCCGCCCCAGGACGCTCGAGCCGAGTGCGAACGACCGCAACACATCGGGGAGTCCGGCGAGGACATTGGCGCTGAGGTAGAGACGAACCGTTTCGAGCCTGCTTTGACGGAGTTGCTTGATCTGCCCGATACGGGCCGACTCCGATGACCGTCGGGTCGCGTGACGGTAGAGCTGCAGGGCGGCCGCCCATCCTTCGGTCGCCGCCGCCAAAGCCATCAATTCGCTGGGGGGCAAGTGCAAGCGGTACACGCGCTGGAACAGCTCCTCGACCTCCCAGGAGCGGAAGCGAAGGTCGTCGGCCCCGATTTCGCAGAGGGACCCGTCGAGCCGGGACGGTTGCAGGTCTACGGGTGGCGCTGTGCGCCCGGCCAACAGGAGGCGAGTGGTCGATTCGAGCCCGGCCACGATGGCGAGGAGATCTGCCAACGCGGGAGTGCCGTCGAGAAGATGGGCGTCGTCGACCACGATCAGTGCTTCAACGTCGCTCGGTCGGGGGCTCAGCTGACGGCGGATCTCCTCACGGATGGTTCCGATCGCGAGGTGTGAACCGGCGGACACAAGGGCCTTTGGGCCCTCGTGCCGGCGCGCCACTTCTGCGCACAGAGTTGACTTCCCGAAACCCGCAGGTGCGACGATCGAGCAGATCCTCGTACCAGCGGTCAGCAGACCATGCAGTCGCGGTCTCGAAAGCCGTTCCGGCGAAGGAAAAGTGGTCATGGCCGAGCCGGTGAGCCTCTTAGGCAGGACATTCGACCCCTCGGCATCGTGACGGTATACGCACCGATGCGCAGCCGCATCCGTGAATACTGATTTCTGCGAATGACTCTCCGGGAAATTTACCCACCACTGATCCAGCGATGCAATTGTGCGCGGTGCTGGGTTGAGCGCCACATTGCTGGGTCCGTCGAACCGACCCGCCTGTGCAGCACCTGCGAGGCCGCGGTAGGTTCGCGGTCCCGGAGAATCACGCCGCTGTGATTCCCGCAGGCACAACCCCGCCATGGCTTCCTCGTTCACCCACCTCCACCTGCACACCGAGTACTCGATGCTCGACGGTGCGGCGCGCATCGACGATGTTGTGGCGGCGGCCCGCGCCGATGGGCAGCCCGCGATCGGGATCACCGATCACGGGAACATGTACGGGGTTCTCGACTTCTACAAGGCCGCCCGCAAGCACGGCATCAAGCCGATCATCGGCACTGAGGCGTACATGGCGGGGGAGAGCCGCACGGAGCGTCCGGCCCGTCGAGGCAGGCTCGACGACGGCGACCAGGGCGAGGGCGAGAAGCTCTACTACCACCTGACGCTGCTGGCGGAGACCACGCAGGGCTATCGCAACCTCATGAAGCTGTCGAGCCTCGCCTACCTGGAGGGTTACTACTACAAGCCCCGCCTCGATTGGGAGCTGCTCGACCGCTACCACGAGGGCATCATCGCCACCACCGGGTGCCTCGGCGGTCAGGTCCTCCAGGCGCTGATGGCCGGCGACGAAGCCGGAGCGCTCCGTAAGGCCGCCCGACTCCAGGACATCTTCGGACGCGACAACCTGTTTGTGGAGATCCAGGACCACGGGATCAAGGCCCAGCACGAGACGAACCCACAGCTGATCGAGATCGCCAAGAAGATCAAGGCACCTCTCCTTGCCACGAACGACAGCCACTACACGAACCGCGAGGATCACCTCTCCCACGACGCGTTGTTGTGTGTACAGACCGGTGCCCTCATCAGCGATCCGAAGCGCTTCAAGTTCGAGGGCGACCAGCACTACCTGAAGTCCGCCGTCGAGATGCGCCACCTCTTCCGGCACTGGGAATCGAGCTGCGACAACACGCTGTGGATCGCGGAGCGAGCCGCCGTCGAGATCGAGTTCGGACGCACCGAACTGCCCGAGTTCCCGCTGCCGATGCCGTTTGAGAACGACCGCGACTATCTCCGCCACCTCGTCTACGAAGGGGCGAGCGTCCGGTACCCGATGCCGCTCGCGGACAACGTCGTTGAACGCATCGACTTCGAGCTCAACGTCATCGACAACATGGGTTTCAACGCCTACTTCCTCGTGGTGTGGGATCTCATCAAGTACGCGAAGGACCGCAAGATCCGTGTCGGCCCCGGGCGCGGTAGCGCGGCCGGTAGCGCGGTGTCGTACTGCCTGCGCATCGTCGATCTTGATCCGATCCGCTACGACCTCCTGTTCGAGCGGTTCCTGAATCCGGGCCGCAAGCAGATGCCCGACATCGACATGGACTTCGACGATCGCTATCGCGGCGACATGATCAAGTACGCGAGCGAGAAGTACGGCTGGGACAAGGTCGCCCAGATCGTCACGTTCTCCACGATCAAGGCCCGGGCTGCGGTCCGAGACGCCGCACGCGTGCTCGGCCAGCCCTACGGGCTCGGCGATCGTGTAGCCAAGGCGATGCCGCCGCTCGTGATGGGTCGAGACACGCCATTGTATGCGTGCTTAGCACCTCATCCGAAGTACGAAGAGGGCTACAAGATGGCGGCCGACCTCCGCCAGATGTACGAGACGGACCCCGACGTGAAGCAGATCGTCGACGTCGCAAAGGGCCTCGAAGGGCTGCGGCGACAGGACGGCATCCACGCGGCGGCTGTCGTGATCACCCGCCTCCCGCTCACCGAGTATCTGCCGATCCAGCGCAAGCCCGAGCCGGGCGGCAAGATGGAGGACGCGCCGATCGTCACGCAATACGAGATGCACGGTGTCGAAGAGCTGGGCCTGCTCAAGATGGACTTCCTCGGCCTGCGCAACCTCAGCGTCATCGACCGGGCGCTGGAGCTCATCGAGGCGAGCACCGGCATCGTGCTCGACATCGACAACGTCGACCTGACCGACGAGAAGACCTTCGAGATGCTGCGGCGCGGCGACTCGATCGGTGTGTTCCAGCTCGAAGGTGGACCGATGCGTCAGCTGATGCGCAGCCTTGAGCCGACTTCGTTCAACGACGTTGCGGCGCTCGTGGCGCTGTACCGGCCGGGCCCGATGGCGGCCAACATGCACAACGATTACGCGGATCGCAAGACCGGCCGCAAGACGGTCGAGTTCTTCCACCCCGACGCCGAGGACGTGCTCGGCGACACCTACGGCCTGATGATCTATCAGGAGTCGATGATGCGGGTCGCCCAGAAGTTCGCGGGCTATTCGTTGGAGGAGGCCGACAACCTTCGCAAGGCGGCGGGCAAGAAGATCCGCGAGGTCATGGCGAAGGAGCGTGACAAGTTCGAGGTCGGCTGCGAGACCACCGGCTACGGACGCCCCCTCGGCAAGAAGATCTTCGACATCATCGAGCCGTTCGCCGACTACGCGTTCAACAAGAGCCACAGCTTCGGGTACGGCTTCGTCAGCTACCAGACCGCGTATCTGAAGGCGAACTTCCCGGCCGAATATCTGTCCGCGCTCCTCACGAGTTCACGCGACGACAAGGACAAGACGGCCGTCTACCTCGCCGAGTGTCGCAACATCGGCATCACGGTGCGTCCGCCCGACGTGAACAACTCGCTGAGCGATTTCGCGTCCACAGTCATCGACGCTGCCCCGACGATCTTGTTCGGCATGTCGGCCGTGCGCAACGTCGGAGAAGGCCTTGTGGGGCTGGTCGTGAAGGAACGCGAGGCCAACGGGCCGTACACCGACTTCCTCGACTTCTGCTTTCGCTCTGAGCCGAACGTGCTCAACAAGCGTGCGGTCGAGTCGCTGATCAAGGGTGGTGGATTCGATTCGCTCGGCCATACGCGTCGCTCGTTGATGCTTGTTCACGAGGCGATCATCGACTTGGCGGTGCAGGAGTACCGCGACCGCAACGCCGATCAGATGTCGATGTTCGACCTCCTGATGAGCGACGCGGGAGATGGCGCGGGGGGAGCGATGCAGGGCAGCAGGCGTGCCGACGCGGAGCGTCTGCTCGCGGGCATCGTCAACGGTGCCGATGGGGGAGAGTGGCCGAAGGAGGAGCGTCTGCGCTTCGAGAAGGAGATGCTCGGCCTGTACGTGAGCGACCATCCGCTGCTCGGGGCAATGGCCGCGCTGCGCCGGGCGACGGACTGCACGATCAGTGAGCTGCGCGACGGCACCGTCACCATGGGCGGGCGCGGCGGTGGCCCGGACGGTCGCGAGGGCGGCGGCATGAAGACCGTCGGCGGCGTCATCACGGGACTGACGCGCAAGTACACGAAGAAGGGCGACCTCATGGCCGTCTTCACGCTGGAGGATCTCGAATCGGCGATCGAGGTGATGGTGTTCCCGAAGACCATGATCGACGTGGGCCACCTGCTGCGCGACGACGCAATCGTGGCGATCCGTGCCCGCATCGACGACCGCGACGACGTTCCGAAGCTCATCGCGATGGACGTGAAGCGCCTCGAGATCAACCTCGACGGCGGCGGTCCACCCGTGCGCATCCTGCTCCCGGACCGTGGCCTGAAGCCGGCGGTGCTCGATGAGCTGCGAGAAATCCTCCGCCGGCACCCTGGCGACTCCGAGGTCTTCCTCCACTTCGGACGCCAGGTGTTGCGCCTTCCCGGCGACTTCTTCGTCGCACCGACGACCATGCTGTTCTCGGAGCTGCGAGTTCTCCTCGGCCCAGACGCCGTCATCGCCTGAAACCAGCCGTTCCGTGTCCAAGAGTGCCGCGTGGTCGCGGTTTGTTCCTTCGCGGTACATCCGGTGCGATTGAGGTGCACTTGGCGCGCCAGAACGCACCGCGAAAGCACCGGATGTACCGCGACACGGTGGGTTACCCCTACGTCTCAAGGAGCGTGTCCGGTTCGTCGATCACTACCCGGTCTCGCGAAAGCCATTGCATGCCTCTCTCCCCCCTCCTTTCTCCAGCGGTTTTTGTGGTCGCCGCGATTCCGTTTCGGGACCCGATCGGAAAGTTTCTCTTTCTCTCGATGATGATCTCCATCGTGGTGATCCCGACACGTCTGTCCAAGGGCGACATGCGCAGGGGTCCGAGACGGGCCGTGTTCGTTTACCTCATCGCCTGTGTGGCCTATTACGGCCTACTTCGCGTCGTCATACCGAGAGTCTGATCCCATGACGGCCCTAACCGAACCATTTCGCGGCCGAATCGGCGTAGCCGCTGAGCGCATGTCGCGACGTGGTCTCGCTCAAAAGATGGTTCGACGACAACTCTGGTGGGTCGCCGGGCTGGCATTCGTATTCGCCAGTGTTCTCGCCACGCTGAGCGGCAACCCGATCATCGTGATCGCTCCGACGTTGGTGATCTTGCTGAGCTGGGCCGCGTTCGCTCTCCCGCTCGATTCCGTGACGCCGACGGTCGTGTTCGTCTTGGTGTCGCTCAACGCACCGTCGAACAATCCGGGCGACAAAGTCTTCAACTTCTTTCTGAACCCATTCGGTTCGCTTCTCTACAAGAACTTGCCCACGAAGTTCGCCGTCGCAGACGTGATCATCCTGCTGCTCGCGTTCCGGGCAGTGACGGTGATCTTGCTCAGCGACGCTGGTCTGGGAGTTGATCGACGCCCGCCAAAGCCCTTCGCTCAGGCATGTCTCATCGCGGTGATGGCGATTGTGGGCTGTGAAGTGTGGGGTGTTTTACTCGGAGGCGGCGATTTCAAGAATTCCCTCTGGCAGCTACGCGTCCCGCTTCTCGTGCCGTGTCTCGCACTCGCTGTCTCCGTGGCAGCAACGGACAAGGGGATCCGCCGCATCCGGCTCGCGCTCCTGGCGGCCGGCGTCTTGAAGGCAATCGAGGCGATCTACGCCTACTGGATCGCGGGATTGCGCCAGTCGTCGGCAATTTTCGTGACGCAGCACGCCGATTCGGTGCTGTGGGCCGTCTGCGTGGCGATCCTCTGCAGCGAGTGGCTCGAAGAACGCCGGGAGAACGATCGCCGCCGCCTGCTCGTACTCCTGCCCCTCTATGGGCTCGCGATGGTCGCGAATAATCGACGAACCGTTTGGGTGGCGATTGGTGCCGGGTTGTTCTTTATCGTGGCGACCGCCCATCGGCCGGTAAAGCGTCAGCTCGTGAAGCTGCTCGTCGTCACGTGGCCGTTGATCGTCATATATGTGGTGCTCGGCCTTTCTTCAGGTTCGGCCGTATTCAGGCCGGTACAAATGGTGCAAAGCGTGTTGTTTCAAGAAGACGCCTCCTCCAGTACGCGAGACATCGAGAACTATAACCTGCTGGTGACGTTGCGACAGCGTCCGCTGGTCGGGTGGGGTTTCGGACACAAGTACATCGAAGTCGTGCAGGCGTACGACATCTCGAAGGGCTTTGCCCAGTACCGGTACCTGCCGCACAACAGCTTCCTTGGGTTTTGGGCCTTCAACGGATTGATCGGGGCCGGTGCCTTTTTCCTGCTGCCTGTCGTCGGAGTCTTCTACCTCGTGTCGGCTCGCCGCACGAGTCTTGTGGCGTCCAGGAGGGCCGCTGCGACATGGTCGGTGTGTGCGGTAATCGCCTACCTCGTGCAAGCGTGGTCTGACCTGGCGCTTCAGGACTGGACGCCGATGGTCTGTCTTGGACTCGCGCTCGGAATCGGCGGCGCGCTTGGCCGGTCCGTGATCGCGGAAGGTGAGCCGGAATCCAATCGTCCCGCCCTCGATTACGTCGACCTGGACGACGAAGCGGCACCGCCGATCGCGCGGCCGCACGGAGGGTGAAGAGGTCGGCTGAACCGAGTAAACTGTTTTCTGGCCAAGAGCCGGAAAGTGGGAGACACGAAAATGGATGTCGAGACCAAGGACTGCACCGCCCTCTCGGATGCCGAACTCGGCGAAATGGCGGACATGTGTACGAACGGGCCCGCCGGCTTTGATATCGGTCTGCTGTCGAAGCACCGTGACCTCTGGGTCCTGATTACACAGGTGCGCGAGGCCGGCAAGTTGCAGGCGTTCAGTTTTTGCACGCTGGAGAGAATCGGGGGCACACCGGCCATGTTGATCGGCCTGGCCTCAGTGCGACGCAATGCGAAACGTGATGCCGCCTTGAAGCACACGGTCTATGACCAGCTTCGACGCTCCCTGTTGGCGTTTCCCGACGAGGACGTGCTCGTGGGCACGCGGATGATTGACGCCGCCGCATTTGCTGCGTTTAAGGGTCTCGAAGACGTCGTCCCGCGACCGGACCACAAGCCGAGCGGTGAAGAGCGTGCATGGAGTCGCCGCCTGGCCAAGCGCTTTGGTGCAGAACATCGTGTCGATGATCGTGCGTTCACTATCAAAGGAGATGGCGCGCCGTCCGCTTCCCTTGACTTCGAGGCTGCCAAGGCCGAGACCGTGAAAGACGACGTTCGTGCGTTCTTTGCCACGCTCGACCGGGAAAATGGCGACGTCGTTGTTGCCTTCGGCTGGGCCATGGCAGAGGACCTCGCTGCGCGCGTCGCATCCGGTAAATAGCCCTTTCCCGAATGGGCATTGCCTGACGGTGTCCTCAATTCAGATCGCTTCGTTCGAATGGGGACCCGCGGTCACGGGCGTGGCAAGAGCCCGGCGACGACCTTCGGGCAGTAGCCACGGACCGGTCGTCCGAGTGCGATGACCAGCCGGGTCGGTACGTATCCGAGCGCCCCGACCAACTGATTCGGTCGACACGGCCCGTTGGGAAGCCAGTCGAGGCGCGCGAGCAAACGCACATCCTCGAGCGGCAGGTCGTAGCGATGGTCGGCCCATGCAAAATGGCAGCGAACACCGCGGTCGTCCATGGCAATAACCGGTCCGCGCTCTGGCTCGACCAGGGCAACGGAACCCGAGTTCTCGAGATCCCACCAGGGTGCCGACGGTCCATGAAAGCCAAGCAGCGGGCGATTGCGCGGATGAATGAGTGGCTTGATGAGTCGTTCTGCCCGACGCCCGCGGAGCCGCTCCATTGGTTCGAGCGGGTGAGCGAACTGCAACAGCTCTGGCTGCTCTGGCCGGTCGATCGTGGTAGCGACCGTTCTTCCGGTCACCACCGTGAACGGGGCGACGAGGTTCGGCCGTGGCGGCTCAGCAGATCGGACGAATGCGCCCGAGGCTAGATCGACGCCAATCGTCGAGCGTCGCCCGCTTGCGAGAACAGCCAGGTCAATGGTGGCTCCTGGTCGTGAGGTGCGCTGGGGAGCCAGCGTGATTCGCATGGACGCCAATCATGGCGATGAATTTCGGTCAAGTGGTGGATGTCACGCAGGAACTTCTGGTTGCGTCCGCTAGCGCTGGCTAGGCGTCTGATCCCACCGGGTCCTGCGCCGACGGAACAATCCGTGCCGAACCATTCAACCCCGATTCCATCTCGGTGCACCCCTGCAGGCATGGCGAACGTTCAGCCGGAGTCGCGAAATTTCCCGCTTCGCCATCGAACTCCGCAAAGAGGTTCGCGTCCCCGATACGCTGCCGGCTCTGCTCATAAGGCACCTGCTCATCGAATTCGATCTGTTCGTGGTCCGATGGGTTCGGCTCGCGGCTTCCCGAAGCCCGTTTTACGACCTCGGCCACGGTTTGGGCCAGGATCATCAGATCGAGCCGGACTGACCAGTTTTCTACGTAGAAAAGGTCGCAACGTTCGTAGTCGGCAAAGCTCGGATCGTCACGCGACTCGACCTGCCAAAGTCCGGTCATTCCCGGTTTTACCCGGTGACGCTGCAGAAGGCGATCGGTGAATTTAGCGACCTCCCGGGCAAGTGCCGGTCGTGGCCCAACGAGGCTCATTTCTCCGCGAATGACGTTCACGAGTTGAGGTAACTCGTTGATGCTGGTGGCGTCCATCAGGCGTCCGACCCGAGTGAAGCGGGGATCGTCGTCCATCTTGAACAACGGTCCGATGCGTTCGTTGGCCTTCATCAGTTCCGCCAGCTTGGATTCAGCATCGACGCACATCGTGCGGAGCTTCCACATCGTGAACGGCTTCCCGTCGCGCCCGATTCGTTGTTGCTTGAAGAACGCCGGCCCGCCATCGGTGCGCTTCACCCAAATCGCGAACACCGCGACAATGGGAATCGATGCGAGCAGCGCCATCGAGCCGATGAGAAGGTCGAGAATACGCTTGACCCGCGATTGCCAGCCGCTGAGCTGAACACCTTCGAGATAGAACGCCGCCTCACGGCCAATGGGGTTCGCTCGGAGACGACTCGAATCAACGCCGAGCAGCCCGCCCGACACCTGAACGTGTATGCCTGCGTCGAGAAGGTTGCGAACGACGTCGTTGAGTTCGCGAAACGAGAGCGATGAAGCGCCAATAACCACGCCCGAAACGTGGTGGCGTTCCAGGATTCCCACGGCATCTGCGGTGACGCCGAGGTAGGGAACGGTAAAGGGACGCTCGGCGGCTTCGTGGGCCCGTCCAATGACACCGACCACGCGGTACCCGAGTTCTGGCTCGTCGGCGAGCAGCTTCTGCAGTTCGTAGGCCTCGTCGCCCGATCCAATGAGTGCGACGGTGCGGGTGAATCGCCCATCACGACGCGCGCCGCGAAGAATGGCACGGTAGGCCATGCGTCCAAGCACGATGAAGACAAAGGCGAGGGATTGCGCTAGCAGCACGCTACCGATGCGAAGTTCGTCGGCACCGAGACGATCGGCGACAAACCACCCCGCAACACCGGCATAGCCACACGCTCGAATGATCCCCGCCGTCTCAACGGCGCGAATCGAACACATCCGGGCCCGGTACAGCTTGCCCGTGACGAGCATCGCGGTCGTCAGCGCCACGATGACCGGCAGATAGCCGATCCGGGACATAGAGAGCAGCGACGACGAAGTCTCGTTCCCGTTGAGCAGCGACACGATGCACCACGGGACGGCGGTTGCGAGAACGTCACTTGCGACGAGTGCCCACCGAAGACGGCGACTTCCGCCTCTCGGAGCTTCCTTTTCCGTAATGAGCTGCGGCTCGGAACGACGCGCTGCGGCGCTTGGATCGTGTACCCGGTCCGAGGCGGGACCACCGACGTGCGGGGCGTGCCCGCGATCAGTCCGACGATCACCAAGCCTAGCTTTTGGGTCGAGATCGTTCATGGTTGTTCGCTCTTGACCACGAGGCTCAAGCGCGTCGCCTTTCGACTACAGTATGACAGTCACTGACCGCGGTTTCCAATCGATCGACGGACACCGTCGGTGGATGAAAGTCGCGATTTGTCGTGAAGTTCGTGGAAGTTCTTGGGAGTTCCTTGAGGACGCGTCGGCGTTGCCGTCTGCTGTCGGTGAGACCTCCTCCCACATCGACGAGCAGCCGACGTGACTTGAACGATGAATCGATGAGTTGACTTGAACGATGGCGCGCGAACAGCCATCAAGGTCGCCGGCTGGTGTACCGACATCGCTGAGGCGTCTCTGAGCGGAACATGATCCTCGAATTGAAGCTGCCCTTGGCTAGTCTTGGTACACGGTCGGCGACAGCTACGGGAGGCCGGAACCTATGAACAATCCTTCCGAACTCCCGTCGCCAGCGAAGGAGCACGGCCAGGGCGAGGCGACGCGTCGATCGTCGTTGCGGGCTGCCCGCTCGGAATGGAACGACAACGACGGTGACGCCACCTCGGCATCGCGGCTGCGCCGTACCCGTGCGTATGCAGCCGGCCTGGTCCGGGGGCGAATCGCGCTCCGTGGGGTCGAAGGCGGGGGACGAGAAGTTCGTGTCAACGGGAGAGCGATCATCACCAACGATGGCTGGATGCGTGTTGGTGCGGGATCGGTCTTGAGAGGTATCCCTACCGCGGTCGAACTGGCTACCGGATCGTCCGGCCGACTCGATATCGGGCGTCGGGCGATCATCAATAGCGGATCAAGCATTTGCGCGTATGGCCAGCTCACGATTGGCGACCGTGTCCTGATCGGTCCCTACGCGATCATCAGTGACACGTCATTTCATGACCTGTATGACCGTGACGTGGTGCCCGAATCGCTTGATGTCGTCATTGAAGACGATGTGTGGATTGGGGCAAAAGCATCGGTCCTGCCGGGCGTTCGCATCGGCCGGGGTGCCGTAGTTTCAGCTCACGCGTTGGTGAATCGAGACGTCGCGGCCTTCGCCATCGTGAGCGGCGTGCCAGCTGTGGAGATCGCACGCCTAAATCCGAACAAGTTTTCCGTACGGGAACAACCGTGAACGTCGCGGTCAATGTCGGGCATGCGCCACCGGAGTCGGCATCCGAGATCACCGAGGTTTCGGTCTGGGGGGAGCACCCAGACGATGCGCCGGTTGTCTCTGTCGTGATCGCCACCTACGACCGCATCGAGAGCCTGCTGGGTCTCCTCGACGACCTCCGTTCGCAGACGAGCCTGCACGGTCGCGCAGACGGTCGTTTGAGCTTCGATGTGCTGGTTGTCGACGATGGCGGATCGGTACCGGTTCTTGCCCAACTGGCGACCCGCGAGTATCCGTTTCCGCTTACCGCGATGCGGCGACGCAATGGCGGCCCCGGAGCAGCCCGGGACACCGGTATTCGGCGGGCAACGGGTGAGATCATTGTGATCCTGGACGACGATATGGTCATTTCGCCCACATTTGTCGCGGCCCATGTGCACGCGCATTACGCAGGGGCCGAGGTTGTCCTCGGCAACATCTTGCCGCCGAGGGTCGGGACACTCCCCCTCTTTGAACGGTTTCATCTCGAAGGGATGCAACGCTTTACGGCCGCCTATCGAGCCGGCCGGGCTGAGGTCGAGGGCACAAGGCTGTGCACCGGGAATGTGTCGTTTCGGCGTTCCGCCTATCTCGATGTCGGTGGTTTTGACCTCGAATTGCAACGCTGCGAGGACCGGGACCTCGGCATCCGCCTGGAACTCGCCGGAAAGGCGTTCGCGCTCACGGACGAGGGTTGGTCGGAACACCGGAGCGATCACGAAGACGTTGCGACTTGGCGTCGCCGAAGTCGCCTCTTCGGCGAGTTGGACGTTCGTATTGCGCAAAAGCATCCGGACCAGCCGAAGGTCAGTCCATGGGCGTTTCTGCCGAAGCTGCCATTGATCGTGCGTCCGCTCGTCATTCTGGCGGCCGTGTCGCCTTCCCTGGGCCAGTTCGGAGCAGCCAGGGCTTATCGCCTTGGTGAGATCGCTGACGCACGTGCTCTTTCACGTTTCGCCATGATCGGCGCGTCGAGTTGTTACGCGTTCGAGTACTTCGCCGGTGTCGGAACTGAGCTTCGGCGCGTCGATGGACGCCGAGCCGTCATCGCATCGCTGCGTGAGGCGCGCCGGGCGCAACGCCAGCTTCGCGGGCGCGGCGGGCCACATGGGGCCACGCGGTGAGCGGATTTTCGACGTTCGCTCGGTCCGTGCGGGCTGACCATGAAGCGATGGTCGCCGGGCGGGCAAAATACCGGACGGACGGGTTGTCGGCGAACACAAGCGGCCTGGTCGGCGATGCCGTGCAGAAGATTGGGTTCCAAATGATGGTGGCGATTCGCCTCATGCGGCTCGTCCGGGACTCGCGGATGCCAATCGGGGCGCGTCTGATTTCCCGGGCGATTCGCCACGTCTACGGGGCAGAGATCCACTGGGACGCGCAGGTCGCCGACGGTGTGTCGATCGTGCACGGCACCGGCCTTGTCATCAGCCATGGCGCTGTCATCGGGCCTGGCTGCGTTCTCTTTCAGGGTGTCACGCTGGGTGAATCGATTGACCCGTCAAGTCGAGTCGTAGGAGCGCCGACATTGGAAGCCGACGTGCACGTTGGGCCCGGGGCAGTCCTGATCGGTCCGATCGTGGTCGGAGAGGGAACGAAGATCATGGCGAATGTGGTGCTCCATCAGTCTGTCTCGTCGCGGTCAATCGTCCGCGCCCCGACAGCCGTGATCCAAGTGCGACCATGAGCCACGACGCCACGACGTTGTCGCCGGGTCCCGTCGTATCGGCATCGGGCGGCGGGACCGGTTCGAGGTCCGCGACGGCAGTCGCAACGGTTGCGGTTGCCGCGAGGGACGAATTCAACCGAGCGAAGGGCTCGGTAAAGACCCAATCGACGGTCGGGGTCGACGACGATCCACGCGTCGTTCGGTTCGGACGAATCTTCGCTCACGCCGTCACTCTCGAGGACGCGATTCGTCGGATTCTCCTTCGCGTCGATTCTGGCCTTGGTGGCTACGTCGTTACTCCAAACGTCGACCATGTCTGCGTGGCGGAGAACGATCCGGAACTCCGCGCTGCCTACCGAGGTGCCTTTCTCGCCGTACCAGACGGGCAACCGCTCGTGTGGATGTCCCGGTCATTCGGCGATCCCCTGCCTGCAAAGGTGTCGGGATCGGATCTCCTCCTGCCGCTGCTCGTCGCCGCCGGTCGCGAGGGGCGCTCCGTCTTCTTTCTCGGCTCGACGGAAGAGGTTTGCTCAGAGGCAACCCTTCGCATCGTCGTTGCCGCGCCGGGTCTTCGCGTGCTTGGATGGGCCTGCCCGCAGTTTGATCCGAACGACTCGATCGCAGCGGAGCTTGAGGAGGCCCTCGAGAAGATGAGCGCAGCAGGTCCCGATCTTGTACTGATGGCTTTCGGCAACCCGAAGCAGGAGTACGTCATGTGGCGTTACCAACAACGCTACGAACCAGCGGTAGCGTTAGGCATCGGAGCCTCGCTCGATTTCATCGCAGGTGCGGTACCTCGCGCCCCGAAGTGGATGCGAGATTTCGGTCTGGAATGGGGCTTTCGACTCGCGCAAGAACCCCATCGTCTCTGGCGTCGTTATTTGATTCGTGACCGCGCCATCCTTGCTATTTACTTCCGTACGCGCAGAGGCGCTCGGAAAACACGTCTCGAAAAGGCCGCCTGATGATCAACCCAACGACTACACCAGTTGCCGAAGGAGGCGACCTGTTCGACCTCGGCCAGGGAAAGCTCTGGGTCGGATTCGTTCTCCGATCGGTTCGGCGTCACCTGCTTGCGTTTCTGGCGACGTTTCTGCTTGTCGGCATTCTCGGCTCGTTTCTTGCCCTGGCCGCTCCGAAACAGTTCCACTCGGGGACGCGCCTCCTTGCCCGAAACGACAGTCAGATAAACGGAATCACGGTTCCGAACCAGACCGCTGGTTCCTCCGATCAGCCACCCGCTCTGCAGGCTGAACCGACGATCAAAGCACAAGCCAATTTGGAGCGGATCGTCGACACGTTGAACCTCGCCGAGCGGTACAACGTCAGCGAAACGAGCACTGGTCGACTGAAGCGACGAATGATCGAGAAGATCTTCCCGGCACCAGATTTGACCAAAAAACGCGACGAAGTAGTTGGTCTTCTTCGCCAGAACCTCACCGTTGATACCACCGCGACTGACAAACAGACCGTCGATGTTTCCGTGATCTGGACTGACCCTGTCATCGCCAAGGAGATTGTCGACAAGGTGAACGAGAACTTCCTTGCTGATCGTCGAACGCAAGAAGTCGGACTCGTCGAGGAGGCCAAGCGGATCGCCGACGAGCAACTCGCAAACCAGAACGCAACAGTCGAGCGTATGCGGATCGATCTCGACATCCCGGTCTTCGACGATCGGAACCTTCCCGACTCCTCGCCACTTCGTGCCGAATTGGCGATCCAACAGGAGTACAAGCAGCGGGTCATTGATGCTGAGACTCAGCTCAAGAACACCGAAGCCGCATTTTCGTTCCGGTACAAGATCGTGACGCCGCCGGAACTACCCGTGGCCCCGATGAGTGGGTCGCTGTCGTCGATCGTTCTGGCTCTCCTCGGTGGCGCAATCGTGGGTGCAGCGCTGACAACTATGCTCGACGTCCTTCGCGGTCGAGTCGTTGAGGCGTGGCAGGTAAGTCGCCGAATGAACCTGCCTGTGCTTGCCGAACTCCGGGCCTAACCGCCTTGTCTGCAGCCCTCACTTCGGTATTGCGCATCGCCGATCGTGCGGTTCTTGTCGCTGCAATACCGCTCGGCGTCGGCGGAAGCTATCTCGGGGCCTTATCGGTTCTGGCCCGACCAAAATCGCCACCGACACCCGATCTCAGCGTCCGATTCGCTGTAGTTGTGCCAGCTCACGATGAGGAAATCGGCATCTCCGACACGGTAAAGAGTCTCCAGTCGGTCGATTATCCGCCGGAGAATGTTCGCATTGTGGTTGTCGCTGACAATTGCACGGACGCGACGGCTGCGCGGGCACGCGCCGCCGGCGTCGAAGTCATTGAACGTCGCGATCCACATCGTCGCGGAAAGGGATATGCACTTTCGGTTGCGTTCGAACGATTGCTCGACGAAGCCACACCGGTTCACGCGATTGTTGTGGTCGACGCTGACACGCGGGTATCTCCGAACCTGCTCCAAGCGTTCAGCGGTCACCTTGCGACTGGTGCTCAGGCCATGCAGGCGAGTTATCGCGTCGCAAATGCATCAAACGCCTGGAGGGCCACGCTGATGAGCGTGGCCTTTGCGTGCATGCACGACGTCAGATCCCTTGGACGTGAACGACTCGGTCTCTCCACGGGCCTTCGTGGCAATGGCATGTGCTTCTCGACGCGGTCGCTGCAGCGCGTCCCCCACCGAGCCAACTCGCTGGTCGAAGACGTTGAGCACGGTCTCGACCTCGCGGACCGAGGCGTGCGCGTCGAATTTGTGCACGAGGCATCGGTCGAAGCGGAGATGCCGGAACACGATGACACTGCCGCGAGCCAACGCCAGCGGTGGGAGCGGGGTCGAGCTGCGCTACGCCGCGAGCGCGGTCCAGCCTTGATCGCTGACGCCATCCGCAAGTTCGACCCCGTCCGGGCCGACCTCGCTGCCGATCTCGTGATGCCGCCGCTCGCCCAATTCGTCGCTGCGTTCGGGGTGGTCGGGTCAGCTGCCGCGACAGTGTCGATCGCCCGGCGCAATGCTTCTCTTGCAGCGGTTCCCTTGGGTCTCGGCGGTCTCGGACTTTGCACCCACATAGCGCAGGGGTGGCGACAGTCGCGAACCGGCGTCGTCGGCCTACGGGCGCTGACGAAGGTTCCGACCTACATCCTGTGGAAGATTGGGCTTCGACGGTCCGAGCTAAATCGCAAATCTTCGCTTCGGAACGGTCGCCGCGATGCCGAAGATTGGGTCCGGACGACCCGGAACGCCGAACGTCCTGAGAGGACTTGAAACGATGTCGCAGATCGCCGCCGCCGCCGCTGACGACGATGCAGCCAACTCGCGAGGTCCACGCGAATGGGTTCTTCAGCCGGGACAATTTGGAGCATTGCCGGCGCGGGAGTACCAGGCACTTTGGTTTGAACTTCGTACCTGGTCGTGGAAGTCGCTCGCCATCGTTCCGACCGTCGTCGGTGCCAGTGAACTCGACGTTGCCGAACAGTTGGTGGTGGTTGGCGTGGCCAACACGAACCGGCGAATGTCGTTGATCTCGGCCGAAGGGGCCACCGTCGCAGACACGGACCGTGTGATCGCCATGATCCGTGCGGCCGAGTCACGTGGTGATCGGGTGATCGTGGCAACGGATGCCATCACCGACAACCCCGCGGCCGCGCCAATCATTCGGGCGGTCAACGGCACCGTTATTTCCGTGCGCCTCGGGCGCAGCGATACTGCCGACGTCGAGAGAGCTGTCCGGTCGATCAATCGAAACCGCATCATCGGGATGATCACGCGTCAATGACGCGGAGCCGGACGTGAGCACTCCGTCTCGCAGACGCAGCACCGGCCATCTCGTAGTGGTCGTTGCCCTGTGCGTAGGTGCCGCGGCCTGTGGGGCGACAACGCCGGATGGACCCGCTAGCGGCTTGGCGACCAGCTCGTTGCCGGGCTCACAAGCGGCCCCGGCGGTCACGGCCACGACCCCATCGATCGAGCTGTCCTCGGCCATCGACGCTGAGCCCACCTTGGCCCCAGACGGAACCGACGCCGAAGGCGCGGACACGCCAATCGTCGTTCTGCAGGTTGTCTACCAGGGCAGACTGGCCAAGGGCTGGACTGATGCTGGCTGGTCCGCAGACCGAGTCGTGACTGGCGGCCCGGCGGCGATCGACCTCGGTGATGGCGGCGGCTGGTTGTTGCAGGGGGTTCCCGCGGCCGAGGCGACTGCGCTGGAATTTCGATTTCGACCTCCTCGAGAGCTCGGCGCCTTTGTCCTTGTCACGGTTGGTGCCGGTTATCGGCAAAATGTCGGACGGGAGGTACTGCTTGCCAACAACCGGCCCGGGCCCGACGGCTGGACCGACGTGCGCATTCCCTTGATCCAGCTCAATCCAAAATCCGTTGTGATCGATGCACTCAGGTTTCGCTCGGCGCGGAATCTGGCGTCACCCTTCCGGGTCGAATTCGATGGGCTCCGATTTACAACCGGTGGTTCGCTTCGTCGGTATGGCACGCCACCTGACCCTTCGCCCTCACCGGGCGTCGCTGCAAACGGTGCCTCTGCGGATGCAACGCCTACGGCCAACGACAAGCGCCCGACGACCCTGGCCCGCAGAGTCACGAAGCGCCAAACGACGCGCCGTCCTACGTCGACGCGCCGCCCGACAACGGTGCCTACGTCCACGAATGGACCCTCGACCGCAGGGACCGGACCGGCACCCGAATTGGCCACGGACACGTCGATGTCTGTGGACTGCCGCTCGAACGTCAAGGCGATCAGCCCGCTTATTTATGGCATCGGCTGGTCAGGTGCCTCCTACCAACGCGACGTCCCCTGGGATCTGTCGGCGACGGCAAATCGGTGGGGTGGGAATCCCACGAGCCGTTACAACTGGCAACTGGGCAACGCCTGGAACACGGCAAACGATTACTTCTTCCGCAACGTTCAAATCAGTGATGCCGCGAACACTATGGACACCTTTCTGGCCGCGAACGACACTCATGGACTCGCAAGCGCGGTAAGCGTCCCTGCGCTCGGATGGGTTGCCAAAGATACGTCCACATATAGCTTTCCGGTTCAACAGTTCGGCCGTCAGCAGCACACAGATCCGGAAATCGCAGACGCTGGCAACGGCATGATCGCGTCCGGCAAACGCTTGGTTCCTGGACCGCCGAACCGAACAAGTGTCGAGTCGACGCCAGCATCGATTGCGGAGTGGGTTCGGTCGAAGCTGACCGGTCGCGTCACGATGTATTTCATTGACAACGAACCCGAGCTTTGGGACTCCACCCATGCAGATGTCCACCCCGATGCTGTCGGCTACGACGAAATTCTTCGCAAGACGATCGACTATGCCTCCGCAATTCGCCAGGGCGATCCCTCCGCCGTGATCGCCGCTCCGTCGTCGTGGGGATGGCCGGCCTACAGTTACTCAGGGATCGATGCGAAGGCGGGCTTCGACAAGGCCCCTGACCGGCGTGCTCATGGCAACCTCCCATTCCTCGCGTGGTACCTGCAAGAGGTACGGGCCTACGAGCAAAAGCACAATGTGACGCTGCTCAACCTGTTGGACGTACACTTCTATCCGGCTGCGAGCGGTGTGTTTTCGAACACCACCGACGCAGACACTGCCGCCCTGCGTATTCGACAGGTTCGGGGGCTCTGGGACCAGAGCTATGTCGATGAATCCTGGGTCGGCGAGGCGATCTATCTGATTCCTCGGCTCCGTGCGTGGATCGACAAGTACCGCCCAGGTCTTGGCATCTCGATCGGTGAGTGGAATTTCGGCGGGGAGAACCATATGAGTGGTGGTCTGGCCACGGCGGAAGCCCTCGGGCGCTTCGGTAGGGAAGGAGTGACGTCGGCGTATTACTGGACTGCGCCACCGCCAGGGAGCCCGTCCGCCATGGCGTTCCGTGCCTTTCGCAACTTCGACGGGAAGGGCGGAAAATTTCATGATATATCCATCGACGCGCTGGTGAATAATGGGAACGGAACTCGCGAGAACCTTTCGGTTTTTGCGTCGAAGAATGCCGTCCAGAGTCAACTTGTCTTCGTAATACTGAATACGAGTCCATCAGCACAGCGAGTGGCCGATGTTGCACTGAATGACTGTGGTCGGCTCCAAAGCTTCGAGACCTTCCGCTATGCCGTCGGGTCGCGGGGTTTCGAGGAGGGTCCCACGTATGCTGCCCGACGTGACTCGTTCGCGGTTGCCTTGCCGCCGTACTCGATCACCGTCGTCAGGGCTCAGACGCGCTGAGACGCGCTCAGACCCGCTGGCAATGAGCTTTCCTTCAAGTCCGAATGTGGTGACGCCGATGACCGACTCGTGACGATGCCCGCAATCGCGCACGATCCGCACGTCGGTGACCAGCACACGCCCGGCTCGGTGCCGGGTGGACTTGAGCTGCACTCCGACGCGTCCGTCGTGGGACTCGACATCTCCGAGGTTTCGGTCGTGTTGGTCGAGGGTCAGCCGGTCGTGGTTCCGCTGCCTCGCTCAGTTGCGGTCGACGCGGGATTCGAGCTCCTGGACGTTGCGGACGACGTGCTCTTCGCGCTCGGCGTCCGGCGTCCGGTCGCAGTGGACTCTCCCGTCGCAGCAGCTCCCGTTCCCGAGGCACAACTTCTTCAGGTGGGAGACCTTGATTCCCCGGTGGATGCTTTGGCCCCGGTAACGGACAAACTGGCTCGTCCAGCGATGCCCTCGTCGCCGGTCGAGCCCGTTCTTGCGCCGGGCGTTGCACGACGAATCGATGACCAGGACAACCTGACCGAAGACATTTTCCGTCTCGAACACCAATCGGACGCAGGTTCACCAGCTCGGCCCTACGCAGTTGGTGCCGCCGCCAGGCACGATGGAATCGACGCGGAACCCCAGGTCTGGCCCGACGTGGAACGCCGTCACCACGACCGAGACGCTTCGTCTGAGGCTGATCGCATCGAAACCGGTGCCACCGATGACGGACCGATTACCCCTGCCCCGAGCCGGGCCGAACCAATGGAGTCTTCCGTGTTGAGTCTTGCAGAGGCACCGTTGTTCCCTGCGGAGGTGCCGTTGTTTCCTGCCGCCGAGGCACCTCTGTTTCCGGCGGACGCACCGTTGTTTCCTGCCGCCGAGGCACCTCTGTTTCCGGCGGAGGCACCGTTGTTTCCGGCCGAGGCACCTCTGTTTCCTGCGGCACGACCCCTGTTGGTGGAGGCCAGTCACGCACGTCGGACGACCTCAAGCGGATTTGTGCTTCGCCTTGATGACCTTTCCATCACTGCCGGTGACATTGTGGTGGTGCGCGGTGGCGAGCGGTCGGGCAAGACGCTGCTCGTGCGACTCCTCGCGGGGTTTGACTCGCTCGATTCGGGCACGCTGGACGTAGCTGGAACGTCGAATGCGCTGATCTCGGACGAGGAGCGGACTATCCGGGAAGGGGCATCGCTCGGTTATGCCTCGACGGCACCGATGCTCGTGACCGACCTCACGGTGCTCGAGAACGTCGAACTCGCGCTTCTCGTGCAGGAGGTCGCCGCCGGTGATGCTGAGACCGCTGCCCGTGTCGAACTTCAAGCGCTCGGCATCGAGCATCTGGCCGAACGTCGCGGCGATTCTCTCGCGAGGTCCGAGGCGGTCAAGGTGGGACTGGCCCGGGCGCTCGTCGGCGAGCCGGCCCTGATTGTCGCCGACGATGTCACTCTCGGTCTGGCAGACGACACCGTCAGCGACCTCCTCTATCGCCTTCTTGTTGTGGCATTCGAGGGTTCCGCAGTCGTCGTCACAACGACCGATCCGCGGGTTTGGCACGCGTTGGTCGTCGAGCGAGGAGCGCGGGCGGCGTCGCTCGACAACGGCCTGCTGGTCCTCGACTCCGAGTAACTCTGCGAGGTCATTTCGATCTGGTCGACTGCTGCAATGAATTGGACCATCATTGTGAGCGATGGATCTTCGCCAGCTCGCTGCGCTGACCGCGGTCGCTGACTGCGGCACGTTCTCCGCGGCCGCAGATCGCCTGCACACGGTCCAGTCAAACATCTCCGCGCATATCGCCCGCCTGGAGCGCCAACTCGGAGTGCAGCTCATCGACCGGACGGCCGGACGGCTCACCGAGGAGGGCGAAGTCGTTGTTGCCCGGGCGAGGCGCATCCACAACGAGCTTGAGGCGCTCGTGGCCGACGTCAACGCGTTGCGCAACGAGGTCATCGGCGAAGTGCGCGTCGGGATCATCGGCACCGTTGCCCGATGGCTCGTGCCTGCGTTGCACGATCGAATGAACGAAATGCATCCAGGTGTGCACATGGTGGTCGTCGATGCGTCGACAACGTCGTTGGCACCGCAGCTACTCGCCGGTTCGCTGTCGCTCGCCGTCGTCAACCTGCCAATCGCCGATCCCGAGATGAGTGTCACGATGCTCTTCAGCGAGGAGATGCTGGCGGTGATCCCACTCGGGCACTCGCTGTTCGGGCGAACCTCATTGTCGGTAACGGACCTCCACGAGATCCCGCTGATCCTCCCGCCGCGTGGAACGTCGTACCGCAACGAGCTGGATCGTTCCGTCGAAGCGGCGGACATCACCCTCGTGCCGCAGGCGGAGATCGACGGGGTGCGGCTCATTACGTCGCTTGCCTTCGACGGCGTCGGGGTGGCCGTGGTCCCGTCGACCGCTGTGCCTGTATTCCTGTCCGGCCCCTGGAAGGCGCTGCCGATCAGCGGCATGCTGCCGCGATCGGTCGGGGTCGTGCAGCGCCGACGTGGCATGCTCCCGGCCCCGGCTCGGGCACTGTTGTCGGTGTTGCGCGAGGTGCTGCCGGTCGAGGCAGCAAAACAGCGGGGCGTGTCGCTTGCCGTGCCGGTGCCGCCTTCAGGCTGAGGGCGGTGGGTCCTGATTGGCCCGTCCGGTAGCGTCGTGGTCGATGCCCATCACGCCCGTCCATGCATCCAAACCGTTCCGATTCGGCATTCAGGTGCGCAACGCTCCGACTGGAACCGCCTGGCGTGTCCTTGCTCGCAAGGCCGAAGACCTCGGCTTTTCAACGCTGTTCATGCCGGACCACTTCGACGACGCATGGAGCCCGACCGTCCCGCTCACGGTTGCCGCGGAAGCAACCTCGACGTTGCGCGTCGGGGCGCTGGTGTTCGACAACGACTACCGCCATCCGCTGATACTTGCCCGTGACATGGCGGCCCTGGACGTGATCACGGAGGGGCGCGTCGAGTTCGGTCTCGGAGCGGGCTGGATGACGTCGGACTATGAACAGTCCGGGATCGCACACGACCGTGCGGGCGTGCGAATCGACCGAATGGAGGAAGCTTTGGCAGTGGTCCGACAGCTGTGGACGCAGGACTCGGCGACCTTCTCGGGCACCCACTATCAGCTCCGTGAGGCGACCTGTCGACCCGTTCCCTTCACGCCGGGCGGCCCGCCGGTGCTGATTGGCGGGGGCGGCAAGCGGGTGCTCGGCGTTGCCGCGCGGCACGCGTCGATCGTCGGCGTGAACCCCGAGCTCTACGACGGTGTCGGCGGGGCCGTCGCTGCGTCAACCGCGGTCGCCGACCGATACCACGAACGTATCGGATGGATTCGTGACGCGGCTGGCGAACGCTTCGACGACATCGAGCTGCAGATCCTGTGCCAGTTCGAGCAGGTCACCCCAGACCGTGACGCGCTCTACGCAGGAATGGCCCCGATGTTCGGGCTAAGTGCGGAGCAGGCCGCACGGGTTCCGGTGGTGTTGGCGGGAACGGTGGAGCAGATCATCGAGCAGTTGCAGGAGCGTCGTGCGGAGTTCGGGTTCAGTTATGTGGTCGTCCATGACCTCGACGCGTTTGCTCCGGTGGTCGCGGCGTTGGCCGGGCAGTAAGCGCGCATGACTTCTGGCTCTGGTTCTGCTGCCGGCGCTGCCTCCGGTGCCCGTTCGACGCGGTCGCCGGGCGTCGAGCGCGTCGGTGTCTTCGGTGGAACGTTCGATCCAATCCACGTCGCTCACCTTGCGGTCGGCGTCGCTGCACAGCACCAACTCGGCCTGGACCGCGTGCTGTTCATGGTCGCGAACGTGCCGTGGCAGAAGGCCCAGCAGCGTCAGGTGAGTTCGGCCGAGGACCGGTTCGCGATGGTCGCGGCGTGCGTGCGTGGCCATGGCGGGTTTGAGGCGAGCCGCCTGGAGATGGACCGTGGCGGTGACAGCTTCACGGCGGACACACTCGCGGCGCTGGCCCGCCCGAGCCGTGAGCTCTATTTGATCATCGGGTCCGATCTGGTTGGCGACCTCACAACCTGGCGGCGCTGGGAAGAACTTCCCGCGATGTGTACGTTGGCGGTGGCGCATCGTCCGGGCGAGGCGGACACGGGTTCGCTCGCGCCGGGCTGGCGAACGATTGCCGTGCACCTTCCGGCGCTCGAAATTTCGAGCACGGAGCTGCGTTCGATGGTGCGTGAGGGGCGTCCGATCGACTATCTCGTGCCTTCGGCTGCCGTCGACGTGATCATCGACAAGAATCTCTACCGAGAACCCTCCCCATGAACCCTTCCCCGCACAAGCTCATCATCACACTCGGCGACTCGTCAGCCTTCGTTCCGACGGTTACGACAAAGCCAACCACCGCTTCCGACATCCGTACGCTGGCGCTCGTCGCGGCACGAGAGGCCGACGACAAGAAGGGCACCGAGGTGCTCGTGCTCGACGTCGGCGACACGCTTGCGGTCACCGACATGTTCGTGATCGCCAGCGCCCCCAACACTCGTCTCGTTTCCTCCATGGCGGGCGCGATCGAAGAGGCGGTCAAGGCCGCGGGCGGCCCCGGTCCCATCGCCACGGAAGGTCTCGACGAGGCCAACTGGGTCCTGCTCGATTACGGCGGCTTCGTGGTGCACCTCTTCCTGGAGGAGACGCGTCGCTTCTACGACCTGGAGCGCCTGTTCAACGACGTCCCGGTCGTGGACTGGCGCCTCGAAGTCTGATTGCCATCCCGACTGTCGGCTGGAGTCCGGGCGGTGGCTGTCGACGCCTCGCCGAGGTCAACGATCGGGAGCGTCACCACGAACCTTGCCCCGGTTTTGCCCGTGCCCGCGTCTTCGACGCTGATCCTTCCGCGGTAGGTGCCAACGATCTGGCGGACGATGGCGAGACCGAGACCCGTACCGCCGCTCGCTCGGCTGCGCGACTCGTCGAGCCGGGTGAACCGGTCAAAGATGCGCTCCCTATCCCCGACGGGCACGCCCGGGCCATCGTCCTCGACGCTCAGCACGACGTCGCTCTTGTCGGCAAACAGTGCGACGGCGATACGCGCCTCGGCGTGCGCTGCGGCATTCTCAAGGAGGTTGCGCACGATACGGCGGAGCTGGCCGGCATTCGCGCTGACTTCGATCGGCACGACCCCGGACACGTCGATCGAGATAGCGTCGGACGCTCCCCGACGCGCCTGGATCACCTCGTCGCGAACAAGGTCGTCGAGGTCGATGACCTGGGGTGCAAGAACCGAGCTTTCGGCGTCGGTCCGTGCGAGGAAGAGGAGGTCTCGGACGAGCCGACTCATGCGCTGATTATCAGCAATGAGCCCTCCGGCGATCGAAGGCCAATCCGCCTCATCCGGATGCGCGCTGGCTACCTCAAGGTCCGTGAGGCTCGCCGCCAGAGGACTTTGCAGCTCATGAGATGCGTCGGCGACGAAGCGACTCTGTGCCTGCGCCGATCTCTCCAATCGGTCGAGCATCTGGTTCATCGCCAGCGCGAGCCTTCCGATCTCGTCGTCGATGCGTGGTTCCGGCACGCGCCGATGGAGGCCCGTCATCGTTATGTCCACGACCTGCTCGCGGATCGCGTCGACGGGCCGCAACGCTCGACCGACGGCCAGCCAACTCACAGCGGCGACGAGCGCGATCAGGACGGGGAGTCCGGTCAGCAACAGGGTCCGGATCGTCGACACGCTCTCCTCGAGTTGGTCGAGACTGGTCGCGACCAGCACCGTCGCGGCTCCGGACGGAGCGGTCGCACCGAGGGCGACGACGAGGTAGCGCTCCGTGCTGTCGTCAGGATTCGGAAGGCCCCGGACGAATTCCGTCGCCGTTTCACCGACATCCGGCTCGAGATTCGAAATGGGTCGGGAACCGACGAGGTCGGCGCTCGCCGCCAACACCATGCGTTGGTGGTCGATGATCTGGACGGAGCCCTCGTCCTCCGAGTGGCCGGCGAGCAGGACCGGTATCTCGCCCTCGCCGACCAATGCCGCGATGTCCTGCGCTCGGGCAAGCGCGGAACCACGAAGGTTCTGTTGGAGCGAGTGCCGGAACACCACCAGCAGCAAGGAGGCAGCGACGAGGATTCCGATGGCCACGGTGAGGCACGCCGCCGCGACGGTACGCACACGTATTGTTGAGATCGAGGGGCTGCGGAAGCTCTTTAGCATTGCGTCATCCGTCAGGGTCGAGGCGGTAGCCGACGAGTCTGATGGTCGTGATGCTCGAGCGTCCGAACGCCGCGTCGATCTTCCTTCGCAGGTATCCGATGTAGACCTCCACGATGTTCGGGTCACCGTCGAATGCGAAGTCCCAAACGTGATTCAAGATGTCGGCCTTCGACACGACCTCGCCCGCCCTGGACATGAGGAATTCGAGAACGGCGAACTGTCGTTGGGTGAGCACGATCTCGACGTCGCCCCGCCAGCAGCGGTGCCGTGCGGGGTCGAGGCGGAGGTCGCCCGCAGTGAGCACCGTAGGGCGGACGTGCGACGAACGCCGAATGAGCGCGTGAAGGTGCGCGACGAGCACCACCAGCGAGCACGGTTTGGAGAGGAAGTCGTCGGCACCGGTGTCGAGCGCGTTCGCGTGATCGCGCTCGTCGGTCTTCGCCGTGAGCATCAGGATCGGCGTCCACACGCCCGACGACCGGAGGTCCTCGCAGAGTCGGAAGCCGCTGCGCTTCGGCAGCATCGCGTCGAGGACGATCGCGTCGTAGGCGTTCTCGGTACCGAACCAGAATCCTTCGTCGCCATCGGTCGCGAGGTCCACCGCGAACCCTTCACGTTCCAGGCCGCGCTTCGTGGCATCGGCCAGTCGCGTGTCGTCCTCCACGAGAAGCAATCGCATGGAGTGAGCATTGGTGAGCCGGGGCGCGGCGTCAATTTTGCCCTGGAGAGGCGGTCGGGGCTGGTGATTATCAGCGGGTGTTCAGGTGGGCATCGATACGATGGCCCGAAGGAGGTGCGTCATGGTTTCGACGTGGTGGCAATCGAAGCGGGTTCGCCGGGCAGGTGTCGTCGGTACCGCACTCATCGCGCTCAGCGTTGGTGGTGGAGCATTCGCGTTGGCGGGTGACGAAGGTGGCCGGGAAACCGGTCCGGGCGCAGACCATGCCATTTCTGCCGCCCTGGTCATCACCGAGGGTGGGCGGGCGAATTCCGTCGAACGTGACTCCGAGGACGGTGCCACCTGGGAGGTTGAAGTGACACGAACCGACGGCGCGACGGTCGACGTCCGACTTGATGCAGCCTTCGGGCTCGTGGTCGTCGAGGACGATCGCGAGGACGTCGGCGAGGCGACCAGCCGCTGAGCAGCTACGCCTTCGGTTCCGCCCGAGGTGTCGTCTTGTAGTCCTTCCCACCGTACTTGTAGCCACGCTCGTCGAGCTTGAGGGCTTCGGTGCGGACCTCGGCGAGCGCATCGGCGTCGAGGGTCTCGAACGTTTCAAGCACGAGGCTTTCGTCCTCGTCGCCTCCACGTGGGTCGACACGGAGGATGCCAATGCCGGGCGCGTAGTTCTTCAGCTGGTGTCCGTCCTTCGGGTGGTTGTTCCACTCGTCGATGACCAGAACGTTGGGAAAGCACCCGATGGCGCTGCATGCCTGCCGGTCGAGTGCCTCGACCCGAGCCCCGTCGAGGAAGTCGACCTTCGGGGCGGTTCCCGCCCGGTAGCTCGGGCTCCCGACCTTCGGACTTCCCGGTACGTGGATGCCTCCCAACGCCCCCCGTTCACCCGATATCCACGTACTCGGGGCACCCATGAACTTGCCCTTTTCCGAGTACTCCTCGGGATACTCCCCGAGGTTCCAGAGACTTCCCTCGCCGTCCTGTGCGAAGAACGCAAGTTCCGTCTCTGCGACGCGCCCCTCGTTCACGTCCTCCTCCCACACCACCACGGTCTTCACGCCGTGGATGACCTTCGTGAGATCGGTGACGGTGATGATCACCTGATGGGGCTGGAGGCCCGATCCTCTGTTGGCGGTTCCTTCGAGCACCCAACGCGTGCCGACGGCCATCGGGAAGTACTTGTTGTCGATGGTGGTTGGATCAGGGAAGGCCGCTGGATCGAAGTTGACCTGTGGTGGAATCTCCGGCTTTGGTCCGGAGCTACCGCCACATGCGACGAGGCCGCCTCCGAGGAACAAGAACCCGAGAGTCGCGACTGCGCAATGAGCACGTGGTTTCATTTCAGGCTCCGGCACCTAGAGCGGCCCGCGTACGTTCGGCCTTGGACTTCCCAAAACGGAGGTAGAGCGGCGGAACTACAAAGAGGTTCAACACGGTGGATGTCACGAGCCCTCCGAGGATGACCATGCCCATCGGGTATTCGATCTCCTGCCCGGCCACCTCCCCGAACATGACCAGCGGAATCAGCGCCAGACCAGTTGTCAGCGCGGTCATAAGGATCGGTGCCAGTCGCTCGCTGGCGCCGCGCAGTACCAAGGCGTGACCGAAGACTTCGCCTTCGGACTCCTCAAGGTGTTGGTAATGGCTTATCAGCATGATGCCGTTTCTCGCAACGATGCCGAGAACGGTAAAGAACCCTACGAGCGAGCCGAGCGAAATCACGTCCCCCTTGAACCAGATCACCAGCACGCCACCCACAAGCGCGGTCGGCAGCGTCGCGAAGACGAGAATGGCGAGTCGCCAACGCTTCAGAACCACTCGGAGGAGACAGAAGATCCCGGCGGCCGCAACGAGCGCCCATCCGAGAAGACGGCGCTGGGCGGCCTGACGCTCGGTGTACTCGCCGAGCATCACGGCGTTGTAACCGAGCGGGAAATCCACATCGTCAAGTTGGTCGCGTACATCGCCAACGACCGACCCAAGATCACGTCCGCTGACGTTTGCCGCTATGTCGATCCGACGCGACAGCGCTTCGTGCTTGATGCTGTTCGGCGTCGGTTTCACGGACACGGACGCGACATCTGCAAGTCGCACCTTGTTGCCGTCCGGCGTGTCGATGAGCAAGTTCTGTATGTCGGTCACGCTGTTGCGCGCCTCCGGAACACTCCAAACCTGAACGTCGTAGGCCTTGCCAGCCCGGAAGATGTCGCCGACTTCCTCGCCGGCAACGAGCGTTGCGGCGGCGCGACGGACGTCACCGGGCTTCACCCCATAAACCTTGGCCTTCTGGAGATCTACCTCGACTTCAATTTGGGGAACCTCGACGAGCAGCTCCGCGTGTTCCTCGATGACCCCATCGATGCGGCCGAGCATCGCCTCGATCTCCGCCGCCTTGTCGCGAAGTACTGCAAGGTCATCACCGAACACGCGAATCACGATGGCATCGCTCGACCCAGCGAGTACCTCACGGATACGTTCCTTCAGGTAGGTCTGCACGTCTCGACGAAGGCCGGGGTAACCGTCGACCATCTCCTGAATCGCGGCAACCGTCTTGTCGTAGTCGACCGACGGATCGACGCTGATCCAATTCTCCCCGAAGTCGACGCCCACAACTTCGTCGGCCTGAAAGGCCTGCCCGATATGTGCACCGAAGTTGCGAACACCAGGAATTGCTCGGAGTTCCTTGCTTGCGGCGATCGTGATTCGCTGCATCTCCGGGTGAGATGTTCCAGGATTCGTCACCCAATGCATCAGGAAGTCGCGTTCCTTGAAGTCCGGAAGTAGCGACTGGCCGAGTCGGGGGCCGACAACGATACCGGCGACCAAGGTGACGAGCGCGAGAGCGAATGAGGGGCCAGGAACGCGGATCATCTCCGACAGCGCCCGATCGTAGACCCGCATGAGCACGCGGACGACGGGTGACTGACCACGGGAAAGCTTTGCGCGCTGAAACAGAATGAGGCTCAATGCCGGAGTGATGATGAGGGCAACGACCATCGAAACGAGCACGGCCAACGCGTACGACGTCGCGAGCGGCTTGAAGAAGGCACCCGTGAGGCCCGTGAGGAAGAACACCGGCAACAATGCCAGGGCCTCGATGAGCGATGCGTAGACCACTGCGCCGCGCACCTCGACCGATGCTTCGAGGACGATCTTCGCCACCGACTCCCCGGAGTTTGTTGCCCGTGCTTCTCTCAGGCGTCTGACAATGTTCTCGACGTCGACTATCGCGTCGTCGACGATCGCCCCCAGCGCGATGACCATTCCGGCGAGGAGCATCGTGTTGATCGTCGCTCCGCGCGCATAGAGGACCATTCCCGCGGCCATCAACGACAGGGGAATCGTGATGAGGCTGATGAGCGCGCTCCGCCAGTCGAACAGGAAGAGGCTGAGTACGAGTACGACGAGGAAGGAGCCGAGAAGCAGCGATTCGGTCAGGTTCTCGATCGCCGTCTTCACGAACGTCGCAGGGCGAAAAATCGTGGTGTCGACCTCGATTCCGGTGAGGCCAGGCTTCAGCTCAGCCAAGGCGGCCTCGACGCCTTCGGTCACATCGAGCGTGTTCCCCCAGGGTAGCTTTTCGACGATCAGCATGATTCCGACACTGTCGTTTATGATCGCGTCGCCGATCATGGGCTGATGATCTTCCTTCACGACAGCGACATCGGTGAGGCGCAGGGGTCTGCCATCGCGAAGCTCAATCGTGACTTTCGAGAGGTCCTCAGCAGTGACGATTGGCAGCACCGTCTGGACGCCGAGACGTTGGTTCGGCGTCTCGATGAAACCGCCGGTCCCGATGAGCGCTCCATCCGAGTACCGCAGCAGGCCGGCATCGAGTGAATCGGCAGTCGCCTCCATGACTGCATCGAGCGTCACTTTGTGCTCGGTCAGCTTTTCCGGAATCACCTGCACCTGGTACATCTTCAGGCGTTCGCCCCAGATTGCCACGTTCGCCACGCCCGGCACACGTAGCAGGCGCGCTCGTATCGTCCAGTACGACATCATCGACATGTCGGTCAGCGAAACCGTGTCCGACGAGAGCCCGATCTTCATGACACGGCTCGTGGCAGAGAGCGGTTGGAGCATCACCGGAGGCGCGGCCCATGTCGGCAGAATCGGCGTTACCGTGTTGACGCGTTCGGATACGAGCTGGCGGGCTTTGAAGATGTCCGTGCCCGGCTTGAAGATCAATTCGATCGACGACAGCTGGGGCACGGACTTGGACCGCATCACCTCGAGTCCATCGAGACCGTTGAGGGACTGTTCGAGAGGGACGGTAACTAAGGCTTCGGTCTCCGACGGGGACAGTCCCATGCAGATGGTCTGAATCTCCACCCTCGGTGGAGCGAATTCCGGAAACACGTCCACAGGCATGGAGCGCAACTGGCCCATACCGAACAGCATCATCGCTCCTGCTGCAGCGACGATCAGATACCTGAATTTCAGGCTTGACTTCACGATCCAGCGCATCATGGCCGGTATTCCCGTCTCTTCGATCCGACTTGTATGTCAGTGCCCGCCGCCGACGCCGAGTTCGGAGCCGAGCAGCTCCGACACCCCGACGGTGGCGACCTTTGTTCCCGGCTTCGGTCCTTTTGCAAGGAGGGCGAGACCTGCCACGATCGTTGTGACAGTCACGGCCTGGCGGACGAACACGAGTGAGTTGGTCGTCGTGTACACCCAGGTCGCCCCCTTCTTGTCGTAGACGATTGCCGAGTACGGCACGCTGAGCGTCACCGGGGAGCCCGCAAGGGAAGCGCTGGCGACCGGCTTCGTCTGGATGCCAAGGCGCTCGACGGCGCGCTTCGACAGCGTGATCCGCCGAAGCTCGGATCCGGCGATCTCCTCCACGACAAGTGGTTTCTCTTTGGCCGTCGCGGTGGCGATCGCCTGCGACACCGAGGTACCGGAAAGGCTCGCAGCCAGCAGGAACACAGTGCACAGACGTACGGAACGGTTCGTTTGTCGGGGGGCGCTCATGATGAATCCTCGTTTTTCGTGTTCATGGTTTGGCTCTCAGACGGTGTTGTGCAGAGGTGAGGTCGGGAAGCGGGAGACGACGGCGGGCAGCACGAAAAGGCTGACGAACGTGGATGTCACCAGGCCGCCGAGCAGCACGATGGAAAGTGGATGGACGATCTCGTAACCGAGACGGTTGCCGAAGAGGGCGAGCACAAGGAAGGCGATTCCACTCGCCGCCGCCGTGGTGAGGACTGATGGCAGCCTGTCCTTTGCGCTCCGCGAGACGAGTTCGCTTGTGTCCTGATCTGGGGACTCGGACTCCAGCTGGTGCCATCGCCCCACAAGAAGCAGGCCGTTGCGCACGGTGAGACCGAAGAGGGCGAGGAAGGCGATCGAAGCACCGAAGGAGATCGTCTGTCCGTTGGCGAGTAGGGCGGCGACGAGTCCCCCCCCGATCCCGACGAACGACGTCACCGTGACCGCGAAGGCCCGGCGCCAGCTCGTGAACGCCACCTGCAGCAGGAGCAGCACAGCGACGAGCGCCGCCGCGCAGACCGTGACGAAACGTCGCCTCGCATTCTGCAGGTCCTGGTAGTCGCCCAACACTTCAGCGTGATGTTCCAACGGGAAGCTCATCTTCGCGAGCTCCGATCTGATCTCGTTGCGGATGGAGGCGACCGACCGACCGCTCGCGGTCGCGGTGACATCAATGCTCCGGCGGACCGCTTCATGCTCGATGACATTCGGAGTCGGCCCGATCGATACGTTTGCGACGTCGCCGAGATGAACCTGCGAGCCGTCGGGGGTGTCGACGAGCAGCATCTGGACGCTCGTCAGGCTCTCTCGCATCGCTGGGGTGCCCCGCACGACGACCTCGAACACTTTCTGATCTTCGAAGAGACTGCCGACCTCGATGCCGGAAATGAGCGTCGCAGCTGCTCGACGCACGTCGCCTGGCTTGAGGCTGTACTTCTGAGCAGATTCGAGGTCGACTTCGATTTTCATCGTGGGTTCGTCGATCTGGAGATCTGCGCGGGCACTAGACACGCCGTCGAGACCGGCCACCATCGCGCGCACTTCGCCTGCTTTCGTGCGCAATACCTCAAGATCTTGGCCGAATATCCTCACGACAAGCGGATCGCTGGTTCCCGTAAGGACCTTGCGGACCCGCTGCTCGGGGTAGCTGAGGACATCCGTGCGCAGCCCCGGGTAACCGTCGATGACCGCCTGTACGCGGCGAACGGTCGACGGATAGTTGGCACCGGATTTGACGCGTAACCAGATTTCGCCGGAGTTGATACCCACCACCTGATCGGAAGTGATGGCGCGCCCGACGTGAGCGCCGACGTTTTCGATCCCGGCAACACCTTTGAGTTCTCGCTCGGCTCGTTGTGTCACCCTCGACATCTCCGCCAGCGACGTCCCTGGTGGACCATCCCAGGCGACGATCAGGTCGGTGTCATTGAACGTCGGACGCACGGCCTTGTCGAGCATTGGGAACGTTCCGAGACAGACGATCGCGACAAGTGCGCCCGCAGCGATGATCGGCCAGGGGCGACGCGCGGAGAAGGCCGTTGCGCGCTCGTACAGCCTGGCGGCTGGGCGAAGCAACGGCGATGTGCGGCGTCGGGCCGACGATCGGGAGAAGAGCTCCGCGGTCAGAGCGGGCGTAAATGTCAATGCCACGACGAACGATGCGAGGACGGCGAGGGCATATGACGACGCCACCGGCGGGAAGAACGAGTCGGTCGACAAACCGTCCATCACGAAGATCGGGACGAGCGACATCAAGATGATGGCGGCGCCGTACGCGGCGAGGCTGCGCGTCTCCAGCGAACCCCGAAGCACGATGTTGTCGACGGGTTCTGTGCTTCCCGCTGTGCGCGCATCGGTGATTCTTCGACTGAGGAGGTCTGCATCGACGACGGCGTCGTCGACCACGATGATTACTGAGAGGACCAACCCGGCAACGACCATCGCGTGAAAGGTCGTGCCTCGCATGTAGAGGACCAGTGCCGAGGCGATCAGAGCGGCTCCGACGGAGAGGATGCTGACGATCGCCGTACGCCAGTCGAGGAACAGCAGCGCCAGGCTGAGCGCGAGGGCAACTGCTCCGAACAGGATGGCCAGCCGGAGTCGGTCGGATGCCGTGTCGACAAGGCGAGCCGGCCGGTAGACCGACGTGTCGATCGAAACACCCTTCAGGCCGGGACGCAAGGCTTCGAAGGCCGAATCGATCGCCCTGGTGACCTCAAGAGTATCGGCATTGGGGAACTTCTCGATGACCAGCATGAGCCCTGTCCCGTCGGTGAACACTGCGTCGCCGATCAGAGGCTGGTGATCCTCGACGACGTCCGCAACGTCGCCAAGGCGGATCGGGGCTCCTTCTCGCTCTTCTATCGCGACCTGGGCCAAGTCCTTCGCTGCCTTGATCGGGGAGAGGTGCTGCACACCGAGCCGCTGGTTCGGGGTATCGATGAATCCACCGGTACCCGGTGTCGACGCCTCGAGGAACGTGAGCGGCGAGACCCAGAGGGCGTTGCCCGCGGTTGCAATCACCTGCTCGACGGTGACTTTGTTCTTGTTCAGGCGTGCCGGGTCGATCTGCACCTGAAGTTGCCGTTCGCGCTGTCCCCAGATTGCAACGTTCGCGACGCCGCGTGCGCCCATCAGGCGAGGGCGGATCGTCCACCGTGCGAGCACGGACAGTTCGATCGGGCTCAGTGTCTCCGAGGACACTTTGACCATCATCACCCGACTGGTCGAAGACAACGGCTGCAGCATCTGCGGCGGTTTCGAGACCTGCGGCAGCGCATGCGCCTGCGTCATGCGCTCTTGCACGACCTGGCGGGCCTTGATCAGATCGGTGCCCGGCTCGAAGATCATTTCGATCGACGACAGACCGGGCACGGAACGGGAACGGATCACGTCGAGCCAGGCGATGCCGCTCAGGAGGTCCTGCTCGATCGGCACCGTGATCAACTGTTCGACCTCTTCGGCGGAAAGTCCGAGCGCCTCGGTCTGGACTTCTACCGTCGGCGGTGAGAACTCCGGAAGCTCGTCCACCTTCGCGTCGTTCAACCGCCAAACCCCGACGACCATCATCGCGAGGGTCATTGCGATGACCATGCGCCGGTTCCGCAGGCTCCACGCCACGATCGAATGCATCATTTCCTTCTTCCTTCGTCGTAGGGAATCCGCGTACTCGCGGTTTTCGTCGTGGGTCTTCCGTGGTTATCCGAACATGACTGCGTTGGTCATGCCACTTCCGTGTTCAGCTGGGATTCAGCTGGCACTTGGTAGGTTTCGCTAAAGAGTTTGAGCATCATTGAGCAGAGCAAGTGGAACGTGTATTAGAAGTTCCCGTGACTTGCTTGCGATATGGCGGTAAGACCGCGTCGTATAAGACGTAACTCGACCGAGGTCGATGCGTTACGCGCGTTGGAATGGCGATTGTGGCGTCTAAATGACATGAAAACCGTTGCCGCCGAACAGTACGGCATTGCCCTAAGTCCGTCAACTGAAACCTCACTCACCGAGGCAGGTTTGGCTGCATGCTGATGCGATTCCGCCGAGTTTGATGCTTCCCGCTGGCGAAGCGTGACGGTGCGCGGTTAGGATCGGCCTGGGCGAGCACGGGAAACCCTGTCGCATGACCAGATCGACCGACCATTCCAAAGGACCGTCTCATGAGGTACAGAAAAACTATGTGTTTTGACAGGATCCGGAATTTCTGGCGCATTGGGTTTCTGCTGTGCCTACCCGTTGCGGTGATTGCGGTTGCGGGTTGCAGCTCGAACGCGAACAATGCCGAGGAGGGCGGATCGATCGTTGACGCGCCGCTCGGTCTCGACGAGGCGGGAAGTGCCTTGAAACAGATCCAGGTCGAAGAGTTTGTAAAGGTGTGTATGAAGACGGCCGGATTCGACTATGTCCCGGTTGATCCGAACGCAACGAAGGCCGCGATCGTCGGCGCGGGCGGGCTGACCGATGACGAATACCGCCGCCAATTCGGTTACGGGATCAGCACAGTGTTCGAAAAGGTCGTGGAAATCAGCCAGTCGGCAAACTCGGCCGACCCGAACGTCGTCTACCGGCGGAGCCTCGATGCGGCAGGGCAGGCGGCTTTCGACAAGACGCTCACGGGCGGGAACACCGACCTCTCGGTGTCAGGTGCTGTGGACGCCGCAAAAGCTGGCGATCTCAGCGGTCTCGGAGGCTGTATTGGCGAGGCGACCAATCAGGTCTTCGGTGCGACGAACGTCGTGACCGCGCTTGCAAAGATCGAAGAACTGGATGCGAGGGCGGAGGCAGACCCGAGACTCGTCGCCGCTCGGGCGGCCTGGTCGACATGCATGAAGAAACGAGGGCTCGACTACTCCGAACCAAATGCGATCGATGGTGCTCTCTTCGACCGGCTCGCCGGGCTCGTCGGACAGGCCGCCGCAAAATCGGTCGGTGAGACTGGGACGTTCAGTCCGCTCGTCTTTGGCGCGACCATCGTTCCCGACTACGACAAGGCGGCGCTAGGGAAGCTCCAGGCCGAGGAGCTCGAGACCGCCCAAGCGGACCTCGAATGCGAAGAAGAATTCGTCGCAGATATCGAGGACGAGGTGAAAGGCGAGTACGAGAAGAAGTTCGCGGACGAGAACGCGGCGCTCATCTCCAGGGCGAGTGCCGAGCTCGGGCTCAAGAAGTGAGGCGCTCGGCACTGGCAGCCACCGTTGTCGGTAGCCTTGTTGTGGCGACCGGCGCTGGATGGTTCGCCGGGAGCCGCGTGAAGTCTCCTGCCCAGCTCGCTGCTGAGACGTCGGAGCCGGTTCCCTCGCTGATCACGTTCCCGGTCGAGAAGCGGGTTCTGTCGTCCGATCTCATCCTCCGAGGCACCGTCCGGTACAGCGATCCGATCTCCGTTGTTCTGGCACCATCGCTCCTCAAGCCGAATGCTGTTCTCGTCAGTGTTCCGCCGGTCAGGGGTCAGGCGCTCAACGAGGGTGACGTCGCGTTGGTCGTCTCCGGACGTCCGGTCTTCGTCCTCCAGGGTGTCACACCTGGATACCGTGACCTCGGCCTCGGAATGGTCGGAGAAGATATCCGGCAGCTCGAGGCAGCGCTCGCCCGGAAGGGTTTCGACCCTGGCACGGTGGATGGGATCTTCGACGCCTCGACCGCTGCCGCGGCGAGCACCTTCTACGCGCGAAGTGGTTACGCGCCGTTCGGCCCGAACGACGCTCAACTCGTTGCGTTGCAAAGCGCGCAGAGCAACGTCAGCCTTGCCACCGATCGCCTGTTGCAGGTCCGCCAGGCCCTCGTCATCGCTCGACAGGGACCCAGACCAGCGGACATAGTGGACGCGATGGCCTCCATCAAGGCAGGCGAGGCCGGCGTTGCAGCGGCCCGGAGCGCCGCAGAACGTGATGCTGCAAAGGGAGCTGCCGACATCGGGTCGAGAGAGAACGCGGTGCTGGCGGCCAATGTCGCGCTTGAGGATGCGCATCGGCGGGCCGGGCTCGCTGCCTCGGGTGCGAACACCTCCACCGGGCTCAAGGCGACTTCAGAGCAGATCGCGCAGTTGCAGCTCACCGTCGACGACGCGAACGTCTCGGTGGTTTCCGCCGAGGCAGATCTGGCCGCGTCAACGGCCATCGCCGAGACGGTCCGCAAGAACGGTGAAGCATCGGTGGCCGATGCAAAGGCGAAACTCGCGTCGGTAATGGTCGCCGTCGGCTTGCTTGATCAACAGCAGCAACTTGACCTGGCGAATGCAACCCGGACTGCGCAGAGCGCGTCGCTCGTTGCAGAGGCGACCGCCGCACGGGACAACACGGTGGCTGCCGCCGACGTCACCGCCAAGGCGAACGCCGTGAAATCGGCCAAGGTCAAGGTGGTGCAAGCCGAGCGGTCGCTCGCCACCGGACGAACCGGCATCGATCCTGTCACAGGGCTCCCAGCTGTTACCCCGGGAGACCAGGCAACTGTCGCCACGGCGCTCCGACAGGCCGAACTTGCAAGTGCGGGCGCAGCGGCCGACCTCGACGCAATGCGACGCTCGGTCAACCTCGGCGCGACGGCGAACGACAGTGCGGTACTCGACGCTCAGTCCCGACTCGCGGCGGCGAGGGCTCGGCTCGCGGCGATCCGGTCGCCTGTGACCGGCACCAAGACGTTGGCCGAAGCCATCCGCGTCGCCGAGGCTGAACTCGCGCGCCAGAACCGTGAACTCTCGAAGATCACGAAGAGCCTTGGAGTGCAGGTGCCAGCGAACGAGATCTTGTTCTTCGCGGCACTTCCCCTTCGGATCGACGACACCAAGATCAAACGGGGCGATTCGGCAAGTGCTGAGGTAATGACGGTCAGCGGCACGCGCCTCGCAATCGATTCGTCGTTGCTCACGACGGAGGCTTCGCTTACAAAACTCGATGCGTCTGCAACGGTGGATGCGCCCGAGTTCGGCTTCAGCACGAAGGGACACGTCACGTTCCTTGCGGACAAGCCCGGTCTGCGTGGCACGGACGCCCAGCACATCGCTATCGAGGTGACTCCCGATGACGCTCCGACGCAGCTCGTCGGGGCGTCGGTTCGGCTTACGATTCCGACCGAAACGACAGGAGGCGAGGCGCTTGTAGTACCGGTTGCTGCCCTGTTTGTTCGTGCCGACGGCACGACGGAGGTTCAGATCGAGGAGCGCGTCGGGACCACGAGAACCGTTATCGTGAGCGCTGGTCTGTCAGCCCAGGGTTTCGTTGAAATCACGCCTCTTCGCGGAGAGGTGGCACCGGGCGACCACGTTGTGATCGGATCGAAGGACGGTTCCGTGAGTGCACTGACGTCGCCGAGAGCGCCGAGTTCGATCCCCGGTACTTCCAAGGTCCAGTCGAACCTGACCTTTACGACCACTTCCATGTTGCCCGGCGAGACCCGTGCTCCCTAGCGCCGAACAGACGAACGTTCCCAAGGAGCCCACCGATACGGTCGCGACGCCGCTCATCGAACTTGTCGGCGTCGGGAAGGTGTTCCTGACGGTGCCACCCGTGAACGCACTTGTCGACGTGAATCTGCGCGTCAGGGCGGGGGAGTACCTCGCGATCGAAGGACAGTCGGGTTCCGGAAAGACGTCACTGCTCAACGTTCTCGGCTGCCTCGACCGACACACGTCGGGCACCTACCGGTTCGCCGGCATCGACACCGCGGCGCTCGACGATGCCGACCGGGCCGCGCTCCGTCGAAGCCGAATGGGTTTCGTTTTCCAGTCGTTTCACCTCCTCGCGCACCGCAGTGTGCTCGACAACGTCATGCTCGGCGAGCTGTACCTTGCGACGCGCAAGTCGGAGCGACTCGAGCGGGCGACTCGGGCGTTGGAGCAGGTCGGCATGCTGCACCGCAAATCGTTCCTTCCGACGAGACTGTCCGGCGGGGAGAAGCAGCGAGTCGCGATTGCCCGCGCGCTCATGGGCGAGCCAGACATCCTGCTCTGCGACGAGCCGACTGGCAACCTCGATACAACGAACACCGAAGCCGTCCTTGACCTGCTCTCCGACCTCGTGGCCCGCGGGATAACGGTGCTGGTGATCACCCACGAGCAGCAGGTTGCGACGCGAGCGCACCGACGCGTTCGCGTCGTTGATGGTGTCGTGTCCGAGATCGACCTTCCGGCCGTTTCGTCGGTGGTTTGCGCGTCGCCACCCGTGGTGCCGCTGTCTGAACTGGCGTCGGAACGCTCGCGAAGGCAACTTCGACGGACTCGCCTGAAGCTGAAGGACCTGATCGGCGAATCGACGTCAGGCGTTTTGGCTCGCCCCGGCCGCGCGCTCTTGACGATCTTGGGCACGGTGTTGGGGATTGGTGCCCTGGTGGCGACGCTGGGGATTTCGAAGACCGCGGGAAACCAGATCGTCGGGCGCTTCGACGCGCTTGCGGCAACGGAAATCGTTGCGACACCACGCACCGCTGGCAGGCTCGTATCGATCAGCGCGATTCCGTGGAATGCGCAGGCGCAATTGGAGCGGCTGAACGGTGTTGTCGCTGCCGGGACGCTCGCAGATGTCACCGCAAAGGACACGGTGGTTCGGGCGGTCCCTGTCAACGATCCGCTCGGTCAGACAGAATTCAAGTTGCCAATCAAGGCCGTCTCCCCAGGGCTCTTCGCCGCAGTGCACGGCCGCCTTTCGTCTGGTCGGTTCTTCGATCGCGGTCACTCTGATCGAAAAGAGCGCGTGGCGGTCATCGGCCAGGCGGCTGCGTCGCGGCTCAATCTCGTGCGGGTAGATCAGCTTCCTGCGGTGTATATCGGCGAGAAGCTCTACACGGTTGTAGGGATACTGGCTTCGGTTGCTCGACAGCCTGATCTAGTCTCGTCGGTCATCATTCCTGAAGGGACGGCCAGGGCACAGTTCCGGCTCGCGGGGCCGGCGCTCGTCGAGGTGGACACGCGCATCGGTGCGACCGGCTTGATTGCGCGTCAGATCGCTATGGCTCTTTCGCCGAATGATCCGCGCAGGATCAAGGTGTCGTCGCCGCCGGAGCCGAAGCTCGTGAAGGACGGCGTCCAGAACGACCTTGACTCGCTCTTCCTCATTCTTGGTGGCGTTTCGCTGCTGGTCGGAGCGATCGGGATCGCGAACGTCACCTTGGTCTCGGTGTTGGAACGCACCGGCGAGATCGGTCTGCGTCGTGCACTCGGCGCCCGCAGACACCACATCGCAACTCAGTTCCTGGCTGAGAGCACAGCGATGGGATTGATCGGCGGAGTCCTCGGATCATCGCTCGGTGTACTCGTGGTGGTGGCGACCGCGATTACGCGCTCATGGACAGCAGTGATCGATCCAATCGTGCCGCTTGTCGCTCCGCTGGTCGGTGCTGCCGTCGGCCTCGTCGCCGGGCTGTACCCGTCACTTCGGGCTGCGTTGCTGGAACCTGTCGAGGCGCTCCGCTCCGGAACCTGAAGATCGGTCGTCCAGGTCAGAACGCCTCTCCACAGCCCGGGGTAGGGCGTGGGTTGGAATCCGGCTCGAAGCGCATCTCGCAGGCTTGGGTCGTGCTGGAGCAGGTCCGGCGACACGAACGCGAATGACGCACTCTCGATCGACGAGCGGTCAGCTCTTTTGCGGAACACGCCGACTGTTTGCGAGGGATCGAAAATTGCCTCGGACGGTCCGGTCCGATCAAGTACGTACGCCACGCGGCTCAGTTGCGCTTCGTTGGTCGAACCCCACAGGTCTGCGATCTGCGCGGCGACGGGGAGGAGCAGAACGGTGGCCGTGAGCGCGGTGCGCCAGCCAACCGATAGGCCGAAACCAGGTCGTCGGAAACGCGACCGCGCTCCGACGACGACTTGGCCGTCGCGATCCGGCGACGAGAGGAAGCTCGCGGCGCAAAGCGCGAGAAGCAGGAGTGGAAGCAGTGCGACCCTGGTCAGGGGTGCTCGCTCGAAGAGCGCTCCCGCGCAAGCGCCGACCAGGGCCAGCATCGGCGCGTACCGCGGCCGCACGACTCGACGGGCCAACGGCGCTGCTTCGGACAGCAGCCCGGCCATCACGACGATTGCCAAAGGCACGAAGGCGAGCAATGACGCGGCATCCCTACCCACTTCGATCCCGCGACCGCCGACGCTGACGGGCACCTGCAGTCCGAGGGCCGCGGCCCCTGCGGTGCAGCAAACGACGGTCGTGAGGAAGCCGAGCACGACCCGTCCCTCGGAACTCACGGACTCCGGGGGAGCAAGCATGCGCCGGTGCTGCCGACCGTCGAGGACGGTCCACGCGAAGAGACCCAAGGCAGCGAAGGCGCATGTTCGTGAACTCAGAGCGCTGCCTCCGAGCAGCACACCGCCGATCGCGAACCGACGACCCTCGCGCACGGGACCGGCAAGGCACCACCCAGCGCCGAGTAACAGGGGCGTGCCGACCGCGGTCACCCCCGTCAGGCGGTCCCCGTGGGCGAATGCCGCCACTCCGAGCAGTATCGCCGCGGTCATCGCCTCGCCACGTCGATCAACGAACGCGCGAGCCCACATGAACGCGACCGCCACCGCGGCGAGAAGGAGTCCGAGAGCGAGCCAGCGAGCGGCGAGCAGGGTGCCCGTGTTCGGATGGCGCAAGGGGAGAACGACAGCCTCGACGATCGACACTGCGGAGAGTGGGAGACGTCCGGCGGTGCTCGAGGCGTGCTCGGACCAGGTCCAGGCTGCTTGAAGCGACTGCAGTTCGTCGGCGGTGTACGGAAAACGGAAGATCGCCCAGATCTGTGCCGACAGCAGAAATGCGGCAGCAGGTATGCCGAGAGCGAGTCCGGTCCTGCCGATCGGAGATCGCCGGACGCGGTGAGCGGCCCGATAGGTGGGAACGACGAACGCGACGCCGCTGACAGCGACACTGGCCGGGATGAGCGCGGCGGGCTTCCACCAGTGCGCATACAACAGCGCTTGTGACGCCAACACGAGCCAGGACGTGCCTACCGCAAGAGTCAGCGCGGCGTGAGTCTTCTGCTCGTAGTCGCCCATTCGACGAGAAATCGCCCGCCCCGGCATGACAATCAGCACGAAGAACAACGGCCCGATTCTGAACCACGCTGGCGCTCCAGCGGCCGGGCTGACAACGGCCGCCACAAGCGAGCCGGCGAGCCCGACGGGCATGATCCAGGCTCTCACGACCAGATCAACAGTTCGGGCTCAGGCGGTGCTTCGTCAAATTTCAGTTCCGTCGGCGTCGGGTCGGCGGGTGCCAGCGTGAAGACCACGGCGTCGCTGTTCTCGAAGGCCATGGCGAACTTTGGCGAGCCCCGAAGCGCCCCCTCGAGCCTGTCGAGCGCGCCTACCGGCAGCGTTCCCTCGGCGTCAGCGTCGGCCTTCTGACTTCGTGTGATCAGAATGTAGGCTCGTGCGTAGCGCGGATCGGCAAGCCACGCTTCGAGGCGGACAGCAGGGTCGGCGAGGATCGTACGAACACTGTCCGGCGGCTCTTCGGTGATTGGCACATAGACAAACTTTTCGTAGTTCAAGAACTTTCCGGGATAGTTGCCATTCCCTTCGACCAAGAGCGTCGGTGCCACGGCATTGTTGGCAAGAAATGTTGACGCTGATACTTCGTTTTTGGAGAAACGATAGTGACGATCTTTCCCAAAATGAGCCATCGCGAAGCCGAAGAAAAGTAGTAACGAAACCGCGGCCAAGGTGACGGTGTGGAGTCGATTGGGGGTTATAACTGGTGATGGAAGTAGGGCCCACGCCGCAAAAAGGGCCAAGAATGGAATTGAAAACAGATACGCGCGAAAGAGGATTTCTCCTCCGAATTCGTTGGCAACCACGAGAAGTACGGGTGAACATAAGAGGATCAAAGCCCTGCCGTCTCGGTGGCCCCGCCGGAGACGCACGACCACTCCGATGAGGGCCAGGACTGCGATGAGGACGACCACCCCGCGGCCAGCCAGTGATACGAATGCCTGTCCTGCACTCTGGCGTGCCGTGTCACGCAACGTCGCACCGGCGTTCTCGACCGGTGCCCCGAATGAACGGAGGGTCGAGGCGAGGTTCTTCGCCGCGAACGTCCTGGCAGGACCCAGCAACCACAGCACCTGACCGATGAACGCCGCCAGCACGACCCAAGCCGCCCGGATTCGTCGGCTGGCGACGAGCAGAGCCATCACGACAAGCATCATCCCTGGGGTGACCTGGTGGCTGGAGATGCTCGTTATGGCAAGGGCGAGCACGACGAGGCCGGTGCCGACTGCAGCTCGGCATCGTGGCTCGCGATGCTTCGCGCCTGGCCGGATTGCTCTCTCGGCAATGTCATCGTCGTTGCGCCGAACCCGACGGAAATGGCGCAGCACGAGCGCGAGGATCACTAGATGGAGGAAGTACGCCATGGCCTGCGGAGCGAAGTAGTCCTGTCCGACCCAGTTGGTGAGGAAGAACAGCCAGACTGCTGTCCACACGACGCGTCGGTCGCCGCCGAGCGTCGGAAGCAGGAGCAGCAGGGCGGAGAGGTCCAGCAGGTTGACGACAACGGGTGCCCAGAGTGCAAATACGACGGCGTTCTTCGTACCGATCAAGTCGACTAAGGCTGCATTTGCCGAGAAAAATCCCGGCCAATTGTGGTAAACGCTTAGCGCGCTGATTCGTGGATTGACCGAACCATGTCGGCCAATATAATCCACGATGCCTACGTGTTTCCACGCCCAGGAGTAGCGCAACGTCCGGTAGAGGACAGGGGTCGTCGCATGGATCATGACGATGTAGCCGCTGATGAGTACGAGCAGTCGGCGTTCGTTGAGCGATGGCCTGGTCAACGAATGCACTACTGCAACCACGACTGCGGCAACGCCAACCCACGCGAATGCAGGCATGACCGACACGAGACCGACGTCGGTCATGGCCCCGATGTCAACGCGAGAAAGGCCCCATAGCCAGACCATGGTCGCTCCGGCAAGCACGCCGATGGTTCCAAGGCCGCCCACGGCCTTGGCTGCTTGGTCGATCGCGCGTGGAAGTCGCGCCCACGAGACCGGTTTGAGCGCGGCGCGTCCGATGACGGTCGCCGAGCTCCCGGCGACCTCCGGGAAGGACAAACCTTCGACCACAGCGATCACGTTGCGGCGCAACCATCGCCTGCTCACTCGGTATCGTTCGCCCTTGACAAGGTTCGATTCAGCGTGCGCGAGCCACGCAAGCAGCACGAGGTGGCGGTCCGACAGGGGAGTCCCACCAGGCACGGCTCCACTGTCTGCGTCTCCATGGAGGAACGCAGCTTCGTCGGAGTCAAGCGTCAATGAGCCGTCAGCCGCCTTCAACACGAGGTTCCCCAACTCGGCACCGGTGGCCTCGCGGCGCAATGCGAGCACGAACATCGCCAGGTCCGCGCCAGGGAGACCGTCGTGGCGCGAACGCTCCCAATCGACGAGGCCCGTAACCCTCCGGCCTTCACCGTCGAGAAGCACATTCCCGGGCGTGAGGTCGCCGTGGACCCGGGCGATGGCGACCCGCTGCCCGAGCAGCACGGAGTGCAGTTCGTCTGCCAAGGCTGCCGAGCCTCTCGCGAAGTCTGCGGAGGCCGTGCCCACAGCGGCCGACATCAGTTCGAGAGGACGGCCCACCCACCTGTGGAACAGTTCCTCGTCCACCTCCGCCTCTCGCGCCGTCAGCGAATGCAGTCGGGCTGCATAGGCACCCACGGCTCTCAGTGCGGCCGGACGCCGTGTCACGTCGAGCAACGCGTCGCTGTTCGCAGCACCGAGACAGCGGGTCTCCGCCACGAACCGCAACCCGGTCGCAGTTCCCTCCCGGACAACGCGGGGAAAGGTTTCTGCCATGACGGCCAATCTCGGGTCAGCGTGGAGGGCCCGAAGCGTCCCGACGTGATCGATGAGGCCGAAGCGGGCGCGTCGGCCTGTGGCCATCTTGACCACGACCGGTTTGTGTCGGCCGGCGAGTTCCACGACGATCGCGTCGTTTTGAGCCGATAACAGCCGTGCCTGCCCAGACCGGAGCTCTTCGGGGAGGTCAATCCGGGCCAGGAGAGCTTTGAGGCGATGCGTGGCGTGCAGGTGGCGGGCTCGGTTGCGGATGCGTCCGAGACTCGCCAAACCTTGCGCCCCTTGGATGACCCGAAGCGACGCCACCAGGAGCACTGCAGCGGCGACAGCGCTCTGACCCAGGAGAACGCCGGCGCCAATACCGGACAGTCCGTGGTCGGGTTGGAGATACGCAGCCAGTCCCACGCAGAGCACGAATATCGCTGCGTGGCCAACCACGACAACCGTCATCTGCTGGCGCACCCTCGCTCGGCTCAGTGCGATCGAGGTGACCGTGTAGGGAAGCGCCGAGAGTGCGAGCAGCCGTAACAGGCTTGTGCCGTTGTCCTCGTAAGCGGGACCGAAGACGCGAAGCACCCACGGTGCGGCGATCACGACGGCGACCGTGGTCGGTACGACCAACGCGAAGGCCTGACGCGAAACACGGCGGTTCAGCTCAGCGAGGCGTCCGGGATCTCGGGCCGCCTCGGACAGCAGCGCCGCGCCGATGCATCCGCTCACGACGTAGAGGCCATAGGCGATCTGGGCCGACACGTAGTAATACGCGGCCGCCGATGCTCCGGCTCGCCGGAGCACGAGCAAGGGGAGGCCGTCGAGCGTGGCCAGCCACAGGAGGGTCGCCACCTGGTCGGCCAGCGAGAAGCGCAGGACGCGGACAAAGGTGGGCGGCGTCGCGTCGGATGCACGGGCAACGTGGCGCGGGAGCCAGACGCGGGCGATCGCCAGGTTGACGGCAACAATCAATACGACGGTAGGGATGCTCCACGAGAGGAAGACACCCCAGCGCGGGGCGGCGTAGGCAAGTCCGAGCAGCATTGCGATTTTGGCAGCCGAGAACACGATGTTTTCGACCGGTACCCACATGGCCTGACCGAGCCCTACCAGAGCGCTGTCCTGGATAATGAACAACGACCACGCGACCAAGGTGATCAGGAAGATGGACAGCGGCGCTGGGCCGTCTCGCAGGAAGGCGAGGTCAGGCGACCACACGCGTACTCCGACGAGGAATGCGGACCCGGCCAGGGTGGCGCACACGGCTGTAAGCGCGTAACTGTTCCGGATCAAGCGGCCCGTCGTGCCTCCTGCTTGGGGTACGAAGCGCAGAAGTCCGTTCTTCAAGCCGAGATTGGCGATCCCGGCGAGCAGCGTCGTAGCGGCGACAAGGGACGACCCGATGCCGACCGACCGGGTGTCATAGCGGTGCGCGGCGACGAACCAGTAGACGGCACCGAGCGCTGACGTGGCCAGGGAGCTGGCCACGAGGGCATACCCGGAGCGCAGGACCGGCACCCGTAGGTGGGTTCGTAGCCCCCGCGGAGCGAATGCCGTTGCCGAGATCATGAAGTCGCCCACACCCGGAGAAAATCGAGCTCGAACGTCGCCGGGAAGGGAGTGGCAGCCGTGGGCGGGCCGGGCCAATCGCCGCCCACGGCCAGGTTGGCGACCACATACATCGGTTCCGACGGGACATGCGGGCCCGTAATGTGCCACTGCTCCACGCCGTCGACCAGCCATCGAAGCGAATCAGGTCGCCAGTCGAGCGCGACAACGTGCCATCCGACGGCCAGATCTGTACCCCTCGAGTGTTCGCCGAACGACACCTTTTTTCCACCCGGGCCGGTCGTGTGGAGATGCATGGAATATTGGTCCGTCTGCGAGCCCTTCATCTCGAAGATGTCGATCTCCGGGCGAGAACGGTTGCTCGCAGGCAGAAGCCACAAGGCGGGCCACAACCCGGCCCCCTTCGGTACCCGCACCCTCGCCTCGAGGTAGCCATAGGTGAACGCGAACTTGGGCTTGACCCGAAGGTCTGACGAGGCTCGTCCTGTGGTGATCATCCCCGATCGGTAGCTGTACTCGGTACCGTCAGGAGCGCGGGTGGCCTCACGCACCGCCGTGAGGCGCATCGATCCGCCGTGTTGCTCCACCCCAGCGGGGGCGTACCACTCCAGTTCGTGGTTGCTTGCGATTGTGCACCCGGATGGTCCCCACCAGTGGCAGCGGTTCCAACGCTTGCTGCTGACTTGGTCGCCGTCGAATTCGTCTTTGAAGAGGAGAGCGCCGCGCCCTGACTCGGTTTTGGCGTTCGTGCGGAGGACGGTTGCGGAGCGAACATGGACTCGCGAGCCGACAACGATGAGCAAGGCGACGACGCCGAGCGCGACCGCGACCAGGGGAACTGGTTTCCGTGAGGGACGGGCCTGCACGTCAGTCCTGGAACCGGATGAGTCGCTTGAAGGCTCTCCTGGCCAGCGCGTCGGTGCGGGTGACGGGGAAACGCTCCACTCGGTAGTCGGCGTAGTCGTAGGGCGCCGCCGCGAAACGTTCCTTGAAGTCGGCGAGGCGCTTTGACGTCCCGGACTCGCCAAGGTGATACCACTCAGCCCCCACCGAGACTGCCTCCTGCATGCCGAGCCAGGTCAAAAGGTAGGGCGGGTCGGAACCGGCGACGTGCTCACGGTCGAATGCGCTGCGGGTCTCATGGCCGTTCGGGCCACGAAGGAGCACCATCGCCCCGACGGGGCGGCCGTCCAGATGCGCGACCGAGAACCGGCAACGATCGCCGAGCACACGAGCGATTGTTAGCCATTTGGCCAGGCCGTCACGCCGCTCGGCCCGGAATTGGGCCAATGCGAGCGGCTCGTGCTGCTGGCCGGCCCATCGCACCACCGACTTCAAGTGCAAGGAGTAATACTCACGGGCGAGTCGTTCGCCGTTTCCGTGTTCGACCTCCAGACCGGCCCGCTCTCCCTTGCGAACCCCCCGGCGCGCGGCTTTGGAGAACGTCGCCCACAACGCGTCCAACCCCGGGGTGAGATCGATCACATGTGCTCGGCGAGGAAGCGCAACCACGGAACGCGGAGCCCCCAGACGGAACGCGTCCCCGTCGAGCGGATTGGGTCGGATCTGCACGCGTGACACGCCGCTCGTCAGCAAGTCTTCGAACACTGCTGCCACGACACCGGCATCGACCCCGGGACCGACCAATCCCCCGATTCCCCAGCCGTTGGGAAAGCCTTGGTCCCCGAGTACCATGCCCGCCGCTCCGCGTCGGCGCGCGAGCGGAAGAACGAAGCGCCGCCCGTCCTCGAACTCATACAGCCGACTGCGGTCGACGAAGGTGCCGGTCTCGACCATCGCCATCGTCCAGAGAGGTGATTGGGTGACCAGGGCCCGACGGTCGAGTGCGACGAGTTCGTTCCAGGCCGTTTGCGGTGCTGGAGTTACGACGCGAGCCACCTTCACACGTGCGTTTCCGATCGTGACCATGCTCACAGCAGTCCTCGCGTTGCCCGGACCGTTTCGTGGCGCACCCGGCGGTAACACCGCCATACCTTGGTTCGGGTCAGCTCTCGGCCCCCCGTCATTATTCGCGTTCGCCTGTTCTGACCGCCGAGCAGGCGAGCGAGATCGTCCCCGGTCAAGGTCGAAGCAACCGTGAGTCGGGCGAGCGCGTACGGATCGTCGGCGGTGCTGCTGAGCGAGTTCTTCACCGCACAAGCACTGAGGAAGCCTGCGGCTATGACCTCGCGGCGGACTCGTCCGGAGTGATAGCCGTGTGGGTACGCGAAGGATTCGACCGGAAGGCCCATGTGGTCTTGCAATCCCGAACGGGAACCCCGGATCTGTTCTCGGAGGGCGGCCGGGCGGAGCACGTCGAGCTGGCTGTGATCGACGGAGTGGGCACCGATCTCCCAGCCCAGGTCGGAAAGATCTCGTAGCTGCTGCCACGAAGCCATCGGGCGTCGTCCCTGCGGACCGAGCCAGTCGCAGTCCTGCCCGACGCACCCGCTTGTAACGTAGATGGTGGCGGCCAAACCGTGACGGTCAAGTATGGGTGCCGCCTGCTCGGCCGTGTCGGCGAAGCCGTCGTCGAAGGTGATCGCAAGTGTCGGTTCGTCGGTGATCGCGCCTTCGGCGACCCTTCTGGTGAGTTCGCCGACCGTGAGGGTCTGCCATCCCTGCTCCGCAATCACGGCGGCGTGTTCTTCGAAGCGTGCGGGATCGAGTGTGTAGTCAGCCAACGCCGGTGACGGATCGCCGGACACCGAGTGGTAGAGGAGGATCGGAATGGCTCTCATCGCGGTATCGGCTTGAGTTCGTTTCGGACGTCCCGGCGCGACCTCAGATAAGCCCAGGGGCCCACCAGGATGTAGCGACGCTCAATGCGATGCAGTCGAGCGAAACGTGCTTCGAACACTGCTGTTTGATCGACGCGCTGGGGTGCGCGCATGGTGCGGACATGGCGAAACGCTGGCCAGGTTCGCGCGACGAGCGAAATGGCGGTGCGAGGGCGCTCAAGGACGATCTTGGCCAGGAATGCGCCGAGACCGACGCCGTAGCCCCGAACTTGTCGGTCGAGTTGCTCGTACGTGCGATGGTGATGGTGTCGAATGACTGCCGCGGGCTCATACACGAGGCGGTGACCTCGAATCATCGCTTCGTAGAATGCGGCAAGGTCGTCTCCGCCCCGGGCCCTACTGCCTGCACCGAGCGCCGGATCGAAGCCGCCGATCTCCTCCAGGAACGAGGTGCGAAACGACATGTTGGCACCGGAGCCAAGCGAACCGGCCGTGTACGGAAAAAGCGGGTCGATCGGCCGGTGGGTGTCAAGGTCGAATGCCCGGCGCTCGGTACCCTTCGCGAACCCGAGATGTCCGTCGACCCAGAACTGGGCGGGTGTGACGAGTTCGGCGGCTGCGATCATTCCGGTTACGCACACGACATGAGACGAGGTCGCGAAGGCCGCAACGATGTGCTGCAGCCAGAGGGGATCGACGATGACGTCATCATCGGTGATTGCCACGATGGGTGCATGGATCACGCGCAACCCGGCGTTGTGGGCGCGCGCCAGACCGGGGGAGCGCTCCCGGACATACTGAACGCGGGACTCACCAGGGAAGTGCCTGGTCAGCATCGCCGACGTCTGATCGCCGCAGGGGGCGTTGTCCACGACCACAACGTCGAAGTTGGCGTAGTCGAGGGCGAGAACGGAATGCAACGCCCGGGCCAGCGAGTCCGGACGGTCGCGTGTCGCGATGAGGACACTCACGTGCGGGGTCGAGGAGTCGTGTCGTTCGTTCAGCGCGGTCGCGTCAGCCATGGAGGTCTCAGCCATGGAGGTCTCAGCCATGGAGGTCGACGTCGTTCTTGGTCAGACGTCCATGCGCATAGCCCGATGCGACGAGGAAGAAGCCACAGACGATGGCCGCCGCCTGAGAGCGCCCGCCCCCGGTTCGACCGCTGAACAGGCTGCGCAGAACACCTGACGGTAGGACTCGTGTCGAGTAGCGGCGCTCGCTCGCCAGAGCCGCCGACTCGCCGACGACACCGGACAGGATCGCCTTCGAGCGCCCCTCCGCGACGCAACGGCTGCGGAAGTACCGCCACGTGGCACGATCCGAAGGGACACGATGACGCACAAGCGCGTCCGGTTCCAGCACGATCTTTCCGAAGGGGTAGCGCTGGCTGGCCCGGATGCACATCTCGGTCTCTTCGCAGCCGAAGGGACGGGCGTCGACCCGGCCGAGGTCCCGGCGAAATCCTCCGACCTCGTCGAGGACCTCGCGGCGGAAGGACATATTGCATCCGATGACGTTGCGTACCACGCTCGTGCGTAGCGGTTGGCCCCGGTAGCTACACCCAACGACCCAGTCGAACTCCTTGGGGAACCATGCCGGGCGACCGCCGTCCCAATTGGCCTGCACGGTGCCGCCGACGGCGACGACGAAGGGATCGGCGTAAGCCGAGGCCAGCGCCTCGAGCCAATGGCTGTCGGCGACGGCGTCATCGTCGAGGAAGGCCACCACCTCCGACACGGTCGCCCCGACACCCGTGTTGCGGGCACCCGACAGCCCTTTGGTGTCCTCGTTGGCAACCACTCTGACGTCGCGGAAGGCAGCGCCAGCGCGTGTGAGCAACGCAGGCGCGTAGTCAACCACGATGACGACTTCGGCGGGGGAATACGTCTGCGCTCTCACGGAGGCCACAGCGGCCACCAGATCGTCCCAGCGCCGCTCGGTGTAACAGCAGATGACCACGGCGACGGCAGGGGGAGAACCGGTTCGCGGCGCTCGCCTGAACACGTTCTGGTTGGGCGCCAGTACCGCACTCATCAGGCCACCGCCTGTTCGGCTGCCCGGCTTTTGGCCAGCGTGTGGGCGGTGCTCGGTGAGCCAGCGGTGACGATCGCTGAACGGTCTCGCAGCTTGGCGCGTTCCCTCAAGATCGTCCGTAGCACCCGAAAGCCGTCGTGAAACGTACGCAGGTTGCTCACGCCGTGCACACGCCGACGTTCGTAGCTCGGCACCTCGACAAGGCGTAATCCGTGACCGAGCACCCGAAGGTTCATGTGCGTTTCGATCTCGAATCCGTTGGCGTCACCGCCCAGGTAGGGCAAGACGTCCGCCCAGAAGGCGTTGTATCCGTAGCAGAGATCGGTAAATCGGGCACCGAAGGCGAGGCGAACGGTAGCGGTCAGGCCCCAGTTCCCCATCCGCCGGACCGGGCCCATGTCAAACGTGCCGCCCCCCTGCAGGAATCGGCTTCCCTTCGCAAAGTCGGCACCGAGCAAGAGGGTGAGCACGAACGCCGGTATCTCCCCAGGGTCCATCGAGCCGTCGGCGTCGAAGGTCACGATGAGATCACACGAACACGCAGCGAAACCCGCGAGGAGCGCCCGCCCCTTTCCTGGGTGCGGTTCCAGTACGATCACGGCGTCGGGACGCAAACGGAGGGCCTCCCGTACCGTGTCGTCCGTTGAGCGACCGTCGACGATGACGACCTCATCCACCCAGCTGGGAATCTTCGGCAGCACGTGTGCGAGGTTGCGCGCCTCGTTGAGCGTCGGGATCACCACACCGACCCGCAGACCCGGATCGACATCGAACCGAGCCGCAGTGGCCAGTCCAGCGTCCCGAGAAAGCAATTCCTTCGTCCCCGCTTCGATCGTCATAGAACCTCCGTTGTGACGTCCGCTGAACAGGAGTTCAACGCCGCACATCTAACCATTTAGCCACGGAGAGTGCAAATAGGTCGAATTACTCCACTCTTCGCGGTCGTTCACCTCCAGTGGTCCGAAACAACCCACCGCGTACAGCGGCTCGCAGTGCACGGTGCGGTATCCCCGGCCGACCCGCTTCGGCCACGGAGAGAACGAGCAGAAGCGCCTCCTGGTCAGGGTCGGGCTGCGGCAGGCGGCATTGTTCGCAGCCGAGTTCGCCGATCCGTCGGCTGAGGGCGTGACTCGGCCAGCGACGAACCGACGGCGCTTCCACATGTTGCAAGAATCTGTCGACCGCCTGTCCGAGCCCGGCCTGGTAGGGAGCGGGGGCACGCCAGATGCCGTCGCCGTTCAGCGATGCCGAGGCGTGCCGCGGTACGGCCGGGTGACCGGCCAACGACAGCATGGGCGCGTCCGATTCCGTATCACCGACCGCGAGTTCAATGCTGGGGACTGCACCGGCGTCGCCCAGACGAGCCAGTTCTGCGGTCAGGTGCCGCAGTCCTGATCCTTTGTCCAGTGTGGCTGCCACGAAGTCTGTCTGACCTTCGCCAGCAACGATGCGCACGCTCGACAGGCCAGCCATCAGCGAGGTCGAGAGGTCCGACGGCAACGGGTGTCGACCACCGTCGCGCGTGGCCCACGCTCGCACGCCGTACCGGTATCGGGGGTCTACGGCGATGCCCGGTATGGTCGCCAGCTTGGCGCGCAACTCGGCAAGGCGTTGACGAGCTTCTGGTGGTACCAGATCACGGGTTTGGTCCCGCTCCGCCAGGTAGAGGGCGGATCCGTACTCGGCAACGCCGCCGACGAGGCCGTACGCGAGACAGCGCTCGCGTACCTCCTCGATGCTGCGACCGGTGGCGAGAACGGGACGATAGCCATGGAGACGCAAAGCACGCAGGGCGAACGCGCTGGCAGCGGTCAGCGACGGGAAGCCGAGGTGGTCGGATTCGAGGACGCCGTCGACGTCGAGCGCACACAACGGGCCAGCCCCTCCCGCCGTGGGCATCACGTCTCGCAGGAACACGTTGGCGAAGTAGCCCTGCAGCACTCGCGCTGCCGCGCTACGTGTGGCGTCGGCGGATCCGGGGTTGCGGCGACGACCGCCCCACAACTGGGCTAGTCGTAGGAGCATCCAGCGCTCGGGGCTTACGGCGTCGCCGGTCAGCCCGGTGTAGAGCCCTAGCAATGTTGCCGGGACGGGGACGTCGAAATCGGCGTCCATGGCACCGGCGAGGTCGAAGACGGGGTCGTAGCTGCTGAGGCCATGGTGCCAGTACGCACGCCGCTGTAGTCCGACGGAACGCAGCCGCGCTGATTGACGAAGGTCGGTCTGGACGAACCAGTTCTCGAGGTCCATCGTGCCGTCGATCACGGCGGGGTGCGATACGCGAAGGATCCGTCGGGCCAGCCGATTGACCGCCACGACCTGGCCGATGGGCCAGGCTCGACCGAAGCTCTGGCTCACCTCGACGGCGGCCGTCTCCCACACGGGACGCGATCCGGCGAGACCGAGGCTGCGATCGAGCGGGACGGCGAGACGGGTTCGGCGTTCAGCGACGTAGGCGGCGAGACCGGCGACGAGCGCATTGTCGTCGAGACCGGACTCTTCGAGCCGTTCGCCGTCGTCGAGCCATTCGCGGAACAACAAACCCTCGCGGAGACCGAAAATTCGGGGCGTGTACGACCCGATCGCGTCCGCGATCGTCGTGACGTGTTCGCCGTAATATCCGAGTCCCACTCCCTCGACGGCAACGTGAAGCACGCCACCGTCGACACGGTCGACCCGGTCGCTATCGTCGCCTTGACGAGGCTCGGCGAGTTCCACCCGAAACACCGCACGGACATGGGCTTCGGCCCGTCGCGGTCGTCGTTCGGCGATGCACTCAATCGACGCGACCCGCGCAGCGTCGCCAAGGAGAGCCTGCAGCTCCACACGCACGGCCCCAGATAACAGCCGTGGATGGACCTCCCAATCCTCCCACGGAAGGACGATCTGTGGGTAGTCATGCAGTCCTCGAAGCTCCGTCGGCGTGTCGATGAATCGGGGATAGGCAAGCGACACCGATTCCTGGGGAACGCCGACGAGCTGGAGCTGTCCGACGGCCTTGAGGAGTGAAGAACCGGACACGGGCGGGTCATCCGTCACGATGAATCGAGCCTTCCGGCGCGCAGCGTTGCGCGCCCGATTCGCCGTCGCACCCAGGACGGGGATGCCTGGACGCAGCGTGATGGTGTCGACGTCGGCCAATCCTGAGTTGCGCAGCACCGCGGAGAGCAGCGGAGCGAGGTAGCTGCCGGACGTGCGTACGCCGACGACCACGAGGGGCAGCGTCGACGGTCCGGCCGCCTCGGCGATGCGTTCTCCGAGTCGCTGGACGTCTTTCAGGCCGAGATCAAAGGTTTGGAAGCAGCTCGGAATCACCGGTGACTTGTCCCTGAGCATCGGGAGCAGCGATGGCGGGAAGGCGGTGACCGCCGCGAGCAGTGCCGGCAGCGCATGGTCAGTTGGAGCCTGGACGGTACCTCTGCTTCTCGCGGTCGGGCCCGAGAACGGGAGGCGTTCGTCGGCCGGGTGCGGGGTCATGGCTGACGTCATCGTTATCGTCGCAAGGTGCTCGACCAACCTGTCTACATGCTCCTGCCATGCGGTCAACTTGCTAACACCTTTCGACCTGATGCCGACCTGGTGCATCCCACGACCCACCGTGCCCACGACGCGACCGGCAAAGTGTGCCCCCGGTGACGACGTCGTGCCCACGAACGTGCCCATCCGGTCAATCAGCGATTCAGGCTGCACGGCGTCCTCGACAACCTGCTGGATCGCGACGGCCAGGAGGAAGGCGTTCAGGTACGACGAGCCGGCAATTTCCTGACGCAGACCCATCATGAGCTGCTCGAAGCCGAGAAGGAGATCGGCGCGCCAATCGGTCCGGGCTTGGTCTTCCAGGAAGTCAGGTCTCATACAGTGCTCCTCGGTGTTTACGTGCTCGTCGTGCACGATCATGGCTCGATGGAGGCGGCTTGACTGGCTGGCACCATCATGAATACTCTTTGTGGCGGTTAGTCACAGGTCATCACTGGTCGTGGCCGACAAGAAAGGATGGCGAGCGTCAGGTGTCGGTTCGTCGATCGAAGGGCAGATCATGCGTGACGCTCGTCGTCGCGGTCGCTTGCGTGCTCGCGTTCGGTTCGACGATTGCCGTGTCCGGTGTCGCTTCGGCGGGCACTGATGGGGTTGCTGAGCCGGTCGCTTCGGCGGGCACTGATGGGGTTACTGAGCCGGTCGCTTCGGCGGGCACTGATGAGGTCCTTTCGGCCGGCAGGGATGCGGTCGATTTGGCGACCGCTTCGGCGGTCACGATCACGTCTCGCGGTACTGCCAGTTCGGCGACCTATAGGTCCGACTCGACGACGAATTTGACCCTGCCGGTGCCTTTCGGGGCGCAGCCCGGGGACGTTCTGATTGCGTCGCTCGGCTTCGGTTCGGCCGGTGCATCATCGCAGCCGACCCTCACCGTGCCGGTCGGTTGGACGCTGGCGTCGCGAACGAACGAGGGGGTCGTCGCTGCTTTGGCGGTCTACTCGCACGTCCTGGTCCCGGGTGAAACCAGCTACACCTGGAAGACCAGCTCGCCGGTTGGCGGCGTCGTGTTCGTGGCTGCCTATGGCGGGGTGAACTCGACCAGCCCGATCGACGTGTCGGCCGGTAGGACCTCCGGTGGAAGAACGACCTCGATCGCCACCCCATCGGTGACCACCTCGGTGGCTGGTGACGTCCTCGTCTCGAGTTTCTTCGGCTACGTCGGCAGGAAGGCGAAGGGGTCGAGCTGGAGGCCGCCTACGGGCATGACAGAAATTGGTGACGCCTCCGACGGCACCAATCGATCCGGCAGCCTCGACTTTGTAGGTCCAGTGACGGCCGGCGCGTCGGGCTCGAAGACGGCCACGGCCTCGGTCACGCAGGATTATGCACTTGCGACCCTCACGGCATTGAGGCCGGCTGCTTCCACCGCGGACACGACACCGCCGGTGATCAGCGCCGTAGCGGCTGCTTCGATCAGTTCGACCGGTGCCACTGTTTCGTGGGCGACGGACGAGGCGTCCAATTCCCAGGTGGAGTTTGGGCTCACGACAACCTACGGGTCGAGCACGTCGCTCGACGGTTCAGCGACGCTCAGTCATTCCCAGGTGATCACCGGTCTCGCCGCCAACGCGACATATCACTACCGAGTCAGGAGCCGGGACGGCGCGGGCAATCTTGCGACCTCCACCGACTTCACCTTCCTTACCGCCTCCCTTCCCACCGGCCCGGTCCCACTGATCGTCGACACGGACATCTTCAGCGACGCGGACGACGCTGGCGCACTCGCCACGGCGTTCGCGCTCCAGATCAGGGGTGAAGCGCACGTCATCGCGATCGGCGTGAACACGAGGACAAGCAGGCCCGCGGTTGCGACCAATTCCTGGAAATGCGCTGCGGCCGTCGCCCAGTTCTATAACGCGGCCCTGACGCCGATCGGTACGGATATGCCGAACAACGGCACGGAGACGAACACGGCCGACTTCATCGGGCCGTGCTCGACCCTCGCCTCGCCGACGACTCCGATCCCAGACAGCGCGGTCCGTGTCTTCCGTCAGGCGCTGGTTGGGCAAGCCGACGGTAGCGTCGTCATCGCCGAGGCCGGCTACTCGGGGAACCTCGCCGCGTTGCTCAACTCCCCCGGAGACGGGATAAGCCCGCTGAACGGACGCGATCTTCTGGCCCGCAAGGTGAAGATGCTGGTGATCATGGCCGGCGGGTACCCAAGCCGAAGCGGTGAGAACAATCTGATCGGGAACCCCGCTGCGGCCCAGGATGTCGCCAACAACTGGCCGACGAAGATCGTCTGGTCGGGGTACGAGGTAGGCGACGCGATCCGCACGGGCAACACCATCTCTCGCACGCACCCCGTCAACTCTCCCGTGCGCGTCTCGTACGAAGCATTTGTCGGACCCAACAACTGGATCTATTCGTACGACCTCACGGCCATCTATTACGCGGTGCGACCGACCGATCCGCTCCTCACCGAGGTCGGACCGGGAAAGAACACCGTCACCAACACCGGAGGAAACACCTTCACGCCGGGGTCCGGCAACCAGTACTACCTAAATCTCTCGAACGCCACGGCGCTCGATGCATCCATCGAAGCGTTGCTGGGTACGTTGCCACCGAGTCAGCCCGGGGACACGACACCGCCGGTCATTGGTGGAATTGCGGTCGGCTCGATTGGTCCGACAGGGGTCGTAGTGTCGTGGACGACGGATGAGGCTTCCAATTCCCAGGTTGAGTATGGCCTCACAGCATCGTACGGTTCGAGCACGACGCTCGATGTTTCAGCGACCCTCGCTCACTCCCAACCAATCACGGGTCTTGCCGCCTCCACGACGTATCGCTACCGGGTCAAGAGCAGAGATGTGGCCGGAAACCTCGCGACGTCCACGGACCTCAGCTTCCAAACCGCCGCCGCGAGCGGGACCGGTCTGAACGATACGTTCGACAGCAACACCATCGACCCGACGAAGTGGATTGCGACGCCGGGCGGATCGACGGTTACCGCAATCAACCAACAGCTTGAGATCACCCATGCTGCCGGTGCATGGACGAAAGGGACGATCCAAAGTGTGACATCCTACGACCAGACGGGTAAGGCGATCCAGGTCCAGATGAAGCGCGCCGCCAACAACGGGATCGGCGGATCGACATTCGGAGAGACATCGATATTCCTTTGGGTCGACGCCACCCATTACGTGTCGTTCTTCGTAGCGAGCGGCACCCTTACAACCTGGGTCAACAGCGGCTCGGGCGAGGTGAATCTCACGCCGAACTGGCCGGCCTACAGCCCGACGAACATGCAATGGCTCCGGTTCCGCGAGTCGGCCGGGACCCTTTACTGGGAGTACGCGAGTGGTGCCACTTCGCCAGGAACCTGGACTGTGATCGCGTCCACGGCGGACCCGTTCGCGCTGAACGCCGTCACGCTGAAGATCGTCGCTGGCTCAAACGTGAACGCGAACGACACCGCGATGTTCGACAACGTATCCACCGTCTGACCCCCGCGCTGCACGGGGCAGTCGCGTGATCCCACAGTCGGCGCGCGCGCGGCGTACGGTTGCAGCGTGCGACACGGAGCGTCCCAATTCCAACGTATCTTCCCCCTCCGGCAGGTCGCTCGGCCGTCGCTTCGGGTCTCGGCGCTGGTGGCGTCCTGCGTGGCTCTGGGCGTCTGCGGTATGGGTGCCCGGCCGGTGGGTGCCGGCGTCAACGCCGCGGGGACGACGCCATCGGTACCTGCGCCTGCACCGGCCGTGTTCGCTCCTGCCCCGACGGTGCCGCCGACCACGGCGGCGAAAGCGGTGGCAAAGTCGACACGGACGCCGACGGTCCGTCGGGCGACAACGACCCGAACGAAACGGAAAGCTACAACGAGTCGGAGGCGGGCTGCGTCCGATTCCGCCACTCCAACGACAACTCGGCCGAGGGAACTGCGGGTCACGATCAGCGGGGCCGGCCCTGTCGGTGTTGCCGTGCGAGACGAGCCTGACCGCACCGCCGTTCTCGTTCGCCGTATCGCCGAGGGCACGACGGTTGGCGTGCGATGCCAGGTTCTTGGGGGCAGTGTTGCCGACGTCGCACTCGGCCGCACCAGTGCACTATGGGACCAGCTCACAAGTGGTGGGTACGTGTCGAACGTATACACCAGCGCGTATCGCGCCGGGGAGGTGGTGGCCGGCGAGTCGGGTGTCGCGTCGTGTTCCAGGTCTTCGGCTGCTTCACCGGGCTCGGCATCGGGCGCGGGAGGTGTCACAACCACGACGCTCGGCAGCGGGAAAGTTGGGGCTCGAACCATCGTGACGTCGGTCGGCTGAGCCCAGATTGGCAAATTCGTCGTCCCCGAAGAGGCCACCGGGCGGCGTTCGAAGCGAAGCGGCGACGGGCCCGCTCGAACTGGAAGATGTGGAGCTTAGGGGATTCGAACCCCTGGCCTCTTCCATGCCATGGAAGCGCTCTACCAACTGAGCTAAAGCCCCGACGATGATGCAATGACTTGCTCCGGATCGGGCCCGGATGTGACGTTCGGCTACTCGCTCGAATGCGCAGGAGACCGTAGCATGCGAGCGAACGGTCCAGGTGCGAAAGCCGCATCGGAGACGGCCGTTCGAACGGAGCAAACCATGGCCCGCAATCGCAGTGATGCGTACCTTCAGATGCTTGCACAGGTGCCACTCTTCGCACCCTGTAGCAAGAAAGAGCTGAAGGAGCTGTCGCAGCTGTGTGAGCAGGTCGACGTTCCGGCCGGCAAGGTCGTGTGCAAACAGGGATCCGTCGGCTACGAGTGTTTCGTACTGATCACGGGGACGGCCGACGTCGAGGTCGATGGCAAGGTTCTCGCCCACCTCGGCGAGGGGGGCTACTTCGGGGAGCTGGCTCTGCTCGACAAGCGTCCTCGGTCGGCAACCGTTACGGCCACGAGCGAGTGTCACATGCTCGTGCTCGGGCCGCGTCAATTCGCGACGGCGCTCGATGACATTCCCGGCCTCGCGCACCGACTGTTGTCGGGCATGGCGACTCGTCTCCGCGAGGCCAACGCCCGCATCGGCTCGCTGTAGGCCAGAAGCCAGGCTGGCTACTTCGTCAGGACTTCCACGCCGGTCTCGGTCACGACCACCATGTGCTCCCACTGCGCCGTGCGTGCGAGGTCCTTGGTCACTGCGGTCCAGCCGTCGTTCCACACGTCGTAGTCGTACTTGCCCGACATCGTGATCATCGGCTCGATCGTGAACGTCATGCCCGGGAGCATGATCGTCTTCGCTCCGCGGTCGTAATAATGCGGCACGTTCGGTGGCATGTGGAACACCTCGCCGATGCCGTGACCCACGAACGAATGGACCACGCCGTAGCCGAACTTCTTCGCGTGGGTCTCGATAGCGCGTCCGATCTCGTTGATCGGTGCGCCGGGCCGAACTGCCGCAACGCCGAGGTCGAGGCATTCCTTCGTGACGCGCACGAGCTGGCGTGACGATTCGTCGACGTTGCCCACCTCGAACATCACGGAGTGATCGCCGTGGACGCCGTCGAGGAAGATCGTCACGTCGATGTTGAGGATGTCCCCGTCGGCTAGAGGCCGGTCGTCGGGGATGCCGTGGCAGATCACCTCGTTGACGCTGGTGCACACGCTCTTCAGGTATCCGCCGTAGCCGACCGTCGAGGGATAGCCTCCGAGATCGATGTAAGCCTGGTGGGCAACGGCGTCGATGGCGTCGGTCGTTGCGCCCACCACCACGTGCGGCCGAATGATGTCGATCACCTGAACTGCGGCGTGCCCTGCACGGCGCATCCGGTCGATCATCTCGGGTGGCTTGACCATCGAGACGCTGGTGCGTTTCGGCGTCCCGCCGTTGCTCACGTAATCGGGGCGGCGTATGTCTGCCGGCACCGTCAGGACGTCGGTCACCCGACCCTTGCGGACAGACGGATTGCGCGGCGCTTTCGCCGTGGCCGGGTCCTTATGGCAGCGCTTGAATTTCTTGCCGCTCCCGCACCAGCAGGGATCATTCGACTTGATGGTGCTGACGTCCATGGCGCTGTCAACGATATGCGCCTTAATGGCCTAGCTGGCGCAGCATCGTTCGTATCTCGGTCCCGACAGCCGCGCGACGTGTCGGACTCGACCCTGGCTCGAGCAGCGGTTGAGTGCGTTCCGCGCAGCCGAGTGCCGTTCGCGCGTAGCGCGCGAGCCGCGCTCGGCGGCGCGAACGGCATTCGATTCTGGCGGTCGGGTTCCGTTGCTTGGGCCTCAGCCGCGCGGCATTTGTACGTCGTGGATCTGAAAGCGACCGACAGCCCCGACGAATGCGGCATGGCGGTCCGGATGGCCCCGGTAGCGTTGTCTCCCATGTCCGAGCCCGCAGCGCCAGCAACCGAACGCACCGACGAGACCCCCGCGTACCGCTACGGAGCAGGGCTCGCCCGCGAGATCGAGGCCCGCTGGCAGGACCGCTGGGACGCTGAGGGCACGTTTCACGCACCGAACCCGACCGGCCCCCTGAGCGATGGATTTGCGGACGTCGAACACTCCACGAAGCTGTTCGTGATGGACATGTTTCCGTACCCGTCGGGCGCTGGCCTCCACGTTGGACACCCCCTCGGCTACATCGCCACCGACGTGTTCGCACGCTTCAAGCGCATGACCGGACACAACGTCCTGCACACGATGGGCTATGACGCGTATGGCTTGCCGGCCGAGCAGCACGCCGTAGCGACCGGCCAGCATCCGCGCATCAACACCGAGAACAACATCGAGATCATGGCGCGACAACTGCGCCGTCTCGGGCTCGGCCACGACCAGCGCCGCGCCGTGCGCACGACCGACCGCGACTTTCTCGAGTTCACGCAGCGGGTCTTCCTGCGCATCTTCAACGCGTGGTTCGACGCCGACGCGACCAACCCGCTCGGCGGAACCGGTGGGGCGCGTCCGATCGACGAGCTGATCGGGTCATTCGCATCCGGTGTGCGCGCCACGCCCGATGGGCGGGGTTGGTCGGCGATGAGCGAGGCGGAGCAACGTCAACTCGTGGACGCTCATCGGCTTGTGTACTCGGCCGACGTTCCGGTGAACTGGTGCCCCGGGCTCGGCACGATCGTGGCGAACGAGGAGGTCACCGCCGAAGGCCGCTCGGACCGCGGCAACTTCCCGGTGTTCAAGCGCAACATGCGCCAGTGGCTCATGCGCATCACGGCCTACTCGGAACGTCTCGTCGACGACCTGGGTCTCGTCGACTGGCCCGAGCCCGTGAAGCTGATGCAGCGCAACTGGATCGGGCGCAGCTTCGGTGCCCGCGTGAAGTTTGCCAGCGGCGCCGGTGACGTCGAGGTCTTCACGACGCGGCCCGACACGCTCTTCGGGTCGACCTTCATGGTGCTCGCGCCCGAGCACCCGATGGTCAGCGCGCTTACCATGCCTGCGTGGCCGACTGCGACCGGCACGCGCTGGACGGGTGGTCACGCGACGCCCGCGGAGGCGATCAGTGCCTACCAGCACGACGCGAAGGCGAAGTCCGATATCGACCGCCAGACCGACGCGAAGACGAAGACCGGCGTGTTCACCGGTTCGTACGCGACGAACCCGGTGACCGGACGCGAGGTGCCCGTCTTCATCGCCGACTACGTGCTCATGGGTTACGGCACCGGCGCAATCATGGCCGTGCCGAGCGGGGACCAGCGCGACTTCGAATACGCCCGTCAGTTCGGCCTGCCGATCGAAGCAACGATCCAGCCCCCGGCCGAGTGGTTCGTCGAGCAGGGGATCGCATCGACGCTCGACTGCAGCCTCTGGTCACACGCCTACACCGGCGACGGGCCGGGGGTACACAGCTCGAATGACAGCCTCTCGCTCGACGGGCTGAACAAGGCCGAAGCCATCGCAGCGATCAACGCATGGCTCGAAGCGAACGGGCGTGGGCACGGCACGGTCCAGACGAAACTGCGCGACTGGCTGTTCAGTCGGCAGCGGTACTGGGGTGAGCCGTTCCCGATCGTGCACGACGAGATCGGCCCCCTCGCGCTTCCGGAGTCGATGCTGCCGGTCGACCTGCCCGAGACCGATCAGTTCGCACCACGGAGCTTCGACCCCGACGACGCCGCCAGCGAGCCGGAGCGCCCGCTCGACCGATTGACGGAGTGGAAGCACACGACGCTGGACCTCGGCAACGGTCCGCGCGCTTACGTTCGCGAAACGAACGTGATGCCACAGTGGGCCGGCTCCTGCAGCTACTACCTGCGCTACATCGATCCAACGTTCGTCGAGGGTCTCACGGTTGCGGAGAACGAGCGCTACTGGATGGGGGAGCGCGGCGTCGACCTCTACGTGGGCGGCGTCGAACATGCGGTCCTGCACCTGCTCTACAGCCGCTTCTGGCACAAGGTGCTCTTTGACCTCGGCGTCGTCGGAACCCCGGAACCCTTTGCCCGCCTGTTCAATCAGGGCTACATCCAGGCATACGCATATACCGATGCCCGCGGCAGCTACGTCGAAGCGGGCGAGGTCGTCGAACGCGATGGTACGTACACGTACGAAGGTGAACAGGTCAACCGCGAGTTCGGCAAGATCGGCAAGGGCCTGAAGAACATGGTCTCACCCGACGACATGTACGACGCCTACGGTGCCGACACGCTGCGGCTCTACGAGATGTCGATGGGTCCGCTGGAGCAGTCCAAGCCGTGGGAGACACGGGCCGTCAGCGGTGCCCATCGCCTCCTGCAGCGGGTGTGGCGTGTGGTCGTGAACGAGGAGACCGGAATGACTCGAGTAACCGACAACGAGCCGACCCGCGAGGACCTGGTGACGCTGCACAAGACCATCGACGCGGTCCGTGCAGCGATGGACGACCTCCGTGTCAACACGCCGATCGCTCGCATCACGGAGCTGACCAACCACCTCACCTCGACCTATCCGGCAGGCGCGCCACGGGCGCTGGCCGAACCGTTGGTACTGCTGCTCTCACCGTTCGCCCCGCACATGGGGGAGGAACTCTGGTCGCGGCTCGGGCACGCCGGATCGCTCGTGCGGGAGCCGTTCCCCATCGCCGATGCGTCGTATCTCGTGAGCGACACCGTGAACGTGCCGGTGCAGGTGAACGGCAAGCTCCGGGTTGTATTGGTCGTGCCTGCCGACGCTGATGCCGCAGCGCTCGAAGCGGTCGCGCGAGCTGATGAGAAGGTACGCGCGCATATCGAAGGCAAGACGGTCCGCAAGGTCGTCGCTGTGCCGGGCCGACTCGTCAACTTCGTCGTCAGCTGAGTCCCGTCAATGTCGCCCACTATGGAACGTGGATTCGTTCCCACCACCCAGAATTGCGGTTGGTGGGCGAGATTGCCCATGCTCGGTTGGCGTCCGCCGAGTGAGTGTCACGTTTCGGTAAAGTCCTCCCTCATGTTCTCCCCCCGTCTGCTTCGCCGCGCCACGTGTGTCCTGGTTCTGCCCGCCGCTGTGTTGCTCACCGCTTGCTCAAGCGACAAGGTCGCGACGCCCGAAACCATCATCGTGGCCGACACCACGCTGGCGTCGGCGGTAACCACGGCACCGGTAACAACTTCGGTGTCGGGCACCGAAACCACGGTGCCCTCAACCGAGGTTGCGACGTCGACGGTCGCACCGTCGACCACAGAACCACCCGCGCCCGCAGTCGCTACGACATGCCCGGCCGCCGACGGGTCGTCCCCGAAGAAGAAGTCCTTCGCCGGCGAGCCGCCGACGTGCATCGACGCGGCGAAGAAGTACACGGTCACCATGGAGACCACGAAGGGCACGATGACGTTCGTGCTCGACCCGAAGCGTGCCCCGAAAGCGGTAAACAGCTTCGTGACCCTCGCTCGCTATCACTACTTCGACGGGATCATCTTTCACCGCATCATCAAGGATTTCGTGATCCAGGGTGGCGACCCTGCCGGTACGGGGATGGGCGGCCCCGGATACCAGTTCGCCGACGAACTGCCGGATCAGGGCGAGTACAAGGTCGGTTCGCTCGCGATGGCGAACTCCGGAGCGAACACGAACGGCAGTCAGTTCTTCATCATCACCGGTGCCCAGGGCGTCGGCCTTCCCCCGCTGTACTCATTGTTCGGTCAAATCACGAGCGGTGACGATGTCATGAAGACGCTCAATGAGGTAAAGACCGCCGAGGGCGATCGCCCCGTGGAGGAAGTCTCGATGACCAAGGTCACCATCACCGAGGCGTAGCGGTTCACGGCGGACTCGGTCGATTTGTTGCGCTCAGCACAACAACGCGACCGGCATGGTCTGGCTCGACGTCAGCCCTTCATGATGTCCGCAACTATGGGCTTCCACAGCTCCGGTGAGGTCTTGTAGGGCGCATAGAAGCTGACCCGATCGGCGATTCCGCCGAACCGTGCTCGTAGTCCCGCTGCGATGTGGTCGGGCTCGGAGACGACGGCGAATGCCTCGAGCACCTCGTCGTCGAGCCGTTCGCCCATCTCGACCCATTTTCCCTGCTTGGAGAGGCCGTTGAGCTCGTCCTGCAGGTCGCCCCAGCCGTGCAATTCCAGGACGCCACGGTAAGCGGGGGTCGAGCCGTAGAACGCGATCTGCTGTTTCGTGCCGACCTTCGCGGCGGCGACCTCGGCGTCGTCGCGTCCGGAGACGACGAAGGCGGGCAGGCTGATCTGGAAGTCGTTGCGGGCCCGACCCGACTTGGACATGCCGCGTTCGAGTGCGGGCAGCGTCCGCTCCTTCAGATACCGCTCGGTGGTGAAGGCGTGCGCAAGGAAGCCGTCGCAGGTCTCGCCCGCGACCTCGGTCATCAGCTCACCGACGCCTGCGAGGAATACCTTCGGCGTACCGTGTGGATTCGGGCCCGGATGAAAGAACGGACTCATCAGCGTGTGCTTGTAGAAGTCGCCGCGGAAGTCAAGCTTCGTGCGGTCGTTCCAGCACGCCCAGATCGACCGCATCGCCATGATGTATTCGCGCATACGAGGTGCAGGATGCGACCACGGCATGGAGAAACGCTTCTCGATGTGAGGCTTGATCTGGCTGCCGAGTCCGAGGATGAAGCGTCCGCCCGAGATCGCTTGGAGGTCGTTGGCCTGGACCGCTGTCGTCATGGGGCTGCGGGCGAACGCAACGGCGATGTTCGTCCCGATCTGCACTCGCTCGGTTGCTTGGGCAGCCATCAGGCATTGGAAGAACGGGTCGTGGTTCGTCTCGGCGGACCACACACCCGCGTACCCCTCCTGCTCGGCGATGCGGGCGTCCGCGCCCGCCTGCGTCCAATCGGCACCGGTTCCACCATCAACAAGCATGCGTCGGACGGTAGCGGTCCTGCGTTGGTCGGGGCCAACTCGGACGTTGGGACACATCGCGTCGTTGAGCGAGGTGATTCGTCCAAACATCGCGGTGAAATGGTGACGCGGGCGTAGCCACCCGGACGTTGGGACACATCGCGTCGATGGGCGAGGTGATTCGTCCCAACGTCGCGAACGCACCCAACCGGCGACCGGCTTATTGCTCCCTGAGGTACTTCTCCAGCTCGGCGGCGAGCTCGTCACCGGTCGGGAGGTTGGCCTCGTCGGCGAGCGACACGGTGCTGGTGCGCTGCGACGCCTCAGCGTCGAATTGTGCTTCGAGGCTACGGACCATCTCGATGTGCTCCGGATTGTTCGAGATGAGCTGCTCGATCTGCTGCAAGGCTATGCGTGAGCGTGCATAAAGATCCGAGGTGTCGATCACGAGACCCGTGAGCTTGGCAAGCGAGTCGAGAATGGCTGCCGACGCTCCCGGGAACGGCATCGTGGCCGCGTAATGCGGCACCCGTGCCCATACGCCGACGGCCGGCTTGCCCGCGTCGGCGAAGGCCCGCTCGATTGCTGCTTGCGCACCTGCGGGGATCTCGAAGGATGCTTCCGTGAAGCCGATCCGCTCCGCTAGTTCCGTGGTTGTCGCGGTGGATGCGGTCGTCAAGGGACGGGTGTGAGGTGACGGTGCCGGAAACGCGCCGAACAGCACGCACAGACGCACGTTCAGCTTGTCCACGATTTCCATAAGCGCGCGTGTGAATCCGTTCCACCGGAAGTCGGGCTCGGGGCCCGTCATTACGAGGATGTCCTGGCCGAGGTTGTCGCGGCCGTGGCGGATCTGCAGACGCGGCCAGCGCAGCGATTCGTTGACGCCGTTCACGAGTCGCATCACCGGTCGACGCGCTCGCTGGTCGAGCAACTCGTCGGTGTCGAACGCGACGAGACGTTCGGTGCGGATCTGCGCCTTGAGATGCCCGACTGCGGCCGCGGCACCGTAGCCAGCGTCGATCCAGCCCTCCAGGCACACGACCAGCACCGGGTCGCGCATCCCTTCGGGAATGGGGTTCTCGAACACGTACAGCGGCAGGTTCATGCGTTCTCCAGTACCTCGGCGGCCCGCACGGCGAGGCTCTGCACCTGCGCGTCGAACTCCGAGAAATCGAATCCATCGTTGGCCATTGCGCCCGTGGCGTAGCGGGTGTAGACACCGTCGAGGATGCAGGCGAGCTTCCAGCACCCGAACGCGACATAGAAGCCAGCGTCGGAAAGGTCCAACGGCGACGTTGCTGCGTAACGCTGCGTCATCTCCGCAGCAGTGAGGAACCCGGATGCCTGCGTGGGGGCAGCGCCGAGCGGCGGGTTGGGATCGTCGGACGCTGGCGAATACACGTGCAGCATGCCGATGTCGGCGAGCGGATCGCCGAGTGTGCAGATCTCCCAGTCGAGCACCGCAGCGACTCGGTTGTCGGAGCCGATCATCGTGTTGTCAAGGCGATAGTCGCCGTGCACGATGCTGACCGCCTGCTGAATTGGTATGCGCGCTGACAATCGTGCGTGTACCTCGTCGACGAGCGGCACCTCACGCAGCTTCGACGCAGTGAACTGAGCGTGCCACCGTGAAAGTTGGCGGGCGATGTAGCCGTCGTGCTTGCCGAGCTGGCCGAGTCCAACGGCGTCGACATCGAGCGCGTGCAGCGATGCGAGCACGTCCACCAGCGATTCGCTGACCTGGCGCCGTTGATCCACGGTGATTGCCGCGGCGTCGTCGAGCGTGCGGAAGATCCGACCCGAGACGAACTCCATCACGTAGAACGGCCGATCGCTCACGGCGGCATCGTCGCAGAAGCCCAGCACGGCAGGGACCGGCACGGTGGTCCCACCGAGCGCGGCGAGGATGCGATGCTCACGGCTCATGTCGTGGGCGGACGGCAGCAGGTGTCCGAGCGGCGGACGTCGCAGGACGTACCGGTGGCCCGCCGCATCATCGACGAGGTAGGTGAGGTTCGAGCGCCCGCCCGCCACAAGGGTGAAGGTGAGCGGCGCAACCGCGCCCGAAACGTTGGCCTCGAACCACGGCTCAACCGTGGCGCGCACGATGCCGGCGGGGTCGGTATTGACGCGCCTGGCGTCGTGGTGCATCAAGTCGCCGACAGGCGTCACATCGGGGAGGGCAACCACGCCGGAGACGCTACCCCGACCCGCCCGCGCCGATGCTCGTGGGCAGCGTCCACGAATCCTGCGCAACTGCGACGTCGCGGTACATCCGGTGCGTCCGCGGTGCGTTCGGGCGCACCAAGTGCACCGCGATGGGGCCGGATGTACCGCGAAATAGCCAGGAGCATTTGGCGCGTCCGTGGACGCGGTACATCGGGTGCGTTCGCGGTGCGTTCGGGCGCGCCAAGTGCACCGCGATGGGGCCGGATGTACCGCGACCAGTTCTATGCGTCCGGTCACCTTGGGTGCGGCGAGAATTCGGGTCGGCAGCCGGGCGGTAGCGTTCGCGACATGTACGTGGATGTCACCGATGAGACCTTCGAGGCCGAAGTCCTGCAACGCTCCGTCGATGCCGTGGTCGTGGTCGACCTGTGGGCACCGTGGTGCGGTCCTTGTCGGACGTTGGGCCCAATCATCGAACGGGTCGTCGAGTCCACCGACGGCAAGGTCGTACTGACCAAGGTCAATGTGGACGAGAGTCCGAGAATCTCGCAGACGTTCAAGGTGCAGTCGATCCCGGCCGTGTTCGCGATCAAGAACCGCCAGATCGTGGACCAATTCGTCGGCGCGCTTCCCGAGGCCCAGGTGCGCGCGTGGGTCAACAAGCTCGCTCCCGCGAAGAGTCAGGCCGACCTCCTGATCGACAAAGGCCTCGAACTGGGCGACGAGGGGATGCTGTGGCAGGCGCTCGATCTCGAACCGGCGAATGGGCGCGCCGTGACCGCGCTTGCGGGCGTGCTGGTCGACAAGGGTCAGGGTGCCGACGCGCTCACGTTGCTCGCCCGTATCCCTGAGACGCCGGAAACTGCACGGATTTCGGCTCGGGCACGTCTGGGAATCGTCACACCTCCAGTAGGGGCTGTGGCGGTGGCCGAAGGCGACGACGTGCACGCCGAGACGGTGGTCGAGCTCACGACACTCCTCGACCGGGTCAAGGGCGACGACGACGCCAAGCAGCGGTTCCTCGACCTTCTCGCAGTCATGGGCGACGACCCCCGCGTGCCCGACCTGCGTCGCAAACTCGGCAGCCGACTGTTCTGAACGCGCGCCGCGATGTTCAAGTTCTCGGCCGACGCCACCAAACCCGGTGTCCCGCGGTTCTCCCGCGTCGAAGCGCCCAACGCCGACCCCACACTCGCCGAACGCATGCGATTCCGGGGTCACTGGCTTTGGACCGGCGGTCCACTGCCCCGCGGTGCTGCTGGCCTGACACTGGGCTCGCTCGTGATCGTTCGTCGGGGCTCCGCCGCCCGAACGGGGTTTGAGCGGCTCCTGCGTCACGAGCAGGTGCACGTCGCCCAGTTCCGGGAAGTCGGCGTGGTCCGTTTCGTCGCGACCTATTTCGGTTCCTATATTCGCTGGCGACTTCGCGGGTATAACCACCAATCCGCTTATCGGCGCATCCCGTTCGAGGTCGAGGCACGCTTCCTCAGTTCCATCCCGAGGTAGGACCAAAACGGGCGGTAGACGGTCGCTGATCCGTGGGATGACGCGACGAATGAGCAGGACCGCGCGGAAACTGTCACACCCCACCCGTACGATGACCGTGGCTTCCCCTTGCCGAGTTCCGGCGCGCTGTAGCGCGCCCGTCAGGAGGGAGCCGCCATGGCCGGGTTCTTCAACCCACCGACCTCGCGTCGGCCAGATCCAGCGTCCGCGGGGCCGGTCGTTGCTCCGTTGCCACCCGTGCCCCATGGGCGGCCGAGTACGACAACGCCGCCTCGAAAGCTGACGTTTCGCCAGCAGCTCACCGAGACCTTCCAAACAATGTCCACCCGTGTGCGCGCACGTGTCGGCCGCGTCGGGGTTGGCGTCGCTGGCGTTCTGGTGCTCGTCGTGGCCGCGGCCCTTGTCGGCTGGACCCTCCATGCAGCCGCGCGAAACAGCCCAGCAGCCGTGGGATCGTCCGGGGCAACCGCCACTTCTGCGCCACTCGCAACGTTGCCGCTGATCTCCAGAACGGGGCCATCGGTACCAGCGGGCACGGACACAGGAACCTCCGGTGGGGCAGCCGACGTGGCGTCCGGATCGGCCCCTGGTTCCACGGTGGGCGCAGCTTCCGCGTCGACCACCGGTCCAGCGGCCACGATCGCAGTGCACGCGGCCGGTGCCGTCATTCACCCGGGCGTGTATGTGTTCGCCGAGGGTGCCCGCGTCGATGACGTGATCGGCGCGGCCGGAGGACTACGGCCCGATGCCGACCCTGACGTCATCAACCTCGCGGCAAGAGTTCGCGACGCCGAGCGCGTCTTCGTGCCGCGGGTTGGCCGCACGGTGCCCGCCGTGCAAACCGGAACGGCGACGGCACCGACGGACAGCGACGCAATCGGGGCTGACCCGGCCGCTCCGGGCGGCCCCGTCGACCTCAACACCGCGACGGTCGCCCAGTTGGACGCGCTGCCGGGTGTGGGCCCCGCCACGGCGGCTGCAATCATCGAGTTCCGTCGCGTCCACGGTCGGTTCCGTACGGTTGCACAACTGCTCGACGTCACCGGCATCGGCGACGCGAAATTTGCCGCGCTGCGACCCAAGGTCACGGTCTCGGCGTGACCCAGCCGGACCTGCCACTGGTCGGAATTGCGCTCTGTCTGGCGATTACGGCCCGACTTCATCCGATCAATTCGCCGGTGGTTCCGGGTGCCGTTCTCACGATCGCTGCCGTTGCGTTCCTTCTGCGCAAGATCGAAACCCCCAACGGATTTTGGCTGCTAACCGCTCTGGCTTTCGCCTTCAGCTCGGAATCCGTGCTCGCAAACCGGGCACTCGCCGGACTGCACGTCGAGAACACGACGGTTGAAGGAACGGCGACCCTGCTTCGTGATCCACTCCGTGACGTCAGGGGCGTCCGCGTCGAAGTGCGACTGCACGGGCGACGCCTCATGGCACGCGCCAGCGGCCCCGCGGGCACGGTGATCGGTCGGCTCATGGCGGGTCAGCGCGTCCACGTGACCGGCCGGCAGAAAGTGGCTCGCAAGGAGGACTGGCGGATCGCTCGCCATCTGGCCGGCGATGTCGTTCTAACGGGGACCGGCCGAACCGACAAAGGCAATGCCCTCGCGGTTCTCTCGAACGGCATCCGCAATCGGCTTCTGCGCAGCGCTCACACGCTGCCGCCCGTCGACCGGGCACTCTTCGGCGGGTTCGTCCTCGGCGACGCTCGTGAGCAGCGTCCGCTCGTGACCGACGACTTCCGAGGGGCTGGCCTCACCCACCTGCTTGTCGTATCGGGGCAGAACGTCGCCTTTGTTCTCGCGGTCCTCCAGCCACTTGTGCTCCGGTTGCGACGTCGAGGTCGTCTCGGCGCGGTGCTGTTCGTTCTGGTCGTGTTCGCGACCGTCACACGGTTCGAGCCGTCGGTCCTTCGCGCGTCGTGGATGGCGGGCGTCGCTGCCACAGCCAACATGCTCGGACGCCGCCAGTCCGCCCTGCGCGTGCTCGGGCTCGCAGCGTGCGCCCTGCTTCTCATCGATCCGCTCCTCGCATGGTCGGTCGGATTCGCATTGTCGGTCGTCGCGTGCCTCGGACTCGTGCTGATCAGCCCTCGATTGGAGAAGGCCTTCGTGGAATGGGGCTGCCCGGGCTGGCTTGCCGTTCCGGCAGCGACAGCCCTGGGGGCGGAGCTTGGTGTCTCGCTCGTCATGGTGCCGGTGTTTGGCGGCATGCCGTTGGTTTCGCTTCCCGCAAACCTGCTCGCCCTCCCCGCCGCCGAACCCGTTATGGCGTGGGGCGTGGCGGCCGGACTGCCTGCGGGAATCGTCGAGCCGCTCCTCGGGGGCGGGCCCGCAAGACTCGTGCATATTCCGACTCGCCTTGCGCTGGACTGGGTTCGCACGGTCGCCTCGATCGCTGCGCGTGCACCGTTGGGGGACGTGAACGGTCGCCAGTTCGTGCTCCTGGCAGCCGCAGTAGCCACATCGGTCGCGCTCCGTCGTGTGGTCGGCGGTCGAGGCTCAATGAAGGGCGGTTCGCAAACGGCCGACCGTTGGCATCGGCGGATCGGGCGGGTTGCGGTTGCTGCGTGTGTTGCAATTCTCGGCCTGCCCCTCGTCAGCACCTCGGCGGTGCCGACCTCCGTCGGATCGTTCACGACCGCCGCTGGGTGGAGCGGTCGATTGCAACGACACCTCGACGTTGTGATCGTGCGTCACGGGGCACGCACGGGCGACGTCCTGCAAGCACTTCGACGCTCGCGCGTTGCGGCCGTCGACCTCGTGATCGTCGAGTCGGGCGGGCGCCCCCAAGCCGACCTGGTGGCGGCGTTGTCCGGGCGCGTCGAGATCGGCGCGGTCCTTGCAGCCGACCGGTCGTTCGTGGGCCACGTCCGACCGGTGGTCGTCGCTGAGTCGGGGCTCTCCCTGCGTGCGGGTCGCACGCAGGTAGTGGTGACCGACGTTCGGTCGAACCGGTTGACCCTACGCATTGTGGGCCCTGGCACCTGAGCGGGCCACTGACCGGAGACCGTGGGTCGCCGGTAGTCTGACTCGCCGTGAGCACCGATGTCGCCTCCGTGATACTCGTCCGTGGCGACGATCCCTCCTTGCTGGCCGCAGCGGTTCGCGACCTCATACATCAGGCGGCAGCCGGCGAAGACCTTTCCCTCGGCCTCGACGATTTCTCCACCGAGGATTACCCACTCGCTGCCGCGGTCGACGCTGCGCAAACGCCGCCGATGTTCACGTCTCGGCGCGTCGTGGTCGCGCGCGGGATCGGCCGATTCGGAGCGGAGGACAACGAGGCGCTGCTCACCTACCTGACGGGTCCGTCGCCGACCACCACGCTGATCCTCACGAGTGGTGGCGGCCAGATCGGTCGCAGGATCGTCGACGCCGTCAAGAAGGTTGGCACGGTCCTCGACACGGGTGTGCCATCGGGAAAGGCGCGCCAGGGTTGGATGTCAGAACGCCTGGCCGACGCCCCGGTTCGACTCGATGCAAGGGCAACGCAGCGCCTCGCAGAACACCTCGGCGACGATCTCGGTCGATTGGGCGGCGTCCTCGATGTGCTAAGCGCCGTCTACGGCGAAGGTTCCCGGATCGGTGCGGATGAGCTGGAGCCCTTCCTCGGCTCGGCGGGCGCGGGGGCACCGTGGGACCTCACCGACGCCATCGATCGCGGCGACGCCTCGGGTGCGCTGGACCAACTGGCAAGGCTCGTCGGTGCAGGGGAGCGTCACCCGCTGCAGATCATGGGCACACTTCAGGCCCACTTCCTGCGCATGGCACGGCTCGACGGTTCCGGTTGTCGCGACGAGACCGAGGCTGCCTCGGCGCTCGGCATGACCGGCAGTACGTTCCCCGCGAAGAAGGCGTTGCTGCAGAGCCGCAAGCTCGGTCACGCGGGCATCGTGAAGGCGGTTGCACTTCTGGCGACCGCAGATCTTGACCTGCGTGGCAAGCGCGATCTTCCCGGCGAGGTCGTGCTGGAACTGCTCGTGGCCCGCCTCAGCCGCCTCGGTGGGCGCACACCTGCCCGACGCTGACCCCGCTCATCCCGCCTCGAACGCCACGTTGGGAAGATCGCGTACCCGGGAGGGCAGCGATCTTCCCAACGTCGGCTTGTCCGGGTGTTATTAGCGGGGGTCAAACTCGAGGTTTCGGGTCGACCAGCGGGCCGACCGGTGCTCAGTTCGTGAGGGCAGCAACCCGCTTCATGAGCTTCGACTTGCGGTTCGCGGCCTGGTTCTTGTGGATGATTCCTTTTGCCGCAGCCTTGTCGATCCGCTTGATGGCGAGCTTGACAGCATCTGCGCTGTCTTCGGTGCCGACGGCCTTGATGGCGGACTTCACGCGGGTCTTCAGCTCACTCTTCACGGCCTTGTTGCGGTCGTGCGCCTTGGCGTTGGTGAGGATGCGCTTCTTCTGGCTCTTGATGTTGGCCATGGTGTGGAGCCCTGAGACTTTCGAGACGTGCGTCGGAGACGGTTGCGAACGAGCGAGAAATGCTAGCAGCCGCCGTGTGGTCACGGGGTACAGGTGGGGTACCCGTAGACTTCCGTGCCCGCCGCAGCGGTCGCGCTCCTGAGCGATCACCGGTCCGCAGAGACGCCCCGAGACTTGTACCGATGGACATCACGACAATCCGCAACCTGTCCATCATCGCCCACATCGACCACGGCAAGTCCACGCTGAGCGATCGGATACTGGAGCTCACCGGTGCGGTCGAGGCGAGGGAGATGCGAGCCCAGTACCTCGACTCGATGGACATCGAGCGTGAGCGCGGCATCACGATCAAGGCGCAGAACGTGCGGGTCCACTGGACGCACAACGCAATCGACCACACGATCCACCTGATCGACACCCCGGGCCACGTCGACTTCGGCTACGAGGTCAGCCGGTCGCTTGCCGCGTGCGAGGGCGTCGTGCTGGTCGTCGACGCTGCCCAGGGGATCGAGGCGCAAACGCTCGCCAACTGCTACCTCGCGTTGGAGAGCAATCTCGAAATCGTTGCGTGCCTCAACAAGATCGACCTTCCGGCGGCCGATCCGGAGCGCTATGCGGCGGAAATCGAGAAGGTGCTTGGCATTCCGGCCTCGTCGATTCTGCGTATTTCGGCGAAGACTGGTGAGGGTGTCCCGGCCCTGCTCGATGCGATCTGCGAGCGCATTCCATTCCCCGCAGGCGACCGTGACGCTCCTCTGCAAGGTCTGATCTTCGACTCCTCGTACGACGCCTATCGCGGTGTGGTGAGCGCTGTACGCATCAAGAACGGCGTGCTGCGCACGAACGATCACGTGTTCTACATGCACGCTCGCGGTCGCCACGACGCCGAGGAGATCGGTGTGCGAACACCGACCAACCTGCCCGTCAAGGAGCTCGGACCGGGTGAGGTCGGCTACATCATCTGTGGCATCAAGAGCGTGGCCGATGCCCGTTCCGGCGAGACGATTACGCAGTACGCCAAACAGGCGACCGAGGTCCTCGACGGATACAAGCAACCGAAGCCAATGGTGTTCTGCGGTCTCTACCCGATCGACGGCGACGATTTCTCGCTGCTGCGGGAGTCGCTCGAAAAGATGCAGCTCAACGATGCTTCGATCACCTACGAGCCCGAAACGTCCGGTGCCCTCGGCTTCGGGTTCCGCTGTGGCTACCTTGGTCTGCTGCATATGGAGATCGTGCGGGAGCGTCTGGAACGCGAGTTCAACCTTTCGCTTATTGCGACCGCACCCAGCGTCGAATATGTGGTGACCACGACGCTGGGGGAGCGAGTGCTCGTGGACAACCCGAGCGCGATGCCACCGTCGAACAACATCGAGAAGGTCGAGGAGCCGTATTTCAAAGCGTCGATCCTCACGCCGACGGAGTACACCGGCACGATCATGGAGCTCTGCCAGGGACGCCGCGGTGAAATGATCCGCATGGATTACCTGTCGGCGGAACGCGTCGAGATGGTGTATTCGATCCCGCTGGCCGAGGTTGTCGTGGACTTCTTCGACTCTTTGAAGTCGCGGACGAAGGGCTACGCGTCGCTCGACTACGAGCACGATTCTTATCGTGAGAGTGAGCTGGTGAAGCTCGACATTTTGCTCAATGGAGCAACCGTCGATGCGTTCTCCGCGGTGATCCACAAGGCGAAGGCAGACGAGTACGGGCGGAAGATGTGCGCCAAGCTCAAGGAACTGATCCCGCGTCAGATGTTCGACGTGCCGATCCAGGCTGCTATCGGTGCACGTATCGTCGCCCGTGAGACCGTGAAAGCACGCCGCAAGGACGTGCTCGCAAAGTGCTATGGCGGCGACATCACCCGGAAGCGCAAACTCCTCGAGAAGCAGAAGGAGGGCAAGAAGAAGATGAAGTCGATCGGCCGCGTCGAAGTGCCGCAGGAAGCCTTCATCTCCGCCCTCCGCCTGGAGGAGTAGGTCGGGGTGTTGTGCTAGTCGACCACGAACGTGAAGCGGTGATCCCCGTGGATGAACTCGGGGAACCGGTTGTGTCGGATGACCCGGCCCTGCGGGAACCATGTTAAGAGTCGGTCGGAGCTGAACTGCAGGTGCGTGTAGCGGGACCGGTCGTAGGAGCGCTCGACGTCGTCGATCTCGTTCTCGTCGGGAAGGTCGACCGCGGCGAAGGAGATACCTCGCGCTGCGAGTCCGGCAATGAGGACTCGGGCGAGGTCCTCGCTGTCCATGTACAACAGGGCTCCAACGGAGTACACCTTCGTGGCCTGCAGGGTCGCCGGGTCGATGTTGTTGAGATCACCGAGATCGAACGAGACCTTTGGACCTGAGCGACGCTCGCGCGCAACGTCGATGACGGTCTGCGAAAAGTCGGACCCGTACACATGGGCGACGTGGGGCGCGATATGTGCGGCGATCCGCCCGGTCCCACAGCCGAGGTCCGCGACCACGTCGGTAGGACCGAGCTGGAGTTCGTCGACGAGCATCGCGGCTGTCGTTTCGGTCCAGCGCTCGTAGACCGCAAGCGAGGCAAAGCACTGCTCCATGCCGTTCCAGTCGGCGCGATCGTGGTCGCGGTCCGTCCAGATCGGCTGCCAGAGGTCACCGCGGCGGACGTCTCCGAGGCCAGCGTCGGAGGCGTCTGGCACTACGGAGTTGGCGTCGTCGTCGGCGGTGTTGTGTCCGATGACTGTGATTCCGCGGCGGCAGCGACTGCACTCGATACCGCCGGCGCACCGACGTTCTGCGTCGGGGTCAGGAAGACGTTCGGGCTCGACCCTTGCGGGATGAAGTACACCTGGTTGCCGTTCTTGTAGACCGCCTCGATCTGGCGGAGCTGGATAAGCCCCGGCGTGAGGCTCTCGGCGATGATCCGGTTGGCGTTGGCCTCGGCCTGCGAGCTGATCTTCTTCGCGTCGGCGGAACCCTGTGCTTCGATGCGCTTCTGGGCGGCGGCCTTCTCGGATACAAGGCGAGCGGTCTCGGCCTCGGTCTCCTTCTGTTTCCGGTTGATTGCTGCCTTCTGGGCTTGGGCTTCAGCACCAATGGCCTCGTCGACCTGGGACTGGATGTTGACCGGCAGGTAGATCTCGCGGATGTCGACCGTGTCGACGTCGAGACCCTGCTTGTCGAACTTCTCATTCAGCCTTCGCGTTACTTCGGCCTGGATGTCGCCGCGGCCACTCGTGATTGCGTCTTTTGCTCCGTAGTTGGCGAAGACGTCACGGGTGATTGACCGGACGCCCGGCCGCACAATGCGCTCACGAAGGTCTTCCTCGTCGCGGATGTTGCTGAAGAGCTGGACGGCAGCCGTCTTGCGGAGCCGGTAGTTGATGGTGACGTCGACGTTCATCTTCGCGCCTTCCTGCGACGCGACGTCCACGGAATCATCACCGGTGCGGTCACCTTCGTTGGGGGTGCGGAGCATGGATGTCTGCTGAATACGGGTCGAGAAGGTCGCCACCTTGCCGCCGATCGGGGAGATGAGGTGCCAGCCTGGAGGAAGCGTGCCCTGTACCTTCCCTCGGACGATCTTGACGCCGATCTGGTTGGCATCGACCGAAATGAAGGCGGAACGGAACACGTTGAGCAGGATGATCGTGCCGACGACGAGTGCGGCAATGATTATCAGCGTGCGCGGACGCGGCGGGGTTGCCTTGGGCATGTTCGGAATCCGGATTGTGGGACCGGGGCGGTGGTCGGACATGGCTGCCTCATCTTCGAGAAGGGTCGCCGCGAATCGTGGCGACACGATTGCGACTCGGAGTCGCAGTCTGCCATACTTGGCGCGCGATCGGGGAAATGGCCCGACCACGTCGTTTGGAGTGCCATGCCGTCAGGCGTCGGGCCACGTCGCTCACCAACTCAGTCGCCCGGAACGGTTGCTTCGTCTGGTCCGTCGACGCGTCGAAGCAAGACCGAGACGCACGAGATCATCGTGGAGACGGGTGTGCGGCTGCTGTTGGCGAGAGGACTCCAGGGGGGATGCGACCATGTCGGCATGGCGGATGTTCTCGCCGAGGTGGAGCGCGACACCGGCCGTCGCATTACGAACGCCTCGGTCTACGGCCGGATCTGGGCCAACCAATCGGAGTTCCACCGGGAGTTACTCCTCGCTGCGGCGGAGTTCTACCCCAACGGTGAAGAACAGGCGACCCTTGCCTGTGCTCGGGAGATACTCGCAACCGCAGACCTCTCGACTCCGGAGTCGCGCTCTCAGACGCTGCGCGAAATCTGTCGTCGCGCGGGTGCAGCGCATGTGAGCGCGGTTTCGCAGTCGCGTGCGTGGCAGACCTGGCTGGCGATCTGGGCGATCACGGTTTCAACCCCGACGCTCGATGACGACGTTGAACGCGGACCGGCCATTGCGAAGCGTCACGATCATGCGGTCAGGGATTTCGCGAGCGTCCTCGCCGAAATTCTCCCTGCCCTGCGGTACCGATCGCGTGTCGGCGTCGATATGGGCCAGACAGCGATTGCTATCTACTCGCTTTCTGAAGGTCTCGCGCTCCACGACCGGTTTGCTCCGGCGAACGTCTGGAACCTCACGTTACCGACAGGACCGTCGGGCGAAGCGGAGGATTGGACGTTGTTCGCACTGGGTGTCGAGGCGCTTCTCGCCCGGTTCGTCGAGCCCTACTGACGTCGCGGTCATGACGAATCACATCCCCACGGAAGCACTCGCGAGCACCGGCGCGGCGAGCGTCACGTCGATGTCGGCGACCGTCGTCGTGGTCGGGAGCCTGAATGCCGATCTCGTCGTTCGCACGCCGCGTTTCCCGCGCGCAGGGGAGACCGTGATGGGCACTGGCTTTTCAATGCACCGAGGTGGTAAAGGCGCAAATCAGGCCGTCGCCGCAGCCCGTTCATGTGCCCATGTCGTCATGATCGGACGTCTCGGCAATGACACACATGCGACGTACCTCCGCGAGGGTTTACGTGCCGATGGCGTCGATGATCGCTTCGTTGGGAACTGCAAGCACGACCCATCCGGCGTGGCCCTGATCACGGTGGACGTAGCGGGTGAAAACACGATCGTCGTGGTGCCGGGTGCGAACCACTTGCTGCGTCCTGTCCATGTCGATGACGCGTTCGATGCCGGCGTGTTTGCCGGACCTGGACTGGTGATGTTGGCCCAGCTCGAAGTGTCAGCGGGAGTCGTCCAGCGGGCCTTTGAGTTGGGCCGTGCGAAAGGCGCGCTGAATGTGTTGAATGCCGCACCCGCCGATGACGTGCCCGATGCACTGATCGAACTGGTTGACGTGCTGGTTGTCAATGAACACGAGCTGCGACTCGTGCAAGGCACGGATGATCTCGACGCGGCCCTTTCGGCGGCGAGTCAGCGCGTTCCGTGGGTTGTCCTGACGCTCGGTGCGGCCGGTGCGCGCCTGGTCGGAGCGGCCGCTGATGTCCACCTCGCAGCGCATAGGGTTGCCGTTGTCGACACGACCGGTGCCGGCGATGCGTTCTGCGGTGCATTCGCCGCCGCCTGGTCGATGGGAAGTGCACCTCTCGAGGCGTTGCAGCGTGCAAATGCGGCAGGAGCCCTTGCTACAACGGTGCACGGGGCGCAGCCCTCCGCCCCGACTGCGGTGGCGGTCGACGCGTTGCTCGCTGCGGCGTCGTAGCCGGCCGGGAGGCGCGCGCGACGGGCCATCGGGCGCGCGGTGAGGTCTTATGCCTAGAGTCTTGCCGTGAAGGGCCAGATCGGCCCGGACCGTAGGGGGTAGCTCGTTCATGTCCGTTGCTGATCCGGGAAAGCGATTCGTCGCTTATCTCATCGATATTGCACCCGCCGCTGTTCTGTACATTTTAGGCTTGATCATCGGGTCCGCTGGATTCATGCTCCTGATAATGCTCGCCGTGTTCGCGTACTTTTTGTACAACTCGGTGTATCTGCAGGGCACAACCGGTCAATCGATCGGCAAGAAGCAGCAGGGACTCAAGCTCGTCAAGTCCGATACCGGTCAGCCTGTCACACCCGTGATGGCGTTCGTACGGTGGCTTCTCGGCGGCGTGCTCGGAAGCATTTGCTTCCTGGATTACTGGATCATCCTCGTGGACAAGGACAAGCGCCGCATCTCCGACAAGATCCTCGGTTTCCACGTGTACAGCGCCTGATGCGCAAGCGCATCGGGGTTCTCTGAACCTGCTCGCATTTCCCCGCATGTGGGGGCCCGTGTACTGCCCGTTCCGGAGATTTACCGGAATTCCATGTCCACTGTGTGGCACGACAACTGCCGCAGTTCTCACGATGCAAGGTCGATTCGCCGACGCCGTCCGGGTCAACCCGGCCGGCGTCGTGGTCGTTCTGACCCTCGCGTGGTTTGGCGTTCGGGCGATCGTTGCTGTGTTGCGGCGTCGCCGCGTGAAGCGTCTGACGCTGACCCTGCCCTCGACTCGGCCCGCACAAGCTGCGCTCGCGATCGCCGTGGGCGTCTGCTGGGTCATCCGCATGCACGCTCCCGCGAATCTCGTCGGAGGCTGAGGGCACATTCGAACATAGGGTTCGGTCAGGGGAGCGAGCGGGTCGGGTCGGGGACGGACCCGATGGGCAGCGTCGGCGAGAACCGTCACGCTGCAGAACATGACGCAGACCGCTTCGAACAATCCACTCACCTACAGCGCCTCACACGGGCTTTATCGCAGTCGCACGAATCGCCGCATCAAAGGCGTGTGCGGCGGCATCGCCGAGCGCTTTGGCATCGACGCTTCCCTCGTTCGCATCGCGTTCGTGCTCGGCACGCTGTTCCTCATGTCGACGCTGACGGGCTGGGCGATGTTCGGCTACGTCATCGCAGCGTTGGCGATCCACGAGCGTCCGGTGACACCCGCAGTCATCGACGTGAACCCGTTCTCGTCGTAGCGCAGGTCGGCGCTGGGTCGAAATCGGCCCCTCGATCGCCCGGGGCTTCGTCGTAAGGCACAAACTCGCCCGACGCAGCAGGCCGCGGGCAGACTGCGCTTCATGGCCATCGACTTCTCCCTGTCGCCCGAACTCGAAGCAATCCGTCTGCGGGTCCGTACCTTCATCGACGACGAGGTGCGTCCGCACGAGGACCGCATCCGCACCGAGCGTCTCGATGAGACCGATCGAGCGGCCTACGTCGAATTGCTGATGGGCATGCGCAAGAAGGCGTTCAAGGAAGGTCTCTGGCTCCCGCACATGCCGACCGAGTGGGGTGGCATGGGACTCGGTCACGTGCAACTTGCCATGGTGCAGGCCGAGGCTGCGAAGGCCAGCTACGGCCCGTGGGTGCTCAACTGCCAGGCACCCGACGAGGGCAACATGCACACGCTCCTGCACTGGGGCACCGACGAGCAGAAGGCGAAGTACCTCAAGCCCCTTTGCGACGGTCGGGCGCAGTCGTGCTTCGCGATGACCGAGCCCGAAGTTGCGGGTTCCGATCCGACGCTGATCCGCACGCTCGCTGTACAAGATGGCGACGAGTGGGTCATCAACGGCCACAAGTGGTTCATCTCCGGCGCACAGCGGGCGAAGTTCGCGATCCTCATCGCACGTACCGAAGACGACCCCGACCTGCCGCAGGCGGCCAATACCGCGTTCATCGTGGACATCCCGAGCGACGGCTGGATCAACAAGCGTCAGATCTCGACCATGCACGGCGCGACCGGTCACAACGAGATCGTGATCGAAGACCTACGCGTACATACGAACAACATGCTCGGCGGACGCGGCCAGGGGCACATGCTCGGTCAGTACCGTCTCGGTCCGGCACGTCTCGCCCATTGCATGCGTTGGATCAGCCAAGCGGAGACTGCGCTCGACATGATGGTCGCGCGATCCCTTGACCGCTACTCCCATGGCTCCATCCTCGCCGAGAAGCAAGGCATTCAGTGGATGATTGCCGACTCGGCGATGGAGCTGTATCAGTGCAAGCTGATGGTGCTGCACGCTGCGTACAAGATCGATCGCAAGGAAGATTTCAAGTCCGAGGTGTCGATGGCGAAGCACTTCGTAGCGAACTCGCTCAACCGCATCATCGACCGTGCGATTCAGGTGCACGGCGCACTCGGGTATTCGAACGACACGCCACTCGCGCACATGTACCAGCAGGCGCGTTGGGCGCGTTTCGCCGATGGTGCCGACGAGATCCACCAGATGCGCATTGCCGAACGGACCATCGCGGCGTACCGCGATCACGGAACCACGAAGGCGGCAACAGGCAACCTCCCCGTGTAGGCCGTGAGGGTCGGGGGTGCCCACTGGAGTTGGGGGCGTGGGCTGGGCACAGTGGGCACCTCCAACCCCAGTGGGCACCCCAACAGGGGAGCGGGCTCACGCGACGAGCAATGCGGCGGCCTCGGGGACGCCAGCGGTCGAGGCTGCGGCGCGGAGTTCGGCGAGCGTCGTATCGTCGACAGCGATGCCGTCCGCTCGGGCTGCGGCTGCCCGGGTCTCGGGTTCGCCGGGGAGCAGGATTTCATCGAATCCCTCGCGCCGCACCGACGACCGCACGTAGTCGAGGAACGCGGACGTCTCGTCGACGAGCGCGCTCCGTCCGATGACCGCCTCCGGGTCGATGGCGATGGTCATCATGCTGTTGATGATTGCGCCC
>JAYSSR010000058.1:0-9280 GCA_043720395.1 Acidimicrobiia bacterium
GGGCGATTAGCTCAGTCGGCTAGAGCGCCACGTTCACACCGTGGAGGTCATGGGTTCGAGCCCCGTATCGCCCACTTGCAGCCGCGATCCGGAAGTGGCTGCATCACGTTAAGGTCTCGACGAGGCACGGACCGTCCGAGCGAACCGCTGTGTGCAACGCATATAGAGAGGTTGGCCTCCTACCGCCAGCATCTGCTCGCGATTGCCGTGAACGAAGCGAGGGATGGCTTGTCACTGAAAGCGCTCGCCAGCCGCGTCGGAATGAGTACGGAGACGCTGCGCCGCAAGATTCGTGGCGAAACATGGATCACATGGGTGGACGCCGCAACCTTTGCGCTCGCATTCCCCGACGAGCGGATCATGCCGGATCATGACGCGGTGCCGCCGGGCTCCGCCCGTCGCCGACGGCGTTGGCGCCGACGACGAGGGCGGTGATTGGTCACCTCATTCGAACCGTCTGGGTCAGCCGGCCACGCGTCCCAGTTTCGACCGTGCCCGATCGGTGACAAATGCCTGTGCCCGTAGCTCGGCTTCGAAGCGGTCCTGCCACCCCTTGCGAAGCGCGCCGACGCGCAGGGCCTCGCTGCCGGCGATGAAGCAGTAGGTTTCCTCCTCTGAGCCCGGCGGTCGCGTCGGGTGATGTGCGCGTTTCGGTCTGGTCAGCGTGAGGTCGATGATCACGTCAAGAGTGCAAGCACGGCGACCGACCTTGGAATGGTCTGCGTCATTTTCCGAGTGGACAACCTCAAACCCGCATCCGAACCAGCCTGCTCTCTGCAAGCTGGAGAGCAGGGCAGTCCACGCTCCTGGAGTGCGGTTTGCAAACGACAGAACCAAATGCCCGGTTGGCTTGATGATCCTCCGGCATTCAACGAACACCTCAGTCAGAAGATCTTCGAAGTGCGCGAGGCCCGCAGCGCCAGAGTTGGAGGGTGCGGTCACGTCTCCGGCGATCTGGCCGAGTACGTCGCCGGACCACGCGCGGAACATCGTTGCCAGTTGCGAGTACTGCACGTCGTCGTGGTACGGCGGGTCAGTCAGAATCAGATCCACGCTCCGGTCCGGCACTGGAATCCGAGACGACGGGCCCGTGACAACTGTCAATCCGGCTCCCACGCGTGATCGACGAGCGTCTCCGCCGCGAATCTTGACGTCGGTCGGTACATCCTCAAGCGCGAGCCAGACCGCAGCGCGGCGAGCCGATGCGAGCCGCCGGCGGACGGTCCCACGACCACGCTCACCCCAGGGGTCGCCTTCGGCGGACATCGTCGTGATGTTGAAGCGGTGCGATGCGATTGTCTCATACGGCTTCAGGTACGACGGATCCCAACGTGTTGCAAGGCCTGCGAACTCGCCCGCCCCGATCACGCATGACTTGGCGACCTGTCGTGCCCACGGCGATGCATCCGAGATGTCCTCGCACGCACGCAGCAGTTGCTGCAAGGTGCCGAGCTGACGGCTTGGGTACAGATCGGAGAAGTCGCGGAAGCCGTGCCGCAGGAGTGCCGAAGTTTCGCTGCCTGCGGGGATCTCCCCAAGGCTGTCGCATGGCGACCGTCTTGAAGCAGCGTCGAGTTCGCTCGTCGTTGGCTCGGCAAATTCCATCGCCGTTCGACCAGAAACACGTTGGAGGAGAATCGGCTTCCACTCGACCACATTGGACATCAGTGCTGCCACCGAGAGTTCCTTGCGGCACGACCAACAAGTTACGAGCCGTCCAACGGTGTATCGCTCGCCGACGCGTACCCGCTTGTTGCACGTTGGGCATTGATGCTGCACCGGACGATGGAGGTGCAGGTGTCCCGCCCGGCAGGCGAACCACGCGGGTGCGTTTTCTGACGGGGCGCCATCGGCTCGTCGGATCCTGGTCACGAGGGCGCCCGGGTAGAGACGGATCTCAGAGGAGCATTCGGTGCAACTCGTCGTTGCCACACGAAGGGTCGTGGCAACTCGAGCGGCCTCACCGGTGCTCATCGTTGTCACATAGGGATCGTCGGCCTTTGCCAGAGCAGTGGCGAGGAGTGCTTCAACAGCGTCGAGTTCTGCTGGGTTGCCAGGGGTTGCCATGGTCGCAAGGTTGCGGGCCGCCCATGGGTCGATTTCCTGCGCGATGACGGTGTGCTGCTGTGTGAGCGCCGACAAAGCGATGACGCCGCCGCCGGCGAACGGATCGGCAACGACCATGTGTTCGCCGAGCTGAACTGATGCGCTATCCAGGAGTGCATTCGTTACGGACCGTGTCCGGCGTGCCCACCACCGGTACAGGCTGATCACCGGAAGATGTCGTTCCCGATTGCGGGCTTCAGAGCGGGCTGCGCTGCTGGCAGCGGCCGCATCCAAGCTCGTAAGCACGCTCCGAGGTGACGAGGTCATCTCTTTCATTGTGACGTCACCGCCGCAGAATGCACTCGTTGCTCCCCCCACAAGGTCAAGTCTCGCGTCCGTCCACGCGGCTAGGCACAAATCAGCCTCGATCGACGAACATCCCGGAGGTGTGTAGCTGCTCAAGGAACACGACGAACCGCTCGCACTGGCCTGGGGTGAGCTCGACCCCTGCCTCGACGTGACCACCCTGGAGTCCCCACGAGGTCAGGTTGGCCGTGCCGAGGTAGCCGCGGGCGCGGTTGCCGATCACGAATTTGGCGTGCAGCATGGTCGGACGTGCGCCGGTGAACCACAACACCGTCACAGGACCCTTCGACCGGATCGCCTCGATCTGTCGATCGAGCACGCGCTGATCGCTCCGCTTTTCTGGTGGGTTCACGTACAGCGTGGTCGCTGTCTGGCGGAGCTCGATGGCCGGAAGCAGCACATCGTTGAGCAGTTCGAAGCCGGCACCGTTCCAGAAGGCGCCACCGATGTGAATTGATGTTGTGGAGCGGCGGAGCACGTCGAGGACGAGTCCCTCTAGCCGTTCGATGTCAGCGATCGGCGCCTTGCCCGCCGGTGCTGATAGCACGAGTCGTGGCTCGTCAGTGACGGGTGGGGATGGCGGTGATGCTGCCGCAAGGACCTCGCAGACGACGACGAGCTCGGCGGCCCGGGCGCGGTTGGCGTGCCCTGCCGAGTCGATCACTCCGGAGGCGAGGAGGAGGTGTTTGGCGGCGGTCACAGTATCTCCCCCACGTCGGGGCAGCGCCGCCGCACCCGATCCCATGACCTTGGCGGCGAGTTCTGTCGTCGCCTGTGGAGTTTGCGTGAGGTGCGCCAGGAGTTCTGCCACCGGGACGAGATCGACGAGCCCACCCATCAGATCGTCGTTGCCACGGATTGGGACCAGTTCCAGAACCGGCGAAGCAACTTGCGGTCCAGATCGGCGTTCCATGTCTTGCATCCGAATGAGAGATGGAGGCAGCGGTCGCAGGCGGCATGGGGCTTGTGCGTGGTGGTGTGCGAGCACATCGGGTCGTTGTCACAAAAGGCGATGTCGTCTGCTGCTTTCTCCAACCACATGCTGATGCGTCGGCGGAGCACCGTGTCGAAGGCGCCGAGCGTGAAGTCTTTGTATGAGGCGACGTACACCGCAAAGGTCAAGGCATCGGGAACGATCCACTCGGCCAGACTCGACTCGCCGAAACCACTTTCGCCATCGTCGAGAGCACGCAGCATCGCATGTGACATCGAGTGAACGAGCCGTCGGACAACGCCGGCGGCATCGTCCGTCCCGCGATTCGGATCGGCCGCCAGTATCTCAGCGACAATGAGACGGGCTGACCGCCGGTCAGCGACCGCCGTTGGGCTAGTGAGACCCTCGCGAGCGAGGAACTCCAGAACCTTGGCAGCGTCGAGCGAGACGAGTAGCGCCTCGGTGTTGGCTGGAACGGCGAAGATTGGTGTCTTGCCGCCGTACTCCTTGGTCCTCGCATAGCTCTTCAGGTGTGCTGCGCCGGGAGAGCGTTGACTCCGGGAGTAGCCGTAGCTCGCGGCCAAGATGGGGAATCGCTGCGTGACGGAGATGTCTTCGATAGCGAGGGAGTTCATCGCCCTCGTTGCTGCGGCAGCGGCTGCAGCGGCTGCACCGGTTGCGCCTGCGCTGATCGCTGCGAACGACTTCCGATCGTCGATGATGAGCGTGTCGTACAGGCCTGCACACTCGACGAAGCCTCGAGTCTCACCGAGAGCCTTGAGTTCGGGTGAGATTGTGGAGGCGACGGCACCGGCACCACTGACAAGGGGGCCGCGCAGGGTTCGCATTGCGTCGACGGTGGCCTCGTCCATTCCTGCGGTCCGAAGTGTTTGCTCCGTCTTGTCCCATTCGGCGGCGCTCATACGGGGAGCAGAATTGCCGCCGTCGACCTCGAGAAGTGACGTGGCGATGTTGCGTTGATCACCGAGCCAGGAGGCGATGGTGATGCCGCCGCGCATCGGGTGGCTTTGCAGCGAGTCGTAGGTCTGCCCGGAGATGTTCAGCAGTGTGATCGCCTGGGGGTACCACAGCCTGCCGTCGCGTTCCGTGAAGCCGGTTTGGTAGGCGCGACCGCTCGGGCCGACGTAGTCGTTGCAGTTACACGGGGTGAAGCGGGTACCGATCGCGAATCCGCATGTTCGGCACCGCCAAGTGGAGGAACGAAACGAACCGAGGTCGTCGAGGTACATGTTGTCGCCGGTGTTGCACGTCGGGCACACCTGGGTGTGCATCGGCTTCATGTTCCCGCAGTTGTGGGCCGTGAAGTATCGGAGCTGACGCATCTTGGACTTGCACACCTTGCATTGGAGGTGCCCGCCCTCGGCGTCTACCGATGCAATGAAGTCCTTGAGGTTGAACCACCGTCGGACTCGCCCGCAAATCCTGCTCTTGCACTCGAAGGTCAACGGGAAGACGTCGAAGATCACTTCGCGTGGTTCGATCACGACGTACTCGTCAGGGTTGGTGCGCGGGTTCGGAATGCCGCGTTGGTCTGGGCGCCACTGCTCCCATTCGACGGCGATCTCGTCCAGCAGCACGCGTGTGTTGATGTTGGTGACACGGTTGCCGTGGATGCTGTGCACCTGAGCGATGAAGCCTTCCTCGTGGGAGAACACGGCATCTGGCAGGTACCGGTAGAGGATCTGGGTGTAGGAGCGTTGCATGGCGTACTACCTCAACAGTCGGTCGATGGCTTGGGACGAGAAGGTGCCGGAGCCAAAGGCGGCCGGCGGTTGGACATCGCGCAGGCTCGTCATTGGCTGCGAGGTAAAGAGGGCGTCGAGCATGTCGCCTTGCCATGCCTCCATCCGTGGTTTCTCGACTTGCTCCCATCGGCGCACGGCGTCGTCGACGAGGCGTTGTTCCTCGGCCAGAAGGTCGGGTTGAGGTACCGGGCACCGGTAGGCGTTGGCGATACGGTCCCGCAGGATGGGGATCAACTGAGCGGCATGGCCGTCCCACCAGGGTCGGAAGTTTCTCGTCGACCAGATCTTCTTGTCGGTGCCCCAAGTGCCGTTGCGTGTCTCGTCCCAGAGGAGGGCGCAGATGACTCCGGGCAACGTTCGTTCCACTGCGCGGGATGCGAACCGGTTCACAGGTACCGGCTCAACCATTCGCTCGAGTGCTGCGTGGGTTGTCGAGAAGCTCTGGAACATGGATGTTTCGCGACGGTTCAGGCGGTCGAACACGGAGACGACGAGTCCGACGTGTGATCTGCCAGCGCGCGCTGTCGCCTGGATGTAGTGGGCGTACGTCGGTGGCATACCTGCGAGCACCTCGAAGTTCAGCCTGTCCAGGTCGACGCCGTGCGATACGACCGATGTGCCAACCAATGCTCGGATTCGTCCGGCGCGTGGTGTCGCTGGTGTGTCGTCCTGTACTGCGGCGACAGTTGCGGCGAGATCGCCGAGGGTGGTTTCGCCGGTCAAATACTCGTAGCGGATTCGATCGGAGCTCCTGGCGATCAGCTGCTCGGAGAGGCGGTCCAGGTCGTCGATGATGTTGACACCGTGCGCCTTGGAGTTCACATACGCGAGCGCGAGCTCGAAATCGAACAGACGACCGACGATCTCCGCGGGCGTGACTACGAGGCCGTGCGCGGCGAGGACATCGAGGAGTGGAGTTGGGTCGTCCTGCAGGCAGTGAACATTCTCGATGATGTTCGAGGTGATCTTTCCCGCCAGGTCGACTTTCGCTGTACCACCCCCGGCTGGCAGAACACCGAGGTACAGACGTCTCACATCATCGGTGTCTTCGGAGTAGAACGAGCGGCCGATGGTCGGTCCGCCGGTAGGAAACATGCGCGGTGTTCGTCCGTAGACCTGTGACAGTTGGTCTTCGTACTGTTCGATCGTCGCCGTCGCAGCGATGACCTTGGATGGGCGATTGCCGGCACCCCGGGCGAGCTCGGCGACAAGCGTGTGGTAGTGGGCGGCGAACACGCCGAGGTCCTCTCGTACGAGGTGCAGTTCATCTTGGATCCACAACGCAGGCGTCGGGTCCTTGAATCCCACAGCGGGCAGATGGGCGCCCTTGTGGGTGCAGCCGTCGCCGACGACACAGTCCTTGTGGGAGTGCCAACCGTGGAGCGGGCACCGTGCTGCTGGCCCGCGGTTGAAGGATGTCAGTTGCCCGTTGCGTGCGAAGGCAGTGATCTTGTCGACGGTGGAAACGACCACGCTCGGCAGATAGCGGGCGACTTCGTCGTCGGAGGCGAGAATTGGAAGCACGTAGCTGCAGTTGCGGCAGACGTGGAGGAGGCGAACGTTCGCAACATCTCCGTCCAATCCGACGCTGTTCGCTGCGCCGCACTCCGGGCAAGTGCCGACGAGCCGACGCCGATCTCGTTCGGACGGATCCAACGCCGCGAACTCGGTGAGGCCCGGCCACCATTCGGCCCGGTACTTGAGTGCGTTCGGGGTGTTCCCGGCACCGACGAGGTAACCGAGCGTGAACGGGTCGCCCCCGATACCGGCCGCCAGCCGGACCTTCTCGGCGTGATGGATGATCTGGGTGATCCTGGCCAACTGTTGCACGGAGAGCATCCGGAGCGGGAACAGCATCCAGGCGCTTGTGCCGCGCTCCTTGCCGCGTAGACGGTCGTAGTACAGAGCGACCGCGATCAACCCGAGGTACGCCTCGGTCTTGCCGCCGCCAGTGGGAAACCAGAGAACATCCACTGCGTCAAGCTCGGCTTGGAGCCTCAGATCGGTCGGGTTTTCGCGCGCGACCAGCGCGCCCAGCTCCGTGACGATGAACACCAACTGAAAGAGGAACCATCGGGCCCCGGACTTCTTGGCGGCGGCGAACGCAGCGTTGGCGAGTCCGAAGGCCTGCCCGAGACGGGCGTCGGTTCGGAGCAGGTCACAGCCGAGCTCGAATCGTTCGACCTCTTCCTCGAAGGATTGGCGAAGGCTCTCGAGCTGAACCAACTCAGCGCCACTGGCCGTTCCGTTGTCCCACGATCGAAGGAAGGTGCGCATCGCCCCAGCAATCTGATCGAGCGTCGCCGTGTAGCCCGTGGCGAGCGTCGAAAACGAGATGTCGACGCCGTGGTCGGCGGACCTCACGGCCCGCTGAAGATGAACCGGCAGTGTCTCGGCGACGACGGTGGCCTGGTCCTCGCCGGGGCGGGCGACACACCCACGACCACGGCCGACGACTGTCGCCACCTCGTTGTATCGGCAGTCATCTTTCGCGAACCCGAGTCGCTGTGGGCGCAGTTCGCTTGGTGCGTCGACACGCACCGTCATCCTGGCGTCGTAGAGTGCGCAGTCCTGAAGCGCATCGCCTGACTGAAGCGTCAAATCGTTAGTCAGCGAGACCGAAACGGCAACCGATCCGTCTGGAAGAGGAACCGTCGACACTGTGATCTTCGGAATCGGAACAGCCGGGATCCACGCCGGATCCTTCCGACTGTCGCGAGCTTGGATGAAGTCCGCCTCGGTGCCGAGCAGGTCGGTTGCGGGCATCGTCTGATTCGGAGTCAGTTTGAAGCGCGCATCGGGCTTGGCGAAATGCGTGGTCACGGCCGACGCTGCATCGGCTCGGAGCGGGTCGGCGGAACCGAGGTCGGTGGTCATGAACGTGACCTCGTCTGCACCGACCTGCACCGATACGGGCACAACGACGTGGCGATCGTCCCTACGCCACGATGAGTTCATCGGGACGTTTGGAGCATTGCGTCGTCTCGCCCTGCCTGTTGCGGTGACACCCAGGGGAGCGGCGGCGGCACTACTCGAGCGGGTGATGGCCTCTGCCTGCAGGGCAGCGAACGACTGCCAGGACGGTTGGTACAGGGCGCAACGCACATCGACCGTGAGCTCCAGGTCCCGGCCGCCCGTGACCACGATGAAGTCGACACCAACGACTCCGCGGTTTTCTACGGGTGGAACGACGACCGGTTGGCCAGGAGGTGGAGGCGTGCCGCCGGGCTCGTCCTCATCCTCATCTTCGGTCCCCGTGGCGGCCGGAGGCGGGGTGGTCCCCGCCATCGGCGTTCCGAGGTAGGTGGGGCCCAGCACGCCGACGCGCACCTGCTGCCCAGGAGACCACGGAAATTCGTGGTCCACCCCGTCCCGGTCAGTGAGGGTGCGGATCGTGTTGTCGATCAGGTGGTGGATGACCAACTGCTCAACGCGGTTGTGGTCCGACTGGTGAGGACCGGGTGGAAGCGCACTGATGTCAGAAAGTGTCCAAGGTGGTGTGCTCATGAGGTCCCTCCAGTGGGGCTTGCGTTGAAGTGCGGAGCCCCGGTCAACGGAGTCTCCCTGCGAGATGGGCTGCGATCGTCGTCGGGGTTCCGACAGACGCGACTCGCGCGACGACGAACTCGTCGACGAGTTCGTCAGCGAAGTCACCCACCAGCGCGCGGAGCTTTTCGACAGCGTCATGGTTGGTGCCGCCGGCGATCGCTGCGACGAACTGGCCGATCCGTCGGCTGAGGTCGCGCAGAGCCGTGGCTACCGAGTAGAGGACACTGAGATTCGGCGCTGGTCGGCCTGCTGCGGAGAACACCGCCGCCACATCACCGGGTTCGCGAGGTGCGATCGTCGAACCATCAGCCCACGCTTTGAGCTGTCCCGCATGCTCGGCACCGTGAGCGGCAACCAGTTCGATGGCGGCCTGATGGGTTCTGGCGGAGTCGAGTACATGCCGGGCGGCGAGCCGAAACTGACTCAGCAGGGCATCGAGCGACGCAACTTCTGTATTCGTCCGACTGGCCGCAAGCAGACGAGCATGCACAGACTCGGTCCCGTCTCCGGCGGGAACGACCACCGAATCGCCCGGCTTCAGTTGCCCGACCATGACCGTGGAGTGACCGCCCGCTGTGAGGGTGAGAACCGGTGTCTGGAGTTGGCCTTCGTTGGCAAC
>JAYSSR010000059.1:0-30733 GCA_043720395.1 Acidimicrobiia bacterium
TTTGGGTTGTTCTTCGTGTTCTGATTGGTCGTTGGGGGGGTACACGGGGGGCTCGCCCCCCATGTACATGGAGAGGCGGCCCCATTCGACTGGGCAGACTTCTACTACTGGGCGGTCGCAGATGACCATGCCGCCGGAGTGGATGCCGAGGTGGCGGGGGAAGTCTTCGACTTGGGCTGCGAGTTTTAGGACGGGTGCTGGGATGGTGCAGGTGGGGTCGTCGAGGCTTTTGGTGACGCGGCCCCAGCCGTCGACCTGCTTGGCCCAGGCGTCGAGTTGGCCGGGTGAGTGGCCGAGGGCCTTGCCCATGTCGCGTACTGCTGATCTTGAACGGTAGGTGATGACGTTGGCGACCTGTGCGGCGTTCTCGCGGCCGTAGCGGGCGTAGACGTATTGGATGACTTCCTCGCGACGGTCACTCTCGATGTCGATGTCGATGTCGGGCGGACCATCGCGCTCCGGGGAGAGGAACCGCTCGAACAGCAGGCCGAGTCCGACGGCGTCGGCATTGGTGACGCCGAGCGCATAGCAGACCGCACTGTTCGCGGCACTTCCGCGACCCTGGCAGAAGATGTTCGAACGACGGCAGAACTCCACGAGGTCCCACACCACGAGGAAGTAGCCGGCGAAGCCGAGCTGGGCGATGAGGTCGAGTTCGTGATCGATCTGGGCGTAGGCGCGTGGCACCCGCTCGCTGTCAGCACCGCGGGGCCCGCCGAGGCGGCGTCCGTAACGTCCCTCGGCGCCGCGTTCTGCGAGGTCGCGCAGGAACGTCATCTCGGTCCAGCCGTTCGGGCACGGATACGGCGGCAGGTTCGGTGCCACGAGCTTCAGGTCGAAGGCGCACTCCTGGGCAAGCGACGCTGCCCGTTCCACCGCTCCCGGGTAGCGGGCGAACCTGCGCAACTGCTCAGCGCCACTGCGCAGGTGCGCACCTGCCGTACCGGGAAGCCAAGCGTCGACCTCGTCGAGACTGCGCCGCGCCCGCACCGCCGCGATCGCGGTTGCAAGTGGACGCCGCGATGGCGAGGAGTAGTGCACGTTATTTGTTGCCACGAGGTCCACTCCCGCATGTGCGGCGAGACGCGCAAGTCCGTCGTTGCGGACGTTGTCGAGCGGGTCGCCGTGGTCCCACAGCTCCACGAACACGTGGTCGCGTCCGAAGGTGTCGATGAGCCGGTCGAGGGCTCGGGCCGCCGCACGGGGGCCCTGCTCCACCAGTGCCTTGGGCACGGCACCCTTCCGGCAGCCGGTGAGTACCTTCCAGTGTTTGGCATTCGTAGGCGCGCTGATTGTCTGCGCGCTGATATTCTGTGTACATAATATTTTCCGGGCCTGCACGAGCTGCTTGGCTCGCATGGCGGGGTGGCGGTGCATGGCTGCCTCGATCGCGGCTGCGTCGGCGACCGACTCGTGCAGCGTCGTGACCTGTAACGACGCGAGCACCGTGTCGCCGCGCACCAGTCCCTCCGGCGCGGGGCCACGCCGCAACGCCTCGTGGAACGGCACCGTGGACCCCTCCCCCAACGCAGCGAGCTGCTCCAACAGCAAGCGGGGCGCACCCTTCTCCCCCGCGGCGAGATGACTCGACGACATGGCCCGCGAGAGGCGTCCGTACCCAACCGTGTCGGACGCAAGGATCACGAGATGATCGCCCTCCGGGTCGGGCTGACCCATGCGGGCGGTCGCTGGTGACGTTGCGTGGAGCGTGACCTCGGCCCCGAAGATGGTCGGAAGCCCGTGGACGCGGGCCGCCTCGGCGAAGCGCACGACGCCGTAGAGCCCGTCGTGGTCGGTGACTGCAAGGCCGGTCAGCCCGAGCCGGACCGCCTCCTCGACGAGTTCTTCCGCATGCGAGGCACCATCGAGAAAGGAGAAGTTCGTGTGGCAGTGCAGCTCGGCGTAGGGGGTGTCGGTGGTGTCGCCGCCCGCTCGCGACACCGGGCGGTCCGGTTCGTACGGCAGACGCTTGCGCGACCAAGCCGGCGAATCTCCACCGTTGCCGTCCTCGGGGATGTGCGGGGAGCGTCCGGGAACGTTTGTTCGACGCAGCGGCGTGGGCGGGGTAAGTTCGCGCTCCCCAGGGTCCTCAGCTGATGATTGGCCGGGATCCCCGGGGCGCCCGCCGTTCGGCAAGGCAAGGCGTTCGTCAGACGCCCCGAGGCTCGTGGGTGTTCCACGCGGTCGCCGACCGTCGGACAGCCGGGCATTGAGCTCCGACCAAGTCTTCGGTCCGTGCGACCATCCCATGAGGAGCAGTGTAGCCGAACATTTGTTCGACTCAAACCGCGCCGGAGTGGTCAATATGGGTGGTTCGCGAGTTCCTCGACGAGGACTCGCTTGAGGATCTTCATGGTCGGGTTTCGCGGCAATGCGTCCATCACGACAAGCTGCTCGGGAATCTTCTGCGTCATCAGGCCGGCATCGCGGCAGTGCTGCGCCATGTCACGGAAGGTGATCGGCGACACGCCCACCGCGGTCTCGACCACGGCGCACACGCGCTCGCCACGATCGTCGTCGGGAAGCCCGATCACGGCAATCGCGCCAACCGACGGATGCGACGCCAGCACGTCTTCGATCTCACGAGGACTGATGTTCTCGCCCTTGCGGATGATCAGCTCCTTGCTGCGTCCGGTGAGCACGATATGACCGTCTGCGCGCATATGACCTCGATCGCCCGTGCGGAAGAAGCCATCGTCGCGAAATGACTCGCGCGTCTGTGCAGGATCGAGGTAGCCCTTTGCCAGCATGGGCCCACGAACGAGCACGTCACCGTCTACACCGGTAGACACGGGCCGCTCCAGGCCGTCGACAACGAGGATTTCGCATCTGACCACGGGAGCACCCTCGGTCTCGGCAAGCTGTTCGTCGGAGTCGCCGACCGCACCACATGCGATCATCGGACACTCGGTCATCCCGTACCCGTGGCGGGTCACGACCCCGGTCGCCTCCTTCACCCGCCAGTACAACGCGGGCGGCTTGGGGGCACCGCCGCCGCACATCGTGTGCAGCGTCGGCAGGGGATTACGTCCGAGACGCTGCTGCTCGGCAACGAGCGCCGCATAGTGCGCGGTGCTGCCACCGAGACGGGTGACACCGTGCTCCGCGTACAGCGCAAACGTCTCCGACGGAACGAACGACTCCGCGAGCACGGTCGCGGCACCACAGCGCAGCGTCATCACGAGATTGTCCGGACCACCGATGTGGGCATAGGGGAACGGAATCGCGAACACGTCGCTTGCGACAGGCTGCAACGCAGTTGTGATGCCGAGGCCGGCAGCCATGAGCGTGCGATCACTGTGCTGCACCGCCTTCGGTTCCGACGTTGTGCCCGACGTCGCGTAGAGCCAGCGAACCAGGTCGCCATCGGTCGGCGGAGCGGGCAGCGTCGACGGGTCACCTTCCGGTAGGTCCTCGTAGGCGTTGAGGATCGTGAAGCTCAGCCGACCTTGGATGGACGCCGCCATCGCCTCGTAGTCGAAGCCCTTCCACGTGCCCGGCTGGAGGAACCATGCAGCGCCCGTTGTCCTCAGCAGCGACGACACCTCGCGCTCGCGATACAGATGGATGATCGGGTTCTGCACCGCACCGAGCCGCGACAGAGCGAGCGACACGGCGACGGTCTCCATCCGCGTCGGGAGCTGCCACGACACGACGCTGCCCTCGCGAATTCCGAGCGCCTCGAAGCCTGCGGCGACACGCTCACACCATGCGAAGAACTCTGCGTGGGTGTACCGACGAAGGTATTCGTCGGTGAACATGAGGGCGTCGGGCGTCGCTGCCGTCCGGGCCGCGAACAGATCCCACAGTGTGTTTCCCTCGACCTGACCCATCGGCGCAGTCTCGCAGCTTGGGCTCGGTCCGCAGCATTCCTTGACCCGGCCGACTTCATACGGCAGATCTCCCGTAGATATCCACCGGAAATCTGCCGTACGTCTCGTTCAATTGTTCCGCGTGCGAATTCCCGCTCCCAGCACGACATCCAGCACGCGCTCACCTCGGACTGCACATTCTCCGTGTGCGAATTGTCGCTCCCAACACGACATCGCGCACGCGCTCACCTCACGCGATCGTGGGCCCGCACAATTTCGCCACGCACCGGTCCGAATACGTCCCCGACCGACGATGATGTGACCGATGAGTACGTCCGCCGCAGTTGACCCCGACCACGGGGCCGCCCTTCTGCAGCTCTACGACGCCGCCCTCCCCGCTGTGTACGGGTACCTGCGACGCCGCGTCGACAGCGAGGCAACAGCGCAGGACCTCACCTGCGAGACCTTCCTCGCTGCATGCACGAGCATCCGCCAGGGACTCGTGCGAGATGTAGCCACTGCCTGGCTCATCGGCATCGCTCGTCACAAGCTGCTCGACCACTACCGCCGTACGGCACGCGAAGAACGCAAGCTCAGCGTCGTGGAGTCAACCGCGACAACGACCGAGGACCCGTGGACAACGACGCTGCGCGACGACCTCGTGCACGCCACGCTCGCCGACCTCGGCCTGCACCACCGGGCCGCGCTCATGCTGCGCCACCTCGACGGGCTGTCGGTGCCCGAAGTCGCGACGACCTCGGCCGGACCGTCCACGCTACCGAGGCTGCTGTCATGAGCGCGGGTCGCATTCCGAACCAAGTATGAGATCCATGCCGAGCGAGAGAGGACCCAAGATGCCAACTGACCCCATCGACACCCTGCGTCTCCCCGACGACCCGCTCGACCCGTCACCCGACTTCGCCACCACCTGCGGGCACGCATCGAGCGCGCCCTCGGCCTCACCCCCGCAACGCAAGCCGCACAAGCAACTCAACCAACTCAAGCCGAACAAGCAACTCAAGGAGCCACCATGCCGCAGACCGTGACTGCCTACCTGTCCTGTCGAGGTGCCGCCGACGCCCTCGCGTTCTACATCGAGGTGTTCGGTGCCGTCGAGGTCGGACAGCGCTACGTCGACCAGGCCGATGGACGCCTCGGCCACGCCGAGTTCGAGGTCAACGGCTCCCGCATGATGATCGCGGACGAGTACCCCGAAGTGGGCAGCATCTCGCCCTTAACACTCGGTGGATCACCCATCTCGTTCTCGGTGCTCGTCGATACCGCTGCAGATGTCGACGGCGTCTACCAACGTGCGGTCGCGGCCGGGGCAACGGGGCAGCGTCCACCTGAGGACCAGCCGTACGGCATGCGGGCCGCCTGGGTGCTCGACCAATGGGGTCACCGCTGGACGGTGCAGGCACCACTCGGCAAGCCCGCCGAGGCCTTTCCGGGATTCGATCTCATCGACGCTCCCGGCTCCATTCCGGAGCCGGTAGCAGGGTCCGACTACGTCATGCCCGCACGTGCGCGAGCACTCCTCGACGGCCCGGCACAGCTCGGCTACTTCACGATGTTCACGCCGGACCTGGCTCGGGCCTCGACATTCTTCACGTCGCTGTTCAGCTGGCAGATCGAGCCCGGCGGGCACATCGCCAACATCGACCCGCCCGGCGGACTGGCCGTGGCATCGGGTGCGCCAACGGAGGGCCCGGTGACGCTCTACTTCCAGGTCCCCGACATCGACAGCATGTGCGCTCGAGTGATCGAACTCGGCGGTCAGGTGACGCTTCGCACGACGTATGCGTCGGGCGACAATGCTGAATGCACCGACGATCAAGGTCTGCTCTTCGACCTCTTCAAACCGATTCCCGGCTACGAGCGGCAGTAGCCCTCACAGGTCGCACGTCGTGCGCTCAGCGCCACACATCGCACAGTGAATTTCAGCCGCGCGCGCCGAGTTCCCTCATGTGCACCAATGTGACGCTGAGCGCAACAAGTCGACCGAGTGGAGGGTCAGGTGACGAGCCGCTCGGCGCTTTTCGACGCCCCGTGAGCGAAGCCGGCGAGCGACGCTAGGAGAAGGACGATCGCACCGAGGAAGGCCAGCAACGCGGCCTGGCCCGCTCGCTCACCGAAGATGCTGAAACCGAACGACGTCAGGAGCAAGCCGCGGAGAGTCTCGCCCTTGAAGAGCGAGTCAGTCTTGCCGGACAGCGTCTTGGCCGCGACGTCGAGGTCCTTCGACGCCTGCGCATTCGGGTCCGCGGCGAGGGCCTTGTCAGCCGCGGCACGTGCTGCCCGCGACTCGCCGCTGGTCTCCGAGTACGTCTTCCCGTCGTTGATCTCCTTGACATGCAAACCGATGTAGCTGTTCGCGTAGCACTCTGCTTGCTTACCGGTCGCGAGGGGGTTCCCTGCGTTCTTCACGAGGCAGTTTGACTGCTTCTCCTCCTCGGACAGGCGGGCCGCTGGTGTGAATGAGATCTTCTGTGCAGACAGCTGATCGCGCACGTACGTCTTCGCAAAGTTCGCCTGATTGCGGAGCACGAGTCCCAGCACGAGCAACAGCAGTGCAATGGCGACACCACCGACACTGAACAACAGATCCAACTTCTTGCGTGTCACTTGCGTCTCCTCGAGTTTCGTCAGCAGGCGGGTGAACGCACCGGTCCACCTCGACGATGCGGGACGAGTCGGGAATGGCTCAGGGTCGAGTGTCGACAATCATGCAGTCCAACGTCCCGAGCTGAGCGGACCTTCGGCGGACGCTCGGTACCAGGGAGCGCGCATAGACGGACGGGTCGCTGTATCAGTACGTAAAATGATCTGCCCGCACCGATCACCGAACTCGCTGGAGGCACCGACCGCTGCGTCGACCATGAAGGTGACAACGACCCGAATCCCGTAGATGATTCAAACCACACGCCAACGGTCGGCTCGCACATCATGGCGTTTCAATGCGCGAACTCCGCGACGCTGTGCTAGCCCGCCACGAGTTTTGCCTCCGACGCCGACATGATGGAGCGCACCAGCGGTGATCTCCGCTGGTGCCTTGAGCGGTGAGCCGGAGTCGATGGTGGCTGCGGGTCGTACTCGATCGCGAGTGGTGGCGTGGACGTTGCGAGCCTACTGATGCAATGTCGAGGCGATACTCGCTTGTGTTGCGCAGCCGATTGGGGCCCGTCGAACACCTCGTTCGGCCCGACGAGGTCGAGAGGCTGAAAATCCGTCGTAAGCCACGAAGACGACGCGGCGGGGCTTCTTCACAGTCAGCGTGACAGGTTCGCACAATGGCAGCAAGGTCGATATCGTGACGATTCCTGCCATTGGAACGTCAGGCGTACTCCGCCTCCACCCACCACGAGCCACCCTCCAGCACCACGAGATACGCGCGGTGCTCGTCGGTCACCACCTGCATGCGCGCCTGACGGCGGGCCGCCTGCAGATCCCACCATCGCTCCTCCAGCGGCCACGGCCCCGCCCACGCGACCACGCCGCGCGCCCGTGACAGAGATGCACTGCCCGCGCCCCCGACCGCGAGCCGGGCAGGTGGCGCAGACACCTCACCGCGCCCCGTAACCCGCACAGACACGCCGCCAGCGTCCTCCAATGAACAGGCCAGTGGCACCGGATGCACGACAGTCGGCAGCGGCGCGGGCAGTCGACCCGGCCACGGATGCGACGCCGCGGGTGACGCCGCACGCTCGTCACCCCACGGCACCAGCGTCACGAGATCGGAGGGACGGCGTCCACCGGTGAGGACTGGCGTGCACACCGCGTCGGGTCCAAGCAGTCCTTGGACGCGGGCGAAGGACCGAGCGGCCCGCTCATCGGTGGCACTCGATCCACCCCACAGGCCGAGCTGACGCCCCTCGTCGGGCACCACCTCGTCGGGCACGAGCCGCAACATGACGATGCCACCGGTCAGCCGTTCCACCGACCCGAGCGACGTTGTGGCCTCAAATCGGTCAGCGCGGCCCCAAATCGGGCCGTTTTGAGGCCACACTGACTGATTTGGGGCCACGACCTCGTCGAGCACCGCCCGGCGTTGCAGCCACCCATCGAGCTGCCAGCGGACCCGGTCGGCCAGGTTCTGCGCGGTGAGTCCACCGGCCGAGCCAGCTCGCTCATGACGCCACAAGCGAGCGAGTTGCACGCCATCCACCGTCTCCGCCTCGATGCTCACCCGAGTGCACGCAAGGCCTCGCTCGGCAAGCCGCTCATGGAATTCCTCCGCCATCGCCTTCGCCACGAACGCCGCTGTGTCAACCCGATCGACCGGCGGGTCAAGGTCGGTGCGCACCACAAGATCGGGCGGCGGCACACGGGTCTGCGGCGGACACACGTCGAGCCCCGACGCCAGCCGCCACGCCCGCTCGCCCACCGGACCGAACCGCGACGCAACGTCGACGCGTGGAAGCGCCGCGAACTCCCCGAGCGTGTGGATGCCGAGACGTTTGAGCAGATCGACCAGGTCGACCAAGGCCAGCGCATCGGCTGACGTCGCACGACCCGCCTGTGCCGAGGACCGCGCCCGCCGCGACGTGGACGCTGCACGGGTCACGGCACGTCCACCTTCGACCGCCACGAGCGCGGTGATCGGAAACGTCGCAAGGAACGCCGCACTCGTACCGGGCGGGACGCACCCTGCCGACTCACCCTGTCGAGCTGCGAGGGCCGCGGTGAAGGCACCGTCGGCAACACCGATGCGCGCCTCCACCCCGAGGCAGGCGAGTGCGAGTCGGACCGCGCTCGCTAGGGCAGCGTCGCCCCCGAAGTACCGCGACGGACCACGGGTCGGGAACTGGCACAGTCCCGCTCGCACCACCTCGATACGCGGCGTGAAGGCGTCGATGGACGCTGCGACCTCCTCGAAGCAGCGGGCATCGCGGGCGGGATCGTCGTCGAGCACCTCGATCTCGGGACAGCGCGACTGGGCCTCACGACGACGCATCGCCCTCCGCACCCCCTCCGCCCGAGCCGAAGCCGAAGCGGCCACAACCCGGTTGCCACGGAACACCCCCACCGGTACGTCGTGGCCCACAAGACCCGTCCGCACCGCCGCAGCCACGGGCCAGTCGGGACACCACACCACCATCGTGCGCACCGCGTCCATCACGCGCGCACCACTACCTGCACGCGGACACCCACCAGATACTTCGCGGTACGTTCGGTCGCTCGCGGTACGTTCCACGTACGCAGAACGTACCGCGAGCCGCAGAACGTACCGCGAAGGGTCAGCCAAACCATCAGTCGAGCCAGCAGCCGAGCCATCACCCCACCCGCCGGACGGAACCCTCGGCCGAGCCAACGTCCGACACCGACACAGCCGCGCCCGCAGAACCCGCCAGCAGCAGCGTCCCCCGACGCCCCCGAGACGCCGCGCCCCGACCCTGCACCTGCACGTCAAGTTCCCACCCCGAGAGATGCCCGTGCCCATCCACCGCCCCGCGCCACGACGTGCCCGTAACGTCGAGGCGCAGTTCCGCCGCCTCCGGCCACACGCCCATGCTGAAGACGACGCCACCACGCTCACGGAGCCGCGCTGCCAGTCGGCGAGCGTCGGACGCCTTCGTGACCACACCGGGTCCCACGATCACAAGGTCGACCGCATCGACCAGCGCCGCAACCACCGTGGCAAGGTGCTCCACCGGCGGACGCGCGACCACCGCGAACCGCGACAATACGACGCCCTGCTCGGCAGCTGCGGCCAACCCCAGTCCAGGCGCGCCCACCGTTGCCGCCCACGATCCTTCGGCCATCGCCGCTGCCAGGCAGGCAAACAGCAGACCCGTGTGTCCAACCTGCACCACCGTGCCGCGTCGGAGCCCGCCGAACGGGAGCAACGTGGCCAGGTCCTCCCGCACCGGGAACACCCGCTCCCCCGACAGCGCCGTAGGACGCACCCGTTCCGCCAACTCCGACACGTCGGTAACGTCCACCCGCTTTGCGACAGACGCAACCGCGACCCCCTCCAGTCGCGCAGCGAGATCGGTCATCGAGAGAACAGCCACACCGCCATCTTACGAACACTTGTTCGCCTTGTCGAACGACGTCCCGCGTGCGAATTCTCGCTCTGAGAGCGAGTTCGATACACCGACACAGATCCAACGTGCTCGGCAAGGTCGCGGTACATCCGGTGCGTCCGCGGTGCGTTCGGTGCGCCCGAATGCACCTCAAGCGCACCGGATGTACCGCGACCGCGCGCCCACGACCGACTTACGTCCGCCGCAACGGTCGAATCTGCCACGCGCACAGGACGCCACCGAACGACACCACCATCGCTACCACGAACGCCGTTCGGTACGACGAGTCGGTCCGCGCCCCGTCGGCACCCGCGATCGTCGCGAGCACGACCGTTCCGGCGACGCTGCCCATCTGCGCCATCACCTGCTGCGACGCACCGATCGCGCCGAGGAACGACTCCGGCACAGAGTTGGCGACGCTGGACGTCAATGATGGCGACGCCACCCCCATCCCCAGCCCGGCCAATGCAGTCGCGGCCACCAATGCGAACAGCGACGAGCCCGGACGGACCACCGCGAACAGCACCATGGCGAGCGACACGATTCCCATGCCGAGCGTCGCCGTGATCCGCTCGCCGACCTTGATGGCCAGCAGACCGGCGGCCGGTGCGATCAGTGCGAACAGCAGCGGACGTGCGATCGACAGCCGACTCGCCTCGCTCAGCGTCAGATGGAACCGGTCCTTGTCGACCAGCAGATCGTTGAGCAGAAACAGCCCCGCACCGAGGTACGCGAACTGCGACAACATCTGCGCGCTTATCGACGCGACGACGTTGCGATGCCGGAACAGCCGCATAGGCAGGAGCGCAGACGGGGCACGACGCTCGATCCACACGAACAACGCGGCGAGCACGGGTGTGACCACAAACCCACCGACGACCCGGACATCGCTCCAGCCCCACACCGGCCCGCGGTTGATCGACAGGAGCAGCGTCAACGTCCCCAAGGCCAGCACCGACGCGCCCTTCCAGTCGAACGACGTGACTGCCCGGCGCGGCGTCTCAACCAGCACCATCGCCGCAACGACGAGCGCTATCAGGAACAGTGGGATCTGCCCGATGAACATCCAGCGCCAGCCGAAGTGGTCAACAATCGGTCCCCCGATGAACACGCCGACTACCGGCGACCCCGCACCGACGAGCGACCAATATCCCATCGCCTTGACCCGGTCCTCGCGACCGAAGCTGCGGAAGATCAGAGCGAGCGAGGAGGGTCCAAGGGCGGCGCCTGAGATCGCGGCCACCGTTCGGAAAAAGATAAGCGAACCTACGTTCCAGGACGCCGCCACGAGCAGCGAAGTGACCACGCCGATCCCGAGGGCCATGAGATACAGACGCTTGTGCCCACGCAGGTCGCCGAGTCGACCGAGTGCCGGGCCGAAGACCGCGCCCGCAAGTGACGGACCGGTGAACGCCCAAGTGACGAGCGACGCACTCGTACCGAGGTCGTCGCCGATCGACTGTCGCGCGACGGAAAGCAGGGTGAACACGATGCCCGCCGCGAAGTTGCCGAGCAGTACCGCCGACAGGATCGCCCAGCGGGAACGACCGACGCTGGGGAGCCGACGCTGCATCCACTCCCGCAGGATGGCGTCCCAGGGGAGGCGCGGGACCTCGTCGGCAACCGGCTCGAACTCGTACTCAGCACGCCACTCGTCGGGTGGCTCCGACAAATCCGACACATCCGACACATCCGAAACGCCGGACCCGAGACCCGGCCGCGGACTATCGGTCACGGAATGGAGGGAAGCACGCCAGGCTTGTAGTGGATGAACACGTCGGAGATGGCGTCGGCCATGCCCACGGTCGACCCGCCCGGACGCAACTCGACCGTGATCTGATTGCCGTGAATTGAGATGGCGGAAGCCCCACCCTGCTCAAACAGCACCTTGGCGACGAGGTCGGGGGGTCGCACTCCGATGATGTCGGCGAGCGACTTGTAGCGCTCATGCCCCATACCGGTCAGCGCACGATTCGTCTCAAAACGGACGATCCCGTGTCGTGCGCTCGGCTTCTCCGTGACGTTGATCAGCATTCCCATGGCCTGCGAACCCTACTCCGATAACGTGACCCCGATGCAGACCGAGGGGGACGCCGCCCAGAACATCCCGCCGGATATCACGACCCGGCCCGGACGTGTTCGCGACGACGTCCCGATCCGAACCATCGTCACCACGATCGGTCTTGTGCTCGGCACGATCGCTGCGCTGTGGCTGATCGACAAGACCACGCGAATGATCACGTGGGTGCTGCTCGCCGGCTTCTTCGCCGTCGTGCTCAATCCCGTCGTCGAGTGGCTCATCCGACGCCACCTCCGACGCTCGCTCGCCGTCACCGTCGTGGTGCTCGCCTTCATCGGCAGCCTCACGCTCCTGACGATCACGTTCGTTCGTCCGCTCGCCGAGCAGGGCACACAGTTCTCGAACGACTTTCCGACCTACCTTCAGGACGCGCAGGACGGCACCGGCCGCGTCGGAGCGCTCGTAAAGAAGTACGACCTCACCGATTGGGTCACGAAAAACCTTCCAACTGCACGAGAGAAGGTCAAGGAGTTCTTCCAGCCGTCGCGCATCTTCGGCTCCGCCGTTGGCGCTCTCGGCACGGTCTTCAACGTTGCGGCCGGCGTTGTCACCGTGATCGTGCTCACGATTCTGATGCTGATGGAAGGACACGGCCTCCTTCTGACGCTGATCAGGGGATTCTCGCCGGAGCATCAAGTACGAATGCGACGCGTCGGAAAGAACTCCGCGAAAGCCATCACCGGGTACGTCAACGGGAACGTGCTGATCAGCATCATTGCTGGTTTCAGTACCTGGATCGTCCTTGCGCTGCTCGACGTTCCCTACGCCGGCGTGCTCGCTCTCTGGGTGGCGTTCGCCGACCTGATCCCACTCGTTGGGGCGACGATGGGAGCGATACCTGCGGTGGCGGTTGCGTTCCTCTCATCGACCGGCGACGGGGTAGTGGCGCTCATCTTCTATCTGCTCTACCAGCAGTTCGAGAATCACGTGCTGTCGATCAAGATCATGTCGAAGACCGTTGCCCTGAAGCCGGTGGTGGTGCTCATCAGCGTGCTGTTCGGCGTCGAACTGTTCGGGCTGCTCGGGGCGTTGCTAGCCATTCCGGCAGCTGGCGTGTTGAAGGTGGTAGGGACCGAGATCGTGGCGAGCCGTCGGCCTGACCTGGTGACGCAAACGTAGCCGGTGGTCAGCCTCAGCCGATATGGGTGCTTATCGATTCAACGACGACCTGCCATTCGACAACGGGCAGTGTCTCGGTGACGGTCGGCGACGTGCCGATTTCGCCGACCGGTAGCGGCTCGTCCGGTGTGAAGTCCGCTTCGTAAACGTGGTTGTAGATGATGGTCATGGTGAGCGTCTGATCACCACGTTTTGTGAACACGTGCCGACAGGTGCTCGTTGTCGTGCGCCAATTCGCGCCGGTCACGATCTCACCAGGGCCGTCGCAGGAGATCGTTGTTCCTCCGATCGTGACATCGAGTCGGATGGGCATCGAGATCAACGTGATCCTGTATCCGGGGATTTGCGCGACAGCCGTCAATGGACGCCAATCCGCAGCCTGTACGGCGATGTACATCGGGATGCCGACGATGTAGCCACCCGCCGTACCCGTTCTCGCGTGCTCCAGCGTCGGCGAGAGTCGGGGACGCGGGAGGACCTGTTCGAGGACGTCCAATGCATCCCGTGCTCGCGGACGCACGAGGAACGCTGATCCGGCGGGGCAGTTCGCGACGCAGATCGTGGCGTAGCGCGTCGTTCCGTCCGAGCAGTACAGGATTCCGGACCGGTAGCTGGCACCGTTTTCAACCCAGATGAATCCACCTGGGATGCGCGGGATATTGGCAACCATCGTGCACGTAGGACCGGTGTGATCCGTCGGTTCCGGGTCGTACTCGACGTCACCCTCCGACCGCGGCGGCTGCTTCACCACGTACACGATCCCCTCCCTCCCGCCACCTGTGACGTCGTCAACCCCCGCAGCGGTGGCCCGCGACGCGAAGGTAGCGAGGATCAACAGTCCCACGATCAATGAGCGCATTCGTCGGCTCCGATCGTCTTGCTTTTGTCGATGAATTGATCAATCCGCCAACCCTCAAGCAGGCGCAGAAGGCGGTACTCGATGATTCGGGTGACGACCGCGTCGTCGAGCAAGCTCGTCGTTGTGCGCTCCAGCGAATAAAGCCGCCCGTTGTCCGCGAAACAAACCCAACCAATCGCCACGGTGGGCGAAACTCGCTTCACAGACGTCATCACGAAACGGTCGATTGTGCCGGCGGTCGAAAAGTGGCCCATTGCTTTTGCTTGTTTGACTCTCGCCAACATGATTTCAGCAAACTCGGGTTCATAAACACCCGCGATGGCCGTCGGGTCCTCGGTGCGAACGCTCCGGACCAGGTACTCAATCGGGAGCAGCACCTTGAGCGCGTCGACGACTTCCTGCTCCGCCGGGCTCTTCGGCACGAAGTGCACCAGCACCGGCACCGCCGGTGCCGAAGCTGCACTGGTCGTGCTCACCACGACCGTGGTGGTCAACGGCGGGTAGGTGCGGGGTGGAAGTGGGGCCTCCGTCGGGATGGGCAGCGTCGGAAGCGATGGCCCGGCGTCGCGACCCCCACTGCACGCCCCCAACAGCAGAACCAGCCCGATCGACGCTGCGCCCACACGAATGCTCATGCGCGCCAGTTTTGTCGTAGGAAACCGATTGTCGCAAGCGCTGTGCGTGATCACTGCATATCGACGCGCCCTTGCCGCTCCAGCGCGACACCACCCCACAAGGACCCGACTGTGGCCCCAGATCGGTCAGCGTGGCCTCAGATCGGCCCGACTTGGGGCCACGCTGACCGATTTGAGGCCACAACATGGCCCACGCCGCCAAGCCCGGGCAGACTGCACCGCCATGACCCACGTCTGGCAGCCCGAGATCGACGAGTTGGCGCAAAGGAAGGCACTCGCCGCCGAGATGGGCGGCCCGGAGCGGGTTGCTCGGCAGAAGGCGGCGGGCAAGCTCACCGTGCGAGAGCGCTTCGACAGGTTCTGCGATCCCGGCAGCTTCGCCGAGATCGGTGCGACGGCAGGCGTCGGTACCTACGACTCCGACGGCAAACTCATTGGTTTCACTCCGGCGAATCTCGTGGCGGGCGTCGCCGAGATCGACGGACGTCCGGTGATCGTCTCGGGCGACGACTTCACCGTTCGCGGCGGCTCGGCCGAGGCCACGATTCCGGGCAAGCGCGACTTTGCCGAGCAGATCGCCATCGAACTCGGGCTGCCGCACATCCGACTCGTCGATGGGATGGGCGGTGGCGGTTCGGTCAAGTCGATCGAGATCAAAGGTCGGACGCTGATTCCTGCCATCAACGGGTGGGAGAAGGTCGTCGAACACCTGGGGGTCGCGCCATCGGTGGCACTCGCCTTGGGCAGCGTCGCAGGCATCGGTGCCGCCCGCGTCACAACCAGTCACTACTCCGTGATCGTGAGCGAAACCGCGCAAATGATGATCGCCGGACCAGCCCTCGTTGACCAGGCATCACTCGGGGATGTGACGAAAGAAGAACTTGGCCACGCCCGCATTCATACCTCGAATGGAGCCATCGACGATGCCGTAAAAACTGAGGAAGAGGCGTTCGTCGCGGCCCGACGCTTCCTCTCCTACCTGCCCAGCAACGTCCACGAATTGCCGCCACGAACGACGCCGACCGACGACCCGAATCGCCGTGAGGAGCGTCTCGCCTCGATCATTCCGCGAGAACCGCGCAAGGTCTACAAGATGCGGGAAATCCTCAACGCGGTCGTTGACACCGACTCCTTCTTCGAGATGGGACGCGGGTGGGGCAAGTCGATCATCACCGGCTTTGCCCGCCTCGATGGGTGGCCCGTCGCCATCTTCGCCGAGGACCCCTACATCTACGGCGGGGCCTGGACCGCGGACGCGTCCCGCAAGATCTCGCGCTTCATCGACGTCGCTTCGACGTTCCACCTCCCCCTCATCCATTTGGAGGATTGTCCGGGCTTCCTGATCGGCAAACAGTCCGAAGAGGACGCCACCATTCGCATCGGTTCCACCGCGCTCGCCGCGCTCGGACAGTCCACAAGTCCGTTCTGTTGCGTGGTGATTCGCAAGGCATTCGGGGTTGCGGGCGCGGCCAACAAGAAGCCGGGTGCGACCCATTTCCGCTTCGCATGGCCGTCGGGCGATTGGGGTTCGCTGCCCATCGAGGGCGGACTGGAGGTTGCCTATCGCACGGAGCTTGCGGGCATGGAGGGAGCGACGCTGGCAGCGGAGGTAGACAAGATCCGGCAGCGTCTGAACGGCTTCCGCAGCCCGTTCCGCTCGGCCGAAGCGTTCGAGGTCGACGACGTCATCGACCCCCGCGACACCCGCTCCGTGCTGTGCCGCTGGGCCAACCTCGTCGCACCAACACGCAAGCCCGGTCCGATGGCCTGGACCTTCCGCCCGTAGGTGGACTGCCCAACCCGACGTTGGGAAGATCACCGACCTGGGAGGTAGCCGATGTTCCCAACGTCGGTTGGGCTGCCACGTGCGGCCGCAGACATTGACCCGGCGTGGATGCTTCGCGGTACGTTCGGAGGCTCGCGGTACGTTCCACGTATGCAGAACGTACCGCGAGCGGCAGAACGTACCGCGAAGGGCGCGCGTCACATTGCCGAGCGCGGTCTTATGCGGAAACAGATTGAACTGCTGGAACACCATGCCCATCGACGTCCGAACGTGATCGAGATCACAACCCCACGCAGTGTCGGTGACACCGTCCACCACCCCAGAACCAGACGTTGGTTCCTCAAGCCGGTTCACACATCGCAGCAGCGTCGACTTCCCTGAGCCCGATGGGCCGATCACGCACACGACCTCACGGTCGACAACGTCGAGATCGAAGCCGCGCAGCACCTCCACCGAACCGAACGACTTCGTAAGCGCACGTATTGTTATCACCGGACGCTCCCCCGACCACGACGCTCCAGCCAGGTGTGCGCATCGCCTCCATAAGGATGCCCGGCCACATGTTGCGAAGGACGCGCCCGTCGAGAAACTCTTTGCCGAGGCCGGCGAGCACCGCGGAACCGACGTGCACGGACGTGCACGGACGTGGCCTCAGTCGGCAGCTGCGCCGAGATACTTCTTCAATACCGCTTGGTATTCGCCAGAATCACGCAACGTCTTCAGCGCATCATTCAAGGCCGCCGTGAGACCCGTATTGGCCTTCGGGACAACGAACCCATACTCTTCGCCTTCTCCCTCGAACACCTTCGAAATGACAAGCTCCCCGTTGGATTGCGTCGCCGCATAGCCGTTGATCGGCGAGTCTTGGATGACCACGTCGACCTGACCGGCCTTGAGAGCGGCGATCATCTCATCGGCACCCTGGAACTCCTTGACGGCGAATCCGTTGGCCGCAGAACCCTTGTTGGAAAAGTCCGCACCCGTCGTGGCTGCCTGCGCGCCGACGGTCTTGCCCGTGAGCGCGGGCAGGTCGTTCAGCGTGGCAGCGTCGGCCGAACGGGCAAGAATCGTCTGCTGGATCTTGAAGTAGACAGTACTGAAATCGTTATGGAGTTTGCGCTCGTCGGTGATCGAAACCGAGCTTGCGATCATGTCGCATTTGCCGGCGGCAAGCGCTGCGAAGATGCCATCGAATGGCGTCTTAATGAATTCGGTGGTGACGCCATTTGCGCCAGCGATCGCACCGACGAGTTCGGCGTCGATGCCAATCACGTTGCCATCGGCACCGTTCTCGTAGTACTCGAACGGCGCGTATGGGATATCGGAACAAACGGTGATCTTGCCCGCATTGATCAGCGTGAGCGCCGTGGCCGGCGTAGTCGGCTCGGTCATCGCGGCCATGGCCTCGCTCGACATGGCCTCCTCCGTCGTCGGCGCCTCGATCGGGAGAGTGTCCATGGGCGCAACGTCTGTTGACGCTGCTTCACTGACAGCCACGGTGTCGTCCGGTGTTGACTCGCCACAACCTGCGAGGAGAAGGAGCGGGACAGCAAGTGAGGCGCAGGCGCGCAGCAAGGTTCTGAATTTCACGGGATTTGCCTTTCAGGAGCGACTGCGTGACCCCTCGCCGCCACGAAGCACTAGAAGAGGGTTGGCTGGTCTCCGTCGACCATCGGAACACTGCGGGCGATGTCCCACGGAAGGTGCTCCATGAAGACCCACGAGCGACGATGGATGGTCGTCGGACCGTAGGCCAGCAGAGCAATCTTATGCTTCGGGCAGGGGTACCCCTTGTTCTCGGCGAAGTTGAAGCCCGGAAAGTGTTCGTCTTCAGCACGCATCAGTCGATCACGGGTGACCTTGGCGAGGACGCTGGCCACCGAAATCGACAGACACGTCACGTCGCCCTTTACGATTTTGGTGACGGCACCGGGACCGACGACGTCGCCGACGAAATCCCAGTTCCCGTCAATCAAGACACGATCCGGCACGACGCCCAAACCCTCGATTGCACGTTTCGCCGCAAGCTTCTGTGCCGCGGACATGCCGATCAGGTCGCACTCGTCGTGGCTCACCGTTCCGACCGACCACGCCACACACCACGCCGCTATCCTGTCGAAGAGCGCCTCGCGTTGACGCTCCGACAGCATCTTCGAGTCGCGCACGCCATTGACGCGTCCGGTCTTCGGCAGCACCGCGGCACCGATGGCGAGGGGTCCGGCCCAGGCGCCGCGTCCGACCTCGTCAATGCCGACCACAACGTCGTGCCCCTGTGCCCAGAGCGCCTTCTCGATCTTCAGCGTCGGCGGAATCTTCTTCGACGGTGCCTTTTTCGGACGCTTAGCTGTTGGCTTGGCAGGGACCACCGGGGCGTTATTCGACCCGCGAGACGGTCGCTGTCTCGCCGGGATCAAGCTCGATCTCGGACAGGAACGCGTCGGCCATCTCACGAGCGAGCGATTCGGTCGTGAGTCGCAAGCCGAACGCGAGGACGTTGGCGTCGTTCCATCGACGCGAGCCAGCTGCGGTCTCCGCGTCGGTGCACAACGCCGCTCGGACGCCACGCACCTTGTTGGCTGCAATCGACACGCCAGTGCCCGTGAAGCAGCTCACGATCCCGAAGTCGGCGCGGTCCGCGGCGACTGCTTCACCGACCTTGCGCCCGGCATCGCTCCAGGGCTCGGGATAGGCGACTACCTCCAGCTCGTGGCCAGCTTCACGAAGGTGCACAAGTAGCGCCATCGTGACGTGGGTGGCGTCGTCGGTTCCGAAGGCAATACGCATGCCGTTGAAAGTACCGTGCCGGACGTGAGTGTCGCGTCCACGTGTCTGTTTTGCCGAATTGTTCGCGGCCAGGTCGAGGCCCTGGTGGTGCTCGACGAGCCCGACGTCCTCGGATTCCTCGACCACGCGCCGGTGTTCCCTGGTCATGTGCTGCTGGTTCCGAAGTCGCATTTCGTGACGCTTCCCGACCTGCCCGTGCCGCTCCTGCAGCCGTTGTTCGAGGCCGCTCAACGCATGGCTCGTGCCGTCGAGTCGGCCACCGACTCACCGGGTAGTTGGGTGTCGATGAACAACATCGTGTCGCAGTCGGTGCCGCATGTGCACGTGCACGTCGTGCCGCGGCGACGCAAGGACGGGTTGCGCGGTTTCTACTGGCCTCGGACTCGATACGGCTCCGCGGACGAGATGGCCTTGATGGCCGCTCGGATCCGTGGTGCGCTCGCCGGTGGCTGACTGAACACCGAGCCGACGGGTCCTGTCACTCGGGGGCCCTTCCCAGCGGCCCCCCCGGCTGCGCCGGGAACCCACCGCTAGGCCCCACCCCTCGTCTCGGCTTCGCTGCAAGAACGCGGGCGATGCGGCGTTGACGACCACCCAAATGGACCACCCAAGTACGGATTTTGCTTTTGAGTGTTCGATTGGTTGCTTCCCCGTCAGTTCGTCGGTGCGGGGAGGAGGGCATCGCCCCTAGCACCGGTGCCGCTCCACCCGCCGAACCTGTCGGAGGTCAACACGAGATCAGCTGCGCGCTGATCATCGTGGATTGCCGTGCATTCCCAGAGAAGCGCGGGACGTTCGCCATGCCATCTCACCGAATAGGACAGGCGGCCGAACGGCGTTGGAATGTTGCGGGCGTCGAGTGCGGTGCCGAGTGTCGAAGGCACCATGCCAGCCAGCACGTCAACGCCACCGGCCGAGCACCGCGCGACGGCTTCGATATGTGCGCGTACTAGTTGGTGCAGGCGGATCGCGTCCTCGGGGGCGAACACGCCACCGGCGGAGGCAGCAGGAAGCGGCGCTGGATTCAGGGCGGGCAGCGTCAGGCCGGTCTGCAGGCGACTCTCGATCTGGCGGGCGGCCCGCGGGTCTCGGGCCACGCGGAACAGGCCCGGCGTTAGCGTCGCGGCACCGAGCCACGGGATGAGCGCGTCGTCTCGTTTTGAACGTTTCAACAGGAACTCCAGAGCTCCCCCGGCGGTAGGTGCCATCGTCTCGGAGAAGACCGCGTCGTGGGTGAACGCGCCGTGCCGGGACAGCGCGTCGAGTGCATAGGCCGTCGTCGCAACGTCATCGTCGAAGGAACCTCGCCGACCCTGGCGATCGGGCAGATCTTCGAGCAGCGCACCTGCCTCGGCATGGAATCCCGCGAGATCGAGCGCACCCGCCAAAAGGACTCGATCGAGCGTAGAAGCCGAAGGGTCGACCACCGTCGGTTCAGCGGCCAGCAGTGCCGCTGCTAACGCGGTCCGAAAGGGAGTCGCGCCGCCCACAAACGAGGGCTTGACTTGGACGCCGCGGCTGAGCTGCGTGTCCCACCCGTTGGCAACGTCGTGGACTGCCGGTAGCGCCGACACGACGGGGGCCGCAGCGAGCGCGAGTGGACTCGACGCGCCCAGGAGCACCCCCACACGAAGCGAGGTGCCATGCGTGACCGGGAACAGGAACGCCGACGCACTCGGACCCGCGATCGGCACGAAACGGTCGGCGGCTGCGCCAGTTGTGACAGTCGCGAGCAGTGCATCGGTCGTCGTCGCCGACGCACTGCGCTGCGGTGGCCGCGGCAGGTGGACCAGCGGCACTCCCCCGATGCGGACCGTCGAACCGTCGAGCGTGACGTCGTTCGCTGCGCGTCCTCGCACCACCAACGCCACGGCGAACGGCACCTTCGAGCGATTGTCGATGTCCATCACCGCGAGTTCGCGTGGGCCCTGCACTGCCACGTAGGCGTTCGCAACCGCGTCACCGCTTGGGACGCGCGCCGCCGTGCTCACGATGGGGACGTCGCGCACGAGCGTCTGGCGGGACGTCACCTCGGTGTCGAGGACGTGCCAACGATCGTCGGCACCAATCCACCACGTGAATTCCAGCTCTTGACCTGTGCCCTCGTGGAGCACCACGACGCCGCCCGCCCGTACCTGTGCGCGCTGACACGCGCCGAGTGCCCCGATGATCACGGGCGAGGAGGTTAGGGGCTGGCTTTGACGCTGCGGAACGAGCGGAGTAAGTTCATCTACCGAACTCACTCAGGAGGCACGTCCCATATGAACGACACAACGACCGCGACCGCCGATCCGACCTGGCACCCGACGGCGTGCATTCTCTGCGAGTGCAATTGCGGCGTCGAGATCCGCCTCGGCACGTCTGCGGCCGGACAGCGCGGCCCGAGCTTCGAGCGCATCCGCGGCGATAAGGCCCACCCCGGTTCGAAGGGATACACCTGCGAGAAGGCGCTGCGACTTGATCACTACCAGAACAGCGGGAAGCGCCTCACTTCACCACTTCGTAAGCGCGCAGACGGAACGTTCGAAGAGATCGACTGGGACACAGCAATCCGCGAGGTTGCGGCGAAATTCGCAGGCGTGCGAGATACGCACGGCGGCGCGTCGATCTTCTATTACGGGGGCGGTGGACAGGGGAACCATCTCGGCGGCGCGTACAGCGGTGCGACGCTGCGCGCACTCGGTGCGAAGTACCGGGCGAACGCGCTGTCGCAGGAGAAGACCGGCGAGTTCTGGGTGAACTCAGAAATGGTCGGTGGGGCGATGGTCCGCGGCGACTTCGAGCGCTGCGAGGTCGCGCTGTTTGTCGGCAAAAACCCGTGGCAGTCGCACGGCATCCCGCACGCACGCGTCACGTTGAAGGAGATCGCGCGAGACCCGGACCGGTCGCTCATTGTGATCGATCCACGCAGGTCGGAAACGGCGGAACTTGCTGACTTCCACCTCCAGGTCAAGCCCGGCACCGACGCATGGTGTCTCGCCGCGCTCGGCGCGGTGCTCGTGCAGGAGAACCTCGTCCACCGGACGTGGGTCGACGAGCACACCACCGGCTTCGACGAGATCAAAAGCGCGCTTAGTAACATCGACGTTCCGGGGTTCGCAAAGATCTGCGACGTCGACGAGACCCTCATCCGTTCCGCGGCACGTCGCATCGCAAGCGCGGCCAGCGTCGCGGCCTTCGAAGACCTGGGTGTGCAGATGGGCCTGCACTCCACGCTGAACAGCTACCTCGAAAAGCTCGTGTGGCTCCTCACCGGGAACTTCGCCAAGCCCGGCACGCAGTTCGTTCCGAGCAGCCTCATTGCACTCGCAAGGGCGAACACCACCAACCCGAAACACGGAGCACAGCTCACGCCAGTAGTAGGTGCACGTATCATTTCCGGGCTGGTCCCCTGCAACGTCGTTCCCGAAGAGATCCTCACCGATCATCCGAACCGGTACCGGGCGATGCTGGTCGAGTCGGGAAATCCCGCACACTCGATCGCCGATTCCCGGCGGATGCGCGAGGCCCTGGAATCGTTGGAGTTGCTCGTCGTCATCGACGTCGCACTCACCGAGACCGCTCGCCTCGCCGACTACGTGCTGCCCGCACAATCGCAGTACGAGAAGCACGAGGCGACGTTCTTCAACTTCGAGTTTCCGACCAACGTGTTCCATCTGCGCCGTCCGGTGGTCGAGCCGCTGCCGAACACGTTGCCCGAGCCGGAGATCCATGCCCGACTCGTGGAAGCACTGGGCGCGCTTACTAATGACGACTACGAACCGCTCCGAGCTGCTGCGGCGCAGGGCCGGGCCGCGTTCGCAACGGCATTCGTCGCAGCAACAGCTACCGACGCGAGGCTCGGCGAACTCGCTCCGATCGTGCTGTACCGAACGCTCGGCCCGACCCTGCCACACGGTGCCGTAAGCGCCGCAATCCTGTGGGGAGCGGCACAACGATGCGCGCTGAGCTTTCCGGAGAGCGTCAAGCGAGCGGGCTTCACAGGCGAAGGCCTCGAGCCCGGCGAGAAACTGTTCGACGCCATCTTGAACAGTCCCAGCGGCGTCGCGTTCACGATCGACGAGTACGAGGAGTCGTGGCGTCGGGTCAAGACCGACGACGGTCGCATCCACCTCGCCGTACCGGAGTTGCTGGCGATGTTCGACGAGTTGCGCAACGTGGCTGCGACGCCCGCTGCAGTCTCGCCCGCCGAGTTCCCGCTCGTCCTGTCGGCGGGCGAGCGTCGCTCCTTCACGGCGAACACCATTTTTCGCGACAACACGTGGCGCAGGAAGGACCTCGATGGCGCACTACGTGTGTCGGTTGTCGACGCTGAGCGTCTCGGCCTCACCGACGGCGTGAAAGCTCGGCTGACGACGAGCCGGGCAAGCGTCGACGTCATGATCGAGGTCAGCGAGATGATGCGCAGCGGCCACATCAGCCTCCCGAACGGACTCGGCGTGGGAACGTCCGACGACGTGCGGGGCATAGCGCCCAACGACCTCACTGACGCCTCGCACCGCGACCCGATCGCGGGGACGCCGTTCCACAAACACGTCCCGGCGCGTCTCGAACCGATTGGGGCGTGAGACCCGTGGACGCTGCAACTTGGATCGCGGCCTTCGCTAAAGAGCTCGGCCTCGAGGCCCCAACCGACGAGGTGATCGAGGAACTCCTCTCGCTCGCCGGAACGGCCGCGCATGCCTCGGAACGCAAGGCCGCGCCCATCGCGTGCTTTTTAGTCGCCAAGAGTGGACAAACCGCTGCCGACGCGCACGAGATCGCGCGTCGGATCCCCACCGGTTCGTGACCGGCAGCCGTGCGACGCACCCGCTTTGACGACTCGCCGTGCCCGATCGCCCGCACGACGGACGTCATGGGCGACTGGTGGACGCCGGTCGTGATGCGCGAGGCGCTCTTCGGCTGCACACGTTTCGAGCAGTTCCAGGAGCGTCTCGGGGTGAGCCGGGCGACGCTGACCGCAAGACTTGGCCGGCTCGTGGATGAGGGCTTCCTCGAGAGGGTCGCGTACCAGGAGCGTCCTCCCCGTTACGAGTACGTGTTGACCGACAGGGGTCGTGCGTTCTTCGAGGTGCTCGCGGCGATGTGGCGGTTCGGGGAGGACTGGCTCTTCGCGCCCGACGCGCCACCGCCTCTGCAGTTGGCGAGGCGTGACACGGGCGAAGCGATCACGCCCGTGGTCGTCGACGCGGCAACGGGCGAGCGCGTGGACATCCGTGCGATAAAGGTCCGGCGTCGGAGGTAGGTCGCGTCCGATCGCTCAGCGTCGGCGGAAGAGGTCTCCGACCACGACGCCGAAGCCGGGAAGCAGCGGCGAAGTGATGGTCTCGTCGGTGGCGACGCTCAGCTGAACGTCGTATGGGGCACTCGGGCCGGAGCGTCGCAGCAGAATCGCGGATTTCGACACGGGATCAATGATCCAATACTCGGCGATTCCGATCCGCTCGTAGTCGTTTCGCTTTCGCACTCGATCACGCGCCCGCGTCGAGGGCGAGAGCACCTCCACGACGATCGAAGGAAGGCCCACGAAGGCTGCCTCCTCGGCGTCGGTCGAGCAACGGTCCTCGGGCCACCACGACAAGTCCGGTTGGTAGCCCCTATCGACGGCGATTCCAACGGGCTGCTGAGTGGAAAACTCTCCCGGGTCGGCTCGATCCTCAGCCCACTCGAAGTAAGCGCGGAGCAAATACCCAACGACTCGCTCGTGGTTCGGACCTGGCGCGTTCACGATGACTCTCCCATCGATAAGGTCCATGTTCCGAGTCTCGAAGGGCAGGTCGAGGTATTCCAACCACGTGAGGGTGGCACCCAGGTCTTGTTCAAGCAGCTCAGTCATGGAGTTCACGCAGTCGAGAGTACGGTCGGCCTATGACAGTTTGCCTCACCTGACTGAGGACGTCCCGATGGCGTCGCGCGGCACAGCCCAAGACGTGCGCTGAGCGCCACACATCTCACGGTGAAACTTGCGGGGCCGTGAGGAAGGTCGCGGTGCATCGAGTCCTTTTGCGGTGCGTTCGGCGCGCCCCAATGCACCGCGAACGCACCGGATGTACCGCGACGAAGCGTTGGGCGCGCAACGCACGCATGACACCGGTCCGGATGTACCGCGACGAAGCGTTGGGCGCGCAACGCACGCATGACACCGGTCCGGACAGTCGGTCGTGGCGCTGGACGCCGCACGATGTCGCACACGAACCCGCCCGGTCGGGAAACTGTCATAGGCCGGTGAGAAAATGAACCCATGAACATTCGATACGACGAAACCAAGTTCACCGAATTGGTGCTGCTGATCGCCCGGTGTGTCAGCCGTCCCAATTGGGACGGCCTCCGTTGCGGCGATATGCGGCCCGCCAGTCGAGAACACAACCTCAACAGTCAGCCGTCCCAATTGGGATGTATGGCGAGTTCACGTGAGGCTGGGCAGTGCCACCTCCCCGATTTCTGGAGGCCGCACCCTGCCGTACATTGGGCCCATCACGACTCGCTTCCCCGTGCGTGCCGCCTCCGCTGCAGCGGCTGCTGTGGCCGTCCTCGGCCTCGCCTGTGCGCGGCGGGCACGACCACCGACACCTCGGTCATACCGTCCGTCACCGCTGCGCCTACGACCGACGGCACCGTTGCTGCGTCGCTCACCTCGTCGAGCGAGCGGCCCTCCACTCCCCCGACGACCGCCGCCGCGACCACGACGACCGCTCCGCCGATCACCGCCGCCGTACCGGCCTACTTCACGCCAAGCCCACTGTGGGACGTCATGCTCGGCACGGCCAACACCGGCGATGTGCGCGTGAGCATCGCCGTGATGAACCCGGCCAACGGTCCAGGCGTCGCTCCTGACGCGGGCTATGCGCGGGTGATCGCACTCGCGAAGCAGAAGGGCGTCCGCGTCCTTGGCTACGTCGCAACAGGGTACGGCGCGGGGACCGCGGTGCTGGCCGACATCGACTCGTACAAACGGTTCTACGGCGTGACCGACATCTTCCTCGACGAGGCCACGGTCGACTGCCCCTCCCTGCGGACGTACCAGCCGTGGATCGCCGCGGTGCGCGCCAACGGCGGCCTTGCGGCGGTCAACCCGGGCATCATCCCGGCCGCCTGCTGGGCTGACGCGGCGGACATCATCGTCACCTTCGAAGGTCCCTTCGACTCGTACCTCCGATACCAAGGCCCGCCGTGGGCGAGCGGCCATCCGAGTTCGCGGTTCTGGAACATCGTCTACGCGGTGCCGCCGGGGTCGGCTTCCTTCGTCCGTGATCTCGCTGGCCGACACCGCGTCGGCCTGCTCTACGCGACCGAGGACGTCCTGCCGAATCCCTACGACACCCTTCCCGCCGCGCTCTCGGTGACGACCGTCCCTCCACCCACCACGCCGCCCGAAACCGCGCCGCTGGGCACCGCCCCGCCGACCACGATCCCGCCGGTGTTGGTCGTGCCGACAAGCGCTCCCGACGCGGCGACTCCGCTGATCATCGTGCTCGACGCCTCCACGACATCGATGCCGTAGCGGCCGGGGCGAACCAGGTGACCGTGCCGCACCGACCGGACCCCGAGTCCCGGGCGCAGCCGCCACGTGACGTGCGCTGAGCGCCACACATCGCACAGTCAAACTGCGCTCCGAGACCCGCCGAGCAAGAGGTCGAACGCGACCCAGCGGCAGCCGCGCTCCGGAGGGTGGAGCACTGCTGCCGCTGGGTTGCGGGGGATCGGTTGTGGAGCGGGTCAGCCCGCAAGCATCACGACGGCAAGAGAACGCTGCCGACCAGGTAGACGGTGCCGTTGGCAACCTGCACGTCGGCGAGAACCGACTTCGTTGCACCATTGATCGTGACGGTCCTACCGCTCACCGAAACGGTCAGCTTGCCGCCATTGACGGTGTCGAATGTCGTCGTCTTGGCAAGGTCAGCGCTTGAGAGCTTCTTGCCGGCAATCACGTGGTACGTGAGGATCGAGGTCAGCTTGTCCTTGTTCTCCGGATTGACCAGCGTCTCGACGGTGCCTGCGGGAAGCTTGGCGAACGCCGAGTTGACCGGAGCAAAGATCGTGAACGGACCGGGGCCATTAAGCGTGTCGACGAGGCCTGCGGCCTTCACCGCGGCAACCAGCGTCGTGAGTTGAGGGTTGTTTGAAGCAGCTGTGGCAGCAGGATCGGCGGCCATGCCTTGTTCCCAACGCTGATGACGGGTGACGCGAAGTCATGATCGATCCCGGCATCCAGTTCACCCGCTGCGAGGCCCGAGGCACCGGCCATGAGGCCCGCAAACGCACTTCGCACTCGCGACCAGCGAAATTCGTCAACAAGAACAGGCGCGGACAATGCCACGGGGAAGTTCCATACCATCGTCTTCGAGACGACACCCTCGACGGATGGCGAGCGCGGCCAAGGCACATGGAGCCGCATGGAGCCGCATCTACCACGGGGATCGAGGCGAAGGGCGAAGACATGACCGGTCCTCCCGAAACTGTCACTACCCATCCGTACAATGTCCACATCTCCCCCGAGGTCCTATCCGCGTTCATTCGCGCTCCGAATTTTGGAGGAACCATGTCAACTTCCGCGCCCACCAACCTGCCCACCATTGACGAGTGGATGGGCATGCGTGCAATGCTTGTCACCGTGCTAGGCGACCAACCTGCAACCACGCTTCTGACCGTGCTCCCACCAATCGCCGAGGGTGGGTTCGCTACGAACAACCGCGTCGACCTCCTGGAGGTCCGTATGAACGCACGGTTCGACCAGGTCGAAGCCAGCATGATCGCCAGGTTCGACCAGGCCGAGGCCCGAACCAACGCACGATTCGAACAGGTCAACGCACGATTCGAACAGGTCGAGGCCCGGACCAACGCGCGATTCGAAAGGGTCGAGGCACGATTCGACAAGGTCGACGCAGGGTTCGAACACCTCGAAAACAGCACGACGGCCAGGTTCGCTCACGCAGACGAGCGCCTTCGCTCCGAGATCAGCGGGCTCCGTTCGGACCTCGTCGCGGAGATCACGCACTCTGCATCGGACAACCTGAAATCGATGCGTGCGATGTTCCTGCAACTCGTCGGCGTGATGTGCACGATGGGCGGGCTCGTCATCGCCGCCGCCAAATTTCTGTAATGCCCCAAGGCCCGCACGTACGGCCGGAGCGCGTCGTGGTGCTGGTGCCGGTGAAGGGCTTCGGACTCGCCAAGCGACGCCTCTCCCCCTTGCTCGACGCACCACATCGGGCCGTCCTCGCACGACGAATGGCAGCGAACGTGCTTGTCGCTGCGCGCGGCCTCGACACCGCAGTCGTGTGCGACGATGCCGAAGTGGCGTCGTGGGCCAACGATCACGGGGCCATGGTTCTGCGTGAGCCAGGCCGAGGCCTCAACGGGGCGATCGAGTCGGGCATCGCACAACTTCTCGACCGTGGCATCGACCGGGTGATCGTGTGCCATGCCGACCTGCCCCTTGCCCGCGACCTTCGATGGGTTGCCGATTTCGACGGCATCACACTGGTGCCCGATCGTCGCGCTGACGGAACCAACGTCCTCTGCCTCCCCACAGCCACCCCGTTCACGTTCAGCTACGGCGCACGCTCGTTCCAGCGCCACCACGACGCCGCGCTGTCCACGGGCCTTTCCGTGCGAGTCGCGCCCGACCGAGCGTTGAGCTTCGACGTCGACGTGCCCTCCGATTTACGTCTCGTGCACGCAAACCACGCCGCTACCGTTCGCTCATGAGCGTCCCCGAGTCCTTCGCCCTGCCAACCCGCAACTCGGTCTCGACCAACCTCACGACACCGGCCAGGGCCTTGGCAATCGGTGCGCATCCCGACGACGTCGAGTTTGGATGTGGCGGCACGCTCGCAAAGTGGGCCGCAAACGGCTGTGAGATCTTCCACCTTGTCCTCACCGACGGCTCCAAGGGCACGTGGGACCCTCACGTCGATCCAGCGCAGCTCGTCGTCACGCGTCAAGGTGAGCAGCGTGCGGCCGCTCGTGCCCTCGGTGGCGGCCGTAGCGAGGGCGACGTGGTCTTCCTCGGTTGGATCGATGGGGAGCTCGACAGCGGCCTTCGCCAGCGCTGGGAGGTCACGTATTGGATTCGACGCTTCCAACCCGACGTCGTCCTCGGCCATGACCCGTGGCGTCGCTACCGCATTCATCCCGATCACCGTCACGCGGGTTTCCTAACGACCGATGCAATCGTGGCCTCTCGAGACCCGAAGTTCTTTCCCGAGCAACAGGTAAAACCCCACCGTCCGTCGACGCTGCTGCTGTGGGAAGCCGACGAGCCCGACCACGTCGAAGACATCAGACACGTGATCGACGCCAAGGTGAAGGCACTTCTCGCACACGAGAGCCAGTACGCCACGACGATGCACATCAGCGGCACGGCGATCCACACCGACCCGAGCGGACCGCGTGAAGACTCCAGCGAAGTCAGCGCCTTACGCGAGGCTGTGGCCGAACGGGCCCGGGAAGCAGGACGCCTCGCCGGCGTGGAAACCGGCGAGGCGTTCAAGCGAATTGACCGGCTCTAGAGCCGGCATTTTTCGGTCGGTGATACCGACCGAACGATCTACTTCTTTGCGGCGGCCTTCTTTGCGGCGGCCTTCTTTGCCGGAGCAGCCTTCTTTGCCGGAGCAGCCTTCTTGGCCGGAGCAGCCTTCTTTGCCGGAGCAGCCTTCGCGGCCGCAGCCTTCTTGGCCGGAGCAGCTTTCGCGGCCGCGGCCTTCTTGGCCGGCGCAGCCTTAGCCGCCGCCTTCTTGGCCGGGGCAGCCTTCGCCGCGACGACCTTCTTGGCGGGTGCCGCCTTCTTGACCGGGGCAGCTTTCGCCGCCGCGGCCTTCTTGGCAGGCGCAGCCTTAGCCACAGCCTTCTTGGCAGGCGCAGCCTTCGCCGCGACGACCTTCTTGGCGGGGGCCTTCTTTGCCGGAGCAGCCTTCGCGGCAGCCTTTTTGGCAGCAGCCATGGTGATTACTTTCCCTTCTTGGCGGCCGGTTTTGCCTTGCCTTTGGTATTCACTGCAGCCTTGAATCCCGAGCCGGCCGAGAACTTCGGGGCCTTGGATGCAGCGATCTTCACGGCTTCGCCGGTACGCGGATTGCGACCGACACGAGCCTTTCGATCTGTGACGCTAAAGCTTCCGAATCCGGGGATCGTGACCTTGTCACCACCCTTGACTGTCTGCTCTACCGTCTCGATGAAGGCGTTCACGGCACGTTCGCCGTCTGCCTTCGTAAGTCCTGCTGCCGTTGCAACGGCCTCGATCAATTCCGACTTGTTCACCGCAACCCTCCTGGTGCGCTCTTAGGTGCGAACAGAAAACGACATCGTTGTAGTTCTGTCAAGCATTCAGCTTTCCTGACAAGGCGTTTCGCGACGAGGTAGCCCCACAACCCTTGTATTTCAACGGCCCTTTCCTGAAAGAAAATCCGACGCAAAACACACAAGATGCGCTAAAAGGTGCGCCGTTCAATAGTCAGTGTGCTTACTAACCAGACCGAGTGTCGCTGATCGGCCATGCCCGTTACCCTCGCGACATGCACGACGACGCCGACATCAGCTGGTATCCGGTCCCCGATTTAGACGACCTTCCCGAGGACCTTGCGAAGCTTTTCGCGAAGGCGCAAGCGAACCTCGGGTTCGTCCCCAACGTCTT
>JAYSSR010000060.1:0-30028 GCA_043720395.1 Acidimicrobiia bacterium
TACAGGATCGGGCACGTGCACCCGTTGCGGATGTAGTGCGAGACACGGTCGCGAGCCTCGGCCGGCGCGCCCGAGGCGGTCAGCATCTGCACGATCTCGTCGGGCACCAGCCTCGACGCAGCGACCACCTGCTCGTGGGTGGCCGGCCACGTCAACACCTCGCCAACACGATCGAGCAGGTCCTGCGGCACGCCCGATGCCTTCATGATGTGTGGCTGCTGACCGAGGTACTGCGTGACCATCATGCGGGCCATGTCGAGGGCGGTCGCCCGGTCCTCGTGGACGCTGCACACGACGAGCTGCGGCCGGTCGAGGTCATCGATGGAGCGTCCAGACCGGGCAGCCCCGATGGCGAGCGCCTCCATGGCCTGCGCGTTGTAGGTCGGCGACACGAGGTAGTTGAGCACCACCCCGTCGGCGATTTCGCCGGTCAGCTCCATCATCTTCATACCCGTCGCCCCGATGTAGATCGGCACATCTTTTGGGCGACGTTCCTGGTACACGTAGTCGAGCTCGATGCCGTCGACGTGCACGTAGTCGCCGTGAAACGTCACGGTCTCGTTGGCCAGCAAGGCTCGGACGACCGTCACCACTTCCTTCATGACGCCGAGCGGCCGTTTGCGGGCAATCCCGACCTTCTCCGCGAGCGGGTCCCACCACGCGCCGAGTCCGAGGATGATGCGCCCCGGCGCAAGGTCGTCGAGCGTCGAGAACGTGGCGGCGAGACGCGCAGGATTTCGGGTCCAGCAGTCGGCAACGCCCGACCCGACCTTGATCGTGTCCGTGACTGCGGCAAACGCAGCCATCGGCGGGATCGCGTCGCGAACCAAACGCGATTCGGCCTGCCAGACCGCCACGAATCCCTTCTGCTCGGCATAGCGAACGATGTCCATGCCGTCGCGAATCGTGTGGGCATCCTGGAGGTAGAGCGCTGCGGGAGTGGTCATGACCGGTACTTTACAAAATGTAAATCCGAGCGAACGCTCATCGAGCGATGCCGCGCTCCTTACCCGTCCCTCACACTCGACCCGTTGTCTTAGATGTCAGAAGGCCTTCCAAGCCTCATTCCTCCTCCAAGGAGTTCCGAAATGCGACAGATCTTCCCCTCCCTGCGCCGAACAGCTGTACTTGCGCCGCTTGTCGCGATGTTGGTCGGCGCCGTTGGGCTCACCGTCCCTTCAGCAGCGGCGACGCGTCGGGTCCCGACCAGCAGCGCCGATTTCGCTATCTCCATTTCGCCTGATGCGATTCGTGTAGACGCCGGTGGCGTGGCGTCATTCCCCGTCCGCGTGCGTTCCGGTGCACGGGTTACCCCCAGGCCGGTCTTCGACGTCGACGGCCTTCCCGACTCGATCGATGTCGAGATCGAACGAGTCTCCTCGACCAGGTATCGGCTGAACGTCTACGTTCCGGCCAACGCGCCGTCGAGCAACGAGGTGTACACGCTTCTCGGTTCGGCCAATCGGCGGATCCGGCGAGCGGCGTTTCGTTTGCAGGTCGTTGGACACGTGGTCGTAGTCGCTCCGCCGATCACTGCTCCGCCGGTCACGAGGCCACCCGCACCGGTGGTGACGCAACCGACCGTTCCCGTCGTGCTAGTGACGCAGCCACCGGTGTTCGGCGTCGCCATCGATGGCCCGGAGCGCAGTGGCTCCACCGGTGAGTCGGTCGCGTTCCCCGTGATTGTGGACCGAAATGCTGGATTCGGTGGACCGGTCCAATTCACGCTTTCGGGCCTCCCTGCCACTATCCAGGCCGGCTTCCTGCCGAATCCTTCGAACGGGAACACGGTCCTCTACCTCACCCCGAAGACGGGCACCGCTGCCGGTCGTTACGTCATGACGGTTGTGGGCTCGGCCGGGTCAACCCAGCGGGCAGCAGTGGTCGCACTCACCGTGAGGGTGACCGGCGAATTCGCGATGATCGCAACTCCGCAATCGATCACCCGTACGTCTAATGGCAACGCCGTCTACCGCCTCGACATCGGCTCACCGCTCGACGACCGACCGACGGTGTCGTACACCGCTGAGGGCGTACCCACCGGGACGTCGGTCGCGTTCAGTGCGAACAACACCAATGCCAGGTCGCTCAACGTCACGGCCAGCGTCGGCGCTTCGACTCCGAACGGGACGTACAACATTGTGGTCACCGGACGAAGCGGAGGCGTCGTGCGCCAAATTGGTCTGCAGCTGGTCGTGGCACGTCCGATCAGTGCCGGGTTCGGGCTGGCGGCGAACCCGTCAACCGTGACCGTTCCCCGCGGAGGTGCCGCCAACGTCACGCTGACCGTCACTCCGTTCGGAGGCTTCACCGGCACGATCAACACGGGGCTTACCGGCCTGCCGGCCGGCGTGCGACTGGTCACAATCACGAACACGACGGCCACGGCGAACCAGCCGTTTGCCCTCACCGTTACCCTCGCCGCTGATGCTGGCGCAACGATCGGGTCGTACACCCCGTTCACGATCACCTCGAGCAGCGGAACCACTGCGGCTTCGGTGCAGGTCGGCCTTATCGTGACCTGAGCTAGCGGGTTTGATCCACTTCGCAGTACCTGCCACAGAACGAACGTGGGACCGGGCCCAGGAGCCCGGTCCCACGTACGCGTCTGAACTCGGGTCGCGTCTGCGTGCTGATCTCGGTACGCGGTGCGTTTCGCCCGTACCGCGGTGCGTTTCGCCCGTTCGCGGTGCGTTCGGGCGCACTCTTTGTACCGCGGAAGCACCGGTTGTACCGCGACGCGGTGAACCCGCTGCCATGGCGGAGGATTCTGCGGAATGGACGTAGTAACGCGACGCTGGCCCGGGCCGGCGGAGGGGGTTCCATGAGCGCGGCGTCACGCGTTGCCGCGCAGGATTCGTTCGACGCCCTCGTGAAGGTCGGCAACGCAGTCGTCGGGCAGGCGGTCGACGGGCCACCAGGCCACTGGCTGTCCGGGCTCGGCGAGTGGTGTGTGCGAGGCGTCGGCCACAAATCGATACCCGAGGTTCCAGTGGAGGTGGGCGGGCCCGTCACCCGTCGGCGGAATCGAGCGAGGGTGGAGCGATACCGGGCTCGGCGTCACTGAGCCGACCTGCATTCCGGTCTCCTCGAATGTCTCGCGGGCAGCAGCGTCGAGGGGAGATTCGCCGGGTTCGACGTGGCCGCCCGGGTTGGACCATCCAAGCAGCCGGTGCCGGGCCAGAAGGATCAACCGGTCGCTCGGGTCGAAGATCCACGCGGTTGCGGTGAGCTGACCCCGGCGGCCAGGGCCGCCGGTCAACAGTGCCTGCAGCTCGACGATGTCGGACGCTGCGGCGTAGGTGGTGGCGTCGAGGGAGTCGGCGAGCGCACGGTCGACGTAGCCGGGGACCGTGACGGAGAGCGTCGGAAAGCCCACGTGGAAAGGCCGCGTTCAGTGCGACGCGTTGATGAAGCTCATTGCCTCGGCACGGGCACGGGCGTCCTCGCGGAACAGCCCGCGCACCGCCGATGTGACCGTCGTCGCTCCAGGTTTTTTGACGCCGCGCATCGACATGCAGAGATGCTGTGCTTCGAGCACCACGAGGACGCCGCGCGGATCGAGGGAGCGCACCATCGTGTCTGCGATCTGGCTGGTGAGGCGCTCCTGCACCTGGAGGCGTTGCGCGTAGCCGTCGACCAGGCGGGCGAGCTTCGACAGGCCCGTGACGCGGCCGTGGGTGCCGGGAACGTAGGCCACGTGGGCCTTGCCCATGAACGGAACCATGTGGTGTTCGCACAGCGACGAGAACGGAATATCGCGCACCATGACCATTTCGTCGTGCTCGAGGGCGAACGACGTTTCGACGTGCTGTCCAGGGTCCGTTCCGATGCCGCCGAGTACTTCTGCGTACATGCGGGCCACTCGTCCCGGTGTGCTGAGGAGCCCGTCGCGGTCGGGATCTTCGCCGACGGCGAACAGGATCTCGCGCACAGCGGCTTCGATGCGCGCGAGATCGGGCTGGACTTCAGACATGTGGCCTCCGGGGCTCGGGTCGACGGTGCAGTCTTCCCGATGTCGGGCTCTACTCGCAGTGCAACGCCACCGGTCCCGTAGTGCAGCGTCGTAGGTATCGCCGTTGCAACGAACTTCGCGGTACATCCGGTTCGTTCGCGGTGCACTTGGCGCGCCCGAATGCACCGCGAGCGGGCCGGATGTACCGCGACCGTGCCGCGGATGAAATGCCACCGAGTCGAACGGTTCACGTTGGGTGGGCCATGATTGGCGGACCACTCCGAGGAGGACGTTCCCATGGCCGAGAGCTCGACCCAGACGCTGCCCGCACCGACTTCGCTGCGGGGAACGGGGCTCGCCAACGGCGTCCACCACCTCGCCATCTGCACGGCCGACATCAAGGCGCAGATCGAGTTCTTCACCGACGTCCTCGGGTGTGAGCTCAAGGCGCTGTACTGGATGCACGGTGTGGATGGAGCATTCCACGGGTTCCTGCAGCTCAACGAGTCGAGCTACGTGGCGTTCGTCCAGACCGACGCCATGCGTGACATCGAGCCGGTGTGGGGCGTCAGCCATGCCGAGAATCCCGGCAAGCCCGCCGCTCCGGGGACGATGCAGCACGTCGCGTTCAGCGTCGCAGACAAGGCCGAGCTGTTCGCATTGCGGGACCGCATCCGGTCGAGAGGCGTCAACGTGTACGGGCCGCTGGAACACGGCATGTGCTCGTCGATCTACTTCGCCGGGCCGGAGGGACTGAACCTGGAGATCGCGTGGTCGGGCGAGGGGATCGACGAGCGTCAGTGGATCGACCCGGAGGTTGTCGCGCTTGCCGGGATCAACGCCGATGAGCTCGCTCGCTTCACGAAACCAGCGTCGTATGTGAACAACGGCGACCCGGTCAAGAACCCGCCGATCGACCCATCCAAACCGCATGCGAGGTACCCGGAGAAGGTGTACCGGGCGCTGATGGAGATGCCCGACGACGTCATCACGGCCAAGCGGAGCCACACCGAGCCGCCCGTTCCGCGGTAGCCTGCTCACCCGTGGCGAAACACATCTTCGTAACGGGTGGCGTAGCAAGCTCGCTCGGCAAGGGCATAACCGCGGCCTCGCTCGGCCGACTGCTGAAGCAGCGTGGTCTTCGGGTCACCATGCAGAAGCTCGATCCGTATCTCAACGTCGACCCCGGAACGATGAACCCGTTCGAGCACGGGGAGGTGTTCGTAACCCACGACGGTGGGGAGACCGACCTCGACCTCGGGCACTACGAGCGCTTCATCGACGAGAACCTGCCCCGCACGGGCAACGCCACCACGGGCTCGATCTACCAGACGATCATCGCCAAGGAACGTCGGGGCGACTACCTCGGCAAGACCGTGCAGGTGGTGCCGCACGTGACCGACGAGATCAAGCGTCGGATCACCTCGGTGGCCACGGAGGAGATCGACGTGGTGCTCACCGAGGTCGGTGGCACGGTCGGCGACATCGAGATCCTCCCGTTCCTGGAAGCGATCCGGCAGTTCCGCAAGATGGTCGGCCGCGAGAACGTGTGTTACATCCACGTGACGCTGCTCCCGTTCATCGGTCCGAGCGGCGAGCAGAAGACGAAGCCGACCCAGCACTCGGTGACCGAGCTTCGGGCCCGTGGCATCCAACCCGATGTGATCGTGTGCCGCAGCGACCGTCCGATCGAGGAGAGCATCAAGCGCAAGATCAGCAACCTCTGCGACGTTGCCAACGAGGCCGTGGTCAGCGCGATCGACGCGCCGACGCTGTATGAGATTCCCCTCGTCCTGCACGACGAGGGCCTCGACACGTACGTGTGCAACCTCCTGCGCATCGACTTGGACAAGCACCCGATCGACCTCACGAACTGGCAGGCACTTGTCAACCGTGTCAATCACCTCGAAGGCGAGGTGAAGATCGGGCTCATCGGAAAGTATGTGAACTTACCGGACGCGTACCTTTCGGTTGTCGAGTCGCTCAAGCATGCGGGTTTCCACTTCGGAGTGAAGGTCGACATCGAGTGGGTTCAGGCCGAGCAGGTGCCCGACATGCTCCGCGACGGGCGCATGACGGACTTCGACGGGATCGTGATTCCCGGCGGCTTCGGCGAACGCGGCATCGAGGGCAAGATCGCCGCGGCTACCTGGGCGCGGGTCAATCAGATTCCCTGTCTCGGCATCTGCCTCGGGTTGCAGACGATGGTCATCGACTATGCCCGCAACGTCCTCGGACTGGAACGAGCAACGTCGGCTGAGTTCGATGCAAGCTCGCCGCACCGGGTCATCGACCTCATGGATGAGCAGCGCAACGTGGTGGACATGGGAGGCACGCAGCGTCTCGGTGTCTATCCGGCGACGTTACGCGCTGGCACGCAGGTCCACGGCGTGTACGGCAAAGAGGTCGTGTACGAGCGCCACCGCCATCGTTACGAGGTGAACCCCCGGTACCACCGTCGCCTGGAGGAGGGTGGGCTGGTGCTGTCCGGCATGTCGCCCGACGGGCGGTTGTGCGAGTTCATCGAGCTGCCCGGCCATCCGTGGTGGGTCGGCACGCAGGCTCACCCGGAGTTCCTGTCCCGGCCGGAGCGCGCGCATCCGCTGTTCCGCGGGCTGATCGGTGCGGCGGTCGACCGGTTTGAGGGACGGCACCCGCGGCTCATCGACGTTCACGACATGGCCCCCGTGCACGTCACGCACTCCTGAGGCTTTTGTTGATGGACGATCCGGTTTTTGAGCGGCTCTCCGCAGTGCCTGCGTATCGCGGGGCCGTGTTCACGGTGCAGGAGGAGCGGTTCCGCTCGCCGGACGGCGAGGAGTTCGACCGTCAGATCGTCCGTAATCCGGGCGCGGTGGCAGTCGTGCCGCTGCACGACGACGGCACGGTCACGATGATCCGCCAGTACCGTCCGGCGCTAGGACGCTCCATCTGGGAGATCCCCGCGGGTCTGCTGGACAAGCCGGGCGAGGCGCTGCTCGACGCGGCGGCTCGGGAGTTGCGCGAAGAGGTCGGGTTGATGGCGGCGTCGTTGGAGCTTCTCATCACGTACACGCCTGCCGCCGGCATGACCGATGAGGTGATCGCGCTGTATCTCGGCACCGGCCTGACAGCGGTCGAGCGGGAGGCGGACGGGGCGGAGGAGCGTCATCTCCAGATTCGCCGTCTTGCGCTCGACTCGTTATTGGACATGATTGCTGCGGGCGAGATCGAGGACGGCAAGTCGTTGGTGGGCCTGCTGCTGGTCGCCCGGCGGTAGGCCGTGGGGGTCCTCGACGTCGGCATCGAGGACTACCTCACCTGGCTGACGGTGGAGCGGGGCCGGAGCCGCAACACGCTGTCCGCGTATCGGCGGGATCTGGCGGCCTATCAGACGTTTCTCGATGCGCGTGCGGTGGCTCTTGCGGCCGCGGCGGAGGCGGACCTCGTGGACTTCATGGCGACGCTGCGCGCTCGGGGTCTCGCTGCGGCTTCGACCAAGCGGACGATGGTCGCCGTCCGCAACCTCCATCGGTTCCTGGCCACCGAGTCGGTCGGTGTGGCCGACCCGGGGATGCACATCGAGCTGCCGCGTCCGCCCTCGTCGATCCCGAAGGCGCTCACGGAGGCGCAGGTTGTGGCGGTGCTGGGCCAGGTGCACGGCGTCACCGCGGCCGACTACCGCGACCGTGCGATCCTGGAGGTCCTGTACGGGACCGGCGTGCGGATCAGCGAGCTGTGCGGCATGTCGCTGGGCGATATAGACCTCGATGACGCGATGACGCGGGTGGTCGGCAAGGGCGACAAGGAGCGTCTGGTGCCGCTGGGGCGCTTCGCGGTGACGTCCATCTCGGAGTGGCTGGGTGCGGCGGGGCGTCCGAAAATGGTTCCGCCGAAGTGGCGTCGTCGCGATGACGCCTCGGCGGTATTCCTGAACCAGCGGGGCGGGCGGCTGTCACGCCAAGGTGCGTGGGGCGTCGTACGCAAGCACGCCGAGGGTGCCGGGCTGGCGGAATTCGTGCACCCGCACGTGTTCCGTCACTCATGTGCAACTCACATGCTCGACCACGGCGCGGACATCCGGACGGTGCAGGAGCTGCTCGGCCACGCGTCGCTGTCGACGACGCAGATCTACACGAAGGTGTCCACCGACCGTCTGCGAACCGCGTACGACCTCGCCCACCCCCGCGCCAAGTCCCGCTGAGCGAGTCGGGCGCGGCGGGTCGCACAACTGCTGGGTCGCTGTACATCCGGTCCGTCCGCGGGGCATTTGGGCGCGCCGTGTGTACCGCGAGCGCACCGGATGTACCGCGACGAAGGGCACGACGAGCAATTCGAGCGGGCACGTCGTCGCGACGCCACGGTTGGTGGCGGGGGCCTTACGCCGGGAGGAGGCCCGCTGCGGCATAGGCGCGGGCGAGCGTCATGGACGCCACGGCGCGGGCCTTTGCCGCACCCTTGGCCAGCACGTCGCGTACGAACGCCGGGTCGGCCGTGAGCTCTGCGTAGCGGGTCTGGAGTGGACGCAGGAACTCGATCAGCGCGGCTGCCGTATCCGCCTTCAGCGTCCCGTACTGGGTGTACTTGTCGGCCAGCGTCGCCGGGTCGTCGACGCCCGTGCACACCGCCAGGATCGTGAGCAGGTTGGCGATGCCGGGTTTGGCGACCGGGTCGAAATGGACCGATCCATCGGTGTCCGTGACGGCCCGCTTCACCTTGCGTTCCAATACGGCGGGCTCGTCGAGCACCAGGATCGTGCCCTGGGGTGAGTCAGCCGACTTCGACATCTTGGACGTCGGGTCCTGGAGGTCCATGATCCTCGCACCGACCTTCGGGATGGCCGCCTCCGGGACCACGAACGTCTGCCCGTAGCGGGCGTTGAACCGCTGGGCGACGTCGCGGCACAACTCCAGATGCTGACGCTGATCGTCGCCAACCGGCACACGTTCAGCGTCGTAGAGGAGGATGTCGGCGGCCATCAAAGCGGGGTAGGTGAACAGGCCCGTGGACACGAAGCCGTCGGATTGTTTGTCGGATTTGTCCTTGAACTGGGTCATCCGGGACAGCTCGCCGAACCCGGCCATGCATTCCATGATCCAGCCGAGCTGCGCGTGTTCCGGGACGTGAGACTGGACGAACAGCGTCGTATGTTCGGGGTCGAGACCGGCGGCGAGGAACACCTTGGCGGTTTCCAATGTCTTCGTGCGCAGCTCGCCCGGATCACGCACGACCGTGAGTCCGTGCAGGTCAACGACGCCATGAAAGCTCTCCGGACCCTGGTCATTGACCCAGTGCAGCAGCGCCCCGAGGTAGTTGCCGAGGGTGATTTCGCCGGTGGGCTGGAAGCAGGAGAGGACGCGCGTCATGAGCCTGGAAGCGTAGGGGACCGAGTCGCCGGCCCGTCAACGAATTCGCCAGTCGGCCGAGAATCGCGCCGGGGAGTGGGGGCCTATCCTCTTTAGCCGTGTCCTACGAGGTTTCAACGGCGGTCTACGAAGGACCGTTCGACCTCCTCCTGCACCTGATCGCAAAGGACCAGGTCAACCTGTTCGAGGTATCGATCTCCCGGATCGTCGACGCGTTCCTCGTCGAGATCGAACGGATGCAGTCACTCGATCTCAACGTCGCCACCGAATTCTTGCTGATCGCAGCGACGCTGGTGGAGCTGAAGTTGCGCAAGCTTCTGCCGGAGCGCGGCAACGTCGACATGGACGAGGAGCTGGCACTGCTCGAAGAGCGCGACCTCCTCCTCGCGAAGCTGCTGGAGTATCAGACGTTCCGCCATGCCGCCGCGGCTTTCGTGGACATGGAGACAGCAGCCGGTCGTTCGTTTGCACGGATCGGCGGCACCGAGGAACGTTTCGCCAACCTGTCACCGGACCCACTTGAACACACGACAGCGCTGCAGCTGCGGGCCGCGTTTGTGCGGGCGATCACGAGGGCGCTGCTGCCGAAGATCCCGCCGAAGGTCAACCTCGACCACGTGACCGAAGTGAAGTTCACGGTCGCCGACGCGGTTGGCGAGTTGGCGTCGATGCTGCCAGGAATGGGACGAGCGGCGTTCCGTTCGCTGTTCGGCGAACACGTCGAGCCAATGGAGGTGATCGTGCGGTTCCTCGCCGTTCTAGAGCTTTATAAACAGGGCTGGATCGAGATCGACCAGCCCTCGAACTTCGGGGAACTGTCGGTCGTGTGGCGTCCCGACGGGCCGGAGCCGGTGCCGGGGCTGGTCCGGCCCGCCGCTCGTGTCGCGACCGTTCTGGAGGCACACGAGGTTTCGCTCGATGACCTCGAAGATGACGACGTTGAAGCGGAACTCGATGCGGCTATCTCCGGCGCGGTAGCGGAGCGACTTGCCACCGAGGAGAGCGTCGTGGTCGTGGGTGGGATTCGGATAGAAGTGGATGACTACGAAGGCTGATGATGAGTGACGACGACCTGACCGAACCCGATCCAGAACCAACCGACCCTGGGCCCACCAATCTCGAAGCCGACGATGCCGCACGCGTTATCGAGGCGATCCTCATGGTGGCCGACGAGCCCGTCACCCCACAGTTGTTGGGCGAGCTGGTCGCGATGACATCTGTCGATGTGGAGGCCCTTTGCGCGTCGATGGCCGAGCAGTACCTTGCCGATGGGCGCGGCTTCGTTCTCGTCCGCGTGGCGGGCGGCTACCGGTTTCAGAGCGACCCGCAGATGGCCGTTCATGTCGAGCGCTTCGTGCTCGACGGCCAGGCCGCCCGGTTGTCCGCGGCTGCTATGGAGACGCTCGCAATCGTGGCCTACAAGCAACCGATCTCGCGCGCACAGGTCGCGGCGATCCGTGGCGTCAACGCGGACGGCGTGATGCGCACACTGGTCCAGCGTGGGTACGTTGCCGATATTGCGACCGATCCCGGCCCGGGGCAGGCCACGCTGTTCGGCACGACAGCACTATTCCTCGAAAAGCTCGGTCTCGACACACTCAGCCAACTCCCTCCGCTCGGCGATCTCGTCCCGGCGGCCGACGTCATGGAGGTGCTGGAGGCCAGCCTCCGAATCGACGGTGAGACCGGGAGGCCCGTGCGCGGCCCGCTCGCCCGGACGGCCAGCGGTGCAGCGGTGCCTGCGTCCGATGGTCCGGGCGATGAAGCGGCAGACGCAGTCGGTTCGGATGATCATCTGAACGACGTTCAAATGGACGCTCACTTGAACGATGGGGACTGACGATGCCGACTGATCCCGACCGTCGAGCCGAATTCGACGCGAAACTCACCGAGTTGTTCGACTTCATTCCGGCGGACCACGGCCCCGATGATGACGACATTGATGACGACATTGATGACGGTGTGGACGGCGTGGATGACGATTCGAATGAATTGGATGACGACGATTTCGATGACGACGATTTCGATGACGACGACTTGGTCGAAGGGGAAAACGAGGATGACCGCGACACCGCCAGACATCGTCCGCCAACGGCTCCGACTGCCCGCGTCACCCGTGCGCTGACGGCCCTGACCCAGACCGACTTCGAAGGCGACCGTCTCCAGAAGGTCCTCGCCCGCGCCGGGGTGGGAAGTCGCCGCGCGTGCGAGGAACTCATCGAGGCGGGCAAGGTGCGCGTCAATGACGAGGTTGCCGTGCTCGGGAGGCGCGTCGACCCGGAGACCGACCTCATCACCGTGAATGGTGCGCCGATCCCGACCCGTGCGGGGCTCGTGCATTACCTCCTGAACAAGCCGAGCGGCGTCGTGACCACTGCCGATGACGAACTCGGTCGGGAGACCGTGCTCGACCTGGTACCCGAGGAACCCCGCGTGTTCCCGGTCGGGAGGCTCGATATCGAAACCGAGGGATTGCTGATCATCACCAACGATGGCGAACTCGCGTACCGCCTCACCCACCCGTCGTTCGGCGTCGAGAAGGAGTACCTGGCGAAGGTCCGCGGTCGTCCGACCGAGGGTCTCCTGCATCAGCTGCGTGCTGGCGTCGAATTGGAAGACGGTCCGACGTCGCCGGCGAAGGCCACCCTGATGGGCCCGGATCTGATTCGGATCACGATCCACGAGGGCCGCAATCGACAGGTTCGCCGGATGCTTGACGCCGTCGGCCACCCGGCGGTTCGCCTTGTCCGCACCAGGATTGGACCGATCGCCGACCGGTCGCTCCCCCCGGGCCGTTGGCGGCCGCTCTCCGTCGACGAGGTGCACTCGCTCGGGCGTACGGTTCGCACGACCCGCACGATGCGTCGGGCGGAGATCTTCGGAGAGCCGACACCCGAGCCGTCGACAACGCCGACGCCAGAGCAGACACCAGAAAACGAGGGCCGGTAGCGCTGGTGCATCCGGCTCATTTCGAGGTCGGAAGGACTGAACCGCTTTTCAGTCACGAAGAGTGGTTGCTAGGTTTATGCGCGTGCCTGATGACGTCGTACTTCGCCTGACCGAAGCCGTGGAAGCGCAACCGAATCGGCGGTTGCTTCGCCTTGAACTGGCGGGTGCTTTGCTCCACGTCGGACGTTTCACGGAGTCGCTCGACCACACCCGCCTGGTCCTCGCAAGCTACCCGGGCGACCCAAAGGCGCTCGGACTCGCCGCCATGGCGTGTGAGCTGTCCGGCGACGCCACCTCCGGTGCTGCCTACTCGGCGCTGATGCGCAGTCAGGGCATGTCCATGGACACCTCCGTGGCGGCGGCGTTCGCCGACGAGACCGTCAACGCGGAGCAGTTCGGCCTTACGATCCCGCTCGTATCGCTGGCCGATGTCGTCGGGTGCCACGAGGAGAAGCGTCGTCTTGACTCGCTGATGCTCCAACCGATTCGGCATCGTCATTCGCCATCGGGAGCAGCGTCGATCCCGACCGGACTGTTGCTGTACGGGCCGAGGGGAAGCGCGAAATCGCACCTCTGCCACGCGCTCGCCGGTGAGCTGCACCTCAATCTCGTGAAGGTGAATGTGGCGTCCGCCGTTGATCCGTGGGGAGCAGCGCTTCCCGGTGCGATCCGTCGTGCGCACGACCTCGCTGTTTTGCACTCGCCGGCCATGCTGGTGCTGGAGGATGTCGAAGCGGTCGGGCATCGACGGTTGCGGTTCACGCCGCGCGGTCGCGAGGCGCTCGACGAATTGCTCGACGTGCTCGATCGCAACGATCCGACCAAGGTCGTGATCGTCGGCACGACGTCGGTGCCATGGCTGGTCAATCCGGTGCTGCGGGGTGAGGGCCGGTTCGACCATTCAATGCTCGTGGGGCCAGCCGACGCCGAAGCCCGCGAGGCAACGTTGGAGCGTCTCGTCAGGACTCGCATGCTGCCAGTCGATGCGAGCCTTGAGGCGATTGCCGCTCGAACAGAGGGATGCACGACCGACGATCTCAACGCACTGTTCGCGGCAGCCGCAGAACTGGCGTTTCGCGACGCCGTCGAGCGGGGGACGCTTGGTGCCTTGTCGGACCGGCACTTCGAAATGGCGCTCGGTCGCATTCGACGCTCAGCGAACGAGTGGTTCGACACGGCGTACAACTTCCCGGAATTCACCGACGACACCTCCGACTTCGACCCATTGTTCGACTACATCCGCCGCAACGTCCGACGCATCTGATCGGTGGTGGAGGGCTCCGGGTGACGAGTAGTCGGGGGTTGGGGGTTGCGCGCAGCGGTTGGGGGCTCGTGACATGCTGCGCGCAACCCCCAATGTTGCGCGCAACCCCCAACGTGAGAGCGGTCCATCGGAAGCCGGGCGGGGTCGGGCAATGGTCCCGGTAGGCTCGGGCAGGTGAGCGATGCCGTCCTCAACCCGACCGTGCCCGCGCCGGGGCGCGCCCTGGTCGTCGGTGCAGGTCTTATGGGCGGTTCCGTCGCTCTCGCCCTCAGGGCCAATGGGTGGACCGTTCTCGGGGCCGACCGCAACGTCGCAGCGACCGCGCGCGGCGTCGAATTGGGTGCCTTCGACGACATCGTCGACATCGACGCTGACGGACCACCCATCGCCGTCGACGTCACGTTCGTCGCGGTTCCGGTCCTGTCGGTCGGCGAGATCGTGGCGAGAGCTATCGAACGAACGACCGGGCTGGTGACGGATCTCGGCAGCGTGAAGTGGCCGGTCACCGAGGCCGTGAAAGATGTCCGCTTCATCGGCGGTCACCCCATGGCGGGGTCGGAGCAGGATGGCATCGACGGTTCGACCGCCACGATGTTCCAAGGGCGCACGTGGGTGCTGACTCCGAACGACGGCACGTCGTCGACCGCATACACCTACCTGCACAGCGTCGTCGCGTCGCTGGGTGCACTCGTGGTGAGTGTCCCGCCTGACCGCCACGACGAGATCGTTGCGGTCACATCGCATGTCCCCCACCTCGTTGCAGCTGCGCTCATGCAGTTGGCAACTGCCGGTGCCGAGGAGCACGCGGCGTTCCTTCGACTCGCCGCCGGGGGCTTCCGGGACATGACCCGTGTCGCAGCGGGGCACCCGGCCATCTGGCTCGACATCTGCGACACCAACCGACTCGCCATTCTCGACGTGCTCGACCGGTTCACCACCGAGCTTGGTCAGCTCCGGTCGATGGTGGCCGAGCAGGACCGACCTGCACTGGAGGGCTGGTTGCAGAGCGCTCGCCTGGCCCGGCTGAATCTCCCCGTGGGGGCGCCTCCGCCCGAGGAACTCGTGGAGTTTCGCATCCCGATTCCTGACCGGCCGGGGTTCATCGCCGAGGTTTCGACGCTGGCCAGCGAGCTTGGCGTCAACATCTATGACATCGAACTCAGCCATTCGCTGGAGTCGGTTGGCGGCGGTGTACTCATCGCGGTCGTTGCTGCGTCGAAGTCCGATCTGCTCCGTGGCGGCCTCATGGCCCGACGGTTCAAGGTGTCGGTCGCTCCATTGGGTGAGCGCTGAATGGGCTTGGCTACCGTGGATTACTTGGACGCTCTGGACGCGTTGGAGATCCGCCCGTTCGCTTCACCGCCCGATGCTGTCGTGAGGGTCCCCGGGTCGAAGAGCTTTACCAACCGAGCGTTGGTTACGGCGGCACTCGCCGATGGGGTTTCGAGGCTGTGCGGCGTCCTGTTCAGCGACGACACGGAGGCGATGCTGGGATGCCTTACGGCGCTAGGAATTGCGGTCGAGGTGGACCGGTCGGCATGCGTGGTCGTCGTCCATGGCTGCGGGGGACTGATCCCGGTGACCCAGGCGACGCTCGATGTCCGGCAGTCCGGCACGACTGCACGTTTCATCGTCCCGATGCTCGTCCTGGCGCACGGCACGTTCGTGGTCGACGGGCACCCGCAGATGCGGGCACGTCCAATGGATGAGCTGTCGAGCGTGCTCACCGTCTGCGAGGTGCCGCATGAGACCGATCACGGACGCCTCCCGTTCCGCATCTCGCCCTCCGGCCGGCGGGTGGGAGGAATCGTGTCGCTGCGAGGTGACGTGTCCAGCCAGTTCCTCTCCGGTGTCTTGCTGAGCGCGCCGTATGCACGGGGCGGGACAACGATTGAACTCACGAGCGACTTGGTATCGGCACCGTACGTGTCGATGACAATTGCGACGATGGGGTCCTTCGGAACCAACGTTGCCGTCGACGACTCGATGTCGCGTTTCGTGGTTCCTGCTGGCGTGTACACCGCCGCGGACTACCCGATCGAACCCGACGCAAGCACGGCGTCGTACTTCTTCGGGGCCGCCGCGATCACCGGTGGCCGGGTGCGCGTCGAAGGGCTCGGACGCGCGGCACTCCAGGGCGACATACGCTTCGTCCACGATTTGGCAACCATGGGTGCCACGGTCGAGCAGGGCGACGATTGGACCTCCGTACAAGGTCCGCCGTGCGGACACCTACGCGGCGGAACCTTCGACCTTACGGAACACTCCGACACCGCTCCGACCCTCGCCGCTGTAGCTGCGTTTGCGTCCGAACCTGTCGTCGTGACGGGCATCGATTTCATCCGTCGCAAAGAGACCGACCGGATCGCGGCGATCGTCACGGAACTTCGGCGCTGCGGCATCGAAGCTCATGAGGACGCTGACGGATTCACCGTTGTCCCCGGCGAGGTGCATGCGGCCAGCGTCGATACGTACGAGGACCACCGCATGGCGATGAGCATGGCGTTGCTCGGTCTGAGGGTTCCCGGTATCCGGATCACCAACCCGAAATGCGTGCGCAAAACGTTTCCCGAGTACTTCGAAGTCTTGGAGAGCCTGCGTTCGATCGAAGGCGCGTCGCAATGACTCAGGAGCATTCCGTTCCAATGGTTGTGGCCATTGATGGCGTCCTGGGGTCCGGCAAAACCACGGTTGCTCGACGCGTGGCCGATCGGCTCGGCATCGAGTACCTGGACACCGGGGCGATGTATCGGTGCATCGGGTTTGGAGCGACGCACCTCGGTGTCGACCTGGAGGCGGCGGCCGCTCGGGCCGGCAGTGACCGCGATGCCGTGGTTTCGCTTGCTCGACGTGTCGTGATCGAGGTGCTGCGCAACCACGACGGGTCGCAGACGGTCCGCCTGGACGGTGCCGATGTCACGACGGAAATTCGCTCTCCGGAAGCGGCGAAAGCGGCGTCGATCGTGGCCACCGTGCCCGAGGTGCGCGCAGAACTGGTCGACCGCCAACGGGTGTGGGCGCGAGCGCGGGGCGCGGGCGTCCTCGAAGGACGCGACATCGCGTCGGCTGTGTTCCCCGACGCGCCGACCAAGGTGTTTCTCACTGCTTCCGTCGAGGAGCGCGCTCGGCGTCGACACGCCGAGCAGCCCGATCGGTCGATCGACGAGGTGGTCGCAGACCTCGAATGGCGCGACTCGAACGATGCGAACCGCACCGCAGATCCGCTCCGAGTTGTTGACGGTGCCACCGTGATCGATACGACCGAGCTTGATATCGACGCCGTCGTGGACCGGATCGTGGCGCTGGTGCCGGAGACGGATCGGCTCGGTCGGTCTGCGGATGTTGATGAGCGAGCGTCGGCCGCGCAGCGCCATCCGTCGTCGGGTGCCGCCGTCGAGGACGCCGCCAGCGGCACGAAGGTTTCAACGGTGTTGAACGAATCGAAGGAGCCGAAGATGTCCAAGTTCGACGCGGGCGGAGAAGAGGCGATGACGCGTCGGCTGCGGAGCACGCGAGGTCAGCGCGTCGTTTTTCGCATGACCCGACTCCTCGTGGTTCCGGTCGTACGGGCCTTCTTCCGGGTCGACTACCAGGGCTTGCAGCACGTGCCGAAGCGTGGAGCGTTCATCGTTGCGCCGATGCATCGCTCCAACGTCGACTTCATCCTGCTGCCGCGCCTCTCCCGCAGACGGATGCGATTCCTCGGCAAGGACTCGATCTGGAAGGTGAAGTTGCTCGGGCCGTTCTTCGACTCGCTCGGTGGCATACCGGTGCATCGCGGCTCGACCGATCGCGAAGCGATGCGGATCTGTTCTGCGATTCTCGAGGCCGGGGAACCGCTCGTGGTTTTCCCCGAGGGAACGCGCAAGGAAGGACCGGTTATCGAGGAACTGTTCGACGGCGCCGCGTACCTGGCGTCGAAGCACAAGTGCCCAATCCTGCCGATCGGCATCGGCGGGTCGGAAGCGTCGATGCCGCGAGGGTCGAAGGTGCCACGTCCGGTCAAGATTCGCGTCGTTGTCGGTCGACCGATCGCGCCGCCAGCCGGTGGCCGCTCCTCGGTGCGCGCCACAACAGCCGAGTTGCGGGTCGAGTTGCAGCGACTCTTCGACGATGCATCGAGCTGACGCTGCACTGATGTTGCTCTGACCGCAACAAATTGACCGAGTCGGCGGGCGGTAACCTGCCCGACTGCGCCGGGCCTCACCGCGAGACCGTTCATCACGCGCACGACTAGGAGTACCTCATGTCCGGCCTCGAAGACATCCTCGGTAGTGCACTCGGCGGGAACGCGATCTCCGCGATTGCCGCCCAGATCGGCACCTCGCCAGAAAATGCGCAGAAGGCTGTCGGGGCAGCGCTGCCCGCGCTGCTGGGTCAGCTCAAGGACAACGCCGACGATGCGGACAAGGGTCCGCTTCTCCAGGGTGCCATCGACAAGGACCACGACGGGGCAGCGCTCGACGACGTGAACGGCTTCCTCTCCGGTGGACTCGCTGAGGCGATCGGCGGCAAGGTTCTCGGCCATGTCTTCGGTGGCCAGAAGGATTCAGCAGCGGCGTCGGTCGCGAAGACCGGTGGCATCGACATGGCTCAGGCGCTGCGATTGCTCGCGATCCTTGCGCCGATCGTGCTCGGTGCGATGGGAAGGCAAAGAAGCAGGGCAGCGACGACTCTGGGGCCGGCGGCCTTGGCGGCATGCTCGGCGGCATCCTCGGTGGTGGTGCGGGCGGCGGCGCGCTGGCCAGCGTCCTCGGAGGTCTCCTCGGCGGCGGTTCGGGCTCCGGCGGCGGTCTCGGTGGGCTCGGCGACATTCTCGCCGGTGCGACGGGCACGGCCTCCAACACGGCGGGCAATGCAGCGTCAACGGCGCAGGCCGGAGCGACGAAGGCCAAGGGCGGCCTGTTCGGCAAGATCCTCGGCAGCCTCATGAAGAAGAAGTAAGGGCGAGCCGATAGGCGAGCCCTCAATCAGACACAGCAGAATAAGTCGGGCGGCGAAGCCGGTCGCCGGACATCGCCGCGCCGCAGCCGCGCCCATCCGCTCGGCCTCTAAGCCTGAATCCACCGAATCCGGAGGCTTCGGATACTGGAAGCTCTTGTCCGGCGGGCCGGGCAGGGCGATTTCGTGTTCACTCGAAGGGTGATGGTGATGCGATGGCAGGATTGCCCGTCCCGCCTTGCTTCTCGGCGGTTTTACTGGTCGGATTCGGTGGATTCAGGCTAAGCGCACGTAGTGTCGACCGGCCACCGATTCGTTCGTGGGTGATCTGGGTCGGCGGCGGTCGCGTGCGGGCTGTCAAGCGGAGAGGGCCCGGTCCGCTGCTGCGACGTTCTCAAGCGCTATGTCGAGGTCACTTTGCGCGTGCGGGGTGTTGAGCGTGTCAGCAAGCTCCCGAGCGATGTCGAGTGATGCTTGATATCGAATGCGCGCGCCGGTCCAATCCCCGAACTGGCGATAGACGTTCCCTACATTATTGTGGCTGGCACCGATGTCGCGAAGCGCTTTGGGAGTCTTGGCCGTATCCAGAAGCTCCTGTTTGATGGCAAGTGCAGCGGCGAAATGTCTGTGCGCGCCCGACCAGTTGTTCAAGGCTTGCTCGACAATCCCGATGCTGTCGTGAGCAAGCGCGAGATCACGCTGTGACTCAAGGGTGCCGGTGTCCCGCGCGAGATGCTCAGCGATCACGAGCGCCTGCTCGTAGCTCGTTCGCGCAGCGGTCCACCGCTCCAGCGTCCGATCGACGTCACCGACTTTGGTGAGGCCGATCAGGACGTCCCGTTGCGCTTCCGGTGTATCGGCCGCATCGGCGATTTGGAGCGCAATGTCAAGTGATTCCTGGTAGGTATTTCGTGCGCCTTCAAGGTCCCCTTGCGCAAGGTCAATGTCCCCGACGTTATTCATGCTGAAAACGAGGTCGCGTTGAGCTTCGAGATGCGAGGACTGCTCAGCGAGTTGACGCGCAATTTCCAATGACTCGCGATAGAAGAGTCGTGCCTTTTCCCAGTTGGCGAACTCTCGCTCGACGTCACCAGAATTGTTCAGGGCGATTGAATAGTCTCGAAGTGACTGCGACGTGAGGAGACTGGTCGCAAGTTCGCGTGCGATATTGAGCGCTTGCTCGTAATAAAGCCGTGCGCTTTTCCAATCACCAAGCGCACTGTCGACGTAGCCCACTTTTCGGAGACTGACGACAATTTCGCGTCGCGAAAGCGGCGAACTCAGAGGGGCGTCCAACCGTCGACGGATTTCGAGCGATTCCTCGTAGTTGTTATCGCATGTGACAGGGCGGCTGGTTGGTCGCCATCTGCCATTGCTGCGTCGCTGAGAAGAAGTGTGGCGAGTGCGTTTTCGCGGAGGGTAAACGCATTCGCGACTGTGTCGAGCGCCAATCGGAGGGCTTCAGGCATCAGGCCCACGGCGAGAGCTCGCCGCGTCCTCCGCATGCTCGCAGCGAACGACGGGTTCACTGGTTGATCCGAAACCGGCGACACGAAAATCTCAGGAATCCGCGACGACCACCACGGCGCAACACCACGTTGGTGATTCTCGCCGAGGCGGGCCGGGTCGGAGGGACCTGCCTGCAGCGGAAGCGTCACAACGAGTGAGCGAACACTCCAGAGATCAGGTGCGATATCTCGGACCAGCTCGTTGACCCCAGGAGGTCCAACGATAAGGAGACCTCCGCGGACGCTCCGGGAGAGGAGATCGCGTCGCTCGTTCAGCCGTGCGAGAAATACCACCCATGCGTCTTTCCAAGCGCCATGGATACCGCCGCCCTCGATCCACCAGCAGCCGTTGGTTGCGGTGAGTGAATCATCGAGTGCGCCAACGGCAGAATGCAGTTCCCATGGTTCATTTACGGTGATGGCAAAAAATGCTTTTGCCTGTATTCGCAACGTGTCGGCAATGCGCTCCCGAATGACGCGTGTCCCCAATGCGTCCTCGGTAACGATCACGCCGAACCAGAATCGATCCTCCACAAGCCGGAATTGCTCCCGAATACGGGCCCACTCGGTTTCGATCCCAGCCTGAGCGCCGCTCACGCCGTCGTTGCTCCGTCGGCGGGAATGGGTTCAGCAGTCGTTGCCACAGCGCTGCGGGCACGGATTCGATCGACCTGCGCAGCAATCGAATCCCGGATCATCGGATGCACCGCATACCAGTCGTCGTCGTTCTGGTAGCAGAGGACGCTGCCGTACTCGAGCAGGCGGGCCAGTGTGGAAAGATCGCTGAGCTTCGGGAGCGACGCTGCGTGTTCGGCCTCGATCTGAGCGAGCACGATCGCGTCTTCATCGGGACGGTTCCGCGTCCTGCGACCAATTGCGTGAGCACTCGGGTGATCAGGTGGTCATCGACGGGCAGCGTCCGAAGTTGCAGATTCGTCTCATGGAGGATTCGAAGCATTTCGCGTGGCAAGCCGCCCGACGCCTCTGCAAGGCGGTCGAGCTGCGTGTCGCTGATGATCTGTTCGGTACCAGGTTCACCTTCAGCTTGAACCAATGCTCGGGCGATCCGGCGTCGTGCGATTTCCGACATGACGCGCAGGCCCGGTTCGTGGCGCTTTCCCTCGCGTGTGAAAATCTTGACCGCAGGGATGACGCGGACGTTGGGCGTGCCGAAAAGTGCCGGCACCGTTGGGACGAGTTCACGGAGATAAGGCGGAACCGTGTACAGAACATGTAGCGCGTCAATGTCGAAGCGAAGCAGGTTTGCGTGCACATCGAACAGCGTCTGGATGGAGGCTTGGATGTCTTGTGCGGTTTGGATGTTGCCGCGGTAATGCTCCACGGAATCAACTAACAGTACGACGGCACCGTCTTGCTGCGGTGCACGCGTCAAGGCGTGGGCTACGAGTTCTCGCATGCCACTCTTGATTGCTTCTGTCATCGCAGGAAGCGTTCCCGCCGAAGAGTCGCGCAACTGCCGAACGAACGTGTCGTCTTTCAGCAGCAGTTTGAACTTTGCGGTGACGGTGAGCGGACCAATCTTTTGCTCGACTGCTGCGTCAACTTCGTCGAACTTGACGGAGGTTCGGCCCATGACTTCCTTAACTTTGCGCCAAATACCCCCTTGCTTATCGGGAGAGAGGGGGAACTTGCGGTCGATCGCTTCTTCGAACGCGACGGCTATGAACAGCAGGAATTCGACGGGACTTGGTGCCACCGACGTGCTCAGATAGTCCTCAACGTCGACTCGAACGGCGGTAAAACCCTTTTGGGTCAGCCGCTCCTGGAGTCGGATCAGCGTCGTCGTCTTGCTGGCACCCCGGAAGCCCGAAAGAAGCTGGTGGGTTGGGCCGGTTGCGAGGTAGATGGCGTCGAAGAGGACATCGACGGGGTCGTGACCGAGCACGGCGTCGTCTTCGAAGATCCTTACGTATTCGCCGGTGGCTTTTAGGTGAGCGAACGCGGCGTCAGCATCCTTTGGATTGAAGTCGCACTCGGCGGCCAACTTCTTCCGGAACGTGTGCAGGTCCATCGGTGCAGCGTACCGAACAGTGCCGCGAACCAGGACGCAGACGTGGTGGTCGCCTTCTCGACGGCGTCCAAACCGCGCGCTCACCAGCGCCGGGCGCTCCCCGGGCGAAATTCGATCGCACGGCACCGTCGCATGAATCGACGCAAGCGCGCATACCAAGCACGACGCCGCCCCATCGTGAAGGATGACGGCGTGCTGCTCGCTCCCTACCTCGTGCTCGACCTCACCGATGAGCGAGGTCAGCTCGCCGGGCAGATGCTCGCCCAACTCGGCGCGGAAGTGCTGGCCATTGAACCGCCGGGCGGAGCACGGTCCCGACGCCTCAAACCGCTGACCGACGATGGCACCAGCGTCGTACATCTCGCCTACAACCGCGGCAAGCAGTCGATCGTGCTCGACCTGGCCGCGTCGGAACGCGATCGTGCGACGCTGCGCGAACTCGTCGCCCGCGCCGACATCGTGATCGAGTCCTACGACTACGACGACGAACTCCGAAACCTCGTCGACTACGCCACGCTGGCAGCGGTCAATCCGGGGATTGTGGTTGCGTCGATCAGTGCCTTCGGCCGCACTGGTCCCAAGGCGGCGTGGGCGGCGAGTGATCTCACCGTGTGGGCGTCCGCCGGGCCGCTGGCGATCACCGGGGACCGGGACCGCCCACCTGTGCGGGTCGGCGTGCCACAGGCCTTTCTGCACGCCGCAGGTGAGGCGGCCGGTGCTGCTGTCTTGGCGCTGATCGAGCGACGTCAATCAGGGCTTGGCCAGCACCTGGATGTTTCGGCGCAGCAGGCCTCCATGCAGGCGACGCAGGCGTGGGCTCTCGCAAGTCCCAACGCCGCTACCCCAGCGACCCGCATTGCCGGTGGGGCTCGTATTGGGACGGTTGACCTTCGCCTCATTTGGCCATGTAGCGACGGCTTCGTTTCGATCTCTTTCCTCTTTGGCACCGCGATCGGACCGTTTTCGCGCGGGCTCATCCAGTGGATGTTCGAGGAGGGTTTCTGCGACGAGGCCACCCGTGACAAGGACTGGATTGGCTATGGCGGGCTGCTCGTGACCGGCGAGGAGCCGATCAGCGAGTTTGAACGCGTGAAGCTGCTGATCGCGGATTTCTGTCTCACCAAGACGAAGGCCGAGTTGCTGGCTGCGGCGTTGCAGCGGCGTCTGCTGATTGCGCCAGCGTCCGATATGGAGGACCTGCTCGGTCTCGACCAGTTCACGCAGCGTTCGTATTGGGATGTCCTGGACGGCATCAGATATCCCGGCTGCTTCGCCAAGGTTTCGGACGCTGACTTGCCGACCCTCGCGCCCGCTCCGGTTCTCGGATCGACGACGGCCGCGTCGGTTGTCGAGCGCGTCCGCCCCAAGCCGAAGTCCGTGGCGGCCACTGCTGTCGCTGCCCGCCGTGCGCTGGAGGGACTGAAGGTGCTCGACCTCATGTGGGTGTTGGCCGGGCCGGCGGGCAGCCGAGTCCTCGCCGACCACGGGGCCACGGTCGTCCGTGTTGAGTCCGCGACCCGCATCGAGGTGGCGCGCACGTTGCAGCCGTACCGTAACGACGTCGCTGGCGTCGACAACTCGGTGCTCTACTCGTCGCTGAACGCGGGCAAGCTCAATGCGGCGATCAACCTTGCGAGTGAAGACGGACGGGCTGTCATTCACGACCTGATCCGCTGGGCCGACGTTGTGCTCGAATCGTTCTCGCCCAAGGCAATGGCTGGATGGGGACTCGATTACGCCGCCGTCAAGGCAATCAATCCAAATGTCGTGATGCTGTCGAGTTGTCTGTTCGGTCAGACTGGTCCGCTCTCCAACTTCGCTGGATTCGGAACAATGGCGGCGGCATTGAGTGGCTTCTTTGCCGTAACGGGATGGCCCGATCGCGTGCCGTGCGGTCCGTATAGCGCGTACACGGATTACATCTCGCCACGGTTCTCGAACGCAGTTCTCCTCGCTGCAATCGATCATCAGCAGCGCACCGGCGAGGGTCGGTACATCGACTTCTCGCAGGCCGAGGGTGCGGTGCATGCACTTGCCCCGGCGATCCTCGAGCACCAGTTGTGCGCGCCGATCACGTCGACCATCGGCAACGCGGACCACAACCTCCACCCTCACGGGGTGTACCCGGCAGCGGGCGAGGACCGGTGGGTCGCGATCGCCTGCGCGGACGCTGCGCAACGAGCCGCCCTTGAGTCCGTCGTCGGCTCGCTCGACGACGATGCGATAGCCGCGTGGACGTCGCAACACGATCCCGACGAGGCCACCCGGCTTTTGCAATCAAAGCGAGTACCCGCCCACAGTGTGCAGAACTCGCCTGAGTTGATGGCCGATCCACAGCTGGCTGATCGAGGCCACTTTTTGACGCTGCCGCATCCGATCGACGGAAACGTGACCATTGAGGCCCCACGGGTGGTCTTCAGCCGCACGCCAGCGCGCGCGGAATGGGCGGGGCCGACAATTGGTCAGCACATCTACGAAGTTCTCACCGACATCCTGGGCTACGAACCCGACCGATTCGCCGAACTCGCCGTGTCGGGCGCGCTGGAATAGACCGAAGAGCCATGAGCAACGACAACACCACCGCGGCCCCGAACCTCGTCGAGACCCGCCGGGAGGGGCGCGTCCTTGTCATCACGATGCGTCGAGATGCGAAGCGCAATGCCATTGACCGCGCCATGGCCGACGCTCTCGACGCTGCCCTCAACGAGCTCGACGATGACGCGAACCTCTGGGCCGGCGTCCTGACCGGATCGGCGACGTTCTTCAGCGCTGGGAGTGACCTGCGGGCCCGTGGCGACTACGTGACGGAGCGCGGCGGTGAGTACGGGATCGTCCGGCGGACGCGACGCAAGCCGTTGGTCGCAGCAGTCGAGGGTCCGGCACTCGGTGGGGGACTGGAGATCGTGTTGTCGTGCGATCTCGTGGTGGCATCGCGCAGCGCACGCTTCGGCCCTGGAGAAACGTCACCCGGAGTGGACTGCTCGATAGGGCCGTTTCAACACTGTCCTGCGAGGATGTCGCGATGAGCAATCTGATCGGGACACTCAACCGCGTTGAACTCATGGCGGCCGCGGCTTCGCAGACCGGGTTCGACGACTTCGGCGACATTCCGTTCCTCGAGCCGCTCGATGTGCTCATCGAGTCGCTCAACCGTGAGGCCGGTCTCGACGCGCCTCGTGAAACGGCAGCGGCCGGGACGCTCACCAACCTGCTGGTGAAACGTCTCCGGCTCGTGAACGACCGGAAGCTGTATCCCGAGATCGCCGACGAGGTGATCACCGCGCCGATCTTCATCATCGGCCTTCCACGGACCGGATCGACCCATCTGCACGCGCTCATGGCGCAGGCGGAGGGTGTGCGCGCACCGATGTTCTGGGAGATGTCGCTGCCCTCCCCGCCACCCGAACGCGCCACGTTCACCACCGATCCGCGCATCGCCCAGGTCAACGCAATGACCGCACAGATGCCCACCGAGCTGTTGAAGCGCCACCCGATCGCAGCGGAGCGTCCTGAGCAGTGCAACATGCTCAACGACTGGAGCTTTATCCACCAAGCGCTGCTCGCGACCTATGAGATTCCGACGTATCGCGACTGGCTGTTCAACGCCGACTACCGCCCGGCTTTCGAGACGCATCGTCGGACGCTGCAGCATCTCCAGTGGCACAACCCCGGCCGTTGGGTGCTCAAGTATCCGAAGCACATGATGTCGCTCGACGTCCTGCTAGAGACGTATCCGGACGCGAAACTCGTATGGACTCATAGGGACCCGGCGATCGTGGTTCCGTCGGTCATCAGCCTCACGGGGTTCATGCGAGCGAACGCCACCCCTACATTTGATGCGAAGCGATTCGGCCGCGAGTGGGCTTCGCTCGAAGAGCTCGTCCTGCGACGCGGTCTCGACGTTCGCGATCAGCTCACCGATGCAAGCGATCGGATCTACGACCTCCACTACCGGGAACTGATGCGCGATCCGGTCGGCACGGTCGGAGCGATCTTGCAGAAATTCGGCCAGCCGTTCGGCGACGATTCACGCGCTGGCGTCGAGAAATGGATCACAGACAACCCGAGCACGAAGCATGGTGTGCACCACTACACGGCCGAGGAGTTCGGGCTCAGCGAGGAGCGACTACGGCAGCGTTTCTCCTTCTATATGAACCGATTCGGGGTCGTGCCGGAGGCACGAAAAGCGTGATCTCCGACGAGAAGATCCTCATCACGGGTGTTACGGGAATCGTCGGTCAGCACCTTGCGACATTCCTGGCCGCCGACAACGAGGTGTGGGGCGTAGCTCGGTTCGCGGATTCGGTGGACCGCACGAAGGAGGCGTTCAGCGAGGCCACGGTTGTGAAGAAGCGTGGGTTCGCGACCCGCGACGAACTCGACGCGGCAGGCATCACGACGCGGCCGATCGACCTTGCCTCGGGAGACTTCAGCTCATTGCCCGACGACTTCACATACGTCTTGCACCTCGCCTGGATGCGCGCAGACCTTGAGCATCTCGACGACGCGATCCGCACCAACGTCGAAGGGCCAGGCCTGTTATTGCAGCACTGCCGCAAGGCGAAGGCCGCGTTGGTGATGTCGGGCATGGGTGTGTACAGCGGCAATGACGACCCGTGGCACGCCTACAGCGAACTCGACCCGATCGGACGCGGTGCAACCGCGTACGCGCCGACCAGCCCGGCGTCGAAGCTTGGCGTCGAAGCCGTCGCCCGCTTCTGCGCACGCGCATTCAATCTGCCGACGGTCATCACAAGGCTCAACACGTTCATGGGTACCCCCTCATCGTTTCCCGGATTTCACATTGCCGCCGTTCTCGCCGGGCAGCCAATGGTTGCGCCATCCGATCCGAACCCGCACAGCCCGATCCACGTCGATGACATGAAGCGCCAGCTCGAATCCCTCCTCGACGCCGCGAGCACGCCCGCGACCATCACCAATTGGTGTGGCGACGAGGTCGTCACCGCGCAGGAGTGGATGCGCATGGCTTCGGAGTGGTCCGGCAAACCAGGCACGATCACGCTCCAGCCACCGGCACCCGGCAGCCCGGCGGGCACGCGCGCCGACCCGACGAAACGCCGATCGATCACGGGACCGTGCACGACAGATTTCACGACGGAATATCGAGTGCTGTACGACTCGATGATCACGTCAACGTGATCGCCGCCCACTGTTGTGTTGTCGGCTGGCGTGTTTCTGTCGGGCGACGGCGAGCTTGTCGGGTAAGTGCTGGTGGCCGGACAACCCCTCGCTGTCGTGATGACCGGTTGAACTTGCGAGCACCCGGCAAGGCACGAAGAATCGATTTCTGCAATAATGCGAAATATCTTCTAGTGGGACGAGAAACCGAGTGAGTCGATTGCGGTGGCTGTGGCTCACACCCGTGGCGTTCTTCGTCCTCCGAGTCCTCGGCGGCCAACTTGTCGAGGGGGCTGTGGATCAGCGCGATGCGCCTGAGAAATTCACCTCAACTCTTCTCGACAACGCCGAACGATTTAGCTTCGGGACGTACTTGGCCGGGCTGTCTGGCTTGGCGTTCCTTTGGTTCGCTTGGGCGTTGCGGCAAAGAATCCGCCAAGAGGGTATCGCTGGGCCGACCGAGACCATGGCCTTCGGGTGCGGTCTGATGTGGGGAACCCTTTCTGTGGCGGCAGCGGCGTTGGCGGCGACCGCTCCGGTGCTCGCCGATTACTTCAAGGATCCCGATGGCGCACGCTTGGTGGTGAATCTCGAGTTCGCAGCCGCCCCCCTCGCTCTCGCACTGTTCGGCGGCTTTGCTCTCGGCAACGGCCTAGCTCTCAAACGCGCCTCATTCGTCGCCCCGTGGCTTGCTTGGACGGGTGCCGCTCTTGGTGGCCTCCTCCTCGTCACCGCTTCCCTCCAACCCATTGCGGAGCCGACGGTCAGCCGTTCGGAGCAGGAGGTGAACAACCTCGTGAGTTTCCTCTCTGGGTTCACCTCGTTCGGGCTGGTTCCGTTGTGGACGATCGCTATCGGCGTCTCGCTCTTCCGGCGGGATGGACGGGCGTCGGAGAAGTAGACCGACACCAATAGCTTGAGATTGCGGCTTGTCGCTCCGAGCGCACCACATCGCACACTGACAGAGGCCGAGTAGTCCAACGTGAAGAACCGCCAGTCCCGCTTGAGCTGGCATCGTCCGATTTCTCGACCGGCCCGACATCGAAGGCTGCGGCAGGTGTCAGGACCTGGCGAGGTGGACGCGTCCGATGGCGACCTGGCCGAGGCTTATGGCGCCGTCGTTCGGTGGTACCAGTCGGTGGGTGAGAACCACGTGTCCGGCCGCCTCCAGCTCCGATCGCACGAGTTCCGTGAGTAGGACGTTCTGGAAGACGCCGCCGCTGAGCACGACGGTCGAGAGGTTCGTACGCGCGCATATGTTCTTCGTCACCTCGGACGATGACTCCGCGATCCGGACGTGGGCGAGCCAGGCGAGTTCCTCGACGCTTGCGCGGTCAGCGGCGATGGCCTCCACGAGCGACCGCAGAAATGGTGCCGGGTCGACTTGGAGCGTTCCGTTGCTCGGGGTGACTCCGAGGCGATCAAGCGACTGGCGACGGGACGCTCCGCTGGCTCTCGACGCCGCTTGCTCAAGTGCCATCGCGGCCTGCCCCTCATAGGTGCAGCGGTCTCGTATGCCGAGTATCGACGCGACGGCGTCGAAGAGCCGGCCCATGCTGCTCGTCTTCATGGTCAACGCAGAGGCGGATACGGAGGCAACCACGTCCCAGTGTTCGGTGTTCCGAGCAACGACAGCGGAACTCCGCGGCACGTGGCCTTCGTATGCGCGCTGAAGATGCGCGACCGCCATCCGCCACGGCTCTCTGATGGCGGTCGAACCGCCCGGAAGCGGCACGTCCACGAGGTGCCCGACTCGGTCGAACCCGCCAAGATCGGCCACCAGAAATTCCCCGCCCCAGAGCGTCCCCGCAGGACCGTAGCCATGACCGTCGAAGGCGAGTCCGACGACCGGTCCCTCGACACCGTGCTCGGCAAGACACGACGCGATGTGGGCATGGTGGTGTTGCACCGCAAGCGTGTCGACGTCCTGCGCTAAGGCCCACTTGGTGGAGAGATACTCCGGATGGAGGTCATGAGCGATGAGTTCGGGGCGTATGTTGAGAAACCCGGCGAGGTCGTCGATCGTTTCGCGAAAGCTCCGATACGCCTCGGCGTGTTCGAGGTCGCCGAGGTGCGTGGACACGAACGCGTGATGCGCGCGTCCGAAGCACACCGTGCTCTTCAGCTCGGCACCGACACCGAGCACGACAGGTCCATCTCCAGCGACGGCAATCGGACGCGGCACGTATCCCCGAGCCCGGCGCAGGAGGGTCGTCGAATGGGCGACCGTCCGCACCACCGAATCGTCTGCGCGCCTATGAATTGGCCGATCGTGCATGAGGACCGCGTCGGCGATGTCCGCGAGTCGCTCGAGGGCGTCGTCGTCGGCAAACGCGATGGGCTCGTCGGAGACGTTGCCACTCGTCATCACGAGCGGCCCGGAAACGGCGTTCGCAAGAAGGTGGTGCAGAGCCGTGGAGGGGAGCATCACTCCCAGGTACTCACTTCCGGGCGCGACAGCCTCGTCGACGCGTACCGCTGCGGTGCGGTCGCGTCGGCGGCGTGCGAGCAGGATCGGTGACTCGGGGCCTTCGAGCACGCGGACGTCGGTTGAGCTCAGCTCCACGATGTGTCGACCTGCGTCGACCGATGCGACCTGTACGGCAAAGGGCTTCTCGTCTCGATGTTTGCGCTGACGCAGCAGTCCTACTGCGGCCGCGTTGCTGGCGAGTACCGCAAGCGCGTAACCGCCGAGACCCTTCACGGCAACGATCTTTCCGGCGTTCAGGGCAGCAACCGCCGCTGCGATTGCGGCGTCATCGCCCACGACGTTGCCATCGGACTCGTCGCGAAGCGTAAGGAAGCGCAGCCGCGGACCGCACTCCGTGCAACAGATCGGCTCGGCGTGAAAGCGACGGTTGGTTGGGTCGCGGTACTCCCGCTCGCATGCCGCGC
>JAYSSR010000061.1:0-89641 GCA_043720395.1 Acidimicrobiia bacterium
CTCTCGATGACGAACCGGGGTCTGCTACCAGGCGATCCGATTCCTACCCGGACGGGACTCACACCCGCTGGCTCGGTCCAGCTTGCAGGACGCAACACCGCCTGACCGGACGAGGCCTCGTTCGTCGAACATCGGCAGACTCAGACGCGGCGGCCGAGCGGGAGTCGCCCGACTCCCGATGTATGCGACGTCCTCACGGATGAGGTCGTCCATGTAGATGCGGTACTCCGGATCGAGATAGCCCCGGATCGCGTGGACCGGCGGGGTCGCGTGCCCGTCGCCAGAAACGATGAGCACGTTCTTTGCTGCGTTGTCCAGGTCGTTCATGAGTGCAGGGTATGCCTGCTCGAGGCCGAGGTCAACAGCGTTCAATTGATGGATCGCTCACGACACCGAGCCACGTGGGACGACCCACCGCGTTGGCTGACTCGTGATCGTTGCGATCCGCTCGAAATCACTGTCGTAATGCAGAACCGTCAAGCGGTTGAGTTCCGCGCACGCAGCCACGATCAGGTCGGGAAGGGTTACGCTGCGGTGCTGCGAGGAGGCGGCCAATTGGCCTTGCACGTACAGCGCACGTTCCATGATCGACTCGGTGATTGCGACGCGGGGCATACCTTGAAGAGCTGCCGCTAACGCCGAGTAGCCCGCTGGACCCTTTGCGCTGAAGAGGAGTTCGAGGTCGACGATTGAACACGTCGCTATTCGCCCGGCCAGGAGTAGCGGCTCCACGACCTCTCTCACTTCGGGACGTGTGTTGCGCCGGGTCAGAGCGCTTTTGTCTGCGAGGTACTCGGCCAACGATCAGCGCCAGGCGTCGGCCATCACGCCTGGCTGATCGAGGTCCAAGACGTCGGCGGTGAAAAGTATCTCGGCGAGCGCGCGGCGCTGTTCCAGCGCGATTACTTCGTCGAGCGCTGCGTCAATGGTTTCCGTCATGGTTCTCGTTCCAAGGAGGGCACGTGCGCGATCCACCTTTGCGAAGTCCACTTCGAACGAGGTCTTGCGACGGGTCGTGATCACGACAACAAGATAGCAGTTTGGAGCCTGACGGATAGGAAGTGATCATCAACGCGCTATCTCGTTGGTGAACCGACGTTCGCCTCATAACGTTGGTAACGCCTCGGTCGTACCGACCCCGAAAGCGAGGGGGTGAGCTCTATCGCATCAAGCACGCCGACGTCCCGGAATCAGACGTCGAAGAGGTCGACGACACCCCGTGCTCGTCCCCCGCCGGGCAATCGCCGACGCTGCGGCTGACGGGGTGGATCCTCGGCTTATCGAACAGGCAATCGTTGCTGCCTTGCGTCGCCGGGATATCACCGAACGCGCCGCCGAGGAGCTGCGAGGCATCCGATCGACAACGACAACGACCGCGCTGAGGGTGACACCGTGAGCGAACCACGACTCCCAGGGAACCTGTCCCACATCGAACGACACCGACAACGAGAGCAACCCCGCACCTGGACGTCAGGTGCGTGCAGATCTTTCTGCTCCGAACCACTGGGGCGCCTCAGAGTTCGCCGTGTCGCCTTCGATGACTTCCTTATGGACAGCGTGTCCACACGGCCACGGATCACGTCCGGGAAAGTCGGTTCACGCGGCGCTCCGGTGCCGGTCCATGCGCGCACCTCATGGAGACGTTCGGAAACAAAGCCTCGGCGGCGCAGATCTCCGACATCAAGACTGGCGTGCCTGCCACTGGTGGGCGGTCATCGACCCTGTGATTCAGATGCACGGCGCAGACGGCGTATGGCGAAGACCGGTACTCTTCTGGTTCATGATGCGTCCAGATCTTATTTCAGTGTATACCGTGTCCGAACATTTCGGATGCTCGTGGTCGCGCGTGACAGCGCGAGCGAGTGCTGGTATCGTGACCAGTACATGGCCCCGGACAGCCTCTCCCCTTCAATGGGTGATGCGGCCGGGGTCAGATTATTTCGTGGCCCAGATTCCCGGCGGTCGACGATGAACGAAGCCGAACAAGATCGCTTCCGGGCGTCCGTGTCGGAAGATCGTTTCGCCACGTTCCTCGCCCATGCGCACGGAGACGTGTCGCTGGCGGTTGCGTTGCACGAGTGGAACACCGAGGTCTCGGCGGCCTTGATGGTGCCGGTCGCGAATCTGGTAATTGGTATTCGGAACCGGCTCAACGACGCCGCCGCGGCCCGGTACGGGCAGAACTGGTTGACGACGTCGACGTTGCTTCGCCCACCACAGCGACACACGGTCAGCGACACAAGGAGCTTTCTGCGGAAGCGAGGTGCACCGGAATCGCCGGGAGCGATCGTCGCCGAACTTCCTCTGCAGTTCTGGGTGGCCTTGTTCAACAACTCTTACGACCAAACGATCTGGCGTACCGCCTACGCGGGACTGTTCCCGCGTGCCACACCACGACCGGCGGTGCAGGACCGGTTGGACCGCTTCCGGACCTTACGCAACCGGATCGCGCACCACGAGCATTTGCTGAATCGCGACCTGGGCGCAGATACAGCCAGGATCGACGCCATGTTGTCGATTCTCGCCCCGACTCTTGCGGACCGGTCCCGAACAATGTCGACCGCGGCAGAGGTGATTGCTCGAAAGCCCGGCAGGTTATGACCTCGACATCCTGAACTCGGACGATTACGGGTTCTCGGCCGCATCGACAATGTCCGTGGGTGCAGGGCATGCCGGACCGACGTCTAGTCAACAGCGTTCAGTTCAGGGGCCGCCGTATCAAGTCAGCGGACCAGCGTCTCGCAGTGTCAGGCGCTCGCGGCTTTGCGCTTTGCCGCGAGTTCGGCCTTGCGACGGACGTCGGCACCGGCGAGCAGCATTTCGAGGCCCTCCTCGAAGAGGGCCATCACGCTCTTGGATCGGAACATCTTCGCCGTCGGTGCGGCGAATCCGCCCGCACTCATGCCGGTCACATAGAAGAACATGGCACCCATCAGTACGGTCATCTCACGCTCGGCAAAGCCGCCGTCCACGAGAATCTTGCGCACCAGCTGGTTGAGTTCCGTCGGGACCAGTTCGTCCACGTTGGTCATCATGAAGTTGCCCATGCCGGGGTAGCGAGCGATCACGGTCGCCTGACTGACCATCAGCGTCTTCAACTTCTCGTTCCACGTGCCCTTCACTTCTGGCGCAACGACTTCCGCATACAGGTCGCGGGCCACGAGCGTGAGCAGGCTGTGCTTCGTGGGGACGTGGTGGTAGGTGGCACCGAGTGCCACGTCGAGGTCCGTCGAGAGCCGCCGCATGGTGAGGCCCTTGACGCCGACCTCGGCGATGATCGCACGAGCAACCTTCACGATCTGCGCTTCGGAGAGACCATTCGAAGCGTCGGACGCGTTCTCCGCCTTCCCGGCCGCTGGCTTTCGCTTTGCGGGTGCGGCCTTCGCTGGCGCAGTCTTGACCGCCGAAGCCTTTGCGGCGACGGCCTTCTTTGGAGCGCCCTTCGCAGACCCGTTCTTCGCGGCCGCGCTCTTCGAAGGCGTAGGGCTCACCGTTGTTGACTTTGCTGGCCTAATCATAAGGGCGCATACTACGCCGCGACAGCGCAACGCGTGCGGCACCCATCAGGCGGCAGCCGGTCACCCTTCGCCGGTGCTGGTCACCACGACCCGAGCCTGCGCAACGTTCGGAATCCGACACTGAACCGCGTCGACGTCGCCCTGCCGATGCGAGTGGACGCGGGCCGTTGCGAAGAACGTCCCTGACTCCGTGTAGCGATGCGTCGTAGTCAGCGCAACGGTGGACAACGATCCGTCCACCTCCTGTCGGAAACCGAACGTGCCCGACCCGTCGAAGTCCCATTCGACGCTCACGATCGTGCCGGCCCCGGGCGGGACATCGGCGTGCACCACGAGGGTCACATCGGCACCGACTTCCACGTCGGCCCGGACGCCGCCGTTCGCGGTGACCGACACCACGGGTTGGATGCCCCCGCGTTCGGCCGCGACGTCGGAGAGCAACACGCGCCCGTCGGCATACGAGTAGCTCGTACCCGCGGGCGCGATCCCGTTCTCAACCCAGTCCACCAGGTCAGACAGCGACTGTTCGGTAATACCCGAGAAGTCGATCAACCGTGTTGAACTCGCACGACGCGGCTCGGAAGGAACCATTGCTGGCGGGCCGTGTTCCGCATGCTCGTTCCATCGGATACGGAACCTCTCCTCCATGCCGTCAGTGCCCTGCGCCTCACGAACGGCTTGCGCGTACAGGAGACCGTACGCCGGCCACACCGACGAGTCGTGGGTGTGATGGATCCACATGAGCTTGCCTTCGTAGCTCCCGGAGTAGCACTGGCCCATCAGGGGCGACATCAGCGGAGCATCATGCTGCGGGTAGATCGCGCGGCCGTCGACCCGGAGCGCGTCGAAGGGACGCTCGTCGATGAGGTGATGGCGTGCGAAGTAGCAGAACGCGAGGAAGCGGCGGTTGTCGACTTGGACTTCATCGCCTGGCGACACATCGGTGAACCGCAGGAGGTTGGCGTCGCCGCGTCCGTCGCAGGCAAACACGTCACCTGCCACACCCGTTGCGTAGAGCTGCCGCCCTGCGGCTTTACCGGTAAGAACGCGTACACCGGCACCGAGTCGGTAACCCCCGTCAAGGCCCACCAGCTCTACCGCGTAGGGCATGTCGAATGCTGGTCCCGAGCCCCCGATCATTGCGGCCAGGATCCGCATGGTCTGGAACTCGGGTCCAGCGAACTCTGCGAGCTCGTTCAGGTCCCGACCTGAGAGCACGCGTTTGACGGTTGTTTTGGTGTCGATGAGATCGCCCGCAACAAGATCTGCCATGTCGTGACCGACGTAGCCGGGCTTCGTCCAGAAATCCTCGAAGTAGGTCGGCTCCTCCTCGACGAGCGCGTCGGCCATCGCCGTCCACAACCACATCTGGCCCATCGGTTCCAAGATCATGCTCTCGTCGCCCCTCGGGAATCCGAGACGGTAGAGCAACGCGAGTTCCTCGCGCTGATGGGTGTCGAGTCCGTCGAACGGGTTGCCGGAGCCACCCGGCGCCATGGCGTCGGCGACCTCGATGAGCTTGCGTCCGAGAAGACGCTGCACGTTGAACATCTGGCCGAACGCAATCGGTCCGCCGCTGCGAACGCGCCTGTCGTTACCGTGCTCAGCGATGTCGCCGCCACTCGTGGACGGCAGGCACCCGTCCCACACGCCCGGCGCATTCTCCAGGCACAAAGGTGACCTGCGACCTCCGCCGCTGCCGCCCCACACGTACGAATGATGCGGGGCTTCGCCGTACACCTGCGCAGCAACATGCTTCGACAGGCGGGCAGACTCGGCGGTGGCGCGGTGTCCGTAGAGCGCTGGGCTCTCGCCGTTCTTCGGGTCCATGTCGTCGCCGATGTGGCCTTGGTTGGATTCGACCATGTAGCCGCCGAGGCGTGCGCTCAGCGCGATGCGCTGGAACATCTCCCCGAGGACGCCGCCGCCGAACGTGACCTCGTGCCCGCCGTGCCCACCTTCGAGCGGCTGGAACATGCGGCCCTGGTACTGCTCGGCGGGCGGGAAGTAGAACGCGAACCGGGTCGCCGAATCGGCGAACCCACCGTGGATGAAGCGGTGTGGCGACGGCCGCTCACGCGGTTCGTCGATATCGATGTACGGGGCACCGAAGTAGGCGTCGGTCACCGTGTAGCCGGACAGGTCGATAGCGGTCACTGCGGCCCCGAGCGTCTCGTTGAGCACAGCGGACCCGTCTTTCTCAGCGGACGACGACACGGGCCGCGGCAAGGTTCGGGATGCGACGGCTCGTCGCGTGGACGTCGCCCTCACGATGCGACTCCACGAGAACCGTCGCGAAGAACGTGCCCGGCGAGTCGAAGCGATGGGTGATCGTCTGCGAGACCTCCGTCGCGGTGCCGTCGACCGTCGCCTTCTCGGGGTAGGTGCCCGAGCCGTCGAAGTCCCAGCTCACCGCAATGATGGTTCCCGCGCCCGGCGGCACGACGGCGTGGACGGCAAGCGTGACCTCGGTCCCGGCGTCTACCTCGACGCGTGACGACCCATCCGCCGTCGCTGTCACGACCGCTTGAATGCCACCTCGCTCGGCTGCCGTGGCAGGCAGGGTGATCTTGCCGTCGAGGTAGTCGAACGATGTACCGGCCGGTTCGATGCCCTGCTCGACCCATGCCGCGAGGTCAACGAGACATTGCTCGATGACCGGCTGATAGTTGATCAGCCAGGTGTTGTTGGCCCGGCCGGGCTGCGACGCGGCCATGAACGGCGGCACGTGTTCGGCGTTCTCCGTCCAGCGGATTCGGAACTTGTTCTTCGCCTCATCAACGCCGTAGACCCGCTCGACCGCTCCCTTGTAGCCGAGACCCTGCGGTGGCCACAACGACGCGTCGTGCGTGTGGTGGACCCACATCAGCTTGCCCTCGAATTTCCCCGAATAGTGGACGCCCATGAACGGCGACATTTCAGCCAGCGGGTGCTGCGGATAGATCGGCTGTCCGTCGAGCTTGAGGAACTCCCATTCGGTGAACGGGATCACGTGGTGGCGGTAGTAGTAGCAATAGGCCAGGAACGGGCGGTTGTCGAACTGCGCCTTGTCGCCGGGGTTCACACCGGTGAAACGGGCGTTGCTCGCCTCGCCGCCGCCGTCGCAGAGGAAGATATTTCCAACGCCGTTGAGGCAGTACAGCTGGCGGCCGGCCGCCGCGCCGCTCGTGATGCGGATGCCCGCGCCGAGTCGGTGTCCTGGGGGAACGTGATCGAGTTCGATCGCCATCGGAACCTCCCACATGTCGTTCATGCCGGCGAAGATCGACGCAAGGCTGCGGATCTGGTCGAACTCCGGACCCGCCACGGCCGGGTCGTCGAGCAGGTCCTTCGCGCGCAGCGTCCGCACGACCGTCGCCTCCACGTTCACGAGGTCCTTCTCGACGGCACTCGGCTGGTCATGACCGACGTAGCCGGGCTTGGTCCAGAACGACTGGAAGTAGTCGCCCTGCGCCTGCAGACTGTCGGCAATCGAGGACCAGAGCCAGATCTGGCCCATCGGCTGGGCGATCATGAACTCGTCGCCGCGCGGATAGCCGAGCCGGTAGAGGTTGTTCAGCTCTTCACGCTGATGTGTGTCGAGACCGGCAAATGGATCACCGCTTCCGCCCGGCGCCATTGCGTCGATGACGTCGTTGATCTTGTCGCCGAGGAGACGCTGCACATTGAACATGGCGGTGAAGTTGGAGCCGCCCCCCTTCAGCAGGGAGAAGTCGCCGTGCTCGCTGACCATGGCGTCGCCCATGAACGGCAGGGCAGCGTCCCACACGCCCGGTGCGTACTGGAGGCACTGCGGCGAACGGCGCGCGCCACCGCTGCCACCGAACACGTAGGAGTACGCGGGCGGTGCCCCGTAGATCTGCGTGGCCACGTACTTGGAGAAGCGGGCCACCTCGGCCGCAGCGCGAAATCCGTAGATCGTGGGATCGGGGCCCGCTTTGGCGTCCATCACGTCACCCTTGTGGCCCATGTTCGATTCGACGGTGTATCCGCCAAGGCGAAACGACTGCTCCAAGCCTCCGGTTACGAGCCCGAGTGGTCCCGTGTTGACGTTCTCATGGCCGGCGTTCGCACCCTCCAGTGGCTGATAGAGGCGACCCTGATAGCGCTCCTTCGGCGGGAAACAGAACGAGAAGCGGGTGTCCGTGCCGCGGAATCCGCCGTGCAGGTACCGGTAGGGCTCCGGCTTGTCTCGCATCTCGTCGGCGTCGAAATACGGCTCGCCGAAGAAGTCGTCGGTCACCGAGTAGCCCGTTACATCGATCGTGTCCATCTGTTCCCCTTTGACGTTGGCCACCTCGTCGTGGCGCTCGAATCCGGCATCTCCGCGTGTGCTGCGGACGCCAACGCGACGAACAGTACGACCATCGGCGGGTTCAGGTCAACAGCGTTGGAAAGTGGGTCTGCGGACCGTCTCGCGATAACCTCCGTGCCACGATCGATGGTCGCTCAGCGTCGACGCGTTCACTCGCGAAGGAGACTTGTTGTGAAGGTTCCGTTCACCTGGCGGCCGACTGGCTGGTTCATGATCGGCTGGAGCGCCGACTTCCCCATCGGCGTCACCAAGCCGCTCAAATACTTCGGCCAGGACCTCGTGGCCTATCGCACTGAGGAGGGCGCGTTGCACGTGCTCGACGCGCATTGTCCGCACCTCGGCGCGCATATCGGTCATGGCGGCAAGGTCGTCGGCGATTGCGTTCATTGCCCGTATCACGGGTGGTCCTACGGTCCCGATGGCGAGAATCGCGCGATCCCGTATGAGGACCGGCCGAACGTTTCGAAGCGTCTGCGAGCGTGGCCGGTCCAGGAGCGTCACGAGTGGATCTTCATCTGGCACGACCCGCACGGCGGGCCGCCGAAATGGGAGTTGCCGGATCTGTGGACGCTGCTCCCACACCTGCCGAGCGAGAGTGGCGACTACTACCGGGCGTATCCGGAGATGTCCGTCAAGTATCCGAGCGAGCCCGTGCATCCGCAGATCACGTTGGAGAACGCGCCGGACAGCGTGCATTTCAAGTATGTGCACGCTGCCACGGTCGACCCCGTACTGATGGAGTGGAGCGCCGACGGTCCGTTCTACCGCTCGCTGACCGGGTGGCCGGTGCCGACCGCCAAGAGCCCCGATGGCATGGCCCGCAAGATCAACGGCATCTCGTGCGGTGTCGGTGGGTCGTACGCGATCTTCGAGGGCAGCGTCCACTACCGGCTCGCGTTCTTCACGACGCCGATCGACGACCAGACGTCGGATCTCTTCTATTCGATCTGGTGGCCACGCGACGAAGGCGACGATGCCGTCGCCGCGCCCGACCACTACCGCGAGCGAGCGGAGAAGGAATTCCTGGCGACGCTGTGGGACGACCTGGAAATCTGGCGCTACCAGATCTACGTGGAGAACCCCGCCCTCGCCCAGCAGGACGCCCGTCCCTACGGCGCGCTTCGCAAGTGGGCGAAGCAGTTCTACGACCTCGAACCCTCGGCGTAGTTGCGAAGCGGGAATTTATAGGTCAGAATACTGACCTATGACAGACACCGTGGCATTCAGCGACGCGAAGGCACATCTCTCCGAGCTCGCCGAACGCGTCGAGAACGAGCACGATCGGATTCTGGTCACACGCAACGGTCGGCCGTCCTTCGTGCTGATCAGCCCCGATGACCTTGAGTCGCTCGAAGAGACGTTGGAAATCGTTCGTGATCCCGAGCTGATGGCTTCGATTGCGCTGTCGCGACGTCAGGCCAAAGCCGGCAAGCGGGTTCGACTCACTTCCATTCTCGGCGAGTAGCCGAGCGTGCCGTACGAGATCGAACTCACACCCGAAGCTCGGCGACACCTCAACCGCCTTTCCGAGAAGGTCCGCGACGCAGCGATCACGATGATGCTCGGTGCCATGTCCGAGAACCCGCATCGTGTCGGCAAGCCGCTCGTGGGCGAGCTTGAAGGATTGCGGTCAGCGCGCCGCGGTGACTTTCGCGTTGTCTACGAGATCGACGAAGAGAGTGTGACGGTCGTCGTTCTCCGAGTCCAACACCGAAGGGACGTCTACCGCCCGCGATGACGGCTGAAAGCGAGTCGAGCGCACACGTGGCGGTCCGGCTTAGGGTTGCGGTGCATGAGCCTCGGACGCGTAGACGGACAGTGATGCGGGGATGACGACGTCGACGATGGCGGTGGTGTTCTGCGATGTGGTGTCGTCGACGGAGGTGCGCGCCCGCCTTGGCGACACGGACGCCGACACGTGGTTCGGAGATTTGCTCCGTCACATCGGCGAGGTTGTGGCCGATGCGAATGGCAGCGTCGTGAAGTCGCTCGGTGACGGCGTGATGGCGGTGTTCACCTCTGCCGGTGCCGCGCTCGACGCGGCCGTGGCGATGCAGCAGGTGGCGGCGATGCACGGTTGGACGCACCACGACGAGCCCGCTCGCCTGCGCGTCGGCGTGTCGATTGGTGACGTGTCATCCAACAATGACGATGGTGTGGACGATTACAACGGGATGCCGGTCGTCGAGGCGGCACGACTCTGCGGTGCAGCGTTGCCCGACGAGATTCTTGCCGCGGAGCTGGTGCGGATTCTGGTCGGGAGCCGTAGCGACCATGTGATGGACACTGTCGGCGAGTACACGTTGATGGGCATCAGTGCACCGGTGCGGGTCGTGCGCGTCGGCTGGGATTCGCCCGACGGCGCGGCCATCGGACATCGTCTCTACGGTTGCGTTTCCCGTGGCGTTGGCCGGCGCCCGGAGGGGTCCGTTCGCGGGTCGAGCTGCGCTGGTCTCGGAGCTGCTCGACGCGTGGAAGCGTGAGGAATGGCGCGGCCTACTGGGCCGGGGAGCCGGGGATCGGCAAGACCAGGTTGGTAAGCGAAGTCACGTTCGCGATGCACGGCACCGGCACCACGGTGCGGCTCGGACGTTGCGATGAGGATCTCGCCATCGGCTACCGCCCGTGGACCGAAGCGTTGACACCACTCGTAGAGGCGCTGTCAGCCGAGCAGATCGACGCGCTGCTGCCTGAACACATGCAGGAGTTGGCGGCCACGATCCCGGCGATGCGTCGTCGTGTCACGGGCAGTCACCCGATGGTCGAGTTGGACGCGGCGACCCGCACTGTCGTGTTGAGCGAAGCGATCGGTGCACTGTTGCGGCAAGCGGCTCCGGTCGTTGTGGTGCTCGATGACATCCATTGGATTGATCAGTCGCCGTTGATGATCCTGCGCAACGTCCTCACGAACGCGAGTCCCGGCGTCACGATCATCGGCACGTACCGCGATACCGATGTCGATCGTGTGCATCCGTTGAGTGCGGCGTTGGCCGATCTGCGTCGCGTCGACGGAGTGAAACGTGTTGCGTTGGCCGGTCTCGATGACGCTGGCGTGGCGGAGTTCGTCGAGGCCGCGGCCGGTCACGCACTCGACGCACCGGGCCGCGGGCTCGCCGACGCGGTGCACGCGCAGACGTCGGGCAATCCGTTGTTCGTCGGTGAGATGTTGCGACACCTCGCGGAGACAGGCGCTGTCATACCGGAGAACGATCGATGGGTTCCGGGTGCGACCGCGGCTGCGCCGCTGCCGGAGGGGCTGCGTGAGGTGATCGGTCGGCGTCTCACGCGCCTCGGTGACGATGTGACGCAGACGTTGCGGGTCGGCGCGTTCCTCGGGCGCAGCTTCGATGCCGACATCGTCGACGCGGTTCTCGGCCGTGACGCGCTCGACGACATCGAACGTGCCGTGCGGCGGGGATCGTGGTCGAAACTACGTCCACATACGAATTCCGTCACGCGGTCATTACAGCTGCCGACTGGCACCTACGCGCGGCAACCGCCGCGTACGACGCGTTCGACGAACGGGCAGCTGGGCTCACCGAACGAGGGCTGGAGCTTCTCGAACTCGCCGACGAGCCCGACCCCGCCTTGCGCTGCGACCTTCTCATCCTGCGGGCCCTCTCGCTGGCTCGTGCCGATCAGTTGGGGTCGTTGGGTGCCTGTCGGGAAGCGTTTGAAGCGGCACGGCACCTCGGCGATCAGGCCCGGATGGCGCACGCGCTTTCAGGAGTCGGGCTTGGAGATACAGGTCAATCCAATGTCGAACGGCTGGCATTCCTGCGGTCGGCGCTCGCCGAGATCACCGACACGTCACTGCTCGGGCGTTGGACGGCCGAAATGTGGCTCGTGGGAAATGAGGCGTTCGGCTCGGATATCACGCTCGCTGAATGCGCCGACCGGATCGACAGAATCATCGATCACCTCGATCACCTCGATCCTGCGAGCGTTGGTCATCTGTTCCTACGACCGCCTCCTCGCGGGTCTCGCTGCCGTCGACGGCGACCATCACGAAGCCGACCGCCTCTTCGCCGCGGCACTCGCCCAAGAAGAAGCACTCCGCTCACCGCCACCCGTGACCCGCACGAAGCACTGGTGGGGACGCGCCCTCGCCCGTCGCGGCGAACCCGACCGAGCACGTCCACTCCTCGACGAAGCCCGCGCCTCCGCAGAACAACTCGGCATGCGCGGCGTCGTCACCCAAATCGACGACCTCACCTCCAGCGAACTGTTCGCGCCGCGCTGAGCCCATCGAAGGACGGCACGGCGCCACGTTGACCGTACAGCGACACGCTGTGCCCGCAACGTGGCGCTGTGGCGTCACTCGTCGAATCGGTCCGGTGTGACCGCGATCGTTCACATTGGGAAAGGTCAGCGATCATTGACATTCACGTGGAGTCAGCGTACGCATTACATAATGCACGCGCGAACGGCGAGGGAGGTCGGTGCGGTCATCCGCGAACGACGACGAAAGCTGGGCTGGACCCAGGCTCAACTTGCCGACACGGTGGGCGTCACACGCGCTTGGGTCATCGCGATCGAGCAGGGCAAATCTCGTGCCGAACTCTCGCTGGTGCTGCGCTATTTTGCCGCGCTGGGCCTCGTGGCTGACGTCATCGAAGCGCCCTTTTCGCACGGTGGCATCGACCTGGACGAGCTGTTCCGCTGATGGTCGCCGCCAGTGCCGAGGGCTCAAACGTGCCCGAGTCCTCTGAGGGGGTGCCGGGTTCGAGGTATTGGGCCGCGCCCGCAACGTCCGCGCCAACACCTCGCAGGATGCCGAGGACGTCGGTGGCGGAACACTGATTGCCTTGGCCCAGCGCTCCTCGGTAGACGCAGACAGTCTGATTGAGCTCGAAGTGCTTCGTGGGCCGGTTGCTGCGCATCGGGACTTCTCGTGTCCGCTTGACCGTCCGAACCATTCCAAGTGGGCGTCGCCCGAGCACTTCCAGAGACCATGGAAGCAAAATGGTCTACTGATTGCGGGCCGTGGCGAAACCCCGTAGATCTGAGCCGCCACGAACTTCGAGAAGCGAGCCACCTCTGCGCTGGCACGGTGGCCGTACAGCGTGGCGTCCTCTCCGCCCTTGGCATCGATCTCGTCTCCGATGTGACCCTGGTTCGATTCGATCATGTGGCCGCCGAGGCGGAAGCACATCGACAGTCCACCGATGGCCTCACCGAACGGCGAGCTGAAGAAGTCCTCGGTCCCCCCGTGCGCGCCCGAGAGCGGGTTGAACGTGCGCCCTTTGTACCCGTTGTCCACCGACGGGAAGTAGAAGCGGAAGCGGGTGTCGGTGCCCTCGAAGCCGCCGTGGATGTGACGGTACGACGCTGGCTGGCTGAGTTCCTCGTCCTTGTCGATGTAGGGCGCACCGAAATGCGTATCCGTCACCGCGTACGACTTGACATCAAATCATGGTTTCCCCAGAGGTTCGCGCCGGACTTGCGACCGCGTCGCGTCCTGACAGCCGTCACGCTACGGCGGCAGCGGCGGGTAAGTCAACAACGTTCAAATGCGGGCAGATCCGTTACGGGAACGCGTTCGTCTTTGCGAGCGCAATCGCATCGGCTGCGTCGCGTGGTCGGAGAACGCCAGCGTCAACGGCCGCTTGTGCCGCTGCCGCGAAGGCTGACTCATACGCGGCCCGATCGGCATACAGGGCGTGGACAGCCTCTGCCGACAACGGCGTCGACGTTCCCATCAGTCCCGCCGCGCCAGCCTCTTCGTACGCGCCGACGTTGGTGGACAGCGTCACCTGCTGCTCGGGCAGTCGCAGGCCACCCACGGCGTTGCCGTTCGCATCCCGCACAATGTGCGGTGGTTCACCCTCAAGCTCGATCAGCGGCTGGGTGGGGGGCGGCGGACCTCCGAGGATCCAACCGTTGACGTGGACGATGGCGGCGTCGAGCACGGGGGCCCACGGGACGGGACCCATCGTGGACGTATCGACCGCACCCGGGAGCGCGACGCCGTCGCGTTCCAGCTTCGGAAGGATGCGCTGCATGTGCATGCGAGGTCCGTGGGCCGCACCTGCAACCTCCCAGTACCGGTACCGGTCGGTGTCCGGTTGACGGACGCCGCTGCACGACAGCGTCTCGCACTCGGAGTTGACGATCATCACGGGGACGTCGAGGTCTTCACGTATCCGCGTCGGGAATCTTGCGAGCGCTGCGAGGCCACCGGCCGCAAGGTCGATGATCGACGGATCATCGAGACTCGAACCACTGCCGAACCACGTGAAGGCGATGAACCCGTCGAACAAACGCTCCATCGGGTGAACGGCGTTGATGTACGTCATCAGACGCCCGGCTGACTGTGACCCGCCCACCGCAAGCAGTGTGCGCACCTTGAGACCAGCGAGTGGATCGATCGAGTCGATCGAGTCGATCGAGTCGATCGACGCGGTCGAGCGGTCGGGGGCGAAGGCGCGAGCAACCTCCGTGAAGATGCCGTAGGAGGGCGAGTCATCTTGGATATGCAGACTTCCGTAACGTTCCGGGTCCCACGTCAACAGGCCTTGCGGGTAGGCGTCGAAGCCGTGCACGCCCACTCGCTGGGCGCTGACGCCCACGTAGGCGAAGCCCTCGTCGAAGATCACCGGTGTGTCGCCCGCCTCGAAGATCTCGGTCCCTGCCGACACGTTGTTCCATTCGACGATCACGGTCCCGCTGAAGCGCGCCGGGTCGATCGGACGGCGCACGACCGCACGGGTCTTGATCGGCATCGATCCGTTGAGCTCGGCGGTCCAGCGGCCGTCGACACCAAGCTCGCCCACGGGTCGATACAGCGGGGCGTCGCCTTCGAAGAAGTACTCCTCCTCGACATACCCCTGCGCTGCAACGTCGACAAGGGCAGCAGCGAATGGCCGCCCATGCGCGCCACCCACGATCGGACCGGTGATATTGAAAGCCATGACATCCTTTGCGACGGCGAACTGAACGCTGTTGATCTACCATCAATCGCGGTGCCCCTGCCACTGTGAGCACGTCTTAAACGGCGACGAGTGACCGCACAGCGCCACATTGTCCGTAGAGAGTCACGCTCTGGCGTCAGCGTGGCGCTGTAGCCGCACTCGTCAGGACGCTAGGGATCGATTGGATCGAAAAGCGTCGAGCCTGCGTTCAGCGGCGACGGGTCAACAATCGCTCGCATCTGCGGGGGCAACGTGTCACAGTACCGACAGACCTTTGGGAGTGACATGGCTATTCGACGCTTGAGTCTCACAAGAGCAGTCGGCTTGCCCGATCGCTGGTTGTCGCCGTCGCTGCTCGTGATCGCGGGTCTCGGGTGGGCGTGGACGATCTCCACCACGCGCAACATGAGTTCCGAGATGCCCGGCATGGACATGGATGGCACAGCCACCATGTCGTTCGCAGCCTTTCTGCTGGCCTGGGTCGCAATGATGGCCGCAATGATGCTGCCCGCGATTCTGCCGGTCGTGCGACTGTACACACGGGCAGCGGAGCGCGGATCGGTCGCTCCGGTCGGTGTCTTCCTCGCCGGGTACGCCATCGTGTGGAGCGTGATCGGCATTCCGGTGTACTTCGTGTGGAGGCGCCTGGAGGGGCCGTTGCGCGACGGTTCACCAGGTGTCGGGCGACTGGCTGGGTTCGTCCTCGTCGCTGCCGGCGCGTACCAACTCTCCCCCCTCAAGAACGTGTGCCTCCGCCACTGCCGCTCCCCAATGTCGTTCTTCCTGCACCACGGCAAGAACCTCGACCGGCCACGTGGAGCAATAGCTGCGGGCGCTCGTCACGGCCTCTACTGCCTCGGCTGCTGCTGGATGCTGATGGCGGTGCTCGTCGCCTTCGGTACGATGCATCTCGTGTGGATGGCCGGTCTTGCGGTGCTCATCGTTGCCGAGAAGTCGACGAGGTACGGCGAACGCGTGGCGGTTCTCGCAGGTGTGAGCTTCCTCGCGCTCGGCGGTCTCGTGGTGCTGTACCCCGAAACCATCAAGTCCCTTACCTAACCTGGAGGAAACCGGAATGACCATGACCGAAGACAAGACCGGACAGCAGACCACATGGCATCTGCGCGGGAAAGGCTATGAGTTCTGCAACTGCGCGCCAGGCTGCACGTGCAACTTCTCGGGCATGCCCAGCTCAAGCGACGGAAGCTGCAAGGCAATGGTCGGCAACGTCATCGAGGACGGCCGCTGCGGCGACGTCGACCTTTCGGGCGTCACGGCTATCGCGATCATCGACTGGCCGAAGGCGATTCACGACGGGAACGGCAAGGCGGTGTTCGTCGTTGAACCCGGCACCACCGACGAGCAGATCAACTGCCTCGCGCAGATCTACACCGGCAAGTTGGGCGGCAACCCATGGTCCATCCTCGGGACGACCTTCGAGGTCGCGGGATTGGTAAAGGCGCCGATCACGATCGACGGCTCAGGTCTCTCAATCACCATGACCGCCGAGGGCGTCGGACAGGGTACCGGTGAGATGTTCAAGAACCCGGTCACCGGAGAACCGCACGAAGCACATATCGTTCTCCCGGATGGCTTCATCTGGCAGAAAGGCGAATGCGGCGTCGGTTCGTTCACGGCCAAAGCCGAGGGTCTCGATCTCGCGTTCACGAACACGAACTGGATCCTGTACGACTTCGACTGGGCAGACAGCAAGTAGCCGCCGCGTCAGGACGCGAGGTCGCGCAACCACGCCAGCACGAGTGGAATTTCGGACGCGTCGAGGTACTGCCCGCGCACGAGCGCTTCGTAACACGTCAGCAGATTCACCGCGATGTTCTCGACGCCTTTTTGCAGCGGAAGCTCCTCAAGCAGCCGACAGATCTTCTCGTTGTGGAGGTACCCGGGGATCTCATCGGCGAAGTCACGGAGCAGGTCGTGCGGGTTTCGTTCCTGGCGGACCGTCGCGGAATGAAACACGATCGGCCATCCGCAGGTCCACGCAATCCGCTGCGCGATGAAGCTGCGCCAGATGTCGGTCATCCGGAACGTGCAGGTCGACGGCAGGTAGAGGAGAGGGAATGCCTCGGCGAACCAGGTCGTGTTCTGGCTGTTGAATGGACACCACGACCCCTCGCCGAGCAGTACCGACGGGGCGTCGCGGAAGTAGAGCGGCGCTTCCGTGTGTGCGAGGCGGAACACCGCGTCGACGTCGGGCTGCTCGTCGGCGAGGCCTTGCTGGATCGGACTGCGTAGACGGGCAACGGGCAGCGTCGTCGGGTGGGGGACTCCGTCGTGGACGCTGGTCAGCGGAAATCCTCGGGGCCAGACCGTTTCATCTGAAAAATATCGGTAGGCATTCGTCCACCCATTGTCAACAACAACGCGACCATCATGCAGGATGGAACGTTCTATCCAGAAGGATTCCAGCGGAATATTGTCGTCATCGGATTCGAGGATCACCGCCATATTGCGGGCCAACAGGTACCCGAGATTCTTGCGTGAATAGTGACGAACCGGCAGCAGGCGGGCGAGCTCGAATGGCAGATCGAGCTGTTCGTCGAGTCCGTAGAACCGGCAACCCTCGAGGGAGAAGTCGGTCGGCGAAGGCACGTCGCCGATCAGGACGAAGTCGAAGCCATTCGCCCGGCACCCGCTGGCGAACAGCCGAAGGACATCGTTGGGTGCCGCGATCGACGTGATGACAAGCGCCGTGTCCGACATGGCAAGCCTCGTTCCGTCCCGGCCTCAGAGTGCCGTGGGACGAGCCGTGACCCGCCGCCACGTGTAGTGGATGAGCACCGCGAATGCGTTGCGAACGGCGTGCCTCGACACGCTCGGCGAAGGTGCGTCGTACACGATCGGCGTCTCCACGGACTTGTACCTCCTCAGGAGGTACCGCAGCTCTGTCTGGTAGAAATGTGCTCGCGAACGTAGTGGATAGTCCGCAAATCGTTCGACAACATTCCTTGTAAATCCCTGATATCCAGATGTCATGTCGTGAAGCTTCGTGCCAAGCATCAAGTTCGCGAGGAACGTGCCACCGAGCGACAACGTCTTGCGTTTCGCGCTCCACGCGCCTCCGGCGTGCGCTGGCAGGAAGCGGCTGCCGTAGACACACTCGTACCCTTCGCCCAACAGTGCGAGAAACGTCGGAAGTGCGGCGGGGTCATGCGACAGGCCGGCGTCCATCTCGATCACGAACGAGTGACCACCGGCGAGGGCCGCCCGGTATCCGCTCAGGTACGCATCCGCAACATTGCGGTTCTCGGGTGCCCAGATCGTGACGAAGCGAGCATCGGTGGCCGAGAGGGCCCGGCACATTTCGAGCGTGGCGTCCGTGGAGACGTTGTCGACAACGAAGTACACGACGCCGCTGCCGATCGCGTCCAACGACGCAACGACCGCCTTGATGAACGGCTCGAAGTCGGGTTCCTCGTTGGCCATCGGCACGACGAGCGCCCAATCGAGCGTCGGGAGAGCAACGGCGGCGGTTTCAGTTTCCGGTGACATCGCTTGAGTTCAGCTCGGGTTCCCGGAAGCGGGGAGTCGAGGCGGAGCGCTGTGCGCGTCGGCTTCGACGAACCCGCTGCCGTCCTCGAAGCCCAGGTGTTTCAGATTTTCCGCGACCACTCGCCGAACGTCGTCCGGAAAGCCTTCCGCCCGCTCGGCTCGGATCTCGAGTCGGACCTCAACCTCGCTCCCGAATTCGGCGAGAAGGTGGCTCACCACCTCGTCGACGACACGACGAAATTCCCGTGGTAGTGCGTCGTTTGCCAGTCGCACGGACGCGGCGAAGTCGGTGACCGGACGACCCGACCACCTCGGCGAGACGTCCGGAACAGCGGTACCCGGCGGAACTACCGGCGCAACACCACGACCGTCAATGACCGGAACGACGGCACGTTCACGCGTGAGCTGTGCATCTGCGACGTCGGGCCGCACGAGCAGCGTCGAGGTTGTTGCGGTCGCGAATGATCCGCCCGACGAGAGCCCGAGATAGCGCCCGGCGGTCGAGTCGTAGCCGTCCGCGCAGGTGAACGATTCCGAACCCCAACTCGTGGAAGCGGGAGCGTTGCGTGCCGTCTCCTCCAGCACGTGGACCGAGGCGAGTCGAGGTAAGTACACATACGTCGCGATCAGGTCCCACAGGCGTTTGACGCTCACATGACCGTCGGTCCACTCGGGTGCGAGCAGACCGTTGAGCAGCGCTCGAAGCAGCACCGGCGGATAGACCGTGAACATCTTCGTCTCGGCCACGAGGCGGTTCGCCGCTCGAACGGCAAGCCCCGCAGCACCGTCAACCTTGAAGACGTCGAAGGAGATCGGTCCGATCGGATCGGGTTGGCTCGGTACCAACATCCACCTGTATGCGGACGCGAGGCGAACACCAGACGCACGCTCGGCATCGGTCCGACGCGTCTGTGTCTGCGTTACCTGTTGCAGGGAAAGGCCGAGATCGGACGCCTGCTCCTCGACCCAGGCCCACGCGAGTTCTTCCGCTACTGCCTGTTCAAGATCGGGCAGGGCAGCATGATCCGGTGCCAGGAACACGAGCATGTTCGGGTAGTCACGCGTGCCGGAGCCGTCCGAAGCCAGGATCGATTTCGCGGTCGCCCATGCCCCGGAGTCCTCACTTCGTTGCACATGCGTCACGTCGGGCGGCAGAACCACAAGACGCACCTCGGCCGTGTCCGTCACAAGACCCGGCCCGCTCGGCGCGACGTGCACCTCGGCGAACTGTCCCGACAGGCGAGTCGCCGCCACGAGGCGTTTCACGATCGCCGCATGGACGCTGCCGCGCTGGCCCGTCATCAACCGATCGGCGTAGTCGCGGGCAAGGCGGGTCACACCCGGTTGCGTACCGAACCAGTACGACGCGTCCTCGCCGTAGAGGTACGTCGCCCGATCGGCAAGGCGCGCAAGCGCATCCCCGTACACCGACACCGTCTGCTTGGGCAGCGCGCATCCGAGGCGCACTCGTGCAGCGTCGATGCCACGACCGCCTCGACCTGAACGTGGCGCTGATGCGAAGAACACCGTCCGCGCAACTCGCCTCGCCGCGCCGTACTGACCGAGGTTCTTGAACTGGTTGTCGAGCGAACGCGACATCGAGGACGGGCCGTCGACGTCGGTGTCGATGATCGGCTGCCAGTTGTCGTCGAGATTGCGGGTCAGCTCCCCCATCGTGCCGGCGTCGTCGAGGGGAAGGCTGCCAGGCAGGATGAGCGGCGACTGATCATCCGCGTGCCACAGCACGTGGATCGCGGTTGCCATCAGACGCAGCACGCCTCGGGTCCGCTGGAATCGGTCGAGCGTGGACCAGTCCTCGTAGAGCACGTCGAACAGCTCGGGATGGATCGGGTACGCGGCCCGGATCTTCGCCTCGTAGTCCGGGTGCCGTGCATCGGCGGGAAACTCCGGACCCTGCGATTGGTAGAGGTCAGCGAACGCCCGCGCCGTCGCGTCGCGCAGCGGGAGCTTCTGCGGATCGATGGGCTGGAACAGTCGACGCTGGACGATCGCGAACGATTCCTCCGACGTTGCCGGCCGCCAGCTCGACTCCATGCGCCCGACGACGTTGCGAAGACGTCGCAGGGCCTCGCGTCCGCCCGAACCTCCGACCTCCCGTTCGGACCCGGCGACGTCGCGGTCCGCGTCGGACCCGTCGAGCTCACCGCGTTGGGAGGCAGGAATCGACACCACGAGCAGTGCGCCCGCGGTGGCGCGTACCGATTCGGTGAGCGCCTGCGCGAACGAGAAGTGGGTGTCGAACGTTCCTGCGGCAAGGTCGTCCTTGCCGAGCAGTTCACGGGCATAGGCAACCCACTCGTCGATCAGGATCAGGCACGGGCTGTAGGCGGCGAGAAGCAGGCGCAAGTTGTCGCCCGGGTTCGTACCCGTGCGGTCAGCGTCGGCCACGAACGCGTAGCCGTCGGCACCGCCGAGCTGCCAGGCCAGTTCACCCCACATCGTGCGCACGACCGTGCCGTCGGGCTTCGTCGAGGGCTGTCCCGGCGAAAGCTGGTTGCCGACGATCACGACTCGCCGCACTTCAGGAAGCTCGGGTGCGTCTCCCGAGGAGCACAGTTCCTGGATCTCCTGCGGCAACGCGGAGACCTTGACGTTCCCGAACAGGTGGTACAGCGCGATCATCGAGTGCGTCTTGCCACCGCCGAAGGTGGTCTGGAGATCGACAACCGGTACACCCGTTGGCTCATCGAGCGCCGACACCCGCGTGACCGCCTGCGCGAGCAGCTGCCGGAGACCGACCGTGAGATACGTCCGGCGGAAGAACTCCACCGGGTCTACGTACTCGGCGCGGCCCTTCTCCGCCCGCACCTGGTACAGGTCCGCTGCGAACTCGGCGAGCGACAGTCGGCTGTGCGACGTGACATCGTCGTGCGGCACCACCACGTCGCGCCACGCGGCGAGACCTGGCACCGCGCTCGTGACCGACGGGTCCGCCTTGGCAAGCGCCTTGCGGGTCTGGTCCTCGTAGCGGAGCCGCATGAGATCGTCCTTCGAACGACCGACCTCCTCGGCCTGCGTCGCGTCGATCGCCGTGAGAACCCGCTCGATCGAATCCAGCGCCCGATAGGCGTCATCGACGGTGAACGGCTTGTTGTGCGCCCATCCGTTGCGTACGTCTCGAAGTTCGAAGACGAGGTTTCGTTCGGTGCGGCCCAGTTCACTGCGGAACAGGTCGTCCCATCGGTCCGCCATGACGCGCAGCAGCACCGACGGGTCGTTAGCCGTCGCGTCGGAACTCAGCGGCGGCGTGGCCCGCTTGGCGTACTCGGCCAGCCAGTTCTCCACGCGGGGCTGCGCCGCCCGCATTCGTCTGTCCACATACGGTCGCAGACCCGATGCGAGCAGATCGAATGCATCGCCGACCCGTGCTCGATTGCTCAATGCCACGACCCCTCCTTCACCCGAAGCTCATCAAGGAACTGCATGGCCTCGGCGACCGATGGGCGTGGCGTGCCCCGAAGCCGATCCGCGGCCGCGGCCCTGCCGAGGGAACTCATCGCCGCGATCTCGACATAGCCATCGATGTCCACGAGGCGGGTCAGCGTGCTCGACCCGTCGGCGTCGCGCTGGCAGACCACGACCGAGCCGTGCTCCGAACCCTCCAGCGCGTCGAGGACCGCTGGGCTGTGCGCCGTCGCGAGGGCGCGAATGCGACGCGAGGCGAGCGACTCGCGGATGAGGCGGACGAGCGTGGCGGCCTGCGAGGCATGTAGTCCGTTCTCCAGCTCCTCGATGACCATCTGCGTCTGACCGACCGCGTCGTCCGAGGATCGAGCGGGAGGCGCGGACGATTCCGGTGCCTGCCACAGTGCCGTGAGGATGGCGAGGAAGCGCAGCGTGCCGTCGGAGATCGAACGCGCCGACACCTCCATCGGTGTCGACCGACCCGCCCGCTCGGTCACGGTGAGGATCACGTCGCCGAGGCGTGACGTTTCGACGCCGAGGCCCACGATGTCCTGCTCGTTCAGGTCGTCGAGCGCCTGGACCAGCCGCGCCCGCACGACCGGGTCTTCCCGGATCAGCGCGCCGATCGCCGCGGACAGGTTGGACGCGTCGCGTCGCAGGATCGAGTCGCGTTCGTTGACATATGCGCGCATAGCATTTGGCACGGGGTCGAGCACGAACACGCCCTGCAACGCGGCGAGCAATTGCGCGGCCGCGAGATGCGTCGCCCGACCCACCGATGTCGCAGGGATTCGGCTGAGCACCTGGGTCGCGAGCAGTCGGGTCGCCCGGAAGCCGATGTGCGGATTGCGTCCGGGCGTGTTGGCGTTGAACTCGGCCGAAATGTCGGAGGAGTCCTCGGTCGGCGCGAGTGTGGTGAGCAACGTCGTACGAACCCCGCCCTCTTCACGGGCGAGCACCTCCCGCACGATCTGCACGGTCGAGCCGACACGGATCGTGACATCGAGATGCACCGAGACCTCGCCCGTCACCGCCGTGGCCCCGAGCGCGAACGTCTCGCCGCCGAACGGGACACAGCCGGCCGCGCCGCCGCGCACCGACGGTCCGTCACGGCTGCCGTCGAGTGCATCGCGGATGTCTTCACCGGTCGCGAGACGGGCCAGGACCCACAGCCCGTCGAGCGCGTTCGACTTGCCGCTGCCGTTGCGACCGACCACGAGCGTGAGGTCGCCGAGGGGCAGCGTCTGATTCCGGAAACTCTTGAACGACGTGAGTCGCACCTCGGTGAGCACGGAGGGCGTGACGGTGATGGCCATGATCAGCCCTCCACCGTATCGAAGCCGAGCTGCTCCGCCCCGGCGGGTTCGGCCGCCTGCACAAGTTCCTCGATCCGCGGCCAGCTGGTGAGCAGCAGGTCGATGAGACGCGCCTCCTCCGTCCGGGAGCGCTCGGCCTTCAGGAACAGCCAGTAGCCGAGCTCCTGCGCATCGGCCATCGACGCCCGTGCCTGGCGGAGCAGCGACGCAGCACCGGCATCGGAGTCCTTCGAGAGGAACCTGCGTAGGACGTGCTGGAACAACTCCCACACCGTAGGGGTGGCGTCGGCCGTCGGTGACCAACCGTCGGGCAGCTCGTCGCGCCGCACGAGGCGGACCTTCTGGTCTTTCGGAGGCGCGATGATCCCGGTACGGCGTAGCCGTTCGATTGAGAGTTGTCCGCTCTGAAGGCAGAGTTTCTCGGCGTGATCGAGCGAACCCTCGTCGAAGCCGTGATCGGCGAACCAGCGCATCGCCCACAGCGTGGCCTGGTCGTCCTTGAGATCGCCTGCGAAGTCATCGAGGATCTCGCCGAGCACCACGCTGATCTCACCAAGTGCGGCCCCGACCGTGAGCGCCTTACCCTCGGCGTCGAAGACCTTGGCGTAGCGGCAGAACACCTCGATGCCCGGACCGATCATCGACGGGCCGAGGTCCACGCCACCGAGCCCCGCCCGACGCAGATCGTTCACATGACGCGGCAGCTCCGCGCGCAGCGCCGCCCGGTAGTCGCCGAGCGAAATGCTCTGCGCGCCTACCTTTTTCGGACGGCACACGAGGATCATGTACGACGCCAGCGAGTTGGTGCCCTGCCCGATCTGACGGCTCGTGCTGGTCGCGTGGATCGGCCACGTCGCAACCACGCTGAGGTCGGCGGCGAGAATCGCGCTGAGCAGCGAATCCCAGGCTCTCGACGTTGACTGACCCGACTCGGTCGAGTCCTCCTGGCGGTGCGCGTAGACCACGATCATCGGCAGGTTCGGGTCGGCGTTGGCGGCGAGATTGTGGAACACCTCGGTGAAGCCATCGAGGAAATACGCGGTCGCCTTCGCCATGTTGCCCGCCCGGTGTGGTGCGGCGATCAGCTCCGCATTCTTGGGTGTTGCGATCGTGCGATAGAGATCCGCGAGGACGCCACGCAGCGCACGCCTGTGCCACACGTAGAAGTAGTCGGAGAGATCCGCGTAGCCGATCTGCGCGAAGTACGGCGGGTCGGTGGCGAGGAGGAACCGGTTCGGTAAGTGCGCTCCCCCGCCTCTTGCATCGGCTTGTGAGACGTGCGCAGCGCTTGTTCCCGGAACAAGTGCCACGGCGGTTGAGATCGACGCGATCATCCCGATCCAGTTCGCAAAAGCTTCGCCGAAAGGATTGACTTCGACGTAGTCCCAGAGCATCGGCAGTGCCTGGCGTCCGAACGCCGCCTGAACACGCGTCGAACCGTTGTCTCCGCCGACGTACCAACGAGCCTGCGTCGAGTGACTCATCGCAAGCTTGCCGACCATAAGGCCGAGTACCGCCGAGATGGCCCGCACCTGATCCTCGTCGCCTCCGCCGGAGCGGATCGTCTCCGGCAGACGAGCGACCGCGTCCGCGAACGCACCGAGCATGGCCAACTGCCGATTGGTGTAGATGTCGGCCTGTGTCTTGAAGCCGTACAAGCCGATGTTGATCGTCGCCTTCCCCTCAAGGGCGATTTCGGGAGCGTCGTCCGGTCGGCCCGGGTCCACACACGTGCGAAGGGTCTCGGCTGAGGGCGAGAGATACGTCCGACCTTCTGGTCCATCGACGGCGACCGCCATCAGTTGAACACCGAACCGACCGGCCGTCGCCTCGTTTCGCAGGTGTTCCTCAAGAATTGGCGCCGCGCATGTCGGGCAGCGGAACTTGCCGCGTCCTGCCTTCACTCCGTCGGCCGGACCCTCGTCGCCGACGCGCACCTCGAAGCGGACCGGCGCACCCGGCCCGTCCGGAATGATCTCCAGCCACGTCTTCGCGCCCGCTCGCTTCGACAGCCACAGCGAACTCAGCAGCGGCGCGATCGCACGGCACGCGGGGCTCGGGCACACGACCGTGCGTGCCCACAGCCACGCCACGATCGTGCCGCCACCGGGAGCGGGCGGATACAGGTGCCCGATGTCTTCCCACACCTCCGCTCGTACGCGTTCCGCGTAATGGCGGAGATCGGCGAGGAGGCCATCGAGCGGGCCACCGCCGAGGCGTCCGAGCTGCGTCGGATCGCCGATGATCGGCGGGCGTCCGGCGACCTTCGGAACCAGCTCGGTGAGCACCTTCGTGATCAGCACCGGTACGGGATTCAGGTCGCTGCCCGCCGCGGGAAGACCGAGCCGCAGCGCTTCCACCAACGTGGAGCCGCCACCGCAGAAAGGGTCGTAGACAACGGGCGGATTGCCACCCGTTGCCTTCTGCAGCACGGCCCGCGCCTCGTCCAGCACACTCGCCTTCGGTGCGCCACCATCGGATGGCACGAGCCGCTTGATGAGCCGCAACAGCGCATCGCGCTCCGGTCCCTCGCCCGGATCGTCGACCAACGCAGCGAAGAGCAGCGCGCGCCACGCCGGTGTGGGCATCGGCGCAAACCACTTGTGGACGTTCTTGATCGTGCCCGTCTTGCGGTCCTTGTCGGCACGCGAGGCCGCACTGATCTCCTCGACCGGCAGCGCGACTTCGATCAGCTTTGCCATGCGCGGTCCTCAGCAGAATGAGCGAGAGCGGCCGGGTCCGCGCCGCGTTCCCAGTAGGGACCCCACGGGAGCTCCAGCCCGCGAGCGTCGGAGGGCAGTCGCACGTCGGTTGCGAAGGGTCCTGCCACGTAGCGGACGCGGTCGGAGCGCGGGCCGAGCGGCGACACGTCGACCATGGCCAGGATGAACGAATCGGGTTTGTTCTGCGCGTGGAGGACCTGATTGCGTGACACGAAGAACCACTCCGCACCGCTCACGCGGCCCTTCACTTCAAGGAAGCGGACGGTGCCCGGACCGGTCGAGCGGATGTCGAAACCCGGATGGTTGTGCGGCTGCTCTCGCGGATCGAACCCGAGTGCGTCCTCGGCGTCGAGCACCGCTGCGACCGCGCGCCGATCGACCTCGACCGGATCGATCACGAACGGCGGCGTGAGAACACCCATCGCCTGTCGGATCAGCCCGCCCGGGATCACCAGCGCCGCACCGACCACGATCGGCGGCTGTGCCCGTATCTGCTGCTCACGGTCCAGCTCCGCCATGCGCGCCCGCAGCCGATCCTGCAGCTCGGCAACCCTTGCGGCCGCCCGGTCGGGGTTGGAGCGCGGCTGACGCCCCGCGTCGGCCTGTTCGCGCCGCTCCGACTCCTTCGACTGCTGCTGAAGGATCTGACGGGTCAGCCGTTCGTGCACGGCGACGCGGAGCTTCTCGACACGAAGCACCCGCCGCGTTCTGACCTGGGCGAGGTGTTCAGTAACGGCAACGTCGATGGCATGGGCGCGAGCCATCGCTTCGACGTCGTCCACCGGGAACGACGCGATGAGCGCGGGCTCGCACGCGGCACGCTCCTCGGATGTGATCGGCCGGTAGTCGAGGTACGGCGCCTGCACCACCGTCGACGCGTGGCCGGACGCGTCGATCTCCACGAACTGGAAGCGCCGCGACACGACCGTGGGTTCGCCGCGACGGTCGTTTCGTCCGTCCGTGATCGCATGCTCCAGCATGACGAGGACCCACGGTGTGCCTGCCGACGAACCCTCGGCAACGAGCGTGGCTCCCTGACGCAGCAGCGAGCCGTAGCGCCGCTCGACTGCGTCGATCAGCGTCTCCACGAGCGGATGGCCGGGCGCGAGCAGCTCGGCGGGCGGACGGCCGTCGCGCTGGATCCGATCGACCTCGAACGTGACGCGCTCGTAGCGCGAGGGCAGCGTCGCCGCCGACCGGCTCCCTGAACGCAGATCGATCGGCACGTAGGTGATCTCGTAGCGATCGTCTTCGCGTTCGGCCATGCGGCCACCGAGCACGGCGAAGATCTGGGTGAACCAGTCGCGCACGTAGCGCGGCTGCAACCGCTCCGCTTCGGCGTCGGCCATGTCCCGGCGAATCCGTTCGACGTCGATCTCGCCGAGCACGTCGGCGGCCAGTGCGTTCTCTTCGAGCAGTTCACGGAGCCCCTCGCCGACCCGCTCGTCCACAACCGCGGAAAGCTCGGCCCGCTTCTCCGGCTGGTTCCCGTAGCGGATCGCCTGGATGAGAAGGTCTCGCAACGCGCGTCCGGGGAAAGCATCGCCGAGAACGTCGAACACGCGTCCACCGAGCGCTCGACGCTGCACGTCGAGCTTGGTGAGCAGCTGCGAGAACACCTGGCCTTCGCGGGTCTGGTCGGCCACGAGGTTCCACATGTGGCAGACCTCCTCCTGACCAATGCGATGCACACGGCCGAAGCGCTGCTCGATGCGGTTCGGATTCCACGGCAGGTCGTAGTTCACGAGCAGGTGAGCGCGTTGCAGGTTGATGCCCTCGCCTGCCGCATCGGTCGCGATCATCACGACGCAAGTCGGGTCGTGTGTGAAGACGCCCTGGAGACGCCGACGATCAAGGCGCGGCGTGCCACCGTGGATCGCGATCACCGCCTCGGCGCTCCCGAGCAATGCACGGGTGCGCTCGACGAGGTAGTTCAGCGTGTCGCGGTGCTCGGTGAACACGATCAGCTTCCGGCGGCTGCCATCGGCATGGAACATCTCGGGCTCGTCGCTCAACAGACCTTCGAACTCACGCCACTTCGAATGCTCTGCGCGCCTACGAACGCGGTCGGCAAGTCCTTCGAGGCGCGCGAGGGTGGCGATCTCGGCTTCGAGTTCCTCCAGCGTCCGAGCGGCGGTTGCGCGGTCGACGAGTTCCTCCTCGATCTTCTCGATCTCGTCGTCGGCGAGATCCTCTAGTTCGTCGAGTTCGTCGTCGAAGTCGGCGGGGACGTTGCCGCTCTCGTTCGTGGTTCGGTTCGCACCGGAACGCTCTTCGGCGAGGCGGCTCTCCAGGCGGGCGCGTCGACGAGACAGCGACCGGTAGATGGCTTCGGGCGATGAGGCCAACCGCCGCTGGAGCACGGTCACGGCAAAGCCGACCTGGTTGCCCCGGCCGCCCTGACCCTCGGCCTGCAGGCGGTCGGCACGGTTCATCTCGTTGCGGACGTACTCCGTGACCTCCTCATAGAGGTTCGCCTCCTCCGGGGAGAGCGGATACGGCACCGTGGAGGCACGACGCTCGGGAAACAGCCGGGTTCCCTCGAACGTGAGCAGGTCCTCCTTAACCATGCGGCGCAGGTGCTCCGACACGTCGAGCCTGCGGGCCCCGGCACGCGGGCGGCCCTCGAACAGGTCGGCGTCGAGCAACTTCAGGAACGCCTGGAAGTCCTCCTCCTTACCGGAGTGCGGGGTGGCTGTCATCAGCAGGAGATGGCGAGTGGCCTCACCGAGGGCCTTGCCGAGGCGGTAGCGACGGGTCTCGGTGAGCTGGTCGCCGAACCAGTGGGCGCTCATGCGGTGCGCCTCGTCCACGATGACGAGGTCCCACTCGGAGGCCCTCGCCGCCTCGATCAGGTCATCGCTACGGGCCAGGTGATCGAGCCGCGCAATCAGCAGATCGCGATGTCCGAACGGGTCCCCGCCGCGGGCCGCTTCGATCGTTTCGTTGGTGAGGATCTCGAACGAGAGGCCGAACTTCTCGTCCATCTCGTCCTGCCACTGGGCGACCAACCCGCCCGGTGCGACCACGAGGCAGCGTTTCACGTCGCCGCGTAGCATGAGCTCCTTCGCAAGCAAACCGGCCATGACGGTCTTGCCTGCTCCGGGATCGTCGGCGAGGCAAAACCGCAGCGGCTGCTTGTCCAGCATGACGCCGTAGACGGCCTGGATCTGATGCGGGAGCGGGCGGATGCGCGAGAGATGCACGGCGAGGCGCCGGTCGAACAGATGCGCGTAGCGAATCCGGCGCGCTTCGGCGGCGAGGGAGAAGAGGTCTCCGTCGGCGTCGAAGCTCCACGTCTGCGGCTCGTTCGCGACGCTCAGCCTGGCCAGGTCGTTTGCGAAGACCAACTGCTGGTCGAGGCGGCCGTCGGCACCGCGGTACACGAGGTTCGCGCTGGCCTCCCCGAACCGCTCGACCGCGACGACGGTAATGGTGGCGTGGCCTGCCAGTCCTTGGAGACGCTTGCCCTCGCGGAGGTCCTCCAGCGTCAGCACGCTTGCTTGCCCCACCCCAGCGTCATGGCGGAAGAATCTACCGGGGTTCGACCTTGCGGCTTTCTCACACGATTGTCAGAAACCTACACACGTGGGTGGACATTTCGCGCAGCCGTGTGGATCTCACACAGTCCTTCGCCCGAGCCGACCGCTTGACGATGCGAGCCGCATCTTGGATGCTGTGGCCATGACGGAAGACCCCAGTTCCAGCGCAGTCGTTGACGCGCGACCGAGCACGTTCGGCTTCGATCCCCGAATCGCTACAGCGGCTTCTTCGAGACCGAACTCGACGCGATCCTGCGCGAACGCAAGATCACTACGCTGATCTTCACCGGCTGCACGACAAGCGTGTGTGTCGAGTCGACGCTGCGGGATGCCTTCTACCGCGACTACCGGTGTCTGCTCCTGACCGACTGTTGCGCCGAGGCCATCGGCGGCGACCAGTCCCGAACGAACCACGATGCAAGCATCACCGTGATCGAGGCCCTCTTCGGCTGGACCACCGAATCAGCGAAGTTCATCGCTGCCATCGAGCCTTCGACGGTTCCCGTAGGTGTGGCTTCGTAGTTGCTCGGACTCAGCGTCGGGCGAGGGGCTCCAGGATGTCGGCCGTCTGACGTGGCATCGACAGGAAGGGTGAGTGATCCGTGTCGAGGCGCACCACCGATTGGCACCGCGTCGCCATGAACTCCTGCGCGGTCGGGTGGATGGCGTCGTCGCGTTCGCAGATCACGTAGGTCGACGGGATCGTCCGCCACGTCGCCTCGGTCACCGGCTGGGTGAAGGTCACGAGACGCTGCGGCCCGAGCCTCGCGATCGCGGCTTGGGCTGCCGCGGGATCACACGAGCCGTAGAAGGCCGCAACCGCACGGGCGGGGTCAATCGTGGACGTCCCGTCCTCGTGGATGACTCGTGCCGTATCGATAGCAGTCGGGATCTTCGGGATGAGGGTGTCGATCGACCGGCGGGACTCCCCGGCGTCGAGGCAGAAGGCGGCGAGGTACACGAGGTGGACGACGTTGGTGCTGCCGATCGCGGCCTCCGTTATGACCGCTCCCCCGTAGGAGTGGCCCACGAGCACGACCTCGCCGGGGATTTTGGCGAGCGCCTCGCGCACGTGTGCAGCGTCGCCGTGCATGTCGCTGAGGGGCAGCATCGATGCGCCATGTCCCGGTCGGTCGATGGCGAGCGAGTGAAGGCCTCGCCTGTCCAGCTCGGCCTGCGTGGCCGCCCAACACCACGCGCCATGCCATGCACCGTGCACGAGAAAAACGGTCCGGTTGGCATTTCCTGCTATCGACATCCGCCGACGGTAGCGGCCGACACAACCCTTCGCGGTACGTCCGGTGGCGTGACATCGACGCGGCCACTCGGTCGCGGTACATCGCGACCGTTCGCGGTGCATTCGGGCGCACCCAATGCACCGCAAACGCACCGGATGTACCGCGACAACGAGCAGCAGGACCGGATGTACCGCGACAACGAGCAGCAGGACCGGTCGAGAACGCCGTGTCCGCGGCCGGAGCAGGCTGGCGCCCACCGCCGACGCTTTGCGCTCTCACCGTTTCAGTTCCAGGGAGCACGGCAGCCGCCAGGCTGGCGATCGCAACACTCAGTCCTGCGAGTTTTGGCAGTTCGACGCACTTGTCACCTCAAAGTCTCGGAATAGGTCGGACGGACTATCTCCAGCTCTCGGGCTCACTGGAAGAAGAAATTTCCGGATCTTCCGTGAGTTGGTTCGGTCGTTTCGGAATATGACCTCAGCGGGCCGTTGTGGCGACACCGGGGCCGGGGAAAGGCAGCGAGCGCCTCCCATGGGAGAAAATCCATGGCCTGCCATTCGTCGTCTCCGACTGAATCGAGGGGCCCAAATTGCTTGAGTACGCGCTCCGGAGCGTCGATGAGCCATCCATGTCGTCCTCCCCCGCGCTTCGGAACGTTCCGACCCGCGTTCAGCGTGCGCCGACAGCCGCAGTAAAACAACCACGGCGACGACGTGAGCGTGGTGCAAGTGCCGTCGAGTTCGCGCTTGTTGCCCCGATTCTCATTCTCCTCACCTTCGGACTCATGGAGTTCGGCATGTTCCTCTGGAACCTCTCGCAGGCACAGACGAACGTGGCCGCTGCCGTCCGCACCGCTGGCACGCAGTCACGGGTCGCTGGCTACGAGGACCAGGTCGCGGACAGCCTTCGCGCAAGCCTCTCCGGGACGACCGCAGCTCCGCTAACGCTGGTGGTCTACAAGGCCGACCCGTCGACCGGTCGGCCCGCCGGCCTCACCGGTCTTGGTGCCAACTTCGCGGCCTGCACGGCCGATTGCTACATCTTCACGTGGAATGCGTCGACCCGCTCATGGAGCAAAGCCGGGTCACCAACGTGGCCGGCGTCGGCACAGAAGGCATGTGGACCGACCGCCGAAACAGACTTCGTCGGGGTGTGGCTGAACACCCGCAACAACGGCATCACGGGTATCGGCCTCGCCCGGCGCACCTATGCGACCCGTGGCGTCGCTCGGCTCGAACCCGTTCCGCTCTCCACCGGACAGCTATGCAAGCCATGATCGGCAGTCATCGTGTTAAATCGCGGGGTGAGCGCGAACGCGGTGTCGCTGCCGTGTGGGTCGCCCTCACGATGACCGTACTCATCGGCTTCGTCGGCATGGGGATCGACGTCGGCTTCTGGCATTACCAGGGCTGGAAGCAGCAGCAGGCAGCCGATCAGGCAGCACTCGCCGGTGCAGTGTTTCTCCCGGAGAAGCCACTGCTCGCCGCGGCCGCAGCACGAGAGAGCGCCAAGCAGAACGGCTTCGATTCCTCGGTACTCACGACGACCGGCACCGGCGGCAGCGCAAACCGGCTCAAGGTCACGCTCGACCGCACGCACCGTTCGTTCTTCTCACAGGTCGTCGGCAAATTCAGGCAGAACATCGTCCGCTCAAGCACGGCGGAATTTGTTCCACCGCTCACGATCGGAAGCCCCTTCGCCCGCGCTGGCAACGACCCCGAGGACGCTGCGGGCGGCAACTTCAACTACTGGCTGAGCCAGCATGGCCCCTGGGCCAGAAAGCACGATGGGGACCGCTACGCCTCCGACATCTGCGACGCCGCTTCCGGGGTCGCGCACCCCACGCCGTACGGCTGTGCCGTCAGCACGCAGACGCGTGGCATGAACGCCGACTACGAGCGAATTGGCAAGTACGGATATCGCTATGCCGTCGACGTCAGCAGCATCACCCCGGGCAAGGACCTCGTGTTCGAAGTGTTCGACGGCGTGACGAGCAACGTCGGCAACCTCTGCAACTGGGGAAACCTTCCGTCGCCCACACAGCGCAACGCGCTCTCGGCCTACGTCGGTGACGCCGACACGCGGTATCGGTCCGGCAGCGAGGCGGGTGGTTTGCAGTGGTGTTCGGCCGACGAGGCTACGAGGGACGCTTCCCGCGCGAACCAGTACATGGACACCGAGTTCTCGGTGTACTCACAGACCCGGACCGTGACCACCGGTGGGCTCGTCTCGAACACCACGCCTCCGACCACCGCGCCTCCGATCGCTACCACGACGACGCTGCCCGGAGGTGGTGCCACGATCGCTGGACCGTGCTCGCCCGCGACCAGCACCGGTGCCACGACGCTGAACGTCAACAACGACCGGGCGGCCAGCGTCAAGGTGTACTGGGTCAACACCGCTTGCCTGGAGACGCTGGTCGCGACCACCACGCCCGGCACAACGTGGACCGCGAGCACCTTCGAGGGTTACCGCTACCGCTTCTACGACGCAGTGACCGGCGGGCTGATCAACGAATACACGGTTCCTGCGCCCCCGTCGACGGTCAGCTACGCGCGGCGCTCACTCGAAAACTCATCGGGTCTCCCAGGGAATTTCCTTTCCACCTCCGGCTCGCTCGTCGCGCAGAGCGCGCTCACCACGACAGGTGCCCAGCAGGCAGCGTCGTTCGAGGTGACCCCGGCCCTCAACGGCACCGTTGGTTGCGTCAGTTTCAAATCCGCCCAATCGACGCCCGTGTACCTCTCGTACGCGTCAGCGTCCGGCCCTGTCTCGTTCGCGACGAATGTTTCGAGCGCGCCTTCGCAGACGAACGCCACCTGGTGCCCGACCGCATCGGCGACTGGCATGCCGACGGTTCGGTTCACTTCCTCGGCGAACGCGAGCTCCTACCTCTGGGCCAACGGGACCTCAATCGCCACCTCCACAGCGCCGTCGTCGTGGAGCGCGGCGGAGTGGTACGTCACCATGCCCGCCGCACCGCGGGCCAACGAACCATTCCCCGTCAGCGTGTGGGTCACCATCCTCAACAACGGCAACAGGACCTGCCTCGACGCAAACGGCACCGCGCTCAACTCGCAGCTGCGCATCAACACCTGCAACGCCAACACCACGCAGCAGTTTCAGCTCCAGGTCGACGGGTCGCGTTACCGGCTCAGCTCCCGCGGCACGAGCTATATCGTCCGGCCCAACGCGGGCGCGACTGCGGTGGGGACATATCTCCGCCTGGAGTCGCCTGCCGGAACGACGCAGGACTCGTACCTCACCACGGTTTCGCCCGGTGGCGTCGTAACGCTCTCCCCCGACGCAGGATCCGTTTACATCTCGAACTACGGCGCAACCGGATCAAGCGTGTCGGCGCGGTTGCGGTCGACGTCGCCGGCGTCGTACGCCTCGACGATTCGCGTCGGGCAGGCCGGCCAGATCTTCCCGATCTCGTACTCGGGAAGCTCGGGCACGCAGACCATCTCGTTCGTGGAGCATCTCAACAACACCGGCACGTGCCCGACCAGCGGCACGGCGTCCGACCTCACCGTCACCAACCCGCGCACCGGGCCGGTCGGCGTCTATCTGCTTGGAGCAAGTTGTCGCGAGACGTTTCTCGGCGAGGTCGCGGCGGGAGGAAGCAAAACGTTCACCGGCCTCTACACGGGTGCCCGACTGCGCATCCATGACGTCTCGATGAACCGGCTCGCGGCCGCGGTTGCCATCAGTTCCGTGAACCAGACCTACGTGGTTCCAACCACAGGTCCCGGCACACCATGCTCGGCGTTGTCCGGCGCGGCGGCAACGATCAACTTCACGAACCAGCGCACAGCGCCCGTCCGCGTGTTCGCAATCGACAGTTCTTGCAACGTCATCCACGTGACGACCCTCGCGACGAACGGTGTCTGGAGCGCCTCGACCTACGCTGGTGCCGTCTGGCAGACGGTCGACACACTCACCGGAGGAGTCCGTCGCACGGTCACCGCGGTGGCGGGTGTGCAGGCGGTGACGGAGGTCGAGGACACGTTGACGGCTGGCAACTGCTCGACGACAACGGGCATTGCACAGACGCTCGAAGTCGTGAACCAACGGACGACGTCGCTCGAGCTGCGCCGCATCGACGACGCCTGCGTCGAGACCGTGTTCGCCGTGATTGCGCCGAGTTCCACGACGACGTACGCCTCACACGACGGCGAACGCTGGAAGATCTACGAGGGGGCGGCGCTCGTCGCCGACCAGACGATGGCGAACCCGACAGAGACCGTCACGATCGAGGCGTCGAGCACGTGGACCTACGACCCCAATGCCGGGTACGTCACCGGTACGGCACTGATCTGCACACGTGTCGAAACCACGTACCCGATGACGTCGTACAACCCGGCCGATCCGCACACAGGAACGGTCGTGCAGCTCGTCAATCCCTTCGACGGGGCCCACGACAACGGTGCCGGCACCCGCGATCCCTTCGCGGAGTCGTTCACGCTGGGCTTCCGGCGCTGGAAGCAGTTCTGCAAGGTCCCCGCCGCACAGGTCCAGACGGGCCGGTACACAATCACCGTCAAGACCAACCTCAACAACGAGTCGGCGGGCAACAACAGCTACTCGTTGCGCGCCGCCTGGCAGGGAGCAACCCCGACCGATCGATCCGAGGCCGGACTGCAGCTCTCGGCGATCGAGAACTTCCCGGTGTTCATCAACCTCGGTGGTTCGTCCACGTCGACGCTCTACATGACGCGCCTCCATCCAATTCATGCGAGCCGCCAGCTGCGACTCGAGCTGTTCGACATCGGCGACGTGTCCGGGTCCGGCAGCGTAAACCTGAAGATCCTGCCACCGCCCGACTCCAACGTCGGCGCGTCGTGGGGATGTTCGATGAAGCTCGTGGCGCAGAACGGCACCTTCAACCCGGTCGGCGTGAACACGAGTGACTGCTCGATCGTTGGCCTGAAACGTGTCGACTACAACGGCGCCGCGGTGCAGATCGACATTCCCATCCCGACGGGGTTCACCTGCGACATCAGCGTGCCGACGAACTGCTGGGCCCGCGTCCAGATCACCTTCAACGGTGGCACCCAACCGACGGACCGAACGACGTGGTCGGCCGTCGTTCTCGGTGATCCGTTGCGCATCGTGCGCTGACTTCGGTTTGACCCATTTCGCCTGCCCACTTGTCTGTGACCGAGGTCATCGGCGAGTACCGATGAAAGCCGATCGGATTAGTCGGGAATTCGGCTAACCTGTGCGCCATGGCAACCGGCGACGTGATCTGGCTGACCGGACTCCCCTCGGCCGGCAAGACGACCATCGGCCGAGCAGTGGCCGAGCGACTCGTGGGTGAGCGTCCGGTACAGCTCCTCGACGGCGACGAGCTGCGCGCAGCCATCGGCGGAGGACTCGGTTTCTCCCGCGCTGACCGCGAGGAGAACGTTCGGCGGATCGGCTTCGTGGCGGAGCTGCTCTCGAAGCATGGCGTCACCGTGGTCTGTCCCGTGATCTCGCCGTTCCGTAGTTCGCGAGATGAACTTCGGATGCTGCTCGGGCCTCGTTTTGTTGAGGTCTACGTGTCTACACCGGTAGACGTTTGTGCAGGTCGCGACGTGAAGGGCCTCTACGCGAAACAGAAGGCGGGTGAGATCAGCCATCTCACCGGGGTCGACGACCCGTATGAGGCCCCGCTCGCACCGGACCTTGAGATACCTACGCACGAGGTGCCACTCGCCGACGCTGTAGAACGCATCGTCGAGTTTGTAAGCGCACGTAGTGCATCCGGGGTCCGGTCGTGAATGCTGTTTTCCTGACCGAGCGCGACCTCGCGGAGGCGTCCGCATCGCTTGAAGGGGCGTCCGCTTCCGAGATCGTTCGCTGGGCCGTCGATCAGTTCGGCGACGGGCTGTGCCTCACGTCCTCGATGTCCGAAGCCGTGCTCATCGACGTGGCCCTCAAGGTCGAACCGTCGATCGAGGTCATCTTCCTCGACACGCAATACCACTTCCCGGAAACGCTGGAAACGCTCGTCGCCGTGCGGGAGAAGTACCAGGCGAACCTCAAGGTCATGCGTCCCGACTTCCCGCTCGACGATCTCTGGGCGCTCGACACCGACACGTGCTGCGACCGTCGCAAGGTGCGGCAGCTCGACGCTGCACTGGTTGGCAAGTCGGCATGGCTGAGCGGGTTGCGTCGGGCCGACACCGCAGCGCGAGCCGACGCACCTATCGTGTCGCGTGATCGACGCGGCCTCGTCAAGGTCAACGCGATCGCCTACTGGTCCGATGCCGACGTCGACGCGTACATCGCGTTGCACGACGTGCCCGTGAACCCGCTGCTGTCGCAGGGCTACCTGTCGATCGGCTGTTGGCCCTGCACGTCGAAAGTCGGCGACGGCGACGATGCCCGCGCCGGCCGCTGGGCCGGTACGAACAAGACCGAATGTGGGCTGCACCAGTGAACGCCCCTTTTGCCTGGAGTCCGTTGTGACGCTCACCCTCTCTCCCCGCTCGCACCTCACGCAGGAACTTGCTGCCCTGGAGGACCAGGCGATCCACGTGATGCGTGAGGTCGCGGCCGAGCTGGAGCGTCCCGCTCTGCTGTTCAGCGGCGGCAAGGACTCGGTCGTGCTGTTGCGTATTGCGGAGAAGGCGTTCCGGCCCGGACGCTTCCCGTTCCCGATCGTGCAGATCGACACGGGCCACAACTTCCACGAGGTCACCGACTTCATCGCTCGACGTACGGGCGAGCTCGGAGAGCAGCTCATCGTCGGTTCGGTGCAGCAGTCGATCGACACCGGACGCGTCGCCGATCCGGGCCCGCTGGGCTCGCGCAACCGGCTGCAGAGCGTCACGCTTCTCGACACCATCGCGGCCCATGGCTTCGACGCGTGCTTCGGCGGCGGCCGTCGCGACGAGGACAAGGCGCGGGCCAAGGAGCGCATCTTCTCGTTCCGCGACGAGTTCGGGCAGTGGGACCCGCGCAACCAGCGTCCGGAACTGTGGCGGCTCTACAACGGACGGGTTCGCAAGGGCGAGAACGTGCGTGCGTTCCCGATCAGCGACTGGACGGAACTCGACGTCTGGCGCTATATCCACGCGGAGAACCTCGAACTCCCATCGATCTACTTCGCCCATCGGCGAGAGGTCGTGGAGCGCGACGGCATGTTCATGGCAGTCACGCACGTGACACCGACACTTGCGGGCGAGACATCTTCGGTCCGTTCGGTGCGCTACCGCACGGTCGGCGACATGACCTGCACGGGTGCGGTGTCGTCGACCGCGTCGACGTTGCCGGAGATCATCGCCGAGGTATCGGTCAGCCGGATCACCGAGCGGGGCGCGACCCGGGCCGACGACAAGTTCTCCGAGGCCTCGATGGAAGATCGTAAGCGCGAGGGGTATTTCTAATGAGCGCGGTTCCTATGCGTACGGGGTATTTCTGATGGGTCTGTCCGCGAGCCTTGAAACCGACATCGAGCTCCTCCGCTTCGCCACCGCAGGTTCGGTCGACGACGGCAAGAGCACCCTCATCGGACGCCTGCTCCACGATTCGAAGTCACTGTTCGACGACACGCTGGAGGCCGTTGCTTTCTCCAGCCAGCGTCGGGGACGCGACGGAATCGACCTCTCGCTCGTGACCGACGGGCTGCGCGCCGAGCGCGAGCAGGGCATCACGATCGACGTCGCCTACCGCTACTTCGCAACACCCAAGCGGTCGTTCATCATCGCCGACACGCCCGGACACGCCCAGTACACGCGCAACATGGTCACGGGAGCATCCAATGCGGACGTCGCGGTGATCCTGCTCGACGCGGTGAACGGGCTCACCGAGCAGTCGCGCCGCCACGCTGCGGTCACGGCCCTGCTCGGCATCAAACAGGTCATCCTCGCCGTCAACAAGATGGATCTGGTCGAATGGTCAGAGGAACGATTCGATGAACTCGCGGGTGAATTCGACGTCCTCGCCTCTCGGCTCGGCATCGCCCACGTGCAGCCAATCCCCATGTCGGCGCTGCTCGGCGACAACGTCGTCGACCGTTCGACCGCCACCGGTTGGTATGCAGGACCGACGCTGCTGGAGCACCTGGAGAACATCCCGGTCGCCGACGGCGAGGACATCGAGGGGCCACTGCGCTTCCCCGTGCAGTACGTGATCCGTCCGGCAACGTCGGACGCCGGGCGTCCGACACGGCACTACGCCGGCACGATTGCCCGCGGATCGATTGCGGCCGGCGACGACGTCGTGGTCCTCCCGGCGGGCATACACACGACCGTCGTCGGGGTCGACACCTACGACGGTCCGCACGACCACGCCCACGCAGGCACTGCGGTCACGGTGCGCCTTGCAGAAGACGTCGACGTTGCCCGCGGCGACCTCCTCGTGCATCCGGGTTTCGAGCCCACCGTCTCACGAGAACACCGCCTCACGTTGTGCTGCTTCTCCACGACGCCACTCGTCGCCGGTCAGCACGTGCTGGTGAAGCACACCACGTCGACCGTGCGCGGCATCGTTCGAGCGCTGGAAGACCGCCTCGACGTGACCACGCTGGAGCGCACACCCTCCCCGGAGCGTCTCGGCATGAACGACCTCGGCACCGTGGTCGTTGCCACGGCCTCGCCGCTCCCCGTTGATAGGTACGCAGATCATCGCGTCATGGGAAGCGTCATCCTCATCGATCCGGTGACCAACGCGACCATCGCCGCCGGCATGATCCAGTAGCTCTACCTCGCAAAATCACCTCCTGCACCGTCGGCGGCGGGCTCGGTCTCGGTCTCGTTTGCGCGCCGCCCAGCCCTCATCGAGCGCACCAGTCGAGAAACCCGGTGAACCCGGCTTCATTCGTGACGTTTCGTGCAGAGACCAACGACCCATTGTTGACCACACAGAGTGGCCATACCTTCGGAGGGCGGTCGAATCGAGACCGCACAACCAAGCGAGGCCGACGAATGAAATCCAGTTCCCGACGACATCGAATCTCCCTGGCTCTGACCGCCCTAGTTAGCTTTGGTGGTGCCACCGGAGTCGCGACCGTGGCATCCCAGAGCGTGGCGTGGGCGGCATGCGACGGCATGGCCGTCGATTCGAAGACCGTTACGCTGCCAGTCGCAGCAGCCCAGATCAACGCACCCGCAGCGTGGGCGGCAGGGTTCGACGGCACCGGCGTCGACGTTGCGGTGATCGATACCGGCGTGGTGGCGGTTCCCGGTTTGGGCTCCGCTGGAAAGATCATCGATGCAGCAGACCTCTCAACGGACTCCGGCAACGACGCGCTTCGCTTCCGCGATGGCGAAGGCCACGGCACCAGCATGGCCGGCATCATCGCCGGGGATGGAACCGGCGGACCGCAGTCGAAGGGCGTCGCTCCCGGTGCTCGCATCGTCAACGTCAAGGTCGGAGCGAGCGACGGTTCCGTCGACATCTCCCAAGTCGTGGCCGCGATTGACTGGGTCGTTCAAAACAAGACGTCCTACGGCCGCAACATTCGGGTGATCAACCTCTCGTATACAACCGACGCGGCAACGGACTACAAGTCCGATCCGCTGACCCACGCTGTCGAAACCGCATGGAAGGCCGGCATTGTCGTAGTGGCCTCGGCCGGCAACGATGGCAAGGGCTTGCAGCGGCTCGGAAATCCCGCCGCCGACCCGTTTGTTCTCGCAGTCGGGGCAGCGTCCTTCGACGCCGCAAGAGGGAAATTCACCGTTCCCGATTGGTCCAGCCAGGGCAACGGAACGAGGAACCCCGATGTCGTGGCACCAGGCATGGACATCGCAAGCCTTCGCGTGCCCGGATCACTTCTTGACGCGAGTTTCCCGGCGGCACGGTTCTTCGACCCGATCACTTGCACGAGCTTCTTCCGTGGCTCCGGCACCTCCCAATCAGCCGCATTTGCTTCTGGTGCCGTTGCCCTTCTGCTTCAGCAGCGCCCCTCACTCACGCCCGATCAGGTCAAGGCACTGCTGAAAGGCAGCGCTCGCTCCGCCTCGGGAAACGCCCAGAAGCAAGGTAGCGGCGTGATCGACGTGGCAGCGCTGCTCGCCGCCCCGACGCCAAACACCGCTCAGTCCTTTACGGCTTCAACCGGCAAGGGTTCCCTCGAGGCGGCCCGCGGTTCCAATCACCTGAAGAAATCGAAGGAGAAGCAGCCGAAGGAAAAGCAGTCGAAGGAAAAGGACTCGAAGGAAAAGGACTCGAAGGAGGAGGAGTCGGATGAACTCAAAGGCGAGAAAACGGTGCACGAATCAGCCTTCAACTCCGACGAGTGGTCACGGGCCTCAACGAATCGAGCCGCATGGACGAATCAGGTTTTTGACTCGACCGGCCGCTTCGTTTCCGGCACCTGGTCCGGGTCCTCATGGTCCGGGTCCTCATGGTCCGGATCGGCCTGGTCCGGATCAGCCTGGCGCTGAGAGGTCGATCTCCGAACGATGCCGCGGTGTCGCAACCGACCGTTGCGACACCGATGGACAGCCAGACGGAACCAGCTTGAGGATTTTCAAGAAACCCGACTGACTTGGTCGGGTATTGGTCTATGCTGTGCGTATGACCCGCCTGGGAGTGTCGCTGTGACGGTGCATCTCGTCGGCGCGGGCCCCGGCGATATCGGGCTTCTCACGTTGCGGGCGGCGGAGCTGATCAAACGCTGCGACGTGCTCGTGCACGACCGCCTCGTCGGTGCCGACATCCTCGCCCTCGCGCCGTCGCACGCGGAGCGCATCGACGTTGGCAAGCGTCCCGGTGACAGCGAGAGCCAGGTCCACATCAACGACCTGCTCGTCAAACTCGGACGCCGCCACGAGTGCGTCGTGCGCCTCAAGGGTGGTGATCCCCACGTGTTCGGACGTGCAGCGGAAGAGCTGCTGGCCCTCCACGCGGCGGGCATCGCCACAACCGTGGTTCCCGGCATTTCCTCGGTGCTCGCGGCCCCGGCCGCTGTCGGCATCCCGCTCACGACCCGGCTCGCCGCGTCGGGCTTCACCGTGATCACCGCCCACCAGGACCCGGCCACGGATCGGACGCTCGACTGGCACGCGCTCGCGCACCTCGGCACGACCCTTGTGATCCTTATGGGAGCGTCGAGGGCCGCGGCATTTCGTGACCGCCTCATCGCCAGTGGTATGCGCGCCGACCTTCCCGTCGCGATCATCACCGAGGCCTGCACCGAGCGAGAGTCCGAGCGTCGTATCGTTCTGTCGGAACTCGGAGTCGAACCGGTGCCGAACCCGTCCGTCATCATCATCGGGGCCGTTGCAGCACTCGACCTCAGATCGCAAGTAATACCCTCAACCGCCACCACCCAGGAGGCACTCGCATGAGCCTGCTCGAACAGTCCACCGCACCGTCAATCGAGGAACTCCTCCGGTCACCGATCGACCCGGAGATCGAGACCGACATCGCGAAGTTCGAGGTGATGTTGGCGCGGTACAAAGCAGGCGATCTCGACGAGGACATCTTCCGCGTGTTCCGCCTCGCGAACGGGGTCTACGGGCAGCGCCAAGGCGGCACCGCGCAGATGATGCGCATCAAGATCCCGTACGGCAAGCTCACCGCCGATCAGCTCGACGTGCTCGCCCACGTCTCGGAGACGCACTCACGCGGGTGGGGTCACATCACCACGCGCCAGTGCATCCAGTTCCACTTCGTCGAACTGACCGAGGTGCCGACCGTGCTTCGCAAGCTCGGCGCTGTCGGCATGACCGGGCGCGAGGCGTGCGGCGACACCGTCCGCAACGTCCAGGGATGCCACCTCGCCGGTGCCTGCCCGCACGAGAAGCTCGACATCACCCAGTGGGCCGAGGCGACGTTCCGGCACCTGCTGCGCAACCCCCTCGGCCAGCGTCTGCCGCGCAAGTTCAAGATCAACTTCTCCGGGTGCCAGACCGACTGCGGCCAGGCGATGTTCAACGATGTTGGAGTCATCGCGACGACCCGTACGAAAGATGACGGGGCCATCGAGGCCGGCTTCCAGGTGTTCCTCGCCGGTGGCCTCGGCGCGAACCCACATCCCGCTCTCGCGCTCGAAGACTTCACCGCACGTGAAGACCTGCTCCCCACGATCGAGGCGGCACTGCGCGTCTTCGAACAAGCCGGCAACCGCGACAATCGCATCCGCGCCCGCATGAAGTGGCTCGTCGACACGCTCGGCTGGGAAGAGGTCCAGCGCCGCGTGAAGTCGCAGCGCCGCCTGCTGCTCGCGTCGAGTTCGTGGCCCGGTGGCATCCCTGCCGAGGTGCAGGAGCACGGCGACGCTCCCGCCGGTCGCAAGGAGGGTGTGACCGCGACTGCGATGGGACAGGGCACGCCGGTGTCGATCGGGCAGCGTCCGAACCGTGACCGCTGGGACAGCGCCAATGTCGTGCGCGGCACCGCGAACGGCACCGTGTCGGCTTACGCGTGGGCGCACCTCGGTGATATCACGACCGCCCAGTTCCGTGCGCTCGCGCAGATCCAGCGCGAGTTCGACGCCGAGGTCCGCCTGTCGAACCGACAGAACCTCGTGTACCGCAACCTCACCGAGGAGCAACTCCCCGTGCTGTACGAGCGCCTGGAGGACATCGGCATGGCCCAGCCCGGCGCCGAGTTGCTTCGCGACGTCGTGTCCTGCCCCGGAGCGGACACGTGCAACCTCGCGGTGACCCAGTCGCGTGGACTTGCACGTGCGATCGGGGAGCGTCTTGAAGAGGAGGGTCTCGCCGAGGTCGGCGGCATCCGGGTGAACATCTCCGGCTGCATGAACTCGTGCGGCCAGCACCACACCGCCGACATCGGCTTCTTCGGGGCGGAACGTCGTGCGCACGGCGTCGCAGCGCCGGGCTACCAGATGCTTCTCGGCGGCTACGTCGGCCAGGCACAGGCCGAGTTCGGCGACAAGGCAATGCGCATCCCTGCGAAGAATGGCCCCGAAGCGGTCATCCGTGTCGTCCGGCGTTTCGTCGGTGAACGCGACGCCGGTGAGTCGTTCCGCGGCTGGATGGACCGGGTCGGTGGGGCCAAGAACATCGTCGAGACCAGTCTGAAGGACCTCAACGACTTTCTGCCGCCCGAGGACGCACCTGACATGTACGTCGACTGGGACGAGTCAACACCGTTCATGGTCGCGCTCGGTGCGTCGGAGTGCGCTTGACCGAGTTCTCGTTGGACGCTGCACTCGCAGCGATCGATGCGGCCAACGCATCGGACCCCAACCTGGTGGTCGTCGACGGTGTGACGGTGCCGCGGGCCCAGCACCAGGGCGTCCGAGCCGTTGCGTGGTTGGCGCGGCTCGACCCTTCGGCCGACACGGCCGTCGTGCTCGCTGCGCGCGCCCACCATCTGCGCCGGTGGTCGGAGCTGCGCGCCGCGTATCCGGAGGGGCGCGTCGGGTATCACCGGTGGAAGCGCGCCGTGCGAGCAGCGGGTCGGGCCGCGATCGGCGACGTGCTCACACCGGTCGGCGTTCCTTTGTCTTTGATCGCACGAGTCGGCGCGCTCGTTGACCGCGAAGGTCTCGGCAGCGATCCAGGGACGCAACTCGTCGAGGACGCCGCCTGCCTCGTGTTCCTCGAAACGCAGTACGACGAATTGATTGAACGGCTCGGTGATGAGAAGGTCGCGGAGGCCGTCCGCAAGACGCTGCGCAAGATGAGCCCCGCAGCGATTGCGATCGCAGGCGACGCAGTGCCGAGCGCGTCCGGGCTCGCGCTGCTGCAGCGGGTGGCGTCCGAGAGCTGAATGCCGGTGTCGCCCGATCATCACCCGACGCCCACCATCGTTCCTGTTCCATCCGGAAACGTCGCTCCTGGAGCGGTGTTCTCCGTGGAACGTCGCATCGGACTCGGGGCCATCGACCCCGTTGGAATCATGCGCCTCGATGCAATCGCCGACTTCCTGCAGGACGTGGCAACCGAGCACGACGAGGCCATGAACGACCCCGATCACGGGATCTGGGTCCTGCGACGCCTCGCGATCGTCATCACGGGCCGTCGACCGCGCTACGGCGAACGCGTCCGTCTGCGGACGTTCTGCGGTGGTCTCGGAAGCCGGTGGGCGGAGCGTCGAACGAGCATCGGTGGTCCGGACGGTGTGGGCGTGGAAGCCGCCGCGATCTGGGTGCGGGTGACCGCTCAGGGGCGACCGTCGCTGCTGAGCGAACGGTTTCTGGCGACGCACACTGCCACGGCCAACGGGCGTGAGGTCTCGGCCCGTCGGTCCCATCAGGATGCACCGGCCGATGCGGAGTCGCGGGTGTGGCCGCTTCGACGCGTCGACCTCGACACGATGGGCCATGTCAACAACGCCGCGCACTGGCGGGCGGTGGAGGAAATCCTCGACGGGCGTCGCTACCGGTGGGCCGAGATCGAGTTCCGGGACGCACTGCTGCGCGACGACGCCGCGCCCTCCCTCGTGAAGACGGCCGAGCACGGCGATGCGTTGCAGCTCTGGCTATGCACCGACGACAAGGTCCGCTCGTCGGTGGTCGTGGCTCTGCGTTGACCTGCAGTGCCCCGGGTGGTATCCCCGCAGCGGTCGCACCGAAACCACCCGATCGAACCACCCGATCGACCGAAACCGACATTGGGTGGTCGCATCGGGTGGTTTTGGTCGGCCGTCAGCGGCGTCAGACCTTGCGGCCGAGGAAGCAGAGGAACTCAGTCTGCAGATCGGCACCCTCGGGGGCCTCGATCTTGTCCGAGAACACGCCGGGTCGGCGGATCATCGCGTCCATCGGCTTGAGGCCCGAGTAGGCACCTTCCACGAGATCGACCGGTAGGGACTCGTCGCCACCGACCGAGCGAGCCAGATCCCACGTATGGACGAGGACGTCGGTCGTGATGATGCGTCCCAAGAGCTGGTCGGCTGGCATCGGTCCGAATGGACCATCCAAGTTTGCGGACAGGTCCGCAGTGGCCACGAGGCCGGTGAACCCATCGCGCGCGAAGTTCCACGCCGCACGGATGTCCTCGTCGGCGGCGAGTTCGGCCGGCGCGGGACCGCCCAGACCGGCCGAGAGGCGGCGAAAGTTGCCGATGACGTGGCCGACAACGTCACGCGCGGTCCACTCGTCGCACGGCGACGGGTTACTCCAGGAAGTGTCGGCGGCGGCTTGGACCCGCTGGTCGAAACCTCCGACGACTTGGTTGACACGGTCGATAGTTTCTTGGCTCATACGGCGAAGGGTAGACGTTTCTGGTGCCGTCGGTGCCGCGTCACGCCGCCCAACACAGTCCACGCCGATTGTCACGATTTGCCCACATCGAGTTGTCACAATTGTGGCGTGACCCCGCTCCTGCCTCATCGGCCGCGTCAGACGAAGCTCGCGGCAGCAGTGCTGAGCCTGGCCCTCGTCGCCACCTCAGCCTCGGCACGCCCACCGACTGCTGCTGGCGCTCCAACCACGAGACAGCCGACCAGCGGTCGAGCAACCGTAAGCGTCGTGCGCACATACCCACACGACGTCACCTCGTTCACCGAGGGCCTCGAGGTGCGAGGCGACACGGTGTACGAGAGCAGCGGTTTGTACCAGGTCTCGGAAATGCGCCAGTCGTCGCTGCGGACGGGCAAGGTCACGAAGCGGGTTGCTCTGGAGCCGACGATGTTTGCGGAGGGCATGACGGTTCTGCCCGATGGCCGCGTGGTGCAGTTGACCTGGAAGGAGAAGGTCGCGATCGTCCGCGACGCGAAGACGCTTCTCGAAATCGGTCGGCTGCCCTACGACGAGGAGGGTTGGGGTCTGTGCTACTCGGCGGAGCGCAAGCTCTTCGTTCATAGCGATGGAACCAATGTCCTCCGACTCCGCGACGCGAAGACGTTCGAGGTCCTCGTGGCCATCCCGACAAAATTCTCCGACAACCGCACTCCCACCGCCCTCAACGAACTGGAGTGCGTCGGGAACACCGTCTATGTCAACGTCTGGACGACGAAGCTGATTCTCCAGATCGACCTCACGAGTGGCGTCATCTTGCGGACGATCGACGCGGCGGCGATCGGCCCCGCGGAGACTGCCGCGCCCGATGATGTGCTCAACGGCATTGCCCGGCTCCCGAACGGCAACTTCCTCCTCACCGGGAAACGTTGGCCGCGGTCGTACGAGGTCAAGTTCATGAACGTTCCGGTGACAAAGTAAGCGCGCTGATTTCTTGCCAGAAGTTCGTTAGCCAAACGACCGCAGGCGACGCAGGACAGTTGCAATTTCCGACGCCGCTCGCTGATCGGTGACCGCCTCGGCCAGCCCCGTCAATCGGGTGACCCACGTGTCGACGATTGCCCGTCCGACCCCACCACCGAGTTGTTCCGCGCGTTGGAGGTCTTGCTCGGCCAACGCGCACTGAAACTCAGCCTCGCTGTACCGGGCGACCGTCATCGGGAGGCGTTCTGCCTTAGCCCGCGGATAGTCGGTGATGTCGACCAGTGCGCCAGGCTCCAGCTTGAAGAGGCCCGCAAGGACAATCACCGTACGTTCGCTGGCATCGCGCATGGACGCTTCGAGGTGCGAAACCGCCGTTCGAGACATCGCAAGACGTTCGGCCAGTTCGGTCTGCGACCACCCGAAGTCGCCGCGCAGTGCTGCGACCCGGCGTCCAAAGCGTTCCGGAAGAGGTTGGATCGGCTCGACCATGGCCGCAGAGCCTGCCACCGAACACCTAGAGGCGCAGCGGATAGGTCACGGCTTTGGCGCGACGATGGTCGGCGGCCGGCTTCGCCGGCCGATTCATTTTGCTGTGTCGATTGAGGCCTCGCCTATCGGCTCGCCCTCTTAGGCACGTCTGCCAACCAGGTTGGCAGACAGGACACCGTTCGTCGTTCACGATGGACCCATGGCAACACCACGCGCGCTTATTACCGGCATCACCGGACAGGACGGTTCGTACCTCGCCGAGCATCTCCTCGAACTCGGATACGAGGTCGTCGGAATGGTCCGCCGCTCGTCGACGGTCAGCTTCGAACGGATCAGCCACCTCCAGGACCGCATCGCTCTCGCTGCCGGAGACTTGCTCGACGAGGCGTCGATCATCGCGATCCTCTCGGAGCATCGGCCGACCGAGGTGTACAACCTCGCCGCGCAATCGTTCGTGCAGACGTCGTGGAGCCAAGCCGTCTTCACCGGTGAGACGACGGCGCTCGGCGTGACGCGGGTGCTCGACGCGATCCGCCACGTCGACCCGGAAATTCGCTGCTACCAGGCGTCGTCGTCGGAGATGTTCGGCAAGGTGCAGGCCGTTCCACAGAACGAAGACACGTCGTTCTATCCACGCAGTCCCTACGGTGTGGCGAAGGTGTACGGCTACTGGATCACCGTGAATTACCGCGAGTCCTACGACATGCACGCGAGTTCCGGCATCTTGTTCAACCACGAATCACCGCGTCGGGGCCTTGAGTTCGTGACCCGCAAGATCACGCACAGCGTCGCACGCATCAAGCACGGGCTCCAGTCGCAGCTCGCGCTCGGCAACCTTGATTCGCAGCGGGACTGGGGCTTCGCCGGTGACTACGTGAAGGCCATGCACCTCATGCTTCAGCAGGACCGGCCCGATGACTACGTGATCTCGACCGACGAGACGCACTCCGTGCGCGAGTTCTGCGAGATCGCGTTTGCGCACGTGGGCCTTCGCTACGAGGACTACGTGATCATGGACCCACGCTTCGTACGCCCCGCGGAAGTCGACCTGCTCATCGGCGACTCGTCAAAGGCAAAGGAGACGCTGGGCTGGACGCGCGAGGTCGACTTCCAGAACCTCGTCACGATGATGGTCGACGCCGACATGGACGAGGTCCGGGCTGGTCGGTGACCGGGACTGACCGGGAGCTGACCGGAAGTCGTGCACCCTTACGGTCGCACGCTGCTAAGTTCTCTGTGCTCTCGGACGTGTCCGATGCACATCCGGACGATTAGCTCAGTTGGTTAGAGCGCCTGCATGACACGCAGGAGGTCGCAGGTTCAATTCCTGCATCGTCCACTCCCACGGGGCGCTCCGCCCCGTGTACCCCCGGAAAGCGCTCCTGGTCCCGGGCCCCGTCTCCGCCGCGAGCGGACGCACGATTTGTTGACACATGTGTCGAGTGTCACTACATTGACCCTGGAAGGTCTCGCCCTTCGCTGGTCCTCGGCCAACTTTGAGTCCGTGGTCCTCAGCATCCGCCAGTGTCGTTCGTCTATGCAGGGGGAAATTCGCTTGAAGAAGATCTACGTCGGGCTCGCGTCGATTGCGGTGAGCGTGACCATGGTGTCCACGCCCGCGCTCAGCGCAACCAAAACAACGAAGAAGGCGAAAGCAACGACGAAGAAGGTCGTGCCGACCGCCGCACCGGCCGCAACAATCGCGCCTGTCACTACCAAGGCGGGAACGGCGAACCTGCCGGCCGAAGCGGACCCGAACGGCACGTTGCGCATCGGAAATGCATTGCTGCCCGGCCAGAACTACATCCAGTTCGATCTCACCAAAATGGCCACCCCGGGCCTGCCCATCCACGCACTCGTCTACGACACGCTCCTGCGCCAACAGCCCGACGGATCATTCAAGCCAGGTTTAGCGAAGTCAGCCAAGGTCGAGAGCGACAAAGTCATCTCCATCGAGTTGCAACCCAACGTCAAGTTCTCCGACGGCACCGTCTTCGATGCCGACGCAGTCAAGGCCGGCCTCGAGCGCAACGTCGCCGCGAACAATCCTGGCTCGATTGCAACGGAGATGAAACAAATTGACAAAATTACGGTCAATGGCCCACTCAAACTGACGCTTCAATTGAAGACCCCCATTTCCGGGTTTTTCTACCAATTTCTCAGTCGCGGCGAAATGATGATCGCATCGCCAACCGCAGTCGCCAAGGGCCAGGACATGCAAACGAAACCGGTGGGTGCCGGTCCATTTCTCCTTGAGTCCATTGCGCCCGAGCAAAAGGTTCGGCTCGTGAAGAACCCGAACTATTTCCAGGCCGACCGGGTCCGCCTCGCCGCTGTTGAGTACATTCATGTTGCCGACCCAACGGCTCTCAACAACGCGATGTTGGCTGGGCAGATCGATGCCGCCGACGCCATCCAAGTACAGACGGAGCGGGCCTTGCGGGGAGATTCGCGCATGAACGTTGCCGTCAAGTCATCGGACGCCACCAACCTGTGGGGCTCGCTTTGCAAGTCGAGCGGACCGCTTGCTGACGTACGGGTTCGACAGGCGCTCAACTATGGCATCGACCGTGACGTGATCAACAGGATCGTGTACGAGGGCAAGGGTGAACCGCTCGATGCCTTGGTAAAAACCGACAACGTCCTGTACGACAAGAAGTACAAGGACTACTACAAGCGGAACGTCGACAAGGCGAAGAAGCTCCTCGCCGACGCCGGGTATCCGAACGGTGTCACGATCGACTTCTTCTACTCCGCTGGTGACAGCCAGACCGCATCTGAAATCATCCAACAGCAGCTCAAGGACATCGGGGTCACCATGAACCTTGCGTTGAGCTCGAACCTCATTGTCGACTTTTTCACCACGTCTCCGAAGCGGCCCGCCTACGTCTTCCCTTTGCAGCGTATCGGTCTTGACAAGATCACCCGCAATCTGCAGCCGGGCAGCATCGGCAACATCTGCAATTATAACGATGAAGAGCTCAATAAGGTGATCGAGATCCTGCGTTCCAAGTCGCTCGACGACCCCGCCTCCAAGCAGTATTGGAACCTGATGACAGACGTTGTTCTCGAGAAGGCGTTGTTCCTGTTCGTCGACTTCGGGGTCTCGCGAAACGTCAACAGCGACAAGGTCGGCGGAGTGTCGTATCTCCTCAACTTCGGGGGATTGCCCTACATCGACATTCCCGAGTCCTACAAGAAGAAGTGAGAACCGCCGGAGTCGCCGAGACACCGGTCGGCGGCCGACTCAGTCGCTCATCGCCGAATTTGATCGGATGAAGGTGGTGTCGGTGTGGGAACACTGATCCTTCGACGACTGGCAGGACTCGTCCCGCTGCTGTTCGTCGTTTCCTTCCTGGTCTTCATGCTGGGTTCGCTCGTTCCGGGCGACCCAGCAGCGACGTTGGCTGGAGGGCTCAGCGCCTCACAGGAGCAGATCGACGAAGTTCGTCGCCAGCTCAATCTCGACGACCCACCGCTGGTGCAGTACGGCCGATGGCTGAGCAAAGCGGTGAGACTCGACCTCGGCACGTCGCTTTCAACCAAGCAGTCGGTCAGCGGTCAGATTGCCGAGCGCTTGCCACGCACCGCAGCTATTGCATTCGCTGCGATTCTCGTAACGATGATCATCGGTATACCGATCGGCATCATCGCAGGCATGCGTCCTGGCTCGCGTCGAGACCGCGCTGTCGTATTCGGTGCCAGCACCTTTCAGTCGGTGCCGAACTATCTGGTAGCCGCGCTTCTCGTCACCTGGCTTGCGGTTAAGTTCCGCATCTTCCGTGCGGTGGGCTTCATCCACTTCTCCGAGAGTCCGATCGGATGGATCAAGTCGCTCGTGTTGCCGGCGCTCGCTCTCGGGCTCGCGCCCGCAGCGATTATGGCTCGGCAACTTCGGGCTGGGCTGATCGACGTGCTCAACAGCGCGTACGTGCGCACGGCCTGGGCAAAAGGTGCCGGACCGGCTCGAGTGGTCGGCAAGCACGCGTTGAAGAACGCCTCCATCCCGGCCTTGACCGTGCTCGGCAACCAACTCAACGCCCTTATCGGAGGCACGGTCATTGCAGAGTTCATCTTCGCAATTCCTGGCATCGGATCGTACCTCTTTCAGGCAGTCACCTCGAAGGATCTACCAGCGATACAGGGAGTCGCGCTCACATTCGTGACGATGCAGGTGCTGCTGAATCTCGTCATTGACATTACGTACGGCTACCTCAACCCCAAGGTGCGGATCTTGTGAGCGGCGTCGCCACTGCCATTGCGGCGGCCGACGGACCAGGCGGCCTGGAGCCGACCGGCCAAGGACCGCTCGCGACCCGTGTGGTTGGGCCGTACCGCCGCGCTCTGCGGCGACTCTCGCGTAACTGGGGGGCCATGGTGGCGCTCTCGGTCCTCGTTGTCATGATCCTGGCTGCAATCTTCGCCCCGCTCGTCACGAGCTACGAACCAACGACGCTGCTCGACCTCCCTTGGCAAGGGGCGTCGAAAGCGCACTGGTTGGGCACCGACGACATCGGGCGCGACAACTTCTCGCGTCTCGTCTACAGCGGTCGCATTGAACTGCGCGCAGCCTTCCAGGTTGTGTTGTTCGTACTGCTCCTTTCGGTCCCGATCGGCCTCGCCTCCGGCACCATCGGCGGCAAAGTCGACTTTCTGATCATGAGAACGATGGAAGCAGTCTCGAGTTTCCCACCGCTGATTCTCGCTCTAGCCATCGCTGGAATCCTCGGTCCGGGTCTCACCAACCTGATGATTGCAACAACGATCGTTTTCATCCCGCCATTCGTCCGGCTGATCCGCGCTCAGGCCCTGGCAGTCAGCGGCGAGACGTTCATCGAAGCGTCGCGTTCGATCGGCACGCCGACGTTCAAAATCATGCTGCGTCGTGTGTTGCCGAACCTCGCCTCCGCGCTGATCGTCCAGACATCGGTCGCACTGGGATCGGTTGCCTTGATCTCGGCTGCGCTCGGCTTCCTCGGCTTAGGACCCTCGGCACCGACGCCGACCTGGGGCGGGATGGTACGCAAGGCCTTCGAGGTGCTCACGACCAACCCCAACCAAATTCTCCCGGCCGGCGTCGCAATCGCAGTTTGCGTGTTGTGTTTCAACGTCGTGGGGGACGGCCTTCGAGATGCGCTCGGATTGGGTTTGCCGCGCAACGAGCGCGGCCGCAGACTTCGGACCCGTCTCGGAACGACCCTCGTGACCGCGGAACCCCGTGACGTGGTTGCGACCAGTCACGCTGGACCGGCATTGCTCTCGGTTCGTGATTTGCGGATCACCTTCAGTACCGAGCAAGGCTCCGTCGAGGTGGTAGACGGAGTCTCGTTCGATGTAAAGCCAGGTCAGGTCGTCGGACTTGTAGGCGAATCGGGCTCGGGCAAGACTATGACGTCGCTCGCAATAATGCGCCTCATTCCTTCACCGCCGGGGCGCATAACGGGTGGTTCCGTAACGTTTGATGGTCGTGAATTGCTTGATCTCACCGCCAAGGAATTGAGGACGTTGCGTGGCGACGGCATCGCAATGATCTTCCAGGACCCGCAATCGAGCCTGAATCCATCTTTCACGATCGGCAATCAACTCGTCGAAGCTCTCCGCCTCCATCGCAATGTTTCAAAAACGGAAGCGTCTACACGGTCGATCGAGCTGCTCGATCAGGTAGGGATACCGGACCCAGCAGCGCGAATGAAGGACTATCCTCACCATCTCTCCGGCGGTATGCGCCAGCGAGTGATGATCGCAATGGCGCTTACATGCGAGCCCCGCCTGCTCATCGCCGACGAGCCGACCACAGCACTTGACGTCACTGTGCAAGCGCAGATTCTCGAACTGCTGAAAAAGCTCGGGCGGGAACTGGGAATGTCGATAATCTTCGTCACCCATGACCTCGGCGTCGTCGCTGACATCTGTGATGAGGTCGTCGTTCTGTATGCCGGTCAGGTGGTTGAACAAGCCGACGTCCGAACACTGTTCAGCGCACCCGCGCACCCGTATACGTCGGTGCTGCTCGAGGCAATCCCGCAGGAGACCGAGGCCGGGCAGCGGCTCGTGTCGATCCCCGGGGTCGTGCCGCCGGCAGGGCACATGCCAACAGGGTGCCGTTTTGCTCCACGCTGCCAACATGCGCAGCCCTCGTGCTCAGTTCAATCCATCGAGCTGGAACGCAGCAACGGCCGCGCTGTGCGCTGCCTTCGGGCCGATGAACTTTCGCTGAAAGGTGCCACGGCGGCCAACCCTCTCGTCGTGGCAACTGCTCCCGATGGATGACACACCGCCGAGCACCGGAGCGCAGAGCGACACGCTGCTGACCAAGACCGCGTCGGATCGGGCTGTGTCGGCCGACCCAAGCGGCGAGTGTCGCTCACTCCCATTGGTCGAGCTGCGCGGCGTACGCAAGAGCTTCCCGATCGCGCACGGACTTCTCCGACGGACCATTGGTCACGTTCGAGCGGTCGACGGTGTCGACCTCGTAATACCCTCCGGCCGGACCGTTGGTCTGGTCGGGGAGTCCGGCTCGGGCAAATCGACGCTCGGCCGAGTCGTATTGCGGTTGATCGAGGCAACCGAGGGACAGGTTCTTTTCGACGGTCGCGACCTTGCGACGCTGACCCGACGCGAAGTTCGCTCAGAGCGCAAGCACATGCAGATGGTCTTCCAGGATCCGTACGCGTCACTCGACCCCATGTCCTCGGTCGGAAATAGCGTTGCGGAGCCACTGCGCACTCACGACAACGGGTCATCAAGACAACGACGCGAACGCGTGGCTCAGCTGTTGGAACTCGTGAATCTGAACGCTGCGATGGCCGCTCGGTACCCGCGGGAGTTCTCGGGGGGCCAGCTCCAGCGCATCGCTATCGCCCGGGCTCTCGCGCTCAAGCCGCGCCTACTCGTGCTCGACGAACCGGTCAGTTCTCTCGACGTTTCTACGCAGGCTGACGTGATCAACCTGCTGCATGATTTACAGAATCAGCTCGGCGTGGCGTTCCTGTTCATCGCACACGACCTTGCCGTCGTCCGTCACGTCAGCCACACAATTGCGGTGATGTACCTCGGCCGGATAGTTGAGCAAGGTCCCACGGAAGAGGTGTACACCCGGCCGAAACACCCCTACACGCAATCGCTGCTCTCCGCCATTCCAGTCGCCAATCCCGATATCCAGCGCGACCGGCAACGCATCGTTCTCACGGGTGACATCCCCTCACCGATCTCGCCTCCTTCGGGTTGTCGGTTTCACACTCGTTGCCCGCACGTCATGGACATTTGTAGGGTCGCCGACCCCGACGTGTTCGTGAGCCACGATGGAACTCAGGTGGCCTGCCATCTCCACACCTCGGGTCCAATGCTGCGCGGCGACACAGTTCTCCGCCTTCCCTTGCCGACAACAGTCAGCGTCTGAAGCCAGCCCAGCCCACGGCTGCTCAGGACGCCGTTCCGCTCCCGCAGATCGAGTGCCGCACGCGCAGCCGAGCGCGGCTCGCGCGCTACGCGCCGACGGCACTCACCTGCGCGAACCGCACTCGGGTCCTTCGGTTAACGACGCTCGAATTCGCTACGCAGCGGCGACGGTCAGGTTGTCGAAATCCACGGTGGCATCTTCGCTATAGAAGCCAATCGCAGCGGTTGGGAACAATGGATTCGCACGGCGGATATCGGAGACGAGTTGTCCATCGAGCCAGACTCGTAGCCGATTCGATCCATCGTGACGAATTCGGACCCGTCGTGATTGTCCCACTGGCGTTGAAGGCGTGGAACCTGTCGCCACGAAGACCTGGCCACCTGCACCCGATGGATCTCGCCGTCCAATTTCCCAACCATTGGGCTTTACAGCCAAATACCAGAAGTGGTCATTGTCGGCATAATTCCAAATGACCCAACCGACTTCCCATACATTTGCTGGGCTTCCCTGGCGGAGCTGCGCAACCGTCGCCACATCGACTCGGAGGTCCACGGCAGCCGATTCGGTGGTTGCCCGCACGAGGGCCGCATGCGTTTCATTCGGCTGCGTTGCGGCGGCGGGCGAGAGGCGCAGGCGCTGCGACGTCAGGCCGACCGTTCCGAACCCGTTGAAAACAACGTTGAACTGTCCGTTTGTCGAACCCTCCGCCCACACCGCGTCCGGTCCGGAGAACGTCTCCGTCCACGCCGCAAGTGCGGGTGTTGCTACGACGCCGACTGCAAACAACGCGACCCCGAAGACGGCGGCGCGGCGCGGGAAACCGAACCACTTGCGGTGGGTGAACGATCCTTCAGAACTGCGCGCCGTATCCATGACCGCAGGGTAGCGAAGGTTTTGACGGTTGACCAGGGCCGTGGTTCACCACGTGGCAGTTCGCCGCCACAACCTTGAGGATTTCAATCGGGGCGACGTGCCGGGACGCTGCTGATGAGTGCGTGTTATGTCACGCGGGGGCCACTCCGCTAGACATTTGCCGTGCCGAGTGTCGATGAGATCCCTGACCGTCTCCGCGACCACCTTCGGGAGTGGCTCGGTTTCTGGCCCCCGCGTCCGAACGGCATCACCGTGGTTGGCCATCTTCCACGGACGCTCCCCGGCTGGGACGGGCACTACCACGAGGTGATCGGGGTCTGTTCGCAGCATGCCGCGCTGCTCTCTGTGCCGCCCACGGTGGCCGACGCCGTCTCGGGACTCGTACACGGTCGCGACCTCGAAGAAGACCTCACGGCACTGCGAAGCGGCATTGCACGGGCGATGGAGAGCACCGGTCGTCTTGGACGTGGCCGGTTCCGCTGGAGCGACGCACCATCGCCGACACCGGACACGGGCGAATGGGTTCCGACCGACGACGATCGAGTGCCACCGTGGCTGAAGCCGTTCAACGGCGACGTGCTGATCGCATGGGACGACGATGGCAACTACGGCGGCGGCGTCGGACGCAAGGTGCATGACCCCTTCGGCCACGAGATCTCCGTTGGGACCGAGGAGTCGCTGCGAGGACGTGGCATCGGACGCCGCCTCGTTGCGACAGCTGCCCGGCGGATCCTCGACGACGGAGCGTTCCCGACGTACCTCCACGCTTTCGACAACTTCGCCAGCGCCAAGGTTGCGGAAGCCGCCGGGTTCGCCGATGTCGGCTGGACCGTGCTCGGCTTCTGGCCGCTAGAACCCGACGACGTCTAGCCGACCTGCCGTTTCAGACAAGCGCGGCCTGCACTGCGTCGAACACTCCAGCGCGGGGGACTCGTTGTTGGACTGCGCCTTCGCCTAATCGCAGGGGACGGATCGTTGCTTCACCCGCGGCCACTTCGTCGGTGCCGATGATGACGGCCACGAGGGCGCCGCTTCGGTCGGCGGATTTCATTTGGGATTTCATGGATTTGGCGTCGAAGGAGCGGTCGACCGACATACCGGCGCGACGGAGCTCCGCGACCAGTGTCGTGGCCTCCGTGCCACCTGTGGTGTCGATGACGAAGACGTCGACGTTTGCCAGCGGGGCCCCGAACACGCCTTCCGCATCGCAGGACAGGAGGATGCGGTCGATGCCGAGGGCGAATCCGACGCCGGGCGTGGAGGGGCCGCCGAGTTGTTCGATGAGGTCGTTGTAGTGACCACCGCCGCCGATCGCGTTCTGCGCGCTGTCGAGCGCGTCGGACGCGAACTCGAACAGCGTGTGTGTGTAGTAGTCGAGCCCCCGGACTAGTCGCGGTTCCAGGACGAACGGCACGCCGACCGACGTCAGACCGGCTTGGACCCGTTCGAAATGCGCACCCGAGGGCGTCCCCGCAAGGAACGAAGCGATCTGCGGCGCGCCCGTGATGATCGGCTGATCGGGTTCACGCTTCGAGTCGAGCACCCGGATTGGATTGACCGCCAACGTCGCTCGAGACTCCGCCGTGAGATCCGCCTCGTTCGCGCAAAGGTAGGCGCGCAGAGCATCGAAGTAGGCCGGGCGAGTCGAGCTGTCGCCAAGTGAATTGAGCTTCACCGTGAAGCGTCGCAACCCAAGTGCCCGGAAGAAGTCGTTGGCGAGCGCGATCATTTCGACGTCGATGTCCGGATCGTTCGACCCAATGCACTCCGCGTCGAGCTGCATGAATTGGCGATAACGCCCGGCCTGGGGCTTCTCGTGACGGAAAGCCGGTCCCCACGCCCACACCTTCCACGGCAGAATCTGCGGACGCCGCTGCACGAACACGCGACACAGCGAAGCGGTGAACTCCGGCCGAAGCGCGATACGGGAGCAGTCCTTGTCAACGAAGTCGTACATCTCCTTCGTGACCACATCGGTGCTCTCCCCGATGCGCAGGAACACGCCGAGTTCCTCCATCATCGGTGGAATCACCTCGCCGTAGCCCGCACGCCGAGCGTGGTCCGCATAGACCTCCACCAGGCGTCGCCAGCGGTCGGTGTCGGGAGGCAGCAAATCTCGCATGCCCTTCAAGGTCTGGAACATAGGCGTCGAGAATAGAGGGGTCACCGGGGGTGAGAGCGCTCCCTCTCCATGATTGACCCAACCCGGCACAGATCACTGAGACGCGCGGCCCGGTTTCGTCAAGTGAACCGCAAAACGCGTCGATGACGCCACCATGACCAAAGTGGCAGTGCGGCGCACCCGAGCACTGTCGCGCCCGCTAGCGCGCCGCGAACCGCGCCCCGAACGAGGTGCGTCGGCGGTCGAGTTCGCGATCGCCGCCCTCTTGCTCATCCCGCTGCTGTTCGGCGTTGCCGATTTCGGCCTTCTGTGGCAGAAGCGTCAGACGGTGGCGAGTGCCACTCGGTCGGGCGCGCGTCGTGGCGCTTCGACCTGTCTCGTGATCACAAGCAGTCCCGATGCCAATTGTCTGCAGGGCAACGAGGTCGTCGACGATTACCAGATCCTCAGAGCGGTCCGCGCCGCGCTCGGTTCGTCGGTCGGGGAAGTCGAGAAGGTCGTCGTTTACCGGGTGTCGGAGCTCGAAGGCGACGGGACCCCGATCACCGATGGTCATCCCGTGCACGCCTGCCAGACCGCGCCCGCTCCTGGCGGCGTCGCCGGACTATGCAACTCCTACAGCGCCTCTCAGGTGCTGGGTGTGGATTCAACCGACGAAGCGACCGCCGAAGTGACATACGGCTGCACCGGCTTCAGCGCGATGTGGTGTCCGACCGGCCGCTCGCGAGCAGCGTCGGAAGTCGAGTCGATTGGCGTCTACATCGCGCTCCGGCACCCTCACGTGACCGGGCTCTTCGGGAGCGACGCGCAGATCGACGATTACGCGGTGTTCCGTCTCGAACCGAACGCGGCGGCACCCGACGTTGCGACACCGTTCCCGATCATTCCGCCGCCACCGACCACCACGACGCTGCCCGCACCGACCACCACGACCGTTGCACCGGCGACCACAACGATCGACCCCACAGCCACGACCACAACCACAACCACAACCACAACCACAACCACAGCCACAACCACAACCACAGCCACAACCACAACCATCGATCCTCCGACGACGACCACAACGGCTCCGCCTCCGACCACGACAACCACGACGACTCTCGCGCCGGCCACCACGACGACCGTTTCGCCGGTAACGACAACAGCCGCGGTGACCACCACGACGGCACCGCCACTTCCACCGTCGAAGAAGTGCTGCTGATGGGCGGTCGGTTCCGGCTGCCGTTTGGTCGAGTCCGCGACCCACAGAGCAAGTCCCGTTCCGAACGTGGCGCGACAGCCACCGAGGCAGCCCTTGTCGCTCCGCTGTTCTTCGCGTTGTTGTTCGGCGTCGTCGAGGCCAGCATGTACCTGCTCGATGTCAACGCCATCCGCAACGCAACGCGAATCGCAGCACACGAAGGCGCGAATTCGGCGCGCAATGCACTCGCCGACTACAACCTGCTCAAGTCGTCACGTGGTGCGTTAGGCGGCATGGCCAATCGAATCGACGGCGTCATCGTGTTCAAAGCAGGCGCGCCGAATGCCACCGTCCCAAGCACCTGCATCGCAGCCCTCGACACCGGTGCCGCGGGCGTGGACGGGATCTGCAATGTGTACACGGCCGGCCAGATCGCGACACTCGATCCCCTCCACTTCGGTTACACGGTGGGCTCCAACGAGGACGCCACCCTATGGGACCGGAACTGGCCGGCAACCGGTCGACGCGACAGCCTCTCGGGCACGACCCGCCCCGACCTCCTCGGCGTCTACGTGCGGGTGAAGCACCAGTCGTTGACCGGAGTCCTCCCGGCGAAAACACTGACCGCATCGGTGATCACCGAAATCGAACCGCAGCGAGCCGAATGAACAGACCTGCAGACCGTCAACCGCCCGAGCGAGGCTTCGTCGCGGTCACCACCGCCATCGTCATGGCCATGCTCCTCATGTGCGCAGCCCTCGCCCTCGACGTCGCCATCTGGTACGCGCGAAGCGCCCAGCTGCAACGTCAGGCCGATGCTGCCGCGCTCGCCGGTGTGACAAGGATGCCGGACTTCGGGTCGGCGAAGTCAGCCGCGCTCAAGATCGCCCTGCAGAATCGTTCGTTGGCCGCGCAGGTCTCCGTGGCGACGATCCCGAACTCCCCGCGTCAGATCAGAGTGACCGTCACCGACCCGGCCATGCGGTCGTTCTTCGGCAGCATGGTCAAACAGTCGATCGGCATGACTCGGAGCTCGATCGCCGAGTACGTACCGAAGGTCGAGATGGGATCGCGACTCAACGCGATCGGCACCGGCTCAATCCCGGGCTGGACGCCGAGTGGTGGAACGCAGAACTTCTGGCTCGCAATCAACGGGTCATGTTCGGCCCGCGAAGACGGCGACCAGTACGGGAGCAAGTGGGACGGTACCCGAAGCCCGGCCGGAGTCGCGACCTGCGGCGGACCGGGTGCTATTGACAACCTCGTCTTCCGAAGCGAGGGCTCGGCGGACGGTCACGGGCAGCCGACGTACTCGTACGTCGTCGACGTTCCGTGTCCGGTTGCCGGACAGGACCCCTGCGTGACTGCACTCGCGTCGCCGGTGGCGATCGACGCCTACAACCCATATTTCGACAACAGCAACGACGCCTCGACGATCGACACCAACGTCATCGACCCGGCCATCGACCTGGCCCAGTTCTACGCCGCCAACTTCACGACCACCTTCCGGCTCAGAACGATCGAAGGCGATCCGACGGGCTCGCCGATGCAGTCCTTCGGCACGTGCTTCCAGTGCGCCGCAACAAACGCCTGGACGCCACTCTGGACGGTGACCGCCGCAGGCCGCTACCGCGTCGATGTCAGTACGATCGATTCCGCTACCGCATTCGGGTCGAACGCGTTCGCATTGCGGGCCTACCCCACGTCGGCGGGACCGGTGCTCTGTTCGACGCCCGGCTGCCCACAGGTCTCCGGCCAGGCGTCGCTGAGCGTGTACGCGAACGTCAGTGGCGGACAGGCCGACTTCTACCTCGCAAAGCTCGCCCCCGCGCAGTACTACCGAGGGAAGAAGGTCCAGGTACTCCTGTTCGATCCGGGCGAGGGCGCGCAGTCCATCCAGATCCTTGCTCCGACCGCGACCGGCTACACACCTATCGGCTACTCGTTCCGTACGTGGACGCCGAACCTTGCCGGCTACCCCGACGATCCGGGATTCGCGCCAACGAGTGTCGCCGGGCCGGCGTTCGCATTGGACGTTTCAGCACTCGGCTCGACGCTGGCACCCGCACTTCGTGCGCCGTGGTGGGGTGCTCACCCACCGGCCAACGACTCGGTGTTCAACGGACGAATGGTCTCGATCGAACTGCAGATCCCGCCGGGCTACGGGTGCGTCGCCGCGACCATCCCGTGCGTCGAGGCCCCGCTTCCCGAAGACGGCTGGTGGAAGATCCGCTACAACACCACTGCCACCGACGTGAGCGACCGCACCACGTGGACCGTGCAGCTCATCGGCGACCCGGTCCACCTCATCCACGGCTGACGGTCCTCGACTTGATCTCCGCAAATTCGCGATCAGCAGTGGCGAGCAAGTCCGCAAGCGCAGCCGTTATTGTTTGTCCAGTCGCCAACTCGACGAACAACCATTGACCGGCCGGATTGATTTCAAGGAAAACGTACTCGCCTTCAGGACTAAGTCGTAGGTCTATTGCTCCGTAGATGAGCCCGAAAGTCCTCATCAATTTGCGCAATATATTCGCGATCGGATCGGGAAGTAGGTGGGGCGCCATCTCGGTCCGTCCCGTTTCCAATCGAAAGTCAAACTCGTAGGCTGACTCACCCGCAACTATCAAGGCCGGAAACAACTGATCCCCGACTACGGTCACCCGAACGTCACGTCCACCTCTGATCGCTTCTTGAAATATCACCGGCGCATATTGCACAGATTCAAGCAACGCGAGATCAGCGTCGAGCACCGGTCGCGTCTCACGCCACGTCGTCGGTGATCCACCAAACGGTTTGAATATCACGGCACCCGGCTCGGAGGATACGAATTCAGCTGCTCGACGCGGACTGCTCGTCATACAGGTCCGGGGTACTCGCAGTCCGAGTTCCGCCGCGACTTTTAGTTGCCACATCTTTCTCGACGCGGCTTCGTCGCGGTCCGGATCGTTCACCCAGGTGGCATCCACACACGACCATAAACCAGAGATCGCTGCGGCACACTCGCCCAGAGCAAAACCGCGATCATCGAGGCCTGATACAGATTCGCTGAGTGAAAACGGTTGAGGTCGCCGCCACCACATCACATGAACGTCCTTCATTTTTGTCGCATCGACGCCCCATTCTCCCGACCACCCGGCGGAAGAATTTTGCCACGTCGTCAGCGCCACGTAGCGGGGGATTTGAGCCGTGTCAAAGAGAATCGTTGGCGCACCGAGACGTGAAAGATAGGTGTGGACAGCCGAAGTGTGGAGGTCACCCTCGTGCGAAATGATTCCAATCATCGGGTTCCTTCGGCTCGGTGCAACTCACATTTTGTCGCCGAAGTCCACGACCTCTTTTTCGCGTAACATGCGGGATCCATCAGGCATTTCCTTCTACCGCATCACGAAGGACCAAGTACGTTGCTTCGAGACGTTCGAGGAGCAGGCGTTGCGTTGCGATCGCTGCTTCGAGATCGTCGAGCATCGTGGATGATTCGACCTGCCCCGAAGCAACTTCGACAGATTCCTGTCCTATCGGTGTATGAGGACCAGCTTGAACAAATGGTCGAGCGCCGCCCAGGGCCGAGGTCACCACGCCGGGAATGGCAGGGTTGATCAAGATGTTCGCAGGATCGTCGATTCCCTCGACCCAGGTATTCGTGGGATCGTCGCCGCTCCCCAGGGTTCCGACATCGCCTGCGAACTTCGTACCGACGTCAGCGGCTAAACCGGTTCCGAGGGCGTCTCGGTCGAATCGCGTGTCAAGGCCGAGATTCGTCCCAAAGATGTCCCGGGTTCTGGCCGTGCCAAGTACGTCGGCCGAAGTGTGGCTGTCTGCGGCATGGATCGTTAGGACGTCGCTTGCGAATGTCGAGAGCGTATCGGCGGCTCGCGCCGTGTGGCTTGTCGTCGCGAGTACTTGCAACGTTGGAGAAACGGCCTGAATTGCCGCAATAGCAACACCCGAATTACTCCCGCCCGTTGGGTTGCACCCTCCGTTCGTGTGCACGCCAACGAGTCGCCCGCTCGTTGAATGAATGATTCCTGATCCGGAGTTTCCCCCTAACGTATCAATGTCGTCATAGGTGATCTGATTTGCCGATACCGTGGTCGCAGTGCCCGCTTCGATGCGCTTCGGAACACCAGCAGGGTGTCCGATGATTGCGAGCATGTCACCGACTACGGGATTCGACGCTGACACTTCGGTCCAGCCGTAGGTTGCGCCAGGACTTCCTGCGATCCGACACACGGCCATATCGATGCCACCGAGTCGAAATTCGATAAGTTGCGTGATCGCGAAACGTTGCTCTGCCCGAAGTATGTTGTTCGAATCGACTTGGTACAAGAAGTTGACGTGCATATTCAACGCGATTTCTTGTGAGGAAATTGCGGTCCCATTCCGTCGCGGGACGACCCAGGAGCCGGGGTTCTGGTCGAATAGGTGACCGCACGTGAGCATCAGGTCGGCACTAATCATCGTTCCCGATCCCCAGCGCACTCCATTGACGTTGCCGGGCGACGTAAAGGCGGTCGCAAGGTTGTCGTTCCATTGGACCTGTACGGCAGGCTGCTGGCGGGCTGCAACGAAGGCGGTAGTGACGCCCAACGTGCCGTCGTAGAGCTCGACGGCCTGGGAGTCGTCCGTCGCGCCGCAAATGCTTTCGAGCATTTCTGCGTACTCCGGACCAACACCGCTCATCGCCTCCTCAGATACCGAGAGCAGGTGAATGTGTGGAACGAAGAGCGCGTTGTTGTGCATCGACGAGGGGGCGACTTCTCGCGTCTCCGATGTTGTGTCGCTCGCCCCTTTTGTGCCTGCTGCTTTTCGCGGCGTACGTGGTGTGGCCATGACCGTCTCCTTGGAGATTGCGCCGACCAAAGGTCGGCTTCGTTGGCCCACTGATGGCGGAAGTTGGCGCGAAATACACAGAGTTCTCGTCGTCTCGCTTTCCACGCCCGAGTCACCGAAATCCGTATGCTCTGCTAGCCGGTGCTGTTTGTCCGGCGGTCCGGCAAGGGCCGTTCAAAGTTCACCCGTCGCGTGACACTGTTGCGTCAGCTGAGACTGCCCGCCCCGGCTCAGTTTCGACCGTCTTCTCGGTCGGAATCGGTGAATTCATGCCACGACGAATTCGAAAACTTCGGTGCTACTCCCGGTTCGCTTTGCCCGGTAACACTCGGTAGGCGTCGAAGACTGCGTCGACGCCACGCACGGCACTCAGAATCGACTCCAGATGCGACGGGTCAGCGAGCTCGAAGTCGAACCGCTGATGCGCGACACGGTCTGTGCCGGTGTGGGTAGTGCAGCCCAGAACGTTCACGTGGCTGTCCGAGAGAACCCTTGCGACGTCAGCAAGGAGGTGTGCCCGGTCGAGGGCCTCCACCATGATCGACACGACGTAGAGGCCCTTGTGCGCCTCTGCGCCCGACTCCCATTCGACCTCGATCGACCGGCTGCCCTCGCCCACCTGCAACGCCTGTGAGTTCGCGCAGTCGGACCGATGCACCGAGACGCCGCGGCCTCGCGTGACAAAGCCGATGATCTCGTCGCCCGGAACCGGTGTGCAGCACCGTGCGAGCCGGACCATGAGGTCGTCGAGCCCTTCGACATGGACGCCAATCGCATCGCCCGCGCGGCGCCGAGCACGGTTCGGTTTGCGAGCCGATGGTGCCGGAAGCTGCTCCTCGTGGTTGCCACCACGCATCTCGCGCGCGACGCGCTGAGCGATCTGCTGCGCCGATACGTGCTGCTCGCCAATCGCAACATGAACGTGTTCAAGATCGATGAGCCCGAGGTCCGACATGACCTTCGCCATCGCGGGCGACGACATGATCTTCTGGGTCGGCAAGGCCTCGCGGCGCAGCGCCTTGACCAGCTCTTCGCGGCCGTTCTCGATAGCGTCATCTCGTCGTTCCTTCGAGAACCACTGCTTGATCTTGTTGCGAGCCCGCGGCGTGATCACGAGCTTCAGCCAGTCGCGACTCGGCTGCGCGGTCTCGACCTTCGAGGTGATGATCTCGACGGTTTCACCCGACGTGAGCGCAGCGTCGAGGGGAGTAAGTCGTCCGTTCACGCGGGCCCCAATGCAGCGGTGGCCGACGTTGGTGTGAATCGCGTACGCGAAGTCGATCGGCGTGGACCGCACGGGCAGGGTGACGACCTTGCCCTTCGGCGTGAACACGAACACCTCGTCCTGGTCGAGATCGACCTTGATCGTCTCCAGGAACCGCATTGGATCGTCCGCCTCGGGCTGTGCCTCCGCGAGGCGCTGCAGCCACGCGAGGTTGGACGCATCGAGCCGTGCGGTGGAGCCCTCCTCCCCAGCTCGACGGTTGTCCTTGTACGCCCAGTGGGCCGCGATGCCGAACTCCGCGATCTGATGCATCTCTCGCGTCCGAACTTGGCACTCGATGTTCTTCCCGCCCGGCCCGATCACCGTGGTGTGCAGCGACTGGTACAAGTTGAACTTGGGCATCGCCACGTAGTCCTTGAACCGGCCCTGCACAGGCTTCCACAGCGCATGGATGGAGCCGAGCGCCGCGTAGCAGTCCTTGATCGAATCGACCACGACCCGCACGCCGACGAGGTCGTGGATGTCATCGAACTCCTTGCCCTTCACGACCATTTTCTCGTAGATGGACCAGGGGTGCTTTTCGCGCCCGGTCACCTCGGCCTCGATGCCCAATTCGCTGAGGCGGGCCTTCACGTCGTCGACAAGTGCTCTCAGATATTCGCCCTGTTCCGGTGAACGACTCGAGACCAGACGCTGCAATTCGGTGTATTTCCTCGCCTCCAGCGTGCGGAAGCTGAGGTCTTCGAGCTCATGCTTGATCTCACCGATACCGAGCCGGTGGGCCAGCGGTGCGTAGATGTCGAGCGTCTCCTGCGCGGTCCGTCGACGCTTCCATTCGTCGCCGACGGCGTCGATGGTGCGCATGTTGTGCAGCCGGTCTGCGAGCTTGATGAGCAGGACGCGTACGTCCTTCGCCATCGCCACAAGCATCTTGCGCATGGTCGCGGCCTGCTGCGCCTCCTTGGAGTCGAAGTGGATGCGTTCGAGCTTTGTGACGCCGTCGACGATCGCCGCGACGTCGGGACCGAACTGCGCGGTGAGGTCGTCGAGTGTGACGCCGGTGTCCTCCACCGAGTCGTGGAGGATCGCTGCCGCGAGCGTGGTGTCGTCGAGGCCGAGCTCGGCGAGGACGAGCGCGACCGCGATCGGATGGGTGATGTACGGCGCACCCGATTTGCGCTTCTGTTCCTTGTGGGCAACCGAACCAATCTCGAACGCCTGCGTAATGCGCGTCGTCGATGCCTTCGGGTGGTGACGCCGGAACTCCGCAAGGAGCGGCTTGATGAGCACCGGGTCGAGCGGGTTCACGTGCCCTGAGGAGTCGTCGGCCGACATGGTCGCCGTTGGATCGGCCGCCGTCGTCAGGACCGCAGGTTTCGCGGTGTTCGGCTTCGCGCCGCGACCTGGCTTGGCCGCGACCCTCGCGCCCACCGCATTCGTCGGCCGGTCGGTGTCTGGCTTGTCGGTCAGGCTCGTCGTCGGCGTCAAGGTGTCTGCTCCCTCATCAGCGGTGGTATCGGCATTCGATCTCCCTCCGCGGAGTCCCACCTACCGTACCGCCGACCCGCCGCTGCATTGTCCCAGCTGGCCAACACGTTGCCTTGGGGGTTGCGCGCAGCGGTTGGGGGTCCAGGACATGCTGCGCGCAACCCCCAATGCTGCGCGCAACCCCCAAGCGAAACGAACCGCAGGCGCGAAGCTCAGGCCCGTGGCATTCCGGCCTCAGGCTCCGTCGGGGGGCAGCAGCGCTACGGGGACATCGACGTGCTTCGCGCGGAGGTACTCGCCGAGGCCTTTGGCCTGGGCATCCATGCGGGTCGACGCGGCGACGCCCTCCTCCAGCAGCCCGTACACCACGAAGTTGAGCGCTCGGAGGTTCGGGAGATCGACCCGCATCACGCGCAGCGCAGCCGCCTCCGGAAGCAGCGTCCGCAACCGCGACACGGTGAGGTACCGCGACAACCAGGCGAACGTCTCGTCATTACGCGCCCACACGCCAACGTTCGCGTTGCCGCCCTTGTCACCGGAACGAGCACCGACCACACGTCCGAGCGGTACCCGGACCGCTGGAACGTCAGCGTCCAGGCCGTCGGCTTCCGACAACGCCTCTGAAACCGGCGCAGGCAGTGCCACCGGCACCCCAGGCGTCGCCTCCACAACCGTTCGGGCACCGTGGACCACCACGATGCTCGGCACCGCCGCGCTTGGCACAACCGCTGGCCAATACACCCCGTACGGATGTCCCGCCCCCGGCGCGCCCGTGCCGAACATGCCCGGGTAGCTCGACAGTGCCATCTCGACGCCGACGTTCGAAAATGCCCGGCCGACCTTGCGCTCGTCATCGTCCTTGACGGTGAAGGTCAGCATCGCGACGCCTTCCTCGTTCGTCGACGGGTCCGACTTGTCACTGCGAATGAGCCGGGTCGTGGCCTGGCGGAACGACTCGCGTCCACCGGACACGTGGGCCCAGAACGTCCGCTCCACTAGCGCCGCCTTCGCCTCGATGTCGAGCCCCGTGAGGCAGAACGTCGACGAATTGCGGTATCCGCCATCGAGGTTGATGCACACCTTGGTCGTGGCCGGTGCCGGTTCGCCTTGGACGCCGTCCACGAGCACGCGATCGTCGCCGACCTGGGTGAGCCGGATCGAGTCGAAGCGTGTGACGACGTCGGGATTGAGATACCTCATGCCCTGGATCTCATACAGCAGCTGCGCCGTGACCGTGCCGACGCTGACCTGTCCGCCCGTGCCCGAGTGCTTGGTGATCACGCACGAGCCATCAGCGGCGATCTCGGCGATCGGAAAGCCCGGATGCTCCAGTCCCGGCACCTCGCTGAAGAACGAGTAGTTGCCGCCTGTGGTCTGACAGCCGCACTCGATGATGTGACCGGCGACCACCGCGCCCGCCAACGCGTTCCAATCATCACGCTTCCACCCGTGATGCCAGGCAGCCGGGCCGACCACGACGGCAGCGTCGGTGACGCGGCCGGTCACCACGATGTCGGCCCCGCGCGTCAGCGCATCTGCGATCCCCCACCCGCCGAGGTACGCATTCGCCGTGATGGGCCGGCGGTCGCCCAACGCCGCTCCGGTGTCAAGGTTCGCGAAGTCGACGCCGTCGCCGCGGAGTCCGTCGAAGCGAGAGAGGAGGTCGTCACCTTCGACGTAGCCGATCTTGGGGGAGAGGCCGAGTCGGGCGGCCAGCGTCGCAAGGTCCTCGGCAAGACCCGCCGGATTCAGCCCACCAGCGTTGCTGACCACCTTGATGCCTTTGTCGAGACAGGTCCCCATGACCTGTTCCATCTGGGTGAGGAACGTGCGCGCATACCCGCCCGAGGCACCCTTGCGGGTCTTGGCGAGAATGAGCATGGTCAGCTCGGCGAGCCAATCGCCCGTGAGCACGTCGATGGGTCCGCCCTCGACCATCTCGCGTGCCGCGGCGATGCGGTCACCGAAGAATCCGGAGCAGTTGGCGACGCGAAGCGCTGCAGTTGTCATCCCCCGATCATCGACCGTGAGGCCGGCCGACGACGAATCGAGCCTGCATGGCCAACTCGTCGAGCCTGCATGGCCAACTCGGTCGAAATGTTGTGCTGGTCACAACATCGTGACCAGCTCCCCGAGGTCCAGGTCAGTTACGACGCCCGCTGGACGCCAGGATGCGCAGCACGTTGATGTAGACCAGCACGAGGCTGAGCAGCAGCTGGAACGCGAGGAACCACTCTGCCGACTCGGAGAGCGCATTCGCATCCTCCGCCTTGCGGATCTTGTCGAAATCGATGAACAGCGACGACAGACCGATGCCGAGACCGATCACGCCGAAGATCATGCCCCTCGGACCGAGTTCGCCGATGCCGGGAACCTTGAGGCCGAACAGGGCCGCGAAGTACAACGCGAACAGCGCCATGCCAGCAACCGCGGTCATCTGGATGAACCGGGGCGTGACCGTCACGAGGCCGGAGCGATATACCAAAAGACAGCCGACGAAGAGCGCTCCGGTCAAAATCACCGCAGTCGGGATCAGGCCGTTCGAACCAGCCGAGAAGGCACGGGAGATGACGCCGAGAACGAGTCCCTCCGCCACCGCATAGACCGGTGCGACCTTCTTCGCCAGGTGTGGCTTGAACTGGCCGACGATCGCGCAGCCAAGCGCCACGACGAACGCCGGAATGATGAGAGCGCCGACCGTCGCACTCTTGCCGATCGTGAGCCCCGACACCACGGCGCAGCCCGCGGTGATCGCGACGAGATACGCGAGCTTGTCGTACACGCGGTTGGCCCGCATGGAGTTGATGCCATCAAGCGAAAAGCCTTGCGACTTCTTGAGAGCGCCATCGAGGAATGACATGAAAAATGGACCTTCCTTTGCACGCCCACACGGGCGACCGCCACATTCTGTCGCGTTCTTATGGCAATGACGTGAGTTCTCATCGCAATGACGTGAGTTCGCCCCGTGGACCGCGAAATCGGGCGGCGTTGACTTCTCGCCGCCTCGCGGCAACAGTCGACCTATGCCCCTTCCCACGTCGAGCCCGTTCTATTCCGATGAGCACCGTGAGTTCCGGGCCGTGCTCGACCGCTTCGTGTCGAAGGAGATCACACCGTACGTGCACGAGTGGGACGAGGCCGAGGAGTTCCCGATCGGGCTCTACGAGAGGGCCGCGGCAGTGGGAATACTTGGAGCGGGCTTCCCGGAGGAGTACGGCGGCATCGGTACGGACGCTTTTCTCCGGGTGATCATCCACCAGGCCCTCGCGCAGGCGGGCAGCGGCGGAGTCAGCGCAGGCGTGATCTCCAGCTACATCTCGATGCCGGTGGTGCTGCACCACGGAACCGAAGCCCAGCGTCAGATGGTGCTACCCGACGTGCTTGCCGGAAAGAAGATAAGCGCGCTTGCAATTACCGAACCGAGCGGCGGGTCCGACGTGGCAAACCTCCAAGCGACCGCCAATCGCGACAAAGACGACTACGTCATCAACGGCTCGAAGACCTTTATCACCAGTGGTATGCGCGCAGATTGGTTTACCGTTGGCGTGCGCACGGGCAACCCCGGTCGTGGCGGGTTGAGCGTCCTGCTGGTGCCGGGCGACACGCCGGGCCTGAGCCGCACGCCGTTGAAGAAGATGGGCTGGTGGTCCTCGGACACGGCGACGTTGTACTTCGACGACTGCCGTGTCCCGGCAGCGAATCTCATCGGAGAGGAGAACGGAGGCTGGCCGCTCATCATGGGCAACTTCACCTTCGAGCGTCTCGACCTCATTGCGCAGTCCCTCGCGTTCAGTCAGCTCTGCATCGACGAGTCGATCGCCTATGCGAAGGAGCGCGTCACGTTCGGCAGGCCGCTGATCTCGAACCAGGCGATCCGCCACAAGATCGTCGATATGAGCCGAAAGGTGAACTCATGCCAGGCGTGGATGGAGCTACTGGCGTGGCGGCTGAATCAGGGCGAGAACCCTGCGGGCGAGGTTGCTCAATGCAAGGTGGAAGCAACGACGACGTTCGAGTACTGCGCTCGCGAGGCGGTCCAGATCTTCGGCGGAGCGGGGTATCTGCGCGGCGCGACCGTCGAGCGGCTCTATCGCGAAGTGCGGGTGCAGGCGATCGGCGGCGGCTCCGAGGAAGTTATGCGCGACCTCGCCGCGAAGCAGATGGGTTTGTAGCGCACGCAAGCGAGGCACGCGTAGTAGCGCAACCACCTCAAGACGGGAGTCAGCTGGGTCGATACCCCACGAATGGTCCCAGCGGTCAAGCGCGCCCTACGACGGATTCCCGTCGCCGGGCTCGCAATCGCCGGACTCCTCGCGGCGACGGTTGGGTTCTCGGTCGGGCAAACCGTCGGTCGGAGCAGAGCGATCCACCACATCGACGCTGCCCTTGCGCGTGAGGCAAATCACAAGGTTGAAACGGTCAAGGCGTTCACCGACCAGGCGTCAACGATCAACGCGCTCATTGCGCGTGACCCCAGTCTTGCAACGCTCCTCGTCACGGACACGCTCGCGGCTCGACGCAATGCCGAACGAGCGCTGACCCAACTTGAAAGCGTGTTTCCGGCCCGCTCTCTTGCCGAATCGTGTCTCATCGATCAGTCGGGCCGAGAACTCGCACGCATCGTGGGCGGAAAGCGTGCCGAAGCGTCCGACCTGAGTTCCGACGAATCCACGAACACGTTCTTCCGAGCCGCCATCCGAACCCCCGTCGGGAAGTCATACAGGGCGTCGCCGTACCGCTCGCCCGACACCGGCGAAGTCGTCCTCGCGACCGCCGTCGCAATCGAAGCCGGGAACCGGCGTGCAATTCTCCATACCGAATTTCGGGCCGATCGGTTACGAGAACTCTTGTCTGACGGTCCGCGCACCTGGGTCCTCGACGGCGCGTCCGGCGTCGTGATCGTCGATACCGATCACGTCCTCGCTCTGACCCCTGCTCCCGCGTATGCGCTTCCAATCTCCGAGGAGGTAACGGCGGCGTGGGGGTCAATGACTGCGGCACCGACAGAGGCGCAGCCGTTCGCCGCCCTCAAGTCTCGGTCGAGTGGGGGCGTCATCACGATGGGGAAGCACCGGGTGATTTTCAGGTCGGTCCCGACAGGCCCGCACGATGACAGCAAGCTCCAGGTCGCGGTCCAGTCCAGCGAATCGATCGGACCATTCACCGGTTTCAACGCCACGTCGACGCTGCTCGTCTTCCTGGGGCTCCTCGCGGCCGGCACGGCCCTTGTCAACCGACGGCGGGCAGCGATTGCGCAAACCCGCGCAGAACGAGACGATCTCACCGGTCTCGGCAACCGACGGATGCTGACGTCGGAACTCACGCAACGTATCGCCGACGCGCAGACAACCGGTGCTTCGTTTTCGCTCGCCATGATCGACCTCGACGAGTTCAAGGAGGTCAACGACACCCTTGGACACGACGCTGGCGACAAGTTGCTGGTCGTGCTTGCTCAACGACTTCGGCGACATTCACGTAACGGCGACATGGTGACACGACTGGGTGGTGACGAGTTCGCGGCGATCCTCGCTGACACGCCAACGGAGACGGAAGCTCGGCTCGCTGCCGATCGTCTCGTCGAGGTGTTCGGTGCCCCGGTGGAAGTCGACGGCGTGCCGATCACGGTGCGAGCGTCCGTCGGGCTCGCGGTGTTTCCACACGACGGGAACGAGCCGTCGGGCCTGCTTCGCTGCGCCGACGTGGCGATGTACCGAGCGAAGTCGTCGCAGCAGGGAATCGCCCGCTACGACGCCGAGGCCGACCCGCATCACCCGGACCGACTTCGTCTTCTGGCCGACCTGCGTGAGGCAATCGAACTCGGTGACATTCACGTCGTCTACCAACCCGTCATCCACCTCGCAACAGGTCGCGTCGTGAGCGCGGAAGCCCTGGCTCGCTGGACCCATCCGACGCTGGGCAACGTGTCGCCCGGCGAGTTCATCCCGCTCGCGGAATCTTTTGGGCTCATGCGTCCGCTCACGCGACTCGTGCTCCGCAAGTCGTTGACAGCCATGACCGCGTGGATTCAGGCAGACCTGGAGCTGTCCGTCGCGGTGAACCTCTCGGCCACCAGCATCGTCGAAGCGGACTGCGCGCAGCAGGTGTCGCGGGCACTTCGCCAGCACGGCGTCAACCCCTCCCGCCTGACGCTGGAGATCACCGAGTCGGCCGTCATTGCTGACCCCCGCCGCGCTCAGGTCACGCTTGAATCGCTCCATCGGCTTGGCGTCCGGCTCGCCGTTGACGACTATGGAACCGGCAACGCATCGATTGGCTACCTTCGAACGATGCCGTTCGATGTGTTGAAGCTCGACCGGTCATTTGTGATGGGCCTCACGTCGAACGCGGTCGACCGCTCGATCATCCGAAGCACGATCGATCTGAGTCGAGACCTCGGCCTGGCCGTCGTCGCCGAGGGTGTTGAGACCATCGACGAGGCCGCCATGCTGGGCGAGTTCGGCTGCGACATGGTTCAGGGCTTTCTCTACAGCCCGGGGCTGCCCGGCCCGAAGTTCATCGACTGGGTGAAGTCGCGTCAGGCTGGAGCGCACACGACGCAGTCACTTCGCGCCAGCGCCTGAAAAGGCGACATCCGTTGAATCACGTCAAGTTCACGTCGGAATGAGGCGCAACACAAGATTGTTGCGGTCGTCGGTCAGCCACAGCGAGCCGTCAAGACCGACGCTGGTGCCGACCGGTCCACCCAATTGCTGGTCGTCCGACTCGTTCCAGCTGCCGATCAGCTCCTTCGACCCACCCACGACAAGGCCCTTGGCGTCTACGGGGAACGCCACGAGTCGGTGGCCCGTGTCGCGGTAACCGTGGTAGCTGACAACCAGTTGGTCCCGCCAGTACGACAGGCCGAGCGGGGCCGAATGCGCCGGAAGCAGCACGTGCGGCTTCACGGTTGACCCGCAGGCATAGTTCTTGAACTCCGGGGCGTTCCTGGCATTGTCATAACAGTACGGCCACCCGTAGTTGCCCACTCCGCCCCCTTGAGTGATGACGTTGAGTTCGTCGTGCGGGAGCGTGTCGTCCGACAGCGATGCATCGGCGTCGTTGATGGCATCTCGTCCGTTGTCTGCCTCCATGACGGTGCCACTCGTATGGACCGCCAGGCCGAGTGAGTTGCGCAGGCCGCGAGCGATCACGGTCGATCCGACGACTCTGCCCTTCGACCAGTCGAAGCGATATCGGCGCAGCGACGCGAGGGGTTTGGCACCCTCCACGTCTGCGCACGTCGCCCTACCCTTCGACTTCTCACAGTTGTTGGTGGCCGAGCCGACGTTCACGATCAGCGTCTTATCGGGAGCGAACGCGAACGACGTCAGCGGATGGAGTCCCTTCCCCGGCAGATCGGTGATCACCCGCTCCAGCGTTGTGGTCGCGGCCTTCGGATCAAAGCGACTGATGCGGCCGACTTCACCGACATAGAGCCGCCCATCCGGACCGAGCGCGAGCCCAACGGGCCGGTCGAGCTTCGTGAGGACACGCCTGCTGGTCCAAGTCGATGACGTTTTATCCGAGCGGGTCAGCTTCACCAACGATCCGGTTTTCGGGTTCCAGCCACCGAACTCGACGACCCACGCCGTCGTGTCGTCGGTCTGCACGACGCCGCGAGGGACCTTCAGGTTGCGGCTGATGGTTTCGAGCCGGTAGCCGGAGGCAACCTTCACCTTGAGCGTCGCTGGGCTCTGCGCGCTCGCTGCAACGGCCAGGCTCGACACGGTGATGGCGACGGCCAGGAAGCCGAGTCGCGTTCGGAAGGCGGCAATACAACGCACCGGGGCAGGCTACCCACCCTCCGTGGGCTGCGGGGCGGTAGGTTTCCTGTCATGAGCGAGGTCTTCATCACGTGCGCCGTGACTGGTTCGGGCGACACCGTCAACAAGAGCGACAAGGTTCCCTTCACGCCGGAAGCGATTGCGAACGACTGCATCGCAGCGGCGCGGGCCGGTGCCGCAGCGGTGCATATCCACGTTCGCGACCCGCACACCGGTGCGGCGGCGCGCTCCCCTGAGCTGTATCGAGAAGTCGTGGAGCGCATACGCGACTCAAAGACCGACGTCGTGATCAACCTCACTGCGGGCATGGGCGGCGACATGACGTTCGGCTCGATCGAGAACCCACTACCGCCCTCTGTCGTCGGAACGGACATGGCGGGCGCGACCGAACGCCTGGACCACGTGCGTGAGCTGATGCCAGAGATCTGCACGCTCGACTGCGGCACGATGAACTTCGGCGAGGGCGACTACGTCATGACCAACACGCCGTCGATCCTCGCGGAGATGGCACGGCAGGTGAAGGATCTCGGCGTGCGGCCCGAGCTGGAGTTGTTCGACCTCGGGCACCTGTCGTTCGCGAAGTGGATGCACCGACAGGGTCTCCTCGCCGACCCCGTCCTCGTGCAGCTCTGCATGGGCGTGCCGTGGGGGGCACCGAACGACATGAACTCCCTGATGGCGTTCGTGAACAACCTCCCGCAGGGCTGGACGTTCTCTGCCTTCTCGATCGGACGCGATCAGCTGCCTTACGTTGCGGCAGCAGCGATCACCGGCGGCAACGTCCGCGTCGGGTTGGAGGACAACTTGTACCTCGGCCGCGGACAGCTCGCCACCAACACTGCGCTGGTTGAGCGAGCAGCCTCCGTGCTCGACGGAATGGGCTTCGGAATCATGAGTGCGCAGACAATGCGCGACCGGCTCTCGTTGACGCGCCAATGAAAGCGGCGGCGGTTGGTGCCGGAGTCATCGGGGGCGGGTGGGTCGCGCGGTTCCTGCTGCACGGCCACGACGTTGACGTGTACGAGCCAAGTGCTGGGACGGCTGCGGCATTGCCCTCGATCATCGAGCGGGCGGCTCTTGCGTACGCGGCGTTGGACCAGCCGGTCCTCCGGGGGACGTTGCGGATGGTCGACTCCGTGGCCGAAGCCGTTGACGGTGCAGCCATCGTGCAGGAGAGCGTCCCCGAAGTCCTTGAGCTGAAGCAGTCGGTGCTCGGGGCGATCGACGCCGCGGCATCGCCTTCGACCATTGTCGCGTCATCGACCTCCGGGCTTTTGCCCACGAAGCTGCAGGCGGGGTTGCTCCACCCCGAACGCCTCGTCGTCGGACACCCGTTCAACCCGGTTTATCTGCTGCCGCTTGTTGAGGTTGTGCCGGGTGCCCAGACGTCGCCTTCGGTCACGGCTCGCGCACAGGAATTGTATGCGAGCATAGGAATGAAGCCCCTGTTGGTGCGCAAGGAGATCGACGCCTTCATCGCCGATCGCCTGCTGGAGGCAGTGTGGCGCGAGGCCCTCTGGCTCGTCCACGACGGGGTCGCCACCACGGCCGAGATCGACGACGCGATCATCTACGGCTTCGGCCTGCGATGGGCGCAGATGGGCATGTTCGAGACGTACCGCATCGCCGGCGGACCGGCGGGCATGCGCCATTTCATGAACCAGTTCGGACCCGCGCTCGCGTGGCCGTGGTCGAAGCTGACCGACGTACCGACCTTCGACGACGCATTGGTCGATCTCATCGCGTCGCAGTCCGACGCGCAGTCCGGGCATCGCAGCGTGGCTGAGTTGGAGACAGAGCGCGATGCGAACCTCGTCGCAATCCTGCGAGCGCTTCGGTCGCGTCGTTGGGGGGCCGGAATGATGTTCCCAGTACCCGACCCGACCAGTTGACGCTTTCTCGTCACCGGGTGGCGGGGCCTGTTGTCACGGTGGTCAACCAACGGCAAGGTTGGTGCGCGAAATCCACACGATGGAATGCATTCCACACTCCTGTGGGTGGAACTCTCGCACCGGTGTGGCTTTCCGACACTCAAAGCACATCGGCGACGGGCCCCGCCGCCATTGAACAACGTGGACCGTGAGGGACTCGAACCCCCGACATTCGCCATGTAAAGGCGACGCTCTACCAGCTGAGCTAACGGTCCTCGGAGCCGTCGATCCTACAATGCCCACCCCGACCGGGCCGTTCAGATCCGCTCCAGCATTGCGCCGTCGAAGATGGCCCGCATCCCGTGGCCCAGCACGTCGGCGTCCATAGCCTCGTCCGATGGCCGAGACGCTCCCATGACCGAAGCCCCTGCAGCCGCCGCCGCAGCGAGGACCATCGGCAGCACCGACGCATCGGAGGTTGTGTTGAGGAACACCCGCTGATCGGCCAGAACCCAATGCACGCAACGTTCGATGGCATCCTGGTCCCGCAACGGCTCGTACCACGAGTGACGACGCGAGGGATCGTCGTCGGCCCAGCGTCGGCGCGCCACCGCCTTGATCGTTTGTACCGCCACGCCCCGCTCGACACATGTCTGCGTCAATCGCTCGACGTCGCGCCGGTAGTCGTCGTGGCGCGTCAAGACGTAGCTGTACGGCAGCAGCACCGAGTCGAACGGGAAACGATCGAGGCTCCGCTGATGCATACCCGCGATCCGCAGCCCGTGACCGGTCAACCCGATGAACCGCACGAGCCCTTCATCCCGAGCACGAGCAATGGCCTCGACGACACCGCCGGGCCCGTGTGCGACGTCCCACTCGTCTTGTTCAACAAGGTTGTGGAGCTGCAGCAGGTCGACGTGGTCAACCCCGAGGCGGGTGAGCGAGCGCTCCAACTCGGCGCGGGCAGCGTCGCCGGATCGTTCGCCCGTCTTGGTGGCGAGGAAGAACGACGAGCGACGTTCCTTCAGCCACGGTGCGAGCCGCAGTTCGGAATCGCCATACGAGGCTGCGGTATCGAGGTGGTTGACGCCATACTGGAGCAGCAGCGGGAGCAGCACGTCTGCCCTGTCCTGCGTCATCGAGCCAAGGGCGGCGGCCCCGAAGATCACGCGGCTGGAGAGGTGGCCGGTGGACCCGAACGGACGTTGCTCGATCATGAACCGAACTGTAGGTCGCTTGCGGCAATTCAGGTACCCACCGGAAGAAGGTCGGCCCCGACCAGATCGATCGCGCCGCTCGACGGGCCGATGATCGAGAGCGTCACACTCGACAGGCCCGTAGGGATCGTCACTCGACGTTCCGACCACAGCACAGCGCCACGCCGAACGTCCAAGTCGCCGATCGGCTCGCCGACGGTGGGCACCGTTACGGAGAACGTCGATGACCACCCGCTCGTGTCCGTAACGCTGAGGAGGACCTCGCCGGGCGCGGTCGCAACAGGATCGGCGTAGAGCCGCAGCACCAACGTCCGATGGGTCACCGCCGGGACAACTGGGATCGAAACCGACGCTCCGACCGCGGACCACGCGAGGTGGATCGACGCGGGGCGTCCGACAACTTCCGGGAGTTCGACGCGGTGACACGGTTCGGTTCCGGGTGAGCGATACGGCGACGAGATTCCGCCCGGACAGAGGGTCGGCACGAACCCGATTGCGGACGCACCAGCGGGCGGCCACGGTGCGACCGGGTCGATCAACACCGAACGGGACCTTCCGTCGATGTGCACGACCCTCGACTGCGCCGTCACGCGATCATCTGCGCGCATAGTATCGAAGGCTTTGTTTCGGGGGTCTCGTGGTGGCTCGCCGAGGACGGACCGTGCCAGGTCGGGGACGAGATCCGCTAGTGCGCCTCGCTGTGCCTTTGGCGTGAGCCGCTCGGCGTCGCCGCAGCCCGGACGTCCAGGCACCATCGGCTCCTCCGCCAATCGGTCGTTGATGGCGTTGTGGGTTGCGCCGTGGAGCAGCACGAGGGCAACGGGCGCCTGCCGTTTGCGCGTCAATGCCGCTGTAGCGAACTCGCCGCCATCGACGCCCGTGTCGCCGTCGCACGAACCCAGCACGACGGCGGTCGGCACATCGGCGAGCCCATCGGGTGACACCGTGTCCGAGGTGGGGGCGAGCAGAACCATCCCTGACACGGCAACGCCGATGCGGCGATCGGCGTCGCTGCGGCCGATTACCGCAGCGACCGCACCGCCGCGCGAGTGACCCACGAGCACGACCCGGGTGAGGTCCACGATCGACGCGTCGATCGGTAGCGCACCACCCACTGCCGACGCCGGTGAGCTGAGCGGGACGACCACGTCGCGCTCGATGATGGCGGCGCTGACAGCGCCGACGAGGCCAACGTCGACGGCGTATTCGGCGTTCACCCCGACCGCAATTGCCACGAACCCGCGGCGTGCCAATGCCTCCGTGAGGTACGACATGCCATCGTGGTTCGGTACCTCGCCGCCGGTCGGGTCGCCGGCAGCGTCGGCGCACGGCCAGACTCGTGACCGGCCGTTCGTGGCGCAGAACGCGTGCGCGCCGTGCAGCACGATGGCGAGCGGGAACGGACCGCCGGCGTCGGACGGCGCGCTCACCACACCCCAACTTTTCGCCGACACGATGCCGCCCGCGCCCGCCTGAGTGCCCGTGACCGTCAGGGGCAGTCGGCCCCGGTCGAAGAGCGTCGTAGTGATCTCGTGCGACGCGATCGGGTCGACCGTTGTTGGTGGCGCAGTGGACGACGGGAGGGTTGTCCTGTCTACCTTGGTTGTCGTGGTGTCAACGGCTGCGGTTGTTGACGCCACGGGGTCCGCTGGGGATGAAGTGACGGGGTTTCGTTCGAGCTCCGGTTTCGTCGTCGAGGCGTCGGTCGACGACGACGTCGAGGTCGGCGTCGAAGCCCGCCGCCCGCTACCGGTCGCGCACCCCGCCAGCAGACACGATGCGATCAGCAATACCGGGCCGACGAGCCGTCGTCGTGCCTCACCCGGTCGCATGAGAACAGCGTCGCAGACAACCGAGCGCTACGCCGACGAGATGTCGATGATCGCCTCGTGCTCCAGCGTCGCTACGACGTTGCCGCCGACTCGGATCACCACGTCCGCAACGGCCCGCTCACCGTGACGCTGGAATCGCTCGACGATGGTCGTTGCTATGTGTGCTTCCGACCCAACCGGCACAAGCCCGTGGTGTCGCACGACGCTGCGCGTGTGAATCCACGGGCCGCGCACAACGTGGCGATGGAACACATGGTTGGCGAGCGACGGCCACACGGCCGGATGCACGACTCCGGCTCTGCGGCACGCGTCGAGGTCATCGCCCGCGCGCTCGGCATACTCGGACCCGTACTCCTCGACCAGCGAGACCATGACCGGCGCGATGACCTCGCCGGTGCGTCCGTGGTTTGCAAGGTTGGCAGCAGCGCGATGCCACGCGGACACGCTGACCAGTGGTCGGGCCGACCTGCTTTCGACGTTCGCCGTAACCTCGATACCACCGTCGCTTCGGTCTGCGACGGGAAACGAGACGAGGTCACCGTCGAACACCGGCGATCGGAAACGGACCTCGGCTTCGCCGTGTGCGACCCAGTCGAGCCCGTAGCGCTCGATGACCGGATGCAGGCAGTAGGCATACGACGTGACGCCCGCTACCAGAGCCCGTTCAAAACCAGCCGCCTGAGCGCCTGCGTCGGTATGGATTGGATTGCGCGCATGTTCGGGCAGGTTGCGCGCAACGATCGTCCAGGGCGTCGGCGCGTTCATCACAGGAGATCGTACGCGGATGCTGCCCGCGAGATGCCTGGTCGCTGTCGGCGGGCGGGCCGAGTGCTGGCGCGGTACATCCGGTACGCCCGCGGTACATACGGCGCGTCCAAACGCACCGCGAACGAACCCAATGCACCGCGAGTCGGACTCGGGGGCGGGCCGAGTGCCGGCGCGGTACATCCGGTACGCCCGCGGTACATACGGCGCGTCCAAACGCACCGCGAACGAACCCAATGCACCGCGAGTCGGACTCGGGCTCACTGGCCCGGACGCGACTCGACCCGGTGGCCGAAGGGGGGAACGGACACCGGGTCGATATCGAAGGAATGCCGGAGCACTGGACGGTCGCACGGGTGAGGAGGTCCGGCGACCTCCTCACCCACCCCGTTCAGCGGTGACTGGCTTTTAGCGGAGGGCCCCGCCGCCGCTTCGCTTTGGCACCCTCAGCGTGACGCTCTCGCTTCGCTCCGTCCGACCGGCAAAGCCGGATCGGACCCGCGGCGTTGGTCGAGTCTGGTGGCGACCGCTAGGCCGAGATCACCTCGCCGAGTTCATCGATCTCGTAGTCAGGACGGGCGACCTTGGGCGGACGTCCACGACGCTTGCGCGACGCGAGGATCTTGCCGTTCATGAGCAGCTCGCCGCCCCACACGCCCCACGGCTCGTGCCGTAGGACGGCGACCGAGAGGCACTGGTCGGCGACTGCGCAGTTGGTGCAGATTGCCTTGGCGCGGGCAATGTCGCCGAGGTCCTCCGAGAAGAACAGCTCGGTGAGCGTGCCAATGCCGTCCTGGCAACGCGCCTTGGCGAACCAGGCGGGCGGGGTCAGGTCGAGGATCTGGGTAAGCATCTTGGTCTCCTGTCGGGTCGGGGGAAGTCGTTCGTTGGTTGGCTGCGGGGGTGCTGCGGGGGTGCTGCGGGCGGTGGGCCGATCTGGCTGGCGGAAAGTCAGGGAAAACAAAGAGACCGCCGGGCGTTAGCGCCGGCGGCCTCTGATTCGCATTGCGAGTTTGGATTCGGGTGCTTACCCGATTCCTCCTCGCCCGATCAGGGGCCGCCCGTGCCAATTGTTCTTTCGGTCTTGCTTCTTGGCGACGGTGCACGGGGAGCAAGCAAGACCCGAGGCATGCGTGGCTGTTGCCTCTGCCATGGCGATACCCGACGTACCCGCGTAGGTAGCGAGCATGGCCGACGCTGGGGAAACCGCACCGAAGGCCGTACCGACCGACGATCCAAAGGCAACCGAACCGCTCAGGGCGCGTCGCGAGAAGCCAAGTTCGATGCTCTGTACGCATACGAGTTGATCTTTCATCGCAGTCACCACCTTTCGGTCAGTCGACATGTTTCACGGGCGTGGACATGTGGAATACAGCATCGGCGCAATTCACGGCCGAGTCAAACGATTTAATTCGCGGCCCGCCGAGGCTCGCCGAGCCCCGGACGTCGTGGCCGCAAATCGGTCAGTGTGGCCTCAGATCGGCCCGATTTGGGGCCACACCGACCGATCTGGGGCCACAGTCTCTTGCAGGCCGGAACCCAGGGCATGCCGGAGGCGTCGCGCCCGAGGCCCGACCGCTAGACCGCGTCGACCGTTAGGCAAAGCTGTGACGGACTGCCCACAGTTCGTCGTGCAACGTCTGCGAGCACCCGGCGACGGGCGTTCGACGTGCCGCCGGGTCCAACACAATCAGCGAGCGTCCGAGCGCGTCGCTCACCACCGCTCCAGCCTCGGCGCACACCAACATCGCGCCCGCGTAATCCCACACGCCATGAGCGTCCGGGGAGCAGTCGAGGAACCCGTCGAGCGTGCCGTCGGCGACTGCGCACAGGTCCAAAGCGGACGCTCCGAGTGCACGGAATTGCCGCCAACCGACGGCGACACCCGGCAACCCGGAGATGCCCATGAACGCATCGGCCAACGAGGACGTGGCTCGACCGACGATGCGCGAGCCGTCGCGCCACGCGCCCTCGCCGCGCACCGCGTGGTACCGGACGCCCAGCGCCTGGTTGACCACCATCGACACCAGCGGCCCATCAGCATCGACCGCACAGAGACTCGTGGCGAACCACGGAATGCCCCGCGACGCGTTCGTGGAACCATCGATCGGGTCGATGATCACGACGATCTCCGCGGCACCTCGCCGCAGTCCGCTCTCCTCGCTCAGGACGCCGACGCCGGCGCGGTCGAGCAGCGTCAACGCAGCTTCGTCGGCCGCAACGTCATGGCGGTATTGGCCGGCGTGCGCACCGCCAGCGCCGAGGTGATTCCAGTCGGGCAGCGCGTCGAGCGCTTCACGGACGCTGCTGCAGACGTCGTCGAAGAGGGAGAGAAGATGGCCGGGGGTACGGGGAGGCACGGGCCGTAGTCTCGCCCACCCTCTTGGGCCGTGCGACCACCCACGAGTACTACGCGGTGTCGCCTGGCGATGCTGTCATGACTTAGTCGGCGCGGCGTAGTCGGCGCGGCGCACTTTCCCTGCGTCACTGCGTTTGAGCCGCTCGACAAACTCGAAGGTCTTCGGAACCTTGTACCCCGCGAGCCGCGACTGACAATGCGCGCGCAGCTCTTCGGACGTCGGAGCTGCGAGGCTCGCCGCAACTTCGATCACAGCGTGCACCGCCTGTCCCCACTCGGCGTCGGGCAGACCGACAACGACCGCGTCAGCCACCGATGCGTGCTCCGTGAGCGCTGCCTCGATCTCGGCCGCGTAGATGTTTGCGCCACCAGAGATGATCAGATCGGTACGCCGGTCCGCGAGGAAGAGATAGCCGTCGGCATCGAGCCAACCGAGATCGCCCATGCTGGAGAACAGGTCTGGGCGGGTGCGCGCTTCACCGCCGCGGTAGCTGAATGAGGGGGCCGTCTGGCCGATCCAGCGCATGTAGATCTCGCCGACCTCGCCGGTCGGAACATCGTTGCCGTCAGCGTCGAAGATCCGGAACTCGCTGAGGAACGGCTTGCCGACGGTACCGGGACGCGCGAGCAGGTCGTGACCGCGTCCGAGGGTCACGCCAGCCACCTCCGACGACCCGTAGGCGACGACGAATCTCTCCGGTCCGATCAGATCGATCCATGCCTGCGCGACCCAGTGTGGGAGCGGTGCGCCGCCGTGCAACACCGATTCGAGCGACGAGAAGTCCCGCGTCGCAACGTCGGGCAGACGTGCGATGCGCTGCAGCATGATCGTGACCATCGTCATGGTGTTCACGCGATAACGCTCGATCAGTTCGACCGCTCTCGACGGTTCGAATCGCTCCATGAGAACGAGGCTCTGACCCTCGAACAGTGCGTTGTGGCCGAGCTGGAATCCGTTCGTGTGATAGAGCGGCGCAGCGACCAATTGCACCTGCCCGGGCCGATGGCGGAGGTATACCGCAGACGGCGAATGCATCGACGCACCGGGTGTTCCGGAACCGGGCAGTTGGCTCAGGATGATCTTCGGCGTGCCGGTCGAACCCGACGTCGCCATCGCCTTCGGTGGGTTGGCGACGATGTCCGGCAGCGTCGCCTCCGAGTGTTCTTGTGCCTGCACGGTCGTGCGGTCGAGAACGCTCACGCCCGCCGGAGGTGATGACCATTCGGCGATCGCGATGGATGGTTCAACGACGTTGAGTACGCGGTCGCGCTCCCAGTCCGGCAGGTCCCATCGCAGCGGCACCACACACGCGCCGACCTTCCAGCAGCCGTAGGTCGCAATGAGGTGCTCAAGGCAGTTCGGAAGCGCGATCACGACCATCGACGTCGGGCCGACGCCGCGTTCTGCAAGTGCTCGGGCTGCCCGGTTCGAAGCTCGGTCGAGCTCACCCCAGGTCAGTGTGAGGTCGTCGCCGCCGAGCGTCGCGAAGATCACGGCGATCCCATCGGGGTGCTCGGTCGCGAGGTCGGTGACTCGGCGTCCGAACGACACGGCGGTTGCTGGCAGGTCGGACGTTGCTGGTGGGTCGGACGTTGGCGGCAGGTCGGTCGCGGTCGAGTCCGTCGTCATTGCCGCAGTCTGGCGCAGCACGTGCCGGGCGCGCCTGTTGAGACGCTGCCCGGTGTTTCTGTCACTACCCGCCGGTACGATGGGCGACATGAAAACGGTCGTCCTCGGAGAACCGCCGACCGTGCTCGCTTCCCTCATTGCACAACGTCAACGTTTGGGTCTCGATCGACGCGACGAGATCTGGCAAGGGGATTACCACATGTCACCAGCACCCAGTTTCGAACATGCACACGTCGGCTCGCTACTTGTCACGTTGTTCGAGCCGTTCGCCAAAGGCGCCGGCCTTGTCGGGAGTCTCGATTTCACCCTCGGCTCGCCCGGCGACTTCCGAGTCCCAGATCTCGGGTTGCACCGAGGCACGCCGTCGGGCGTCTGGCTTTCGACCGCTGCGATCGTCGTAGAGGTCAGGTCACCCGACGACGAGAGCTACGCAAAGTTGGACTTCTACTTCGCCCATGAAGTCGAAGAGGTACTGATCGTCGAGCTGTCGACGAAAACGATTCATTGGTACGTACGCGGCGCTTCCGAGTTTGAGGCGTCGGATGCCAGTGCACTCCTCGGCGTCTCGGCCTTCGACGTTGCAGGAGCGCTCGGCTGGTAGTCGCCCCCAACCGCTTCCGACAACGGTCCGGTCCGCGTTTTCGATGCGGACCGAACCGGTGTGTCGGGACCTCAGCCCAGCGTGTGCCCACACTCCGAGCAATGCGCCTTGCGATCGTTCCAGATCTCGATTTTCGCTCCGCAGCAGACGGACGCGGCCATGGTGGTCTCCTTCCGACGCTCCCCACGGTGAGGTGCGTCGCAGTGTTGTGACGGACAGCTCGGCGATCGGGTCGTCCGCGTTGACTCCGACGAAAATCCGTTGACATCCCGGCGACTACCCCTTACAGTTTCCGCCGCTGAGCTACCTGGGCTCGGATCTGGATTGCAGCCCGCTGCCGACCAGATCCTCTGGTCAACAGGAGGTCAGCCATGCAGTTCAACGCCACCCCCGTTTTCGGCAGCCACTTTGCCGATCACGATTTCGCAGCGCTCGCCGCTTCGCATCACGTCACGCTGCACCGCAGCGACATCACAAAGGCGTTCGGCACGCAGCTCGCGCCAGCGGTGCTCGACGAGGCAGCCGCGAACGTCGCAAGCCTGCTTACGGGGCGGCTTCGTCGCACCGCGTCACGCACCGGGCTCGCACCCGAGAACTTCGGCGAGGTTCTGCCCACCCTCTTCAGCGAGGTAAACGAACAGGTCGCCACGCAGAAGCGAAGCGAACTCATCCGGGTCGGCCGTCAGCTCGTGCTCACAGCGGCACTGGCACGAGGCACGCAGGACCTGCACCGCGGTCGACTCAGCCGCAGCGACGTCGAGTCGCACCACGCGCTGCGCCAGGCAGCGTCCGGGATCTATGCCGACGCTCCACAGTGCGACTGCGCACGGATCATCGACACCGCCGCGCAGATCTACGCTGAGTGCGAACTGAAGGGTCGGGCGACGTACCCGAGGACGCTCGTCAGCGACGCGGTGGAACGTATGCGTACAGACGAAAGTGGAACGGCGCGGCCGGAGCGAACGGCATCATCGATCGTGAAGGCCGCGGCGAAATCACTCGGCCCGATTCCCATTGAACACGTTCGGATCGTGGCCGACTACCTGTACTACCTGAACGGCTTCGACGCGCCCGTCACGGAGTCAACACTGTTCAATCGGCTCGCGCGTCGGCACCTGGCTCTGCCGGGCAACGGAGGTGTTGTGGGCGATGGAGGTCTTGTGGGCGACGGAGCGACAGCGTCCGAAGTCGTGGCACGCATCATCGGTGCGGCGAGAGCAAGCGGAGGCCAGGTGGCTCGGTCCGTCAGGCTTGCGGTCGACGCACACACGGACCGCTTCGTCCCGAACGGACTCGACCTCGACGTCGCCTGCCACTTCCCGGAGGACGACCTCGTCACCAACCTCGACGATCGGGCGGACTGGGGCGAGTGCCTCGACGAAAGCTTGCTGGACCGTGCGTGACTCGGCTCGACGGGAGGGGTCAAGCCCGCCGTTGGAAATGTCGATGCTGCAAGAAGCCCTGGTCAGCAGCACCAGCGTGACCGTCTATGCCTGGGCGGCTTCTTTGGGGGACCAGGCTTTACCACTCCCATCGAGGTACGATCATGAAGATCGAAAGCGACGACGAGCCGCCTCGGGCGGCGGGACGGAAACTCTCCATGGCAGGCAACGGCGAGATCGATTCGACCGACTCCACGAATGAGTCAGTGGACGCCTTGGGTCGGGTTCTTGTGCGTTTCGACGGCGAGCCTGACGACGATGCGCTCTTCGCATCGTTGAGCAGTGCGCTCGGCGATCACGACAAAGCGAACGTGTCCGCTCCCATTTCTGTCGAAAGAGCTGCTGACGTACGGCGACTGGTCGCCGGAATCAACACGGTCCTCGGTCGGACAAAATGGACCGCAAAGGAATTTCGCGTCGCGATCGGCTGCAGACATTCTTCGAGGGATCTGTATTCGAGGGAGGAGCTATCGCGCTGTCTTGCGATTCTCGATCTTCTCGACGGTGTGACTTCCGAATATGCGAGTTGCGAAAACACCGTAGCTGTATCGCGGGTGGCGGTAACGCTTGCCGTTGAGGCATTCCGAGGAGCGCAGGGTGACGCAGACAACGCTTTCGGCTTTTGGTCTAGACCCCTCCGCCCGGGCACTCCTTCCGCTCGCGAGTTGGTTGCCATGGGCGATGACGCCTCGGCTTTGCTCGAGGTCTACGCCCATTCCTCGCGAAACCTCGTTGCGATCAAGGGACCCGTGTCACGCGGGTTGGCCGCCGCAATTGATCGCGCGAGCCGTAGGCAGCCGTCGGCGATGCCAAACGCGTCATCATTCTGAGTACCGAGCGAAAAGCGCCGTTCCGTGCTGTACGCCAAAGGCGTCCGATCGCGACTTGACGACCTCGCTGTTCCGCTCTCGGACACGGAGCGGCGGTGGTTGGTCGGGCGTACCAGAACCGCCATGCGACAGATTGCCACCGACAAGAAGGACTCGCTCATTACCGTCGAGCGAGTCATTGATGGCCCCTTCCTACGACAAGGCGGTGATCAAGGCAATTTCGTCGGAGAGCTTGACTCGCTGACCGACTGGATCGACGTCCGGGTCCGGAGCTGGTCGCGCGAACTCAGGGACGGCGGAAGGTCGACCTCGGAATAACAGTCCGCGCGTTCGTGCCCGGCTTTGCGGGATTTTTGCGGGCCGTCGTCACGATAGGCACGGTGCCACCCTCCATCGCCGACCGGGTCTGTGCACGCGACAACCTCCTCGCCGCTTGGGATGTTGTTCGTGAGGCAGATCTCGAGGATGGTCGCCGCAGCACCGAGTGCGCCGACATCGAACTGGACCTGCAGCGCACGCTCGACCGTCTCGCCGCGAACCTCCGCGACGGCTCGTGGTTCCCTGCCCCGGTTCGCCGCATCGACATCCCGAAACCCTCGGGCGGCAGTCGCTCGCTCGGAGTTCCTCCGATGCTCGATCGTGTCGCCGAGCGCGCGGTCGGGCAGGTTGTTCTGCCGCTGATCGACCCGCTGCTGTCGCCGTGGTCGTTCGCATACCGTCCCGGTCTCGGTGTGCGCCACGCCCTCAGCGCGCTGGCGTCGCTTCGAGACGAAGGTGCTACGCACATCGCACGGCTCGACGTGACGAACTGTTTCGACGAACTCCCCCATCATCACGTGCTCTCGACGCTGCGGCGCTTCGTGGATAACGAGTGGCTGAGCGCCGTCGTGGCGAAGATGATCGAACGTGGCACGAGTTGGCGTCGCACGATCCACGCCCGCTCCGAAGGTGTCCCGCAGGGAGCTCCGCTCTCACCGTTGTTGTGCAATGTCACGCTCGACGTTGTGGATCGAGCGCTGCTCGCCGCTGGCGTCCGCGCCGTGCGATACGCCGACGACATCGCGATCCCGGTGCGGTCTGCGTCGGAGGGCGTCGATGTCGTGGCGCTCGTGCGGGAAGAACTGGCCCGACTCGACCTGGAGGTCTCCATGAAGAAGACAGCGATCACGCCGATCGCCAACGGTGTGACGTTCCTCGGTGTGGAGATCCGTGACTCGTGGCCCGAAGCACATTCGCCACCAGACCCGCTCGAACGCAAGGTTGTGTACGTGGGAATTCAAGGCGCGAACGCGTTCGTGAAGAAGGGTCACGTCGAAGTCGTGAAGGGCGAGGGGCCGCCGCTGCTTTCTGTTCCGATCAGCCAAGTCGGACAGGTCGTGCTCATCGGGAGCGTCGGGCTCTCGGCGGGGCTACGTGAGCATGCGCTGCGCAACGGCGTTGAGGTGAGTTTCGTGTCGCGTCGTGGTCAATGGCAAGGACGCCTCCAAGGTGCATGGACCGGAAGCGTTCGGCTGCGGGCAGCACAGTACGGACTGGTAAACGACCCGGAGCGAGGCGTCATCGTTGCACGGTCGATGGTCGCGTCGAAGCTCGCGTCGCAACGTGCGCTGCTCATGCGTTACCAGCATGTGGCATCGGAGGTCGTGACCGAGGCGCAGGCCAACCTGCAGGAACGTTTCGCTGCTGCGTCGACCTGCGAGTCGCTGGCCTCACTTCGCGGTATCGAAGGTTCCGGTGCAGCCGCGTTCTACCGCGGCTTCGGCGCGACACTCGCTGGGGTCGCTGAATTCCCTGGGCGCGTCCGCCGACCCGCAACCGATCCGGTCAACGCGGCGATCAGCTTCGCGTCGGCGATGCTCACGTCGGAAGCCGTCGCTGCATGTTCGCTTGCCGGGCTCGACCCGCTCGCAGGGGTGTTCCACCAACCGGGCAAGAACAAGCCTTGCATGGCTTTGGATCTGATGGAGGAATTCAGGCCACTCCTGATCGAACGACTGGTCCTCGAAGTCTTCCGACAGCGGGTGATCACTGCGGAGCACTTCCGACCAGACTCGTCGGGCGCGGTCCTGTTCACCGACGACGCTCGACGTCGCTTCGTCGACCGGTGGGAACATCAGATGCTGCGCGAGGTTCTGCATCCAGCGTCGGATCGGAAGGTGACGTACCGGCGGGCAATCGAGCTGCAAGCGAGGCAGGTCGCGTCGATACTGGTGGCTTCCGGAAGATCGAACAAGGAGTACCGCGGGATGGTGTGGCGATGATGCACGTGCTCGCCTACGACATCGCCGACGACAACGTGCGCGCACGCGTCGCCAATCGTCTGCTGTCGGTCGGGTACCGGCTCCAGCGAAGCGTGTTCCAGCTCGAAGGACCGCCCGAAGTAGTCGATCGGATCCTCGCCGAAATGGGCAGCCTCATCTCCGACGACCACGACACCGTGCACCTCTTCCGCATCTGCGACAGATGCGACGTCCACCGAGCGGCCCTCGGCCAGGGTTCAGTGGACCGTCCACCGACACACTGGAACGTGTGATGACGCCCTGGATACAGCTTGCAGAATTATGCGACCCCTCCCACATGTGCCCTGACCAGGTCAAATGGACGTTTCCGGCCCCGTTTGGCACGTCCGTCAAGGGCGGTTTTGACCCCCTCCCACATTGGCGGTGTATCCTGGCTGGTCAGCGGTGGTCTCCCGAGGGGGTCCCCTTTCCGCTCACCACGCCCGAGCGGCGAACGAAAACGATGAGCAAGCGCCCGTCGGAAGTCATCACTGCAAGACCTTTCCGCTCACCACGCCCGAGCGGCGAACGAAAACCCCTCTCCCTCAGTCAGCTCTGAAATACCAGAGATCTTTCCGCTCACCACGCCCGAGCGGCGAACGAAAACGCTGGTGACGTTTGCGAGAGTAGGTGGAGCGACTTTCCGCTCACCACGCCCGAGCGGCGAACGAAAACCGTTTGCCAGGCACATTTCATTTGTTCCAGACCTTTCCGCTCACCACGCCCGAGCGGCGAACGAAAACATTCACCGCGTCGATATCGAATTTAAACGGGTGAAGCCTTTCCGCTCACCACGCCCGAGCGGCGAACGAAAACACGAGCAGGGCTCGTATAGGTTT
>JAYSSR010000062.1:0-85319 GCA_043720395.1 Acidimicrobiia bacterium
CAAGCGCTCGTAAGCTCCGACGCTCAGGCGTCAACCTTCTTGCTGGACGCGCTCGGACCATTGCGATGCACCCGCTCTCGGCGGCCGAACTTGGCGACCAGTTCGATCTCGTGCGATCGATTGCCATCGGACACCTGCCAACCGCACAGGTCGCTGACGATCCCGAGCGGTACCTCGCTGGTTACGTGGGCACCTATCTGCGTGAGGAGGTGATGGCAGAGGCACTGACCCGAAACCTCGACGCATTCTCGCGGTTCCTGACCGCTGCAAGCTTCTCGCAGGCGAGCGTGTTGTCGATGACCTCGGTCGGGCGCGAAAGCGGTGTGAACCGCAAGACCGTCGAAGGGTACTTCGATCTGCTTGAAGACCTGTTGATTGCGTTCCGGCTCCCGGTCTTCCAGCGGCGCGCCAAACGCGAACTCACATCACACCCGAAGTTCTACTTCTTCGACGCCGGGGTGTACCGGGCCATTCGACCGAGAGGTCCGCTCGATCCGGTCGAGGAGATCGACGGCGCTGCGATCGAAACCCTCGTCGCACAGGAACTGAGAGCGGTCAACGACGGGTTGCAACTCGGCTACCAGCTGTCCTTCTGGCGCACACGCGCCGGGCAGGAAGTTGATTTCGTCCTCTACGGTGAGAAGGGGTTGATCGCCATTGAAGTGAAGCGGTCATCGCGCTATCGCGAGCAGGACCTTGCCGCTCTACGACTCTTTGGTGAGGATTACCCGATGGCCCGCCGGTTCCTCTTCTACGGCGGCGACCGCGACTACGAAGTCGACGGCATCCGCGTGACACCGCTCGCCCGAGCACTCCCCGACCTCCCAGGCATCCTGAGCGCGGCGTGACTACCGATCGTCCGGACCACGCAGGTCACGATCTTCGCCCTTGCCAAAAGGTCAGCTGCACCTTGCGCGTCGTCACGTGAATTGTCGACGATGCCCGGATTACGGGGAGCGGCCGAGAGGCAGATCATCAATGCACCGGGGCCACACGGGCCCCGGAACCACAAAGGAGCAACGATGAACCTCACCACCAACCTTCGCAACCGTACGCCTGTGCGTATCGTCGCAACTGCAGCTGCTGTCCTGACCCTCTGCGGGCTCACGAGCCTGTCGTCGGCCGAGGCCGCACAGAAGCGTCCGCTTCGCCCGACCGGCGTCGCACTTCCTTCCATTCCCGTGACGCCCCGTTACGTGGTGAAAGCAACCTCGTTCTATGTCGGCGACGAAACCGGTCTCGATGATTCCGGGTCCGACGAGCCGTACTGGATCTTCAGCACCCATGCCACCGATGGCCGTACCTCGACGACGTCGTCTCACACGTTCGGTGACGTCGACTCGGGCGATACGCGAACCTTCCGGGCAGACGAGGGGTGTCTCTGGAGCCTGGGCTGCACCTCGGCCGCCGCTCCACGAGGCATCGGTTTCACGGTGCAACTCTGGGAGGAAGAGTTGGGCCAGGCCGAAGAGGTCAAGGCGAAGACCCAGGCATCGTTCGCAGACGCAGGAGACGTTCTCGCACTCCTCCCGGTGCCGGATTGGACCAAGTATCTCGACGACGTAGTCAGCTTCGTGCTCGGCTGGGCCGCCGACGACCACGTCGAGACCGAGCGCTTCTACATCTCACCGGCCGACCTCGCAGCTCGCCTACCGGTGGCCGGCCGATCCTACGAAATAATCCGGCACTTCAGCGGCGACGGAGGAACGCTGTACGGCCCCGCCGACTACGACCTGCGCATCGAGGTTCGCCGGGTGGCCTGACCACCCGCCGACCGGGCGGCTCCGTCACGAAACCGTCCCTTGATTGCACCAGCGACCTGCACACGCAGGTCGTTCGTGCGCGTCGAGACGAGCACGCACGCTCGTGCATCGCCGCCGAAGTTCCACGCGTGACACCTCACCCGGAACACCTTGTGTAACAACGGCCATGGCATCCGGCGTCACGCGTGGAACTTCGGCTTGCGTGCACTAAACCTTGGGGCGTGGCCCACCTGGAACTTTGGCTCCCCGGCGACGTGCGCGTGGTTCCTTTGTCCTTGCTTCCGGTGAGCATCGGCCGTGCATCGTCCAGCGACGTCGTTCTGGAGGCCGATCCCGAGGTATCACGGCTACACGCGGTCCTGGAACTCATCGGCGAGCACTGGTGCGTACGAGACCTCGGTTCGCGCAACGGCACGCTGGTGCAGGGAGCCCGTATCGGCGGTTCCATCGTCCTGCGCGACGGCGACGAGTTGCGGATCGGACGGTCGCGAATCGTGTTCCGATCGCACGAGGGGCCCGACGTGACGCGCACGGTCGGTGCCATGGCACCCCCGCCTCTCACGAGACGCGAACGAGACGTACTCCTGGCCCTGTTCCGTCCGGCGCTCGGCGCGGACACGTTCACGGAGCCCGCTTCCGTCCGCGAGATGGCGGCGATGCTGTTCGTGAGCGAGGCTGCGGTCAAACAGCACCTGGGCAACCTCTATGACAAGTTCGCCCTCGACGGCGACGGCGAACGTCGGCGTACGCGTCTCGCGAACGAGGCGCTTCGCCGGGGTGCCGTGACGCTCGCGGATGCCCGGAACTGGAGTCCAGGTACGTGAGTGCCCTTTCGCCGGAACCTCGTGACGATGCGACCGCGGTCGTTCCTGCGGAGGAACGAGCCACAACCGCCCTTGGCCCTGATCTTGTCGATGCAGCCCTGATCGGCCGCGGTGGTTTCGGCGCCGTCTACCGAGCGCGCGAAGCGTCGCTGGACCGACTGGTGGCGGTGAAGGTGCTGTCCGGGCATTACGACGATCGGGCCCGCGCTCGGTTCCTCCGGGAGGGCCGGGCAATGGCGTCGCTCTCGGGTCATCCGAACATTCTTGCGGTGCACCGAGTCGGCGTTTCGGAGCACGGTGAGCCCTTCCTCGTGATGCCGTATCACCCGGCTGGCTCGCTCGACAGACGCCTGGCCAACGGCGTCTTGCCCTGGGCCGAAGCGGTGCGAATCGGCATCCGTCTCGCCGGGGCGGTAGCCGCCGCACACCAGGCAGGTGTTCTGCATCTCGACATCAAGCCGGCCAACGTTCTGCTGACGGAGTTCGGCGAACCGCAGTTGGCGGACTTCGGCATTGCAAAGATCCGGTCCGACGCCGCCACGCAAACGACGCGACTGACCGCTTCTGTCGCCTATGCCGCCCCGGAGGTCATCGAGGGCCGCGCCCCCACGGCGGCGGCCGACGTCTACTCGTTCGGGTCGACGCTCTACGCGCTGCTCGCCGGACGATCACCCTTCGCGGCGCTGCCCGATGAGTCATTTGTCAGCCAATGCCTCCGGGTGGTCAGCCACCCCGTGCCAGCGATTGCGGGCATTCCGCCGGACCTGTTCGACGTTGTCCGATCAGCGATGACGAAGGATCCCGTCGATCGCCCGTCAGCCCTCGAAATCGGCCGCGCGTTGCAGCGGGTGGAGCGGGCGCATGGCCTTCGTCGAACGGACCTGGTCCTCACGAATTCGCGCACGATGGACGCATCGCAATCCGAGGAGACCGAACCGGACGTCGGGCGAAACGTCGATCGGCGACGGCCACGAACCGCACGCCCGCGGGCTGTAGCCCTGGGGGCGGGCGTGCTCGTGCTGATCGTAGCGGCGCTCGTCGCGGTCCGAAGCGACCGCGGTGGCGATCGCGGACCCGCTCACCTTCGAGGCCCACGAGGTCTCACGGTCGCGCCAAACGGTGCGTTGATCGTGGCAGACACCGGCAACCACCGCGTGCTGAGCGTCCGAAACGACGGCTCGATCGCGGTCGTGGCCGGCACCGGCAAACTCGGGCAGGGACCTGATGGCGGCAAGGCCACAGAGACCGATCTGGATTTCCCTTCCGCCGTGGCGTACGCCGAGGACGGAACACTGGCTGTCGCGACCGGCGGAGGCATTCGCCTTGTCGATCGCAAGGGCATCGTGTCGACTGTCCCCACCTCGCTCTCGACATCGCTGAAGACCACTTTCCTGCTGCGGGCCCCTGGCCGCGGGTGGTACCTCGCCGAGTCGAGTCGCGTGCTGCTGGTCGACGTCGATGGCGCGCTTGCGGTCATGGCCGGGGGCGACTCGCCGGGCTTCTCCGGTGACGGCGGTCCTGCCAGGGAGGCCCGTCTCTCCGGTGTTCATGGCCTCGCGCTCGACCGTGAGGGCCGACTTCTCATCGCTGATTCCGGCAACGACCGCGTTCGGCGTATCGAGTCGGACGGCACGATCATCACTCTCTACGGCGGTGCTGCGGCGTCGCGTCTTGAGTCAACTCGGGCTGAGTATGCCCGCGTTTCGTCGCCCATCGGCCTGGCATACGGGGCCGATCGGACGCTCTACGTCAGCGAACAGGGCACGAACCGGCTGCGGGCCATCGGCAGCGACGGTTCCATCCGGACCATCGCAGGCTCAGCCGCTGGGTTCACGGCCGGCTTCTCCGGGGACGGCACATCGGCTACAACGGCACGATTCGATCAGCTCGGCGCAGTGGCGACCCATCCGAACGGGTCGGTTTTCGTCTGCGACGAACGCAACAATCGGGTGCGTCGGATCTCGGCGGTCGGCATCGTGTCAACCGTCGCCTGAGCCGCACGCCCGCCACCCCACCCAACCGACCAACTCAAGGAACATCCATGGAACAGATACGACTTGGAAGGACTGGCCTCAAGGTCAGTCGCATAGCCCTTGGCTGCATGAGCTTCGGCGACACCTCGCGAGGCTTCAACGAGTGGTCACTCAACGAGGATGACTCGCAACCGTTCTTCCGTCAGGCCGTAGAACTCGGTATCACCTTCTGGGACACCGCGAACGTCTACTGCCTTGGCAGCTCCGAAGAAATCACCGGACGCGCCGTCACGAGATATTCGCGACGCGAGGACATCGTTCTCGCCTCGAAGGTGCATTTCAAGATGCATGGCGGCCCCGGCGGCCAAGGCCTGAGCCGCAAAGCGGTGATGGAACAGATCGACGCATCACTCAGTCGACTTGGCACCGACTACATCGACCTCTACCAAATCCACCGATTCGACCCGAACACCCCCGTCGAGGAAACGATGGAAGCACTCCACGACGTTGTCAAGGCCGGCAAGGTCCGCTACATCGGGGCGTCATCAATGTGGGCATGGCAATTCGCCAAAATGCAACACGCCGCGGATCTGCACGGCTGGACCCGATTCGTGTCGATGCAAAACCAGTACAGCCTGTTGATGCGCGAGGAAGAACGCGAAATGTTGGGCCTGCTCGCCGACCAAGGCATTGGCTGCATCCCGTACTCACCACTCGCCAAAGGCCGAGTTTGCCGACCTTGGGGTGAACGCACGAATCGTATGGACGTCGACCCTGTCGGCCGACGCTTCGATATCGACGAAGACGCCCCCATCGTCGACGCCGTACAACGCATCGCTGAAGCCCGCGGCCTACCAATGGCCCAGATCGCACTCGCCTGGGTCCTCAAACACCCCGTCGTCACCGCACCAATCGTCGGTGCCACCAAACCACACCACCTCGAGGACGCGGTAAAAGCACCCGGCCTCCTGCTCACCGCGGACGAGATCGGGCAACTCGAAGCGCACTACCAGCCCCACCTGCCGAGCGCCTTCTGACACAGGTCAAGAATTGCTTCAGTCGGCCCGGGTGCGGTCGATAAAAAGGCGTGACTCGTCACGACAGCGGTGCCAACGGTCTCGGCCTTCTCGCGGGCGTCGAAGGCACGCGAGTTGATCGCCTCGAAGACATCATCGAAGAGAGCACCGACTACATCGCAACGACGGACACCAACGGCATCGTGCTCTACGCCAACCGGGCGTTCCGCGAACGTTTCGAATCCACCCTCGTCGAGGGTGACTGGCGCGAACCGCGCAGCCTCTTCAGCTACTTCACCGACACGACCCGCAACGACTTCCTCGCCAACGCCGTCCCCGAACTGTGGAAGACCGGTCGGTGGAACGGCGAGATCATCGGTATCAGCGCCGACGGGGCCGACGTTCCGCTGTGGCAGTCGGCGATCGCCCATCTCGGCGACGACGGAAAGCCGATCTTCTTCTCCGGCATCGCCCGCGACATGACGTCGATCAAGGCCGCCGAACAGTCCCAGCGCGCGTCCGAGGAACGCCTACGCGCGCTTGTTGCGCATGGAAACGACGTGATCCTCATCGTGACCGGTGAAGGGCGCATCACCTTTGCCAGCCCGTCAGTCCAGCGCGTCCTGGGCCACTCGCCCGATGCACTCAGAGACACGGTCGCGTTCGATCTCGTCCACCGCGACGACGTGAAGGCCGTCGTCACACGATTCGTCGCCCACACAAACCACGACACGATCCCTCCGGGCGGGGAGTACTTCCGTGTCCGACACGCGGACCGCTCGTGGCGATGGGTCGAGGCGTTCACGGCCGACCACCTCCACACGCCAGGCATCCACGGCTACGTCATCAACGCCCGCGACATCACCTCCCGCTACGAAGCCGACGCCGAGCTCGCCCGCTCAGCGTCACTGCTGACGAGCGTCATGGGTGCCGCCGCGAGTGAAGCAATCATCGTCACGGACCACACCGCCACCATCGTCGCATTCAGCCGAGGTGCCGAATACCTCCTGGGCTACGAGGCCGCCGAAGTCGTCGGCCACGCACACGCGAGCATCTTCCACCCCTCCGAACAGATCGCCGCCACCGCAGCACTGGTCGGCATCACTCCCGATGCACTCTTCCTCCACGAACCACCGCCAGGCCAGTCCATCGTGCGCCAATGGACGTTCATCCGAAAGGACAGCACAACCTTCGAAGGCTCGCTGATCATCTCGGCCCGCTTCGACGAAACCGAAACGCTCGCCGGATTCCTGTACATAGCGGCTGACATCACCGAACGACGCATCTACGAAGCCGACCTCATAGAACAAGCCGAACACGACACACTTACGGGACTCCCCAACCGGACCCACCTCAACCGTGCCCTCGGCCTAGCCGTGTCCGACGCGTCCTGGCACACCCCCGGCCGCGTCCTCCTGTTCATCGACCTCGACCACTTCAAAGCGGTCAACGACACGCTCGGCCACGCCGCAGGCGACCACGTGCTCATTACCGTCGCCCAGAGACTTCGACATGTACTCCGACCCGATGACATCATCGTCCGCCTCGGGGGCGACGAGTTCGTCGTACTGCTCGCGCCGAACATCACCACCGAAACGGCCATGGACATAGCCCATCGCATCGTCGCCGTAATCAACGAAAGGATCCCCATCGGCAACCAAGTCGTCCAGGTCGGCGCCAGCATCGGACTCTCCGTCAGCCATACCGACCAAAACCCGACCCAACTCATCGCCGCTGCCGACTCCGCCGCGTACACCGCCAAAAACAGCGGTCGCAATCGAGTTGCAGCCGTCCAACATCCCGAAATCGGACTCCCACCCCGCAACGCGACTTCAGCTCTGCAAGTCGGTTCCGTAATGCCGCAAAAGGCATCGGGCTGATTACAAAGTCGCACAACGTCGCACAACGTCGCACAAAAACGTCGACCGGGTTGGAGGCCGCGATGGTGTCGACCTCCGGGTCTCTGAACCAGGCGGAGCGGCCGAAGCCGCCTGGCGTGGTGACGTCCTCCTACCGTACGGTGGCCACCCGGAGGACCCATGAGCAACCACACCAACGATCTCGGCTTCGACCCCGACGCCCTTCGCGAGCGTTACCGCAACGAGCGCGACCGGCGGGTGCGAGTCGACGGGTCCGACCAGTACGTCGAGATGCAGGGTGAGTTCGCCCGGTTCAAGGAAGACGACCCGTATGTCGAGCCGGGCTTCGAGCGCCAACCGATCAACGACGGCATCGACGTTGCCATCATCGGCGGAGGTTTCAGCGGACTGCTCGCTGCGGCACGTCTGAGCGAGCAGGGCGTCACGTCGTTTCGGATCATCGAAGCCGGCGGTGATTTCGGCGGGACGTGGTACTGGAACCGCTATCCCGGCGCGCAATGCGACACCGAGGCGTACCTCTACCTCCCGCTGCTCGAAGAGCTGAACTACATGCCGAAGGAGAAGTACTCCTATGTGACTGAGATCTTCGAGCACACGCAGCGCATTGGCCACCATTACGGGCTGTATGACAAGACCCATTTCCAGACGCGTGTCCGCTCGCTCGACTGGGACGATGCGATCGACCGTTGGCACATCCGCACCAACCATGGCGACGACATCAAGGCCCGCTTCATCGTGATGGCCGTCGGTCCGATGACGACGGCGAAGTTGCCTGGCATTCCCGGTATCGAGACCTTCGCCGGGCACTCGTTCCACACCAGCCGCTGGGACTACAGCTACACCGGCGGTGACACAACAGGCGCGATGATGAACCTTCACGACAAGACGGTGGCGATCATCGGGACCGGGGCGACCGGGGTGCAATGCGTGCCGCGAGTCGCCGAGTACGCGGAACACCTGTACGTGTTCCAGCGGACGCCTTCGACGATCGACTGGCGACGCAACCAGCCGACTGACCCGTCGTGGTGGTCGACCCTGACGCCTGGGTGGCAGCGCAATCGGCGTGACAACTTCAATGACATTGCCTCGGGCCGTGCTGTCGATGTGGATCTCGTGAACGACGGATGGACGGACATTTTCCGCTCCATTTCGTCACCGAAAGGCGAGCAACGACCGCGCACGAAAGAGGAACGTGACCGGGCCGTCGAAATGTCCGATTTTGCGAAAATGGAAGAGCTTCGGACGCGGGTCGACCAGACAGTCACCGACCCTACGACGGCCGAAGGGCTCAAACCGTACTACCGGGTGATGTGCAAGCGGCCGACGTTCAACGATGAGTTTCTCCCATGCTTCAACCGCGACAACGTCACGCTCGTCGATGTCGCGGACAGCAAAGGCGTGGAGCGCATCACCGAGCACGGTGTCGTGGCGAACGGCATTGAGTACGAAGTCGACTGCATCATCTACGCGTCGGGGTTCGCCACATTTACCGAGTTCAAGCGTCGCCTCGGTATCGAGATCAATGGGCGTGGTGGGCTCTCGATCTTCGACCATTGGGCCGAAGGCCAGAAGACGTTGCACGGATTCATGACCCGCGAGTTCCCGAACTGGTTCTATATCGGCGTGTCGCAAAACGCGTTCAGCGTGAACATGACCTCAATGTTCGACGAACAAGCTCGCCATATCGCCTACATCGTCGCCGAGACAATGAGGCGCGGAGTCAACACCGTTGAACCGTCCGAGGCGGGCCAGGACGACTGGGTTGCGTTGATCGGAAGCTTCAAGGCCGGCGGTGTCGAGTTCCTCCAGGCATGCACACCCGGCTACTACAACAACGAGGGGCACCCGATGTCGGGCAACGCGTTCCTCGGTGCGTACACACCAGGGATCAATGCGTTCCACCAACTCCTCGACGACTGGCGGACCGCAGGGGAGCTTGCCGGCTTGGAGCTGGACGGGGCATCCACCACGTAGCCGGCGCACCTGCGGGCTGGAGGTCCACCGACCAAGACCACGACCGCGCTTGACCGTACAGCGCCACATTGTCCGCACAGCGTGTCGCTGTGCCGTCATCGTGGCGCTGCCGACGCAGTCGGATCGATCGAGACAACAAGTTTGACGAGGCGAAGGAACTAAGGTCTCGATGGTGTCGTCACATGAACCGTCCCGACATGAACCGTCCCGACATGAACCGTCGAGTCCACGTCGACCTCTACCGACGACTGACCTCCGCCTACCCACGCAAGTTCCGAGATGAATACGGCGGGGACCTTGCGATCACGTTCGTGTTGCAACTCGACGAGCACGGTCCGACGCGATGCTGGCTCCGCACCCTTCGCGATCTCGCGACCACGATCCCCACACAACACCTCGAGGCCCGTATGCATCATCCAACGCCGAGACACGCTTCAACCACCTGCTTCGCCCTAGCGATCGGCACCCTCATGGCTGCGGTCGTGAGCGGGACCAGTCTCTACGGACTCATCTTCCTGTTGATCAGCGGGGTCACCGTGACGGTCGCCGTGTTGTCTCGCAGGGCGCCAAAACCAGCACTCGCTCTGGAGAAATCGCGGTCCTGGAAGAAGTTCCTGATCGCCGGGTCCTTGCTCCTCGTCCTGTTGATCGCGGCGATCAATCTTCCCCCCAACAACGGCCGAGAGCTGTCAGAGGTTGCATGGTCGCTGATGATGCTCTCGCTCCTCTTGAGCTTCACGCTGATCGGAGCGGGGATCGTCCTCGGTGCCACCCATTTCAGCCGGAGACACGACCCTAAGAGGCTCAGCGGATAGGCTGCCCGGGCCGTGCCTATTCGGCTTTGATCAGCTGCACCGCGATGGAGACCGGAATGTCGTCGCTGAGCATCGACGAGGGGATCGCGGCCCCGACACCAGCGCGGAGGCGAGAGAGGGTGCCACTCGCCGTCGCACCGATGTGCTCCTTCTTGTCCATCGGGAAGATGGACCTGCCGGTAAACACTGCCGACAGGCGGACGCCTTGGCTCTGACCCTTCACGACCAGATCGCCGTCGATCGCCCAACGGTCACCTTCGCCCGACAGTTCGGTCGATCGAAACGTCATCACCGGATGGTTGGTCGTATCGAAGAAGTCCTCACCCTGAAGGTGTGCGTCACGGCCCGCGTTACCGCTCCCGACCGAAGCCATCCGTGCGCTGAACTCTAGCGACGACGAAGCCACGTTCTCGCCGACAACAAGCGCGCCCTCGAACTCCGAGAACATGCCCACGACGGGCGTTATCCCGAGGTGCGTGACGCTGAACGCAAACTGCGAATGTGCCTGATCGAAATCGTACCGGCCGGGTTCGAGGGGGAGAGACATTGGAGCACAACCTTGTATCGAGAGGGACAGCCTGTCTACCCCCACGACCCTTGGCCGTGCAATGCGGGGATCGGCCGGTCATTCCACCTGGTTCCACGGGTCCGTCCAGCCGACTGTTCAGTCCGGTCGCAGCGTGATCCAGACGACGACGTCGGGCACCGCCTGTGGGCCGACCACCAGCTCCATCGCCCGCAGATGGTCGCTGTGGAGGGTGCCGGCAAGGCAACCGAGCGCAGCAGCAACCTGCCTCGCCGAGTCGACATCGACAATCGCACTGGTGAGCTGCACCGCCTGATCCCATTCGGTGCTCAGGTACGTGAATCCGAGCTCAGGCGTGGGCACGACGGAGGAACATTGCGTCGAGACCGAGACGGAGGCACCGGAACCGAACGTCGGGTGGAGCTTCTTCCACATCGTCCGCTGCACGTCCGAGATGCCGAGGTGCCCCGCGAGCGGCGGAGCAGCCTGCGGGGCGACCGCGGCGAGCGCGTCGGGGTGAAATGGGACGAGCAGATCGATCCGGCGCGACCTCATCGATACCGCCAGGTAGACGCTCGACGTCCCGGCCGTGGTGACGGCTGCGAGGATGGGGCTGACCGGAGCCCCTCGCTCCGCGAGCACATCACCGAGGCGAATGAGATGCGCCGCTTCGGTGCTCACGCCGCGCAGAATATACGCCTGTACCAGCATGCGCGGCATCGAACTCCTGTTGCACCGTGACGAGGAGTCGTAAGGTACCAAGCGTGACCAAGGCAGTCGACGACATGTTCGCCGAGGTGTGGCCGAAGAACCTTCGTCGGCGGTCAGCTGCAATGTTTGGTCGATCTTGCCCGCCGACCGGGGTGATTTGACCAAACCTCGCGGACGAACGATCGGTAGCCGACGGAGGCTGTTCGGTGGCAGGCGAGTTCCGTTCCCAGCGTCTCGGTACAACTGTTCGCATGAAGGCCAACGAGACCACAAAGCGGGCAGCGACCCAGCGCCGTACCACCACGACGAAGCCCAACCCGACCGGGCCCGACGAGCGAATGCTGACAGCACTCGCCGACGGCTGGACCATTTCGTCAACCACGTTCGCAGAGCTGTTCAACGAAGTTGAGACGCTGATGCTGAAGCTGGCGGTGGAGCCTGACGTCTACGTGATCCTCAGCGTCAAGGGCAGCAACCGGTTCGTCCAAGCACTCATCGACAACGACAACGAACCAGGCAGCCTTTGCTGCGAAACGGTCGACGACGCATTCCTCGGAACACCCGAAACCGGCCCCCGACACACCCCGGCCCAGATCGCCGCGCTGATCCGCGACAAGTGGATCGCACCGTCAGGCACGGAAGGTGACACGCCCAACTGGCACCGCGTCATCCGTCCAGGCACCATGGGCGCCGCAGCGCTCGCCAGCCAACTCCTCGTGTCGACGCTCATCGACGTGCACGGCGTCGGTGACCCCTCTCAGCTCGAGGTGACCATTGGCCCACGGGACCGGCCCGAAGCCGACGTTGCAGCCGATGAATCCGCCTTCTTCTACAAGGTCCTGCACACGCTCGAACTCGACCGTTCCTACAGCCTCACGCAGCTGACGGCACTCGGCTTCACAGCATCGGAAGCCCTTTCGCTCTCCACAGAATTCGACTGGGGCGGCCAGCCACATCCGCCGATCGTCGTGAACGGAAACAATGTCTACTGATCGGCCTCCGGTGCGGCCCTCCCGACCACGACAACGCAGTCGGGACGGCGGAGACCGCGGAGACCGCGGAGACGTTGGCCGAGCGATCATGGCCGAACCAGAGGGGCATTCGTTGACCGATCTCGGACGCGCCCACCACACGCCGATCGGACGCACGGTGCTGATTTGGTGTTACCCAACACCGTGGTGCGGCTGTTCGGTCCATGCCGGGGCCGTGGTATTCGCGGACGGCGTTCGCTGTCTCGTCGAACGCGCGTACGTCGGGCCGGTTGAATCGCCCAAGGCACTCGCGGAAACGATCCAACGCTACTGGGGCGAACCCGTAACGCCAGGTTCACTGTGCCAACCGTGGATCGTTGCGCTCCTACTCCGCCCGTCGGCCGAGACCGGAATCGAGCACCCCTGCCTCGGCCACTGGCGGCATCACATCGGATGGTCGAGTCATGAGCGGGACTCCTCGATCGCGTCTGACATCGAAGCGGAGGGCCGCCCTTCTCCATGCTCATGCACTCGGCCGTGTTGAACGAAAAGGACCGAACCTGATCAGACCTGGCGACAGGGCGATGGCCGACCTCGTTCAGCGCCATGTGCTGCCCGAGAGCAGCCCGGCCGAAGCTGTCGTTGGCGTCATCGGACCGCATGATCGCTTCCGGGTCCACGCGAAGATTGTTCACGCGACGCGTGAACAATCTTCGACTCTCTCGTAAAACTGGCGCATGAACTTCTGGTTCGTCAGCGCGAACCCGGAGAAATGTCTGGTCCTCGCTTGCAGGGTGCCAAAACGTAGGTGTCGTCCGCGCCGGAAAGTGTCGCCCGCGCAGCGTGCGCGAACGACTCTCGCCTGCGCCAACGACACCGCCCGGCGCGGACCGAGACGCTGAAGCCGGTGCAGCTTCTTGTTCTTCGCACCGGCCAATCACGGCTCGAGACCACAGGCCTACGCATCGACGAAGGAAACGACGACGCCCTGGACAGCGACATCGAGCAACAAGCCAACGAACGCGCGACCAGCTGGATCTTCCCGGACGGGTTCTCACCGCCACCCGCGCCTATCTCGATCGCTGCCGTACACACACTCGCGAGCAAACACGGCGTACACCCCAGCATCGTGATCGGTCGACTACAGCGAGACGGGGTCCTCGACTGGAGTCAATTCCGCCGCAGCGTCCCCAAGGTCCGACCCGCGCTCGGAATCTCGTAACACGACGAGAGAACGCGGGCCCCATGCGCCCTGCGGACCCAGCCAACGTCCCTCTACGGTGTCGAAACCAGTGATGTACAATCGAACGAACATTTGTCCGCATACCTCGGGGAACTGCGGTTTCACATGGTACGTGCACATAGTACTGCCGCACCGTAATGATGGTCCGCCTAGCGAGCGTTGGGTACAACGGTGAGGGGTATCGATCGTTGAGCCGGGAAGGCTCTCGAATGTGACCCTCACAACGAGAACGAGGTTGCAGCGATCGGATCGACCGGCACCATGAACACGACGGCATCGTGCTCGCCGTGGTCTCGCAACCACCCGAGGACCTCGGCTGGCGTGTCCGCCGCGACGAGGACGTGTTCGTCCTTACGAGCCACGTACTTGCCGATGTAAGGCCGCAAAACATCGGCAGCACGCCGACTTCGCTCCACCACCTCCGGCGGAGTAACCGGGTTTCGAAGCCGAACGGTCCGTGCCACGCGAACATCGTACATGGGAGCGTCACACCGTTACCTGGGCACACGTTCGATGACGCCTTGCTCGTCGGACATCACGGGATTCCCCGCCCTCGTCCTTCTCGATCTCGCTCAGTCGGCCCACCGCGACCGCACACAGACAGGCGACTACCTCGGTGCAGTCATCAAGTCAGCGGCCGAACTAGCGATCAAGCACTTTGCATGGACGACCGAATGGGAGACGACCGGGAAGTTCGTTCGCCGTGAGACACCCCTCGGTTTTGATTGACACCACGCTGAGGCGGTCAGCGTCTCAGGGACGGCGATCGACCGAAGCGGACCGACCACGTCGAGCGCGTCCACTGCCCGACGCAACACCGCAATTACCTCGTGCGCGTCCTTCTCCTCGGCTAATCACTCCAGCGCCAACCCGAGAGCCGCGTCGAGTTCAACACCGTTGAACACCCGATCGACGATGAGCGCTGTCGCACCCCCGGCCCAGTAGCCGCTCGGATGACCATGGGTCGTCGCAGAGATCTCCGCCCCGAGAAGGAACGGGTCGTCGACGCCGATCAGGCCGACCGGCGCCACACGCATCACCGTGCCACAGCCCTTGCTGTTGTTGATCGGCTCCTCGATCGTCCCCATCCGACCGGACCACAACGCACTCAGAGCGTCGCCTCCTCAAGCAGCCAGCTCGACGCTGAACTACGAGGAAGCGTCGATGGCATCGACTCACCCTGCGAACCCAGCCAACGCATGTAGGCATGCCACACCATGGTCGGCATGTGCACGATCCCCTTCTCGTTCTGTCGGCACTGTCCACGCAACAGGCCCTCGGCCGTGAACAGGGTCATCTGCGTGTCATCGCTCACGACCGCCGCACCGCGTCTCCGATCGGACTCGTGACACCGGCCGGACCGTGCGTGGCAACGATCGACGCGATCGAATCGAACTCGACGCGGTAGCCGAGCGCGTCGCCGACCGCACCGCCGAACAACGAGCCACGGATTTGCTCAAGCATCGTCGGAACTGGCATTGCTGATGACATCAGATTGGTTCTCCCTCTCGTCCGACCAGCCTCGTGCTTGTCGGTCACCCCTATCCACTGCCACGATCATGCGTGACCGATGGGAACGGATCGGGCCGCGTCACGCAACGGCGGTGAAGAACTCCGCGAATCGCTCCGCTACCCACGCCGGGCGTTCCTCGGCGATCCAGTGGCCGCAGCCGTCGGCGATCCCGCCGCTCACGTTGGTGGCGACCCGTTGCCAGGACTCCTGGGCGACGTTGCCGCGACCTGCTCGCGGGGCCCCGCCTCCGTACACGAGGATCGGCATCTCCAGCTTTCCGTCTGCCAGGTACCGCTGGTGGTCACGCACGTCACGGCGTAGCGCCCGGTAGTAGTTGAACCCGGCGCGCATCGCTCCGGGCTGGCGGTACGTGCGGAGATACTCCTGCTGCGCTTCGATGCTGATGGCGTCGGGACGCGCACCGCCCATCCGGTAGAAGAACTCGAGGTAGATGTCTTCGCGTCCGGCGACGAGTGCTTCGGGGAGGTCAGGTAACGAATGGAAGCCGTAATGCCAACGCGAGATCGTCTCGAGCGGTGATCCGTCGCCTGGGACGGGCACGTCGAGGATCGCCATCGCCCGGACGGCCGCGCGGTGCTGTGCGGCGAGCGCATACGCGACAGGTCCACCCCAATCGTGTGCTGCCACGAAGAAGTGTTCGTGGCCGAGCACGTCGTGCATGAGCCGCCACACGTCGTTGCTCACGGTCGTGGTGTCGTAGCCCGTCTGCGGACGCGACGAGTCACCGAGCCCGCGCAGATCCACCGCGATGAGCTGGAACTCCTCCGCGAGTCCAGCGATCACTCCGCGCCACATGAACCAGGTCTGCGGCCAGCCGTGCAGCATCAGGACCTGTGGTCCGCTGCCGGCAGTCACGTAGTGGAGGGTCACGTCGCCGAGGTCGGCGTAGTGATGTTCGACGTTGACGTCCACGGTTCGGTCGGCGGTCATACGGGCCGGTCGCCAGCGATGGTCGCCCGGTGCATCTTGCGGTGGCACGGCGCATAGTCCACGACCGCATAGTGCTGGGTACAACGGTTGTCCCAGATCGCGACGCTGTTGGGCCGCCAGCGCCAGCGCACCTGATATTCCGGGATCGCCGCCCGGCTTGCGAGGTACGTCAACAGGTTGGGCGCACCGGGCAGAAAGTCCAGCCCGTAACGCACGTTGGCGACGGTGTGGAAGTTCTTGAAATGGGTGATGAAGGCGCCGGTGTACAGGCACTTCTTGCCCGTCTCGGGGTGCGTCCGGACGACGGGATGCTCGACGTCGGGGACATTTTCCTTCATCGCGAGCCGCTTCTCAATCGGCTGGGCCGCCATGAAGACGGACTCCAGGCTGTGGTTCGCGCGGAGATCGGCGATCGTGTCCTTCACATGGTCCGACAGGCGGTCGTAGGCGAGTTCCATGTTCGCCCACATCGTGTCGCCACCGACCGGTGGGCACTCGACACATCGCAGCACGGCGCCCATCGGCGGCTTCTCGCGGAACGCTGCATCGAAGTGCCACACGTTGTTGTGACGTTCCAGCGGGCCGGTCGGCGACTGGTAGATGCGGATAATGCCCGGCTCTTCGTCGACGGACTTGGCCAGCGGGTGGTCCTCGAGCTCTCCGAATCGGCTCGCAAACGCGGCGTGCTCGGCGTCGGAGATGTCCTGGTCGCGGACGAAGAGCACCTTGTGCCGGAGGAGTAGCTCACGCATCTCGCCGAACAGGTCGTCGTTGACCGCAGCTTCGGCCAGGCTCACGTCGCTCAATTCCGCGCCGATCGCGCAGGTGAGTTGTTCAACCTTCATGGAATGCCTCCCAGGTGTTTGCCCCCGTCCGTGGGGCACCTGGTGTCGACCGTAACAGAATGGCACCCATGAGTGCAACTTCGGCATTCACGAGTGCCACGTCTTCGTTGGGCGGCGCTATAGTGTCTGTATGGGTGAACGAGAGCTCCAGACGACGGCCGCCAAGCAGGTCTTGCACGACGCGTCGGACTCGAAGTCCGCGTTCGTCCAGTTGAAGGCCCGCAGGGCAGCAGGCGTCCTGCTTCGCACCCGAGGGCTCGATATCTCGATGGACGAAATCGCAGCCGCTTCCGGCATCGGCAGGCGCACCCTCTTTCGTCACTTCGCATCACGAGACGAACTGATCGGCGCTGCACTCGAAGATGCGTTCCGGTTCTACGAAGCCGATCTCACCGCAGCCATCGACCAGCAGGGTCCGCTCGAAGAATGGCTGCGACGGATCGTGCGCCACGCGCACGACACGCACATCCGCGCCGGGCGGGGTACGTGGGAACTCGCCTGCGCGTTCGACGACGCATGCCCCCCGTCGTTCGCCCAGGCCAACCGGCAGCGGCGCGGGATGCGCCGACGGGTGACACGACTCCTCGCCAAGCGTGGGTGGGAACTTGGAGGCGGAGACGGCAATCCACCCGACGTGGTCATCGATGCATTCGCTCTCGCACTGTCGAGCTACGCGACACACTCGATGATCCACGACGCCCGACGCCGAGTCGACGCCGTCACCGAAACGACCTCATTGATCCTCGAATCGGTGATCCGCCAGGCAGTCGGCTGACCAGCACACCAGGCCGTGCGGCGCTCGAAGACCGTGGATGTGCCGCCGAACTGTGAGCGCGAGGAGAACTATTGTGTCGACCGCGAGTCAAGTATTACACTTACCTCGCGAAAGGAGGGAGCGCAATGACCACACACGCCAAAGCCGTCAGCGACTGGATCTCCGCTCTTCCCTCGCGTTCGTTCTTCGCGACCACCGACGCGCCTGGACCCGCTCGCGCCGTTGAGACCGCCCTTTCTCGTCTCGCAACCCCGGACGGACCGATCCAACGAGTCCGACAGGGCCTGTACTGGAAACAACCACCAGCCACACCCTTTGGTCGATCACGACCCGACCCGACCGACGCCGCATTCGCCGCCGCCGGAGCCGGAAGCGGGCTCAGCGGACCGTCCGCCGCAAACGCTCTCGGACTCTCAACACAAGTCCCCCGCCAACCCGTCGTGGCGGTCGTCGGACGCCCACCAAAAGGACTCCGCAACGTCCGATTCGTCAACCGATCCAACCCTCACCGCATCACCCTCAACCACCTGGAAATTGCCTTCCTCGAAGTACTCGCCGACTTCGACAACGTCAGCGAAATCGACTGGCCCACGGCCGTAACACGTCTCCGGCGAATCGCGTCCAGCTCAGACGTCGATCTGCGACATCTCGGCATCGTGGCGAAACACGAACGACGGAAAGGGATCGCAGCACGTCTCGCATCCTTGGTGTCCGCATGAGCGACACCGGTAGTTCCGATGCGACTCTGTTGCGAGACGACAGTGAAGCGTTCGACGCGCTCCGAGACAGTGCCGCCGAACGGTTCGCCATCGACTCCGGCGCGGTCGAGAAGGAGTACTGGGCATTGGAAGTACTCCGCACCGCCATCGCGCCTCTCGACGGCGTAGACCACTTCGTGTTCAAAGGCGGAACCAGTCTCTCCAAGGCCTACGGCATCATCGAACGGTTCTCCGAAGACATCGACCTTCTCGTCGTTACCACCGCAACCGGCAAAGCCCTCAAGCGGCTCCTCCGAACGGTCGCCGATCGAACCAGTACCGACCTCGGCATCGAGCACGAACGCGCTCACGAAGGCAGAGGCTTCCTCAACGCGCGCTACACATACCCGGCACGACGCAAAGTCCGATTCCTCAGCCCCGGCGTCCTGCTCGAAATGGGATCACGCGGCGGACCACTCCCGAGCCGCCGCCGCGAGATCCAGTCCCTCATGGCCGATGCCGCCGGATGGCCGTACACGCCACGACCAGAGTCCGGATTCGCCTCAAGCCCCGCCTTCTCGGGCCAACCCGATATCACAGACGCGCTCAACAGCGGATACGCACGACTCGACGATCTTGTCTGGGGACACCGACCCAGCTTCGCCGAAGCCATCGACATCGTCCGGACGCATCGTGCTCTCATTTAAAACGGTAGCAACAGGGCTCGCCGTTTGTGCGTACGAGCGCAGAAAACATCGACGACGAGTGCGCTCCTAACCAAGCATCTACGCCGTGCGCAATGCAGCGACCGCATGATCGGCAAGGGTGATCGCATTGTCGATCTCGGTCGCAAGCGGCGTGATCTGATACGGCCGGTAATGGCAGAGGTCCGACAGCGTCCGCCACGCAATTTCGACGGCCCGACCCTTCGCCGGTGTTGCCAATTCACCGAGACACAGCAACTGTGTCTTGCGCGAACACCACGTGAACTCCGAACGAGTTTTCTTCCAATAGTCATCGAGCGCATGCTCGACACCGGTACGAGCCATCAACGCCGACGACCGACGCTGCGCTTCTGTGAACGGCTCCACCTGCAAGAACCCACGCGCCGCCAACAGAAAATGCTCAGCGTTCACGTCGCCTCCTTACGCTGCAACGCCTTCACCAGCTTGCGGGTGTCCGCCACAAGCGCCGCCGTGTCCAACGACGTCACGGAGCCGTGAGTGCCGCTCTGCAGGACTCGGATGAGCTCGCGTGCCCCTCGCATCTCGCTCTCCAGCAGCATCCCGGCCTCTCCGGCACGACTTACGTCGTTGAGCACCAACAGGCTCAGCAGATCGTTCAGCGTCTTCGCCTTCTCTAGCGCTGCATCGATCGCCACCATCCGAGTACCGGCGCGGATCATGCGGGTCTGGATCAGATCGACGCACTCGGCCTCCAACGCCTGACGGCACTGCGAGGCGATGACCTGGCGGGCAATGTCCACCGGGAGCTTCATGTCCTTCGAAAGGTCCCGTGCCGCCATCAGGCAGCGCTCCGTCGGATCAATGCGCTTCTCCACGCGGACGCTCGACTTCGCACCGCGCAACACCTCCGACACCCGCGCGTCAATGCCAAGGCGCCGGACGGCCTCCGGCAGACGGTCGTCGTGGGTCAGCACGATCACCTGACGAGTCGCCGCGACCTTGGCGAGCTGGCGGGCCAACCCGTCGACCTTCGAGGGATCCATTGCCTGCACCGGATCGTCGATCACCAAGAAGCGAAACGGCGACTCGTCGAGCGCCGCCCGTGGCAGGAACAACGAGAGTGCGAGCGCGTGCATCTCGCCCTGGCTGAGCACGCCCAAGGAGGGGGCCGGCGTGTCGTCGACGCTCAACTCCAGATTCACCCGCCGACGATTCCCGCGGCCGTCGAGCTCGAAGTTCGACAACGTGATGTTGCTGTCGCAGCGCAAGTCGTTCCACACCGACTCGACCGCGGAACGAATCGGTGCCAGACGCTGCTCACGGAACTCGTCGATCAACGCGTCGACCCACGTCTCCGCGGCCGTCGTGTCCTTCAACGCAACGTCGGCGTCACCGAGCACGACGGCCTGATCACACCACGCCCGCACACGACGAGCCAACGGCGTCCAGTCGCCATCGGCAGCCTTCAACACCGTTGAAGCGTCGACCTTCAGGCCGTCCAACGCAGCGGCGAGATCCGCCTTGATCGCCGACGCGCGCTCCGCAAGCTCCCCCGCCGACGCGCTCCGAAACGTCGTCACGGAAGACGCCCACTCGCCATGCAGCAGCGCTGCCGCCGAAGCAACCGACTCGTCGAGTCCGTCGGGACGCTGCCCCAGAACCGCTGGCACAGCTGGCAACGACTGACGCAAGTCTCGCTCCGCAGCGGCGAGCTGCCGGGCGGCCTCGCGTGCTGCGGCCGCGTCGGCCTGCAATCGGCTGACGTCGGCCTCGGCCCGTTTCAGCCACGCATCGTCGAGCACGTCCTCGGTACCGCACACGGGACAGTCCGCGACCTGCGACGAGCGGTGCAACGCGATCGCCTGTTCGAGCAGCGTCGCCGTTGCCAGCGCCGCCTCGGCATCGGACCCACGAAACGCCGCCACGGCCTCGGCTGCCCTGCTGAATGCGTCGACGCAGCCCTTCACGGCCGTACCTGCGAGGGGTGGGATCGCCTCGATCGAGCGACACCAACCGGACACGGTGTCATCACCGGTGTTGTCGTCGACGAGGAGCGCCTCGACCTGGGCGGCCGTCCAACCACGCTTCGCCGACACCGTCACGATCGCGGCGGCACGCAGGTCTGGCGACGCCTTCAGCGCGTCGGCCAGCAGCGTCCACGCGTCCTTCGACGATTTCGCCTGCGCCTTCAGCGCCGACTTTCGCGCCGACAGGGCGTCCTTGACCGCGGTGAACTCCTCGAGTCCGAGGATGTTGGCGATCGCGTCGTGGAGTCGGCTCGGGCCGTCTTCGATCAGACCACCCAGCTCGCCGTAGGAGAGGAACGGGCGATAGGTGAGCAGCGCCTGCGCCCAACCCAACGAGGCGAGCGGCACGGGATCCTTCCCCGGACGCTTCACCATCGACACACCGTCGGCCAGATCGTTGCCGGACCACTGTCGCGACAGCGTCATCATCGAGGTGCCCCTCGCTGACAACTCGACCTCGATCTGGGTCGCACCCGCGTGATGAAGGTTCTTCCAACCCTTGCGCAGATCGCCGCTCTTCTTGTCCGCCCAGCGAGCGTTGTCACCGGTCAACAGCAACTCGATCGACTCGGCGAGACTGCTCTTGCCCGACCCGTTCCGACCCGTGATCACCGTGAGCCCCGGCCCGGCGCGTAGCGGCACCGAGACCTTCGTGCCGATGCCGCGGAAGCCCTCGACGGAGAGACTGGTCAGGTACACGTCCACCGGCATGCCTGTGTCCGCAACGGACGGCGCGTCGACGTTGGCCAACACGGTTTCGATCAACGACCGGGGACCCACGGTGAGGTCACTCGAGGCCAGGCGCTCGCCGACGATCTCACGCAGCGTCCGTGTCGCTGCCCGGCCGCCGACATCGTGTGCCGGCGCGGGATCAGGCATTGCCCGAACCTGGAACTGCGACGAGGTTCTCCTGTTCGAGGTCGCTCTCGCCGCTCCAGCGGTAGGCAACGAGGGAGCCACCGCGGGCCGCCGAGTAGTCGACGCACACGGCCCGCTTCGACTGCAGCTCCGGCTTGCCTCTCGCCCAGTAGTGACCGAAGACGACCGGTCTTGGGTCCGTGTCGAGCTCGACCAGTAGCGAATCGGGCAGCGGGAGATCAGGAAGCTGTTCGCGAACTTCGTCACCCTCGACGATGGCCGAGTTGCGGAACGTGCGGGGTTCCTCTCGCCACCATTGAATCCGCGCCTCGCGACGTTCATGATCGCCCTTGTCGCGAAACGTCAGCCCGTTGGGCAGCTCCACTTCGATTCCCTTGAGGAGCGTCTCGATCGCCTCGTGGTCGGCCGTTCCCTTCATATGCGCGCCTACGAGTAGGTCGTGGGTCACCAGTCCGGCGCCGTTCGTGCGCTCCTTGACGTGCTCGATCCGTCCACGCTGCCAGCACGCGTGGACAACCCTCAGGCCGGGCAGGTCAATCCACATCGGCAGGGTCTCGAACCATCCGAGGTACTCGCGATGGAGCGGGCTCCCCTCACCCACTTGCTCCAGGAACGCCCTGTGCTGCGATCGCTTGTTCGCGCTGTCGTGATCGCGAAGGAACTTGCCGGGATGCCCGGGTCGCTCGGTCGCCCATGCAAGCGCGTTCCATTCGTGGTTGCCCAGCGTGACCAATGCTGTGCCGGCATCGTGCATCTCCCGCACGAGCGTGACGACCTCGATCTGCTGCTTCCCACGGTCGATGAGATCGCCCACGAACACCGCCCGCCGGCCCGCGTGCCGCCACGCTCCATTGGTACGGGCGTACCCAAGCTTGGTGAGGAGTCGCACGAGAGCGTCGTACTCCCCGTGCACATCACCGATTACGTCGAGTCCACCATCTTTCTTCATGGCCCGATCCTCGCATGTACGTGAGAACGAAACGCGAGGCACCGTCAACCGGTGCCAACTTCGAACGGTTTCGGGCAGTTCACCTCAGATTTGTGAAGTCCGACGAACATCCGCTACCGACGTCGGCGACATCTTGGACAAGGTGCTGTGATGGACGGAGATTCGAAACCGCAATTGTTCCGGAAACATGGCTGTTCCGGTAAGAGCGGAACAGCGGATATTATGGAACGCATGCCGACTTCAGTGGTTCAAAGATGAGCTTAGAGCGCGAGCTGTTGGCGAGGTTCGTGGCGATCCTGCCGCCCGGCTGGAAGGTGACTGTCTCCAGGCAGGTATCCAAGGGCTTCGACTCGCTGTACCGCGTTGGGTCGCCGGATGGCTCGGAGATCCGTCTCGCCATCGAGACGAAACGTGCGCTTGCACCACGCGATGTGCCCCGAGTGGTAGCCAAAATGCGCGAGGCCGCACGACGGTTCCGGTCTCCCGTGGCTCTTGTGGTCGCTGCTCCGTATCTGAGTGAGCTTGCCCGGGCCGCGCTGGAGGGCGAGGGATTTGGTTTCATCGATGCAACGGGCAACGTACTCATTCGGTGCGACCGCCCAGGATTGTTCATCAGGTCGACCGGTGCTTCGCGTGACCCGTCACCATCGGATGACATGCTGCAAAGCCTGGGAGGGCGCGGCGCGGCGCGAGCAGTACGGGCGCTCGTGGATTTCCGGCCGCCGTTCGGTATCCGAGACCTTGCTAGTCGTGCCGGTGTCCCGCTGGGAACGTTGTCTCGTACTGTCGATGTTCTTGACCGCGATGGCCTGATCGAACGAGCTGAACGAGGGCCGATTGAGCGAGTCGACGTAAGAGGCGTCATTCGACGTTGGGCGAAGGACTACAGCATCGTTAAATCGAACCGGGTGGTAAGCGCGCTCTCGACTCGCGGGCTTCCTTCGCTGAAGCAGCAGCTAGCAACAAGAGCGTCTGCGTACGCAGCCACCGGCGCATTTGCCGCGTCGCAGTTTGCACCGGTTGCGCCAACGCGGCTTGCGGCCTTGTACGTGTCCGACCCCGAGGACTTCGCTGTTCGCATGGACCTGCGGCTCGTCGACGCCGGCGCCAACGTGTGGCTCATTGAACCGGCGAGCGACGTGGTTTTCGATCGCGTGACTCGTCGCGGAGACCTTGTGTGCGTCAGTGCTCCCCAGCTCGCAGTCGACCTTTTGACCGGTCCCGGACGTGACCCGTCGGAGGGCGAGGAGTTCCTCACTTGGATGGAGAAGAATGACAATGCGTGGCGAGCCTGACCCGCTGTACGTACGATGCGAACGGTTCGCTTCGCCTGTACGCCGACGCCGTATTCGATCATCAACTCGGCGAGGCGTTGACCGTCGATCAGTACGAGCCGCACCGGAACGGTGGGCGCCCACTCGACCGCTCCAGCGCTGAAGCGACTGGTGGTGATGAACACGCCCGACTCGGCCTTGCCGCGTCAATCGCGTAGACCCGTGATGGCGTGCCGTCCACGTGGCTCCCGGGCACCCACCTCCAGAAAGTCACGAACGGACTTCTTTCCTGCCAACCTGGCACGGTAACGCAATCGAAAATCGGCTGGCGCTGTTTGGCGGACATTGAGAGCCTGGCGTGTGTAGTCTGCCGGTCGGTCAGCACGCTCGGACTCGGGCAAATGAAAACAGAGCGGATGCGCACTTGGTCAGAGCCCAGCGACTCTCAGCCGGTCCTCCACTTCGGTCGGTTCGAGCCCAAGACCCACCATCACCGGCACGGCCATCGACGCCGAAGCGAGCACGGTTACACGCCCACTGTTCACGACGCGTACGGCCTCGCCGACATCGGCCAGCCCGGGATCGCCGCCCGGCGCGACGACCCAGAGATGCGGCAGAACCGCCACAGCGCCCGGGTCGGCGGAACGCACCCACAGCTCGCGTCCATCGATCAGCGCTGCGGCGGCCCGGTGGTGGCCGACAAGGATCGCGAGCCGACCCTGCGCGTCCGCAACCACGAGCGGATAGCGGTTGGCAATCTTGTGTTGGTCGGCGGCGGTGCGCCCCGTTCGCTCCCAATCGCCCGTCAGGTAGTACACGACGTGGTGTCGTAGTACCCACGGCTGGGTCGACCACAAGGCCCGCGGGTCGACGCGCGTCAGCGTCGCTGGATGCTCGAGAATCTGCGCCGCGGAAGGCGTCTTCGGCCCGCCCTTGCGGGACGGCAGTCGTGGCCACGGCGCCAATACTTGGTCGTGACCGGCGAACAACGTGTCGACGTCGCTCCGACCCCACAGGCGGACTGCGTCCTCGAAGACGTCGGTCAACTCGACTCGCTCACGTCGACGGCCGGTCCGAGAGCAACCTCGGTCAGCACACCGGTTCGGGGGTGCACGGCCACGATGATCCGTTCGCTTACTTTCATGCCGGTCGCCGCTTCGAGGAGTCGGCCGTAGGCGTCGAGCTGTCCGGTGTAGCGAAGTCTGAGATCGTCGGAAGTACCCGAGTCGGCCTTCCAGTCGGCGACCGCAATCGTGCGATCGGGGAGTTGCCACACGAGATCAGCGATCGCAGCCATCACGACACCGTCGATGCTGCCGTCCATCGGGAGCTCGCGCCACCAGTGACTCGCTGTACTAGCGCGCTTCCACGCATCGCTCAACCGCAACGCTCCGACCGCCGAGCGGACCGCGGCCACGTCGACGACCGCGTACTGAGCGGCCGCCGTTGCTTCGAGTTCGTCGAGGCGCTCGTCACCGTCGTCCGGTTGCATCAGCTCGGCAACGTGGTGGACGGCGCTTCCGAGTCGGCGGCCCAACGTCGGGTCATACGATCGGCCAGGGTCGCCCACGTCGTCGGGGCCCGGCGCCTCGACCGGTCCGGTCATCCCCGCATCGGCAGCGCCTGGGCTCGCGGTCGTATGGGTTCCGCTCGGACGCCCCGTCCGTAGCTCCGGGCTCGATGGACGAGCGTCGAGAACCCGTCGCCGCTCCCTGCGCCAGCCGTCCATGTCTGCCAACGACACGACCATGGCCGCCGAGTCGGTCTCGGCGTTCGCGGGGACGCCCCCGACGCGGTCGGTTCCCGGTATGACCGACCGGCTCGCGGCCGCGGCAACCGCAACCGCCGTGTGCAGGTCGTGTGCAATGCGTCGTTTTCCGTCCGACTGCGTCATCTTCGACAGCTGCGGATGGAACAGCGATACGGCGAGGTGGTCGCGGGCGCGGGTACATGCGACGTAGGCGAGCCGTTCGGTCTCGAGCCCGTCGGCGTCGGTCTCCGCGTCGGCAATCGTCTTGTAGGACAGCTCGCGGACTTCGACGTCCTCCCAGTCGTCGCCGAGCTTGACCGACAGTTTCATCATTGGCATTGCTTCACCCGACTCACTTGTCGACCATCGAAGGTGAAGGCCGCCGTGGCGGGTGGCCTGGCCGAGCCCGGCCACGATCGCGATGGGGAACTCCAACCCTTTGGCCGCATGGATCGTAAGTATGCGTACGGCATCGTCGTCGGGTTCGGGGACGACCCGGTCACTCGACGTCGCACCCTGCTCAGCGGCGTGCACGCAGCGGGTCAGGAACTCTCGCAATGTCGCAGTCGAGTTGCCCGCAGCGAATTGATCGGCGGTGTCGACGACAAGTTGGAGGCGTGCCCACGCGTCGCGCGGCCTCGGTGCGTCGAGCGCGATCGCTTCGAGGGAACGGTCCCGGATGACGGCCCGGACCATGTCGGGCACGGCCAACTCGAAGCGCCGACGGTACAGCGACCACATCCATGCCAGCCCTGCCGGGACCGGCCCCTCGGTCGGCAACACGCGTTCCTCGGACGCTGCCGGGTCGGCATCGTCGGCCGCGGGAACAATCGTGAACCGGCCCCCGGCCTGCTTCCACGCGAGGAGTTCGTCGTCGGACGCGCCGATCGAGCGGCTTCGCAGCGCCGCGACGATCTTCGCCGGATCGGCCGGATCGTCGATGGCTGCCAGTGCGACGACGACGTCGGCGATCTCCTGCGATTCCCACGCCAGCCCCCGACCTTCGAACCGGAACGGGTTCCCAAGTTTCGTAAGTGCACGTGCTAATTGTGGGAGCAGCGACCGCGTCCGCAGAAGCACCGCGATGTCCGATGGCCGCGCAACACGTCGCTCGCCGGTTTCCTTGTCGATGATCTCCCACGACCCCAAAGGCATCGCCGACGACCGCCGCGATGGCATCGGATTCAAGCGTCTTGAGGTCATCGCCTGCCTTCGGATCGACCGGCCCCCCGAACGACATCACCCCCGGACCGGCGAGCGAGGGGGCAAGGTCGCTTCGGGTGGACGTCAGCTCCTGGAACGCGACCTGATCGCTCGTCGGACCTCGGAACAGTTCCGAGAAGACGGCGTTCGTCCATTCGACGATGCATTCCCGCGAGCGAAAACTGCGGTCCAGGATCTCGAGGCGGTCCGCGAAACGGTCCTTCATCGCGGTGTACACGCCAACGTCGGCGCGTCGGAACCGGTAGATCGACTGCTTGGGGTCGCCCACGAACACGAGACGGTCGGGCTGCAGGTCGAAGCGACCCTTCGGGAGCGGCACCGCGTCGCTGGCGTCGACGATGTCTGCGTCGCCCGCGAACGAGAGCGCCATCGCAATCTCGGCCTGGAGAGGGTCGGTATCCTGGAACTCGTCGATCAGCAGATGGCGGTACTGCTGCCGACACCGCACACGTGTGGCCGGATCACTGCAGACCATGTCGCGGGCGAGGACCAGCACGTCGTGGAACGTGAGCAGTCCGGACTGTCGACGCTGCTCCGCCGATTCGACCGCCGCCGCCGCAACAAAGCTGAGAAGCGGCAGGAACGCCTCGTTCGCGACGCTTCCGAGAACGGGCCGTGCGCGATCGACCCGACGGCGAGCGTCATCGATGTCCGCCCAGTTCTTCGCCGATCCGACCCGCTGACGACCAAGAAGCGACGCCACCAACGCGTGGCAGAGCGCGAAACCGTCGTCGGGTTCAACGGTGTTCAACAAATCGATCCGATGCGGGATCTCGTCGGTGATCTTGGCTGCGAGCTTGTCGTCGACCCCCGGGCCCAGCATCACCTGCGCCTCGGCGAGCACACTGGCGAACGCCGCGATCACACCGCCGACAGGGACCGGCGTGATGGACGGTTGCGCTGTGCGCCGGTTGAGCCACGACCGGCAGCGGTCCCATTCACCGTCCAGCTCGGCTGCGATGTCGCGCCAGCGAGCCAGGTCGACGCCGAGCCCGACCGAGCGGTCCAACGCCTCGCCGAGCAGGCCGTCGGCGGCGAGCAGCCGATTGCTGATCGTGACCCATCGCTGATCGAATCGTTCGGCCTGCGCAAGCTCGTCGACGATCTCGACCCTCCCGGGCAGACCGACCACCTCATGGTTCGCCATGATGAGACGCTGCGCGAACGCGTGGAGCGTGATGATCGGCGCCAGATGGAAGTGACGGAGCGCCTCGCTCGCACGCTCCTCCGCGACCTGGCCTGCGGGGAGAGCGCCTTGCGGGTCGTCGGTCACGCTGTCGATCCGGTCGCTGCCAGATGCTTTCACGAGCGCGACCCGGACCCGGTCGCGAAGCTCCGCGGCGGCCTTCTCGGTGAACGTGATCGCGGCAATCTGATCGATGGTGCAGTCCCCCGCCAGGATCAGGCGAACGATCCGACGGACGAGACGTGCGGTCTTCCCGGTGCCCGCGCCGGCGTCCATGAAACTCACGACGCCACCTCCGATCCGAGCGCGGTCTCAGCGGCCTCAGCGGCCTCAGCTGCCGTGTCGGTTCGGTGGGTTGCGGCGGCCTTGTCCCGACCGATCGTGATGCGGTCGACCGGGCAGCACGACTTCACATCGCAGAACAGACAGAACTTGTCGTTCCCCGGCTCGGTGACCGTCTCGTAGGTGAACATACCTTCGGCCATCCGTTCGAACCCTGCACCGAGCAGAGCCTTCGCTGGTTCCACGAGCTCTCCGACGTCGAGGTTGACGCGGCGCTTCGATCGGTTCGCGCTCAACGGATTCACGTAGACGCCACCCGCGTGGGTGATGTCGAACCCGCCACGATCGGCTTCCATCGCGGCGTAGATCGGCAGCTGGAGTTTGCGGCCATCGTCGAGCAGGTCATCGGAACCGGCCAGGCTGTGGAGGCTCTTCAGGCTGCCCGTCTTGAAATCGACGACCCGGAACGTGCCACCGCGTTTCTCGATCCGGTCGGCGCGTCCCTGCAACCGGACATCGCCGATGGGCGTGGCGAGGATCCACGGATCGGTGCGCGTCGGGCCGCTCTCCACGAGAACCGGCTCGAAACCATCCGCCTCGCGAACCTCACCGGCGAGGTAGTGCTGCAGCCGGGCCTCCAGCCAGCGGACCTGCGCGTCCCACCACGGGCCACGGCCCAGCCTTCCGTCAGCGCGCAGATCATCGACCGCGCGTTCCATGACCGTCGTGAGATGCGACGGGTCGAGTCCTTGCAGCCACGCCTTCCACATCGGACGCGTGGACGCTTCGATGCGAAGCAGCTCGTCGGTGAGCGTCTCCATGACCTTGTGGACGAACGTGCCGACGGAACGGGCATCCGGATCGGCCTCGTCCTCCGGACGATCGAGCGGTCGCGCACCGAGCACCTCGACGAGAAACACCCGCAGGCGACACTGGTGAAACGACTCCAGGCGGGTGACCGACCACACCGACCCGAGCGGCGTCCACCCCGACAGATCCGTCAGCCGACCATCCCATTGCGTCCACGCGTCACCGCGACGGGCACGGCTCGCCCTCAACGACCACCGCAACCCGTCTGCGCCGTTTACGAGGGGATGAGCGAGCAGGTCGCCGCCGGCTGACGTCGACGCGTGCAACTCGGCGAGGCACCGATCGCCATGGGTGAGCGGTTCGCAGACTGCAACACCGCCGATACCGCCGACCACCGCTGCGGTCCACGACGGAATCATCTGTACACCTACGATCGTCGACGGCCACGCATGCAGATCCTGCGCGGTGACCGGCATGTCATGCCGGGCGGTGAGCGCCTCGAGAAGTTCAGGGAGCGGGGCGACCTCACGTTGTGACCGGGGACTCGACCGGGGGACCGTCACGGTCGCCGACCGGCCATTCACCAACGTCGCCAACGCTGCGCGACGCACGAGCCGAGCCGGTCCGTCGCGCCTCCCCGCTTCGTCGCTGGCACCGACAACGACGACCGCGTCGAACGAGCCCAGGCACAACGCCTCGGGGCTTCCGATCTGGACGCCTTCGCCCACCCGCCCGGTCCCGTCCATCGACCTGACGGCCAACGCCTGTTCGAACCAGCGACGCCTGTCATACGCGCCCGCCCGTGTCGGTTCGAAGTCGGGCATGTCGGCCAGTACCCGCCGGACCTCATCGGCCGCCTCGCCCTGCGCATCGACGAACCCGCCGAACACGCCGCGAGCGGTCGCAGAATCAGGCATCGGGAGGAACCGTGTCAGCCCTGCCGCAAGACCGTCGGCGGTCGCCGTGCCGATCGTGGCCGACAGATCAGCGACGAACCGTACCAGAGCCCCCGCCTTGTCCGCATCGCCCGGGGCATCGTGGTTGACGCAGCGGCCCACGAGCAGAGGCCAGTCATGGGAATCGACCACGCCCCACCGGCGACTCACCCGCTCCCAGACCATCACCGGAGTCAGCCGCCCCGTGACGGGATCGACGAGCGGCACCGACGACCACAACGCCGCGAGCGCACCGCGGTTCCAGTCCCTGCCCGACGCCTCGATCGCGCCGACGACGAACCGCGCCGCCGCAGACTGCAACAGCGGCCAGCCACTCGACCGGTAGAACGGAATGCCAGAGCTCACCAGCGCGTCGAGGAGCATCGGCTCCGAACTCGACGCCGCAACCGCGACGGCCATCGACGACCACGCGACGCCACGGCGTCGAGCCGCGAGCAGCGTCGACACCGCAACCCGGCACTCCACCGATGCGTCCGGACAACTCACGATGCGTGCGTCCGCCACATCCAACGCGCCTCCAACCGGTATGTGTACATACGAACCCGGTGCGACGGTGTCGATCACTTCGGCCGGCACCGGACCGACCACGATCAACACCTCGCCGGGCAACAGCGAGCCGGACAGCTGAGCGGGACCGACGACTCGCACATTCACCGTCGCCATCCGTCGCCCGAGCTCCAATCGAACACGTCGGACGCCGAGCGATGTGACGAGCACGACCGGAGCGAACGGGTCACCCTGCTTGGCCGCAATGACGGCACCTTCCAGTTCGTGGAGTACGAGATCCGCGGGTGTCGTCGATGAGTCGTCAGACATGGGAGAGGTCTAACCGATGGCAGGGAACGAAACGGTGACGTGCCCGAAGGGTTGCCGTTCCGTTCCCGGCCGTTCCGTTCCCAGCTGTTTCGTACAACGGTCTCGTTCCAACCCGCCGAAACGAGACGACCATGAAGCCAGTACCCCCACCGACCGTTCACTCGGACGAACTGTTCGACACCGACGAACTCATCCACACCGAAGAACTCATCGACTCCGTCGCGTCGGTCTTCAGGTTCGGCGAGGCGCCCGGACCATCCCTGCGGGCCCTCACGTGGGCAGGTGCCATGCGCGAGATCGAGTCGATCCTGAGCTGGGTCATCACACATGAAGGCACCTACGTGACCTTCGACGTCCGCAGCCGCATCAGCCGGTACGTGCAAGTGCGCGGCACCGACGACGGCCGCGTCTTCATCGAGACGACCGGCGACCAGTTCACCGACGAGGAGCCATACGACGCCGGTGATCTCATCCACCTCGTCCGGCTCGGATGGCTGCCCGAAGCGCTCCGCGACGACACGCCCAACTGGTGGCGAGAAGCAGACCCCCGCTGGTTCTACGCGCAGCCGATGATGGCCGAAGTTCTCGTCCGCACCCTCATCGACACCCACCGCGCGACCGGGCCGTCCGACATCGAAGTCACCCACGGCATCTTCGACGACGATCTGCCGTGAACGCCGACCCGCTTTCCAAGCCGCAGTCCAGCGACGAGGACAGCGGGCGACCTTCCGGTAGCGTCTCGGAACGTGATCGATGGCGGCACCGACAACCTCCTCGACGGCACGGACGCAACCGTGCCGACCGACGTCGGGGTCGAGCGGCTGCTGCGGTTGCTGTGGCTCTTCCGACACCGCGACCGCATTCGTACGAACGCCGACGTCGAGGAATGCGGCTATCCGGAGATGCAGGCGGAGGGCTCGACGGGTCGGCGGAACTTCTTCAACGACCGCGAGCGGCTCAAGGCACTTGGCGTGACCGTTGAACCACTCGGCGACCACTCGGGATGGGCCGTGACCGGCGAACCCGAGGATGTGACGCTGATCCTCACGCCCGACGAACGCGAAGCCATAACCGAAGCCCGTCTGCTGGTGGCTGACCCCGACGTGCCGGATCAGCGTGCACCGAAGGACAGTGCGGCCGTCGTCAATCATGCCGCCGTTCCCGCCGCCGTACCGATGCTCCTCGCCGCGATCAGCGATCGACACCCCGTCCGATTCCGCTACGGCGACAAGGACCGGTTCGTCGACGCCTGCCGCGTGGTCGTCACGCACACGGATCGCTGGTACCTCCTCGCTCTGGACCGCACCGCCGGCCGGGCCCTTCGCGAGCGGACCTACCGGATCGACCGCATCGTCGGGCTCGCAATCGACCGCACCCAAGCAGCCAGCGCCCCGGACGCGAACGCGAGTTGGCCGCTGCATCCCGTCGCCTGGGGAACACAACGGCCCATCAACGCCACCGTCAGGTTCCCGCACGCTCCCCTGCCCGAATGGCTCGCCATGCTGGGCGGCGCGCTGACCACCACGGCCAACGACGACGGATGCGTCGAAGCCACGTTTGCAACGTCCAACACGACAGCATTCGTCCGCCGGGCACTTGCGACGGGCGCGCAGATTGCCGCTCCCGCGTCGCTGGTCGAACTGGCGCGCTCGACCCTGGAGGCTCATATGCACGCATACGGTTCGGCCTGATGGCCCGCCCCTCCAACCAGGACCACGTGGCAAGAACCCTACGCGCGCTTTCGATCCTGCGGAGCGAACCCGGATGGCACCACGTCACACGACTCGCGGAGGTCGTCGGCGCGAAACCCGACCGGCTCAGCGCCGATCTCCGGCGCTGCTGCTACGCGGCCGACGACTGGCACCTCCCGCTCCTCTTCGGTTCCGACATCGAACCCGAACATCTCGACGGTGACGCCGTCGTGCAACTTGCACCGGACGTGCCGCTCACCCTCCCGCTCCCCTCCTCACGAGTCGATGTCATCCGCCTCGCCCTGCTCGCCGGCTCAGCCGCCCGCCGCGAACCCGACCATCAGAGCGCGACCGTGCTGCGAGCACTCGAACAGCGGTTGAACACCATCCTGGACGCGGACAACGTCGATGTCCGCGATCAGGAACCGGCCTTGGCCGCGTCGTTCCGCTCAGCCATTCGGCGCGTCCGACAAGTCCGATTCAGCTACCGGTCGATCAGCGACGAGGAGCCCGCAACACGAACCGTCGTCCCGATCGGCGTTCACCGACAGGGCAGGTGGTGGCTCCTCTCCGCTCTCCCGGCCGATCTGCCAACCGAGCGCACCGACCCGACGTCGTACCGGCTCGACAGAATCATCGGCGAAGTCGAAGACGCCGGACCCGCCACCGGCGAGAAGCGACGCGATGGCCCGCCCGCACCACACATCGACAGCACCCAACGGTCAGCGGTTCAACTGCGCCTCCACGAGAACGACCTCTGGGCCGTCGACGACCTTTCGCCGTCGGCAATCGAGCAACTGCATGATGAGCTCGTCCATGTGAGGATCAGCCTCTACCCACCTGTCGCCGAGCGACTCTCACGGGTGCTCTTCCTGACCGACCCCGCCACCACATCGGTTGTTGACGGCGGGCAGTTCCTCGACGTTCACCGGAGACGTGTCACGGAAGGTCGCTGAAGCGAACTCCAGCCGCGAACGTCGCAATGCCGATTTCGGATACCTGCGTACCCGTCGGCTGAGACCCAGGCGTCGGGCGTCCACGTTCGCCGGGTCGGCGACCGGCGCCGAAGACTGATCCGTCTGCTGCATTTCGCGGGTGACCGTGACGGCACAGCGCCACAATGCGGCTACGGCGTGACGCTGTGCGGACAAGGTGGCGCTGTGCACGCAAACGCGACGCGACGCGACGTCACGTCGGAACCAGTCGAACGGCAGTAGGACACATGGCGAGCCCGGGTCCCCGGGCCCGGGGGTCAGCGGGGGTCGTCGCGGCCGATGAGGCGACGGAGCAGGCCGGGATCAGCGGGCCACGCGTCGTACAGCGTCTCCGGCGGGATCTGGCGCGCCGCGTAGCGAAAGGCCAAGGCGACGACCACGATGTCATCCAGCGCACCAATGATCGGCAGGAACTCCGGGATGAGGTCGATGGGCGAGATGAGCCACACGCCCGCGATCGCGACGGCGATCTTCGCCCGCCGCGGGACGAGTGGATTGGATCGCAGGGCGCGGATCGTCGTGACGCACGCGGGAAGGAATCCGGCGAGATCCTTGAGGATGCCAGGCGGAAGTCGTGCCGCAAGCACGATCAGCAACACCCACGACGCCACGAGGCAGCCGACCCCGATGATCAGCACGCGTATCATTTGCTATCTCGGCCCGCATGGTACGGCGGTTGTGTATCAGATCGGGTCACGGATCAGCTTCACCTCGACGCCAGTCAGCCCGAGGAGCCGTCGCGTCATCATCGGTGCGGCCGTGTTGAAGGGATGGTTCGGCCCGATCGGTGATCCCGGCGTGACCCGTGCGTGTGCCAACTCAGCGAGACAGCGGGCGTACTGGAGCGCCTCCCACCAGGCGAGCGACGCGTCGTCGAGCGGACCCTGCCCACGGCACGCCGCCACGAAGGTGTCGGCGAGGTGATTCGTGACGCAGGCGATCACCGGTGCGATCAATCGCGGCACACCGATGGGCGCGCATCGCAGGAGCGCGGCGGTGAAGCCGACGTCCATCTCCGGCGCGGCGATCGTGGCACCGGTCCAGTCGAGCACGGTCATCGCGCCGCCGGCGTCGACGAGCAGGTTGAACGGGTGCAGGTCGCTGTGGCACAGAACCTTGCGTCCCAACGGTGCGGGGTTGCTCTCGAACCAGCGAGTGAGTTCGTCGAAGCCCGGCGATCCCGTCGTTGCCGCCCGCTGAACCGACGCGAGGTACGGCGCATCGCCCCGCTCAGACTCAAGCCCGGCGTCGTTGAGCAGAGCGCCGAGTGGCGTCGGATCAAGGACGTGGAGGCGACCCGCTGCGTCGGCAAGCAGTTCCGGAACCGAGCGGAGGATGCGACGCAAACCAAGCAGCGCCGAACCGAGGCTCAGATCGGAGAGCGGTGATCGACCCACGATTCGGGGCATGACCATGAACGCCGCCCCGAGACCCTCCACTGTCCCCGAGTGCAGCACGGGAGCGACCGGGTAGCCGCGTTCGGCCAGCCATCCCTGCACGACGATCTCGCGGTGACCCGCCGTCGCGTCGGGCATCATGCGCAGCACCAGCGGGCCGGCGAATCGCTCCGGAGGTCGCTCGAGCTCGAAGCCGAAGATCTGGGCCCAGAACCCGCCGGTCATCCGCACCGGTGGCGTTCGGAACGTGACCGGGACACCGCCGACCCGAGACAACTCGCCGAGAAGCGCGTTTTCGATATCTGCTGTCATAACTGTTGCAGTAAACACTGCAACAGTAAAGGTTGTCAATATCCAGTACGATGTCGCTGTGGACGAGACCTTCACGATCGACGAACTTGCGGCCCGAACCGGCGTGGCGTCCCGCACGATTCGCCAGTACCAAACGGCGGGGCTCGTGTCGCCACCGGAACGCAGGGGCCGCGTCGGGATCTACGGGCTTGAGCACGTCGAGCGCCTCGCAGCAATCGCTCGCCTGCAGGCGCGCGGCTACTCCTTGGCCGGAATGCGTGACCTGTTCAACTCGTGGGAACGCGGACGGCCGCTCACCCAGATCATCGGCGGACCAACGACCCAACCGGACGTCCCCGTCGACGAATCACCGCTGCTCGTCAACGAAGCAAAGCTCCTGGTGATGCTCCCTGCATTGACGACAGCGAAGCGCCGCAGCGCCGCGATCCGCGCCGGACTCATTATGCGGGCCACGGGCAACACACCGGGCGGATGGATTGTGCCCTCGCCGTCGGCGATCGCGATCGTGGCCGACCTCATCGACGCCGGCATCTCCCCCGCCCGCGCGATCGCGATGCACACCGACCTGCACGATGCACTCGAACAGGTCGGTCAGCGCATCGCCGAAACCCTCGCCTCGATCAAGTCGACACCACGCCGAGTCGATCTGCTCCGACGCAACCGGGCAACACTCGGCCACTCGGCGGCCACCACGCTCATCCGAGCGATCGGCCGAGCAGTCCCCGAATCCGACGCTGCCCAGGTCCGGGTCGGTGCCGTCCGCGACTCGCGGTCCGCCTGATTCTGCTGAACGTTGTCGTCCGCAAACGAACACATTTCGGCCGCGGACTCGGGCGAAATGTTGCGCCCAACACAACAACGGTGCGCGTCGTTCCGGTCCCGGCCGCGGACTCGGGCGAAATGTTGCGCCCAACACAACAACGGTGCGCGTTGACTGGTGCCGATCCCTTCCGTCGGAAGAGATCGGCACACGTGGCTACAACGACAAGGGAAGCGGGTTGATCAGACGCACACCCGATAGATCGCGTTGTACGTGCTTGCCGGCGAAAACGTGAAGACGCCGTCCCAGCAATTCGGGGTCGAGCCCTGGCCGACGAAGTTGCCGACCGGGGTCCCGTTCTCGGTGTAGTCGAACGTGAGTTGGGTGCCGCTGACCGACCACGAGCCGCCGTAGCCGACACCCTCGGGACCGACGACCGAGAAGTCGATCATGCCCGAACCTGCGCCCGTTGGCACGAAGCTCACCTGGTGGCTTGCGATGGAGCTCGGGAAGAGCTGGCATTCGAAGTAGGACGAGAGCGACGATCCCGTGCAATGGCTGTTGTTGACGAGCGCGGTTGCCGACGGTGCCGCGACGCCGTAGTACGCGGACGCCGCTTGGTGAGTCGCTCCATTGTTCGCGACGTTGGAATCGTTCGTCGTCGTCACGTCGGCGCGGAAGTCGATCGGATTGGCGCTGTAGGGCAGCACGATGTCGAAGCCAACCTGTTTTGCGTTGTTGCGCGGCACGCCGGTGGGGATTGAGCAGTTCATCGTTGTTCCGGTGCGCGAGCATCCGGTACTCAGGTTGCTGACCGTACCCATCACCGCGACCGTCGGCGAGGTCGCAGTCCGCGGGAGCGCGATCACCACGGACACAGCACCGGAGTCGCGGTTGCCGTTGTTGGCGATGCGTACCTCGACGCGGGTCGTCGTGTTGACCAGGCCGGGCGTTGCCACGAAGGACGGGACCAAATCCGATCCCCGCGGCGGGGCAGCCGAGGCGTACTGCGGTGCCGCGAGCAGCGTCGCAGCCGCAAGAGGGATGAGTAGGGCGATTGCTTTTTGCGGGGATGTGTACATGTCCAACAAGGTACGGATGACCACGCAGTGTGACTATCCCGTGTTCACGGGGTTTACGGGGTTGTCACCCGCCGGACCACATCGCCGCGACGAATCGTGCCGCCGCGTACCACCTTCGCGCGGATTGCTCCAGCGCAACAGGCCAGGGGAGCGAGCAGATGGCTCCCGCAGCCGAGAAAATCAAAATCAGCGTCGGATCCTGCTCACGAACGGCCGCAGTTTCGCCGATAGGTGGGCGATGTCCCTACGTCCGACCTTGGCAGCGCGTACGCCGGAGCTAGGTGATGACGAATTTGCGCGGCTGCTAACGGCTGCGCAAGCCGGGTCCGGTGAGTCGTTCGAGACGCTCTACATGTGGCTCGCGCCGGCGGTCGGACGCTTCCTGCGGTTTCGAGGGGAATCCGATCCGGAAGACCTCACCAGCGAGGTGTTCGTCGGAATCCTCCGAAACATCCGAACATTTGCAGGCACCAGCGCCGATTTCCGCACCTGGGTGTTCAGCGTGACGAACCGGCGTCTCATCGACCAGCACCGCCGCAACGGTCGGCGCCCGACCATCATTCCCCTGGAACCCGGCGAGGGCACCGGAGTTCGCTGGGACGTCGAAGCCGAAGTGCTCGGTCGCCTCTCCTACGAGCACGTCGAGCAATTATGCACGTCATTGGTGCCCGCGCAACGTGACGTTCTGCTGTTGCGGCTGCTCTCCGGAATGACGATTGAGCAGACGGCGACGCTGCTCGGCCGGTCGATCGGGGGGACGAAAGCGCTCCAGCGTCGGGGACTTTCAGCGATCCGCCGTTCGATCGAACAGGGTCGACCAGCCCCTAACGCCCCGCTCTGACTAACCGACGTCGGGCCAGCCGGTCCGACCACCGACGAAAGCCGCTGCCTGGCAGGCAGCGAGTCATCCGGTCACTTCTGTTGCTGCTTTGGCTACCGAGTCCTACCATCACGCGATGCAGGAAAATCCGATAGCCCCCGTACCTGTTTCTGGGGCTCGAGCGATTGCTCTTGCATCATGACTGAATCAGCGATCAGTCTTTGCGACCGAACGAATCCAGCCTCAAACTTGCCTGAACTCCTGTCGGCCACCCGCCGTGTCCATACGATTGGCAAACACCTCTGCCTCGATCGCGAACGGTTCGTCGTCCGTGGCGTCACCTACGGGTCGTTCAGGGCTCGCGCCGACGGGCACCCTTTCCCCGAGCCGCACACGGTGCGGGCCGACTTCGCAGCCATCGCTGCCAGCGGCCTCAACACCGTGCGGATCTACGAGCTTCCGCCACCCGACGTCCTCGAAGCAGCATCCGAGCACGACATGCGCCTCATCGTCGGACTCGACTATGCCGATTGGCGGACGGAGCGGACCCCAGGGCGGGCATCCCGGCAGCGGATCCGCTCCGCAGGCCGTCGCGCCGTCGACCAAACCATGGAGTCGTGTTCCGGGCGGTCCGAGGTGCTCGCCATCTCTGTCGGCAACGAGGTGCCGGCCGACCTGGTGCGCGTTCACGGGATCCGCCACGTTGAGGACATTCTCAGCGAATTGGCAGACGCGGTTCACGACGCCGACCCGAACGCCCTCGTCACCTACAGCAACTATCCCACCACCGAGTATCTCGTAGTCCGGGGCCTCGACATTTGCTCGTTCAACGTCTTCCTCGACCAACCGGCCACCTTCACGAGGTACCTGCGCCACCTCCAGGTGGTGAGCGGTTACAAGCCGCTCCTCATAACCGAACTCGGTCTCGCCGCCGAGGTCCACGGCGAACAGGCCCAGGCAGAGCTCCTCGAGCAGCAACTCCGGGCCATCGACGAGGTCGGCTGTGCCGGGGCGACCGTGTTCTCGTGGACGGACGACTGGAGCGTCGCTGGGAACGCCGTCGAAGGCTGGGGATTCGGCCTCACCGACGCGGGCCGGACCCCCAAGCCTGCCCTGCACACCGTCGGCGTCTGGGCAAACCGCGGCCTCAAGGACCTCCGACCAGCGTGGCCCCGCGTGTCCGTCGTGGTGTGTGCCTACAACGAGCAGGCCACCATCGAAGAATGTCTCACGTCGCTGGAGCAGTGCGATTACCCGGACCTTGAGGTGATCGTCTGCGACGACGGCTCGGTCGACCGAACGCTCGAACTGTGCCGCAGGTTTCCATTCCGGATCCTTGAGTTGGAGCACGGCGGCCTCAGCCGAGCGAGGAACGCGGGGATCCACGCTTCTAGCGGCGACATCGTGGCGTTCCTCGACGCCGACGCGGCCTGCCACGCACAATGGCCGTGGTTCCTCGTCCTATCCTTCGACGATCCTGCGGTAGGTGCCAGTGGAGGACCGAACCTGCCCGTCCTTACAGCGGGACTTGTGGAGCGAGGCGTGGCGCTCTCGCCCGGTGCTCCGACCGAAGTATTGGTGGCCGATGATCGAGCCGAACACGTCGCCGGTTGCAACATGGCGTTTCGCCGCGAGGACATCCTTGGCATCGGCGGCTTCAATCCCAGCTACACGGCGGCCGGCGACGACGTTGACGTCTGCTGGAAGCTGCTCGACGCCGGCCGCGAGATCGCGTTCTCACCGGCGGCGCAGGTCATGCACCATCGCCGGGGAACGGCTCGCGGCTACCTGCGCCAACAGCGCGGATACGGACGTGCGGAAAAGTTGTTGTCGGGCGCACATCGACATCGGTTCAACTCCTTAGGCCAGGCACGCTGGTCGGGTTTCATCTACGGCAACGTCGGGCTGCTGCCGAAACTGCTCCGGCCCGTGGTGTACCACGGTTATCAGGGTCACGCGCCGTTTCAGTCCGTCAAAAGGCACCGTGCCGAGAGCGCTGCGACCTGGGCAGCCGTACTCCTCCCATTCAGCGTCCCGATCGCGATTCTGGGACTGGTGCTCGGCCTTTTCTCGCCTTGGTTCCTCCTCCTTCCCGTCTTCGTCATCGGCTGGTGCGCCGCGTACGTTGCAGCGATGGGCATCTCGGCTCCGGTGGATCGTCGCGAACCGCAGCCGGTCCGCCTGCGCTGCCTCGTCGGGACGCTGCACCTCCTGCAGCCGTTCGTTCGGACGTGGGGACGTCTGCGGGGAGCGCGCGCCGAACCGGAACCCGGCACGGCACAGGCTCCCTGCTGGGTCGGTGATCGTCGCGACTGGCTACTGGCATTACAGGTCACGTTGCAGGCCGCAGGACTGAAGGTGTCCATCGGACGGCCCGAGGACCGCTGGGACCTGAGGGTCACCAGCCGAGGCCTCGCTCGAGCCCGGATCACCACCGCAGTCTCGTGGCGCTGGATACCGCACTCTTCGGTATCCGTGAGACCCACGTGGCAGGCCGCAGTCCTCGCGTCGCTCCTTCCTCTCGCGTTGCTCCGGTCTCCCGCTCTACTCGCCGGATGCGCCGTTGGGCTGGTATCCCTGGTGGCTGCCCAGTACCTCCGATTGGACAGAAAAGTCGACGCAGCTCTTCGCGCGACCACCGTCGGAGCCGTCGAGTAATGGGGAGCAGCGCCAGGTCGCGCACGGTCGACGTGTTGGACAACCAACCAGCGCAGCTTTCGTACGTTTCGGAAATCTGGAGCAGCAGGACGGGGAACGTGCCGCAGGCCATCGCGGTGCTGGCGGACGGGCGTCATTCCACGGTCATCCGTCTGAGCGATTCAAGCTCCGAAGCGTCGGCCGTGATTGCAAAGCTCCGCCCCTCCGGCGCGATGGAACGCGACCGGCTTATGCACGGCGAGGTACTGCCCACACTCGGGATCACCACACCGAAATTCCACGGCTACCACGACGGTCGCGGCTCACGTCCCGACATACTCTTCCTCGAGGACGTCGGCGATGTGCCGTTTAACCCTGGCTGTCCCCGCCACCAGCGGGCGGCGGCCAAATGGCTCGCGTCGCTGCATGCCAGGACACGAATGTCAGCGAGTCCTGGGCTTCCCACATTCGATTCAGCCCGCTCGCTCGGTCTCCTGCGATCGTCGAGCAGCGAATTGTCCGAAGGGCTCCGCAATCCCGCGATCGATGCCACGGGCAAGGCGATCGTTGCTTCGGTTCTGCGGCATCTCGAAACGGTCGAGGCCCTCTGGGACCGTCTCGTCGACTCGGCCGGCGAGGTCGGTTCCGTCATGACGCATGGAACGTTGATCCGGAGAAATGTGCGGGTACGCGTCGGACCAGACGGCACCATTGATCTCTACCCCTTCGATTGGGATCACGCGACGTTCGGTCCATCCGCAATCGATCTAGCCAGGGCTGCGACCGGCACTCCGGGTTTCTCGGCCAACGCGCCCCTCCGCACGTACCAGAAGGCGCTCATGGCCGAGGGTTGGTCAATTGACCGGGAGCGTCTCATGAAGTTGCGCGTCGCTGGCACGATCCTGCGCAGCGTTGTCGCGCTGTCCTGGCTGACCCCGCGTTTCGTCAGTACCGACGTGAGCAAGTCCCTGGCACAGCTTCCGACCTACCAAGCCGCACTCGCCGCTGCACTTGATCGACGGTGGCCTCGCCGAGCCGCCGTCTGATGAGCGGTCTCGTGAGGGCAACGAGCGATCGGACGTCGACGGATCGCAGCGATCTCGCCATATTGCGACGTGTCAGAACCGAGACCAGAGGCTCCGGTCGATGGTTGCTGCTCGCCCTCTTCCTCGATCTCCTGGCCACGCCGCTTGCTCTTCTGTCACCGGTCCCGCTCGCCATTGCGGTCGACTCCGCCATAGGCGACAAGCCGTTACCGACCATCTTCGGGTGGCTGATTCCTGGAGGAAGTCCTCGAACGAGCACGTCGATACTGATTTTGGCGGCGTCAACACAGATCGCCGTCGTTTTCATTTCTGAGCTTCTGAGCCTGGCGTCTTCCTACCTGAAGAGCTGGGTCGGCGAACGGATCACTCTGGATGTTCGAAGTCGAATGCTCGCCAGTGCGCAACAGCTGTCCTTCCGCTTCCATGACCGAGTCGGGACGGCAGATTCCGTTTACCGGATACAATACGATGCGCCCGCGATACAGGCAATCGGTACCTATGGGCTTCTCCCTATCGCGACGGCTGTGTTCACGCTGTTCTCGATGGTCTTTGTGATGTTTCGGATCGATCATTTGCTCGCCGTGATCTCCATCGCCGTCGCACCGGTCCTCGTGCTCCTCAGCACCACGTACCGAACAACGGTCAAACCTCAGTACAAGGTCGTCAAACGCCTCGAGAGCGGATCGTTGTGGATCGTCCAGGAGATCTTCTCCGCGTTCAGGGTCGTAAAAGCCTTCGGAATGGAACGGAGCGAAGAAGAGCGGTTTCAGATCCAGTCCGAGACTGCGCTACGGGCACGCCTGAAGGTGTCGCGAAGCGAGGGTGTGTATTCCCTCCTCCTCAACATGGCCACTGCCGTCGGCACCGCATCGATCCTCGTGATCGGTGGGCTCCGGGTCGGCGACGGCCGGATCACCTTGGGAGCGTTGCTGCTCGTCCTTTCCTATCTCGGTCAGCTGTTCGGTCCGCTCCAGACCATCAGCAAGCTGCCCGTGAAGCTGCAATCACAGATCGTCAGCGCCGATCGGGCAATCGAGCTGCTCGACGAACGTCCGGAGGTGCAGGACCGGATCGACGGCATTTCGGTTGACCGTGTTCATGGCGACTTCACGTTGCGCGACGTATCGTTCACATATGAACCGGGATTGCCCGTACTCTCTGAGGTGAACCTTGAGATACCCTCAGGAACAAAAGTCGGTGTCATCGGGCGCACTGGTGCCGGAAAAAGCACGCTCGCCAGCCTGCTCATTCGCTTCTACGATGTCGGTGGCGGAGCGATTCTCCTCGATGGCATCGACGTGCGCGAGTACCGTCTTTCTGACCTTCGGAAGCAGTTCACGATGGTTCTGCAGGATCCCTTCCTCTTCTCAACGAGCATCGGGGAGAACATTGCTTTTGGACGACCCTCTGCCTCCTCCGAGGAGATCGAGGTCGCCGCAAGGGCAGCTGGCATTCACGACTTCGTGGCTCAATTGCCCGATGGCTACGAAACGGTCGTCGGGGAACGTGGCATGCGCCTGTCGGGCGGGGAACGGCAGCGAATCTCACTTGCCCGGGCGTTTCTCAAAGATTCGCCGATCCTCCTGCTGGACGAACCGACGTCCTCGGTTGATGTTCAGACCGAGGAGGCGATCATGGATTCGATGGAACGCCTCATGGCTGGCCGAACCACCTTCATGATTGCTCATCGCCTTTCCACGATCAGCAGCTGCGACATGGTTGTCGAGATCGAGGACGGACGGTTATCGGTCGTTCGAACTCGAGGCACGGTGCGCTGTTCCACGGGCAATGGCGTGGACGCCGAGCGCCCGGAGAAACCGACGCCAGTCGAAGCTCCCGACGTCGAGGCCGAAGCGCATCTGATCGCGGCATCGGCATTCCCGGGATTCTCGGTCATGTCGTCGCACGCGTACCCGACCGCCCGACGGAACAAGACGACCGCGTTCTTCGTCCGAGATGACGACTATGCGATCTCGCTCGCGGTGAAACGCCAAAGACCGGAACCCGCGGTAATCGAGCGGCACGTCTACAACAGGATCCTTTCTGTGGTCGGGGTACAGCATCTCCGCTGTCACGGCGTGTGGCGATCGCAGGTAACGGACTGGGCCTGGCTGGTCACCGACCACGCTTCCGGCTCGCAGTTCGATCCGAACTGTCCGGAGCACGCCGCCCGTCTGGGAAGATGGCTCGGTACGACGCATGTCCGAGCCGCAGCGACTGCGACGACCCGCGCGCTGCCGACGCACGACGCGCCTTACTGCCGAAACCGCCTGAGCGACGCCATATCAGTCCTGGATGACGGAGCAGCCAACATCGCGTTGAGTCCCGAATCGGTGGCGTGCCTGTTGTCGCTGAGAACCATCATGGACGAGGTCCTCAGCCGGTGGGACGACATGACTGCGCTCCTCGCCGCAACGCCGCCGACGCTTGTCCACGGAGACCTCACACCATCGAATGTGAAGATGTTCGCGCACCGCGACGGTCTGCGACCCCTCGTCTTCGACTGGGAAACCGCCGGATTCGGCAGCCCCATGGTCGATTTGCCGAACATCGACCTTGTCGCTTACCGGGACGCCGTGTCCTCGACCTGGCCGAACGTGGACCTCGGTACCCTCCGACGGCTCCAGACGTTGGGAGTCGTTGCCTGGACCGCCTATGTTCTCCTCGGGGAACGGTCGAACCTCGAGTCACCGTGGCCCGAACGTGCTGCAGCGAAGGTGCCGGCGTACCTAGGCCGGATCGAGCGGGCCCACCTCGACGAGCTTCTCGATCCGGGGCTGATCGGATGAGGACGGTCGAAGTTGCTGCGGATTCGGCGAAGAGAATCATCGCGGAAGCCGAGGAACTGACCCGGACGATCCTCGGCTCGCACATTGCGCGGGTCACCCAGACCCTGAAACAGCGGAAGTCCCACGTGTTCGTGGTCGAGGTCGGTGACCACCGGCTCCCGGTCGTCGCAAAACTCGCCGCCGAAGGAACCGTTGCCAACGAGTTCCGCATGCTTGAGATACTCCGGTCGGCACCGCTGCGCGGTCTGCGAGCTCTGTCCAAGATGGCGTACTACCTCGAAGGGAGCCAGCGCGCGTTGAACGACCTGGCACTTCTGGATAGTCGGAGCGAGCTATGACGAAGGATCCTGTCGGACGCGAGCCGGCGACGGGGGTGGCCCGCAAGTCGCGACGGGACCCAGAATCGGTCCGTGCGGATGCCCTCACCGCCGCTCGCGCTTCCGGAGTTCTTGGGGCTTCCGGAGTGCGGGGAACGTCCGGTGTGACGACTGACATCCTCAAACGAACGCCAAAGACCCAGGTCGTCCGCTTGCGACCGAACGGCGGTTCGGCCGTCATCGCCAAACGAAGCGCGCCGACGACACACGCGACCGAGCGCCTGGTGTACGGGACGCTCCTACCGGCAATCCCCGTGCGACACGTGGCCCTGCTCGGTTGGCACGACGTTGCAGGTGAGGGGCCGTGGCTGTTCCTCGAGGACGCAGGGGACATCGAGTACGAGAAGGGTTGCGCCACGGAGAGACATGCCCTCGGTCGGCTGCTCGGCGCGATGAGCGCCGGAACTGCGACGTTGCCGCTGACCGACAAGCTTGTCGAACACGGGCCGACGTACTACCGATCCGTTCTGGGCCACGCGCGGGAAGGCCTCCAGTCCGCTGTCGAAACCGCTGCGGCATCCGCGGTTCGGGACGTCCTCGAGCGCCTCGAACGGGTCGATCGAAGTTGGGACCTCGTGGTCGAGGCGGGCCACGGAGCACCGACGGTCCTCTGCCACGGCGACGTAGCCCCTCAAAACGTCCGATTCGTCGAGGGTTCTGCGGGACGCGAACCGGTCCTCCTCGACTGGGAATTGGGCGGCAGCGGGCCCGCGACCGTCGATCTCGGATGTCATTTCCCGTCCGGACCCCACGATCCCTTCGTCGTTGCGTACGCCCGCGCCGCCGAAGCACCGGGCGGGGTTCGGACCGTACTTCGGTGGGCGGCGTCCGGGCGCGTACTTCGTATGCTCCACGCCATCGACTGGGCGGCAAGCGACCTTTCGACAAGCCTCGCCGAACGCGCTATCCGCAACCTGGGTTACTACACCCGCGATCTCGACAGCACCCTCGACGAACTCGGTGCCACGCCGACCGCACCCCATGGCTGACCGCACCATCGACGTCCCCCTGGTCGAGGCCTGGTTGCAGGGGTGCCGTCTCCGTGGCTCGGACACAACGGTGGCCCACGTCCGATCGGTGCGGGTCAACCCGTACGGAAGCCGGAGCAGCAGCTTCGTCGTTGAACTCGTCACATCCACAGGCAGGCAGGTGACCGCGGTTCTCAAGGGCGGTCCCTCGACCGAACGTACGCCTGCCGGGGATCCCTGGGGTCCCGCGTACGAGGCGTCGGTCTACGAATGCATCCTCGACGCTGCGCCGTCGTACCGATCGCCCTTCCTCGACCGGATCGAGGAAGGAGACTTCACGTGGATCCTCCTCCAATGGGTGGACGGGTCGATGCCGGTCAGCGAGGCTCCCCATCCCGCCGGGATCCGGTCGGCCGCACGTTGGACCGGCCAGTTCCACCGGGAACTTGTCGGGTCCGTGACACCTGCGCCCCCGTCCATGCTCGTCCGCTACGGCACCGATCTTGCGGAACGGTGGATCCGTAGTGCCCATGCCACCATCGCCGAGGCGCTACCCGTGTGGACGCCGCTCGCCGATGAACTCGTGATGGCCGCGCCGTTGATCGGCCTCCTGCTCCAGTCGGAGCGGACCGTCGTGCACGGCGACCTGTATCCGGCCAATGTGCTGGTGGCGGATGGACTGGTCTGCCCGGTCGATTGGGAATGGGCGGGTTGCGGTGCCGGGGAGCTCGACCTGGCGGCGCTCATCGATGGGTGGTCGCTCGAGACCGTGGACGCCTGTCTCCGGGACTACAGCCTTGCTCGGTGGCCCGCCGGGACCGATGGGGGATTCCTGAGGCGTCTGGCCGCCGCCCGCCTGTTCTTGGCCGCACGCTGGATGGGCGAGCACTGCTGCCTCGCGGACGACGATCGCATGGTGCACCACCAGCTGCGCACTATGGAACGGTGCCTGGCCGAGCTCCGCGACGCGACACCTCCGGGCACATGATGGCTGTTGCTGCGGCATCGGCGAGAATCGCAAATCGTGGCTGACGACGGTGCACTCCTCGACTTCACGACAGTGGATGAGGCCACGCTGGCGATCGGTGCCGTGGGCTCCGACTACGAGCGCCACGCAGCCGCAGCGCGCGAGCTTGCGGCGGAGCACTTCGCTGCGGAAACTGTGTTGAAGTCGCTGCTCGAGCGAGCCGGGCTGTGGTGAACACGCATCCGCGACGGCTGGTCGTCCTCGGCACGATGGCCTCGAATCCCTTCGCCGGCATGGCCTGGATGAACATGCAGATCACCGCCGGGTTGCTACGCCTCGGTCACGACGTCCTCTACCTCGAGACCACGTCCGCGTGGCCCTACGACCCAGTCCGGCGGGCGAAGGTCGACGACTCCGACTACGCCGTGCCGTACCTGAGCCGCGTGGCGGACCGCTTCGGTCTCGGCGACCGGTGGGCATATCGACGCACGTTCTCCGACGGGGCGTGGCTCGGTCCTGCCGCGGCCCGTGCGCCGGGGATGCTCCTGCACAGCGACGCCGTGTTCAACATCGCGGGTGCTACCCGGCCCACCAAGGACGGCGTCGAGGCGAAGAACCTCGTCTACTTCGGTACCGACCCCGTGTATCACGAGATCTCGTACGTGAACGGTGACGAGGAGACCCACGCGATCATCGACGAACACGACGCGATGGTCACCTACGGGGAAAACATCGGAACGAACGCCAGTCCAATCCCGCCCCTTCCGCGCCTGAAGGCAACGACTCGCCAGCCCGTCCTTCTCGACCTCTGGGAATGCGGTCCTCCGCTTCGTGACTGCTACACGACCGTCGCGAACTGGAAGCAGGACGGAAGGGAGGTCGAGTTCTGCGGTGAGCAGTACCACTGGAGCAAGGATCTCGAGTTCCTCCGTTTCATCGACGTCCCCGCCGCCGCGAGTGTGCCGATCGAGCTCGCGACCAACCTGTCGCCACCGGAGTCGATCCGATTTACCCACGATGAGCCCGAACCGGTCAAAACCCGCGGGGTCGTCGACGACGCGCGGGCGCTCCTCGAGGCGAACCGGTGGCAGCTCGTCGCAGCGCAGACCTTCACCGAGGACCCGTGGCCGTATCACGCCTACATTCAGGCGAGTCGCGCAGAATTCTCTGTCGCCCGTGATCTGAACGTCCGATTACACAGCGGTTGGTTCAGCGAGCGGAGCGCGTGCTATCTCGCGGCCGGCCGACCCGTGATCACGCAGGACACCGGGTTCGGCACGGTGCTCCCGACCGGCGAAGGGCTGTTCGCCTTCTCGACCTCCGAAGAAGCCCTCGCAGCGATCGACGCGGTGGAGTCCGATTACACGCGGCACAGCCGAGCGGCGCGTGAGATCGCCGAGGAGTATTTCCGCGCCGAGACGGTACTGCGGCGCCTTCTCGAGGACCTCGGGATCTGAATGCGCCGCCTCATCGTCAACGCGGACGACTTCGGTCTGAGCAACGGAGTGAACCGTGGCATCGCGCACGCGCACGAGCACGGGATCGTGACGGCGACGAGCCTCATGGTCCGTCAACCCGCCGCCCGGGCGGCAGCCGCCTACGCGGGCAAGAACCCGACGCTCAGCGTCGGACTGCACGTCGATCTCGGTGAGTGGCGCTTCGACGGCGAGGTGTGGTGTGCCGTCTACGGTCGGGTCGACGTCGACGATGCAGCCGCCGTAGAGCACGAGGTCGACCTCCAACTTTCCCTGTTCAGGGACCTCGTGGGGCGTGCCCCGACACACCTCGACTCGCATCAGCACGTGCATCGTCGTGAACCTCTGCGGTCGCTGCTGCGTGCACGCTCCGACACCCTCGGTGTCCCTCTCCGCCACGAATCCGCTGTCATCCGCTACGAGGGCGCGTTCTACGGCCAGACGGGGGAAGGCGAGCCGCGCCGCGAGCAGATCTCGGTCGACCACCTGCGCCGGATCATCACCGAACTCCCGCCGGGTGCCACGGAACTCTGCTGCCATCCGGCCCTGAGCGTCGACTTCGAAACGATGTACGCCGACGAACGCATCCTCGAAACGGCCACGCTGTGCGATCCTGCCATCGCCGCCGCAATCGAGGATCTCGAAATAGTGCTTTGCGGGTTCACCGAGGTGCAACCGTGAGAACGCTCGTAGCGGGGTGGTTCAGCTTTCCCGACATGGGGGCGACGGCCGGAGACCTCCTCGTCCGCGACCTTGTGTGTACTTGGCTCCTCGAAGCCGGACATCGCACCGATGTGGCGCTCGCCGAACCGTTTGTCGGCGGCGTTCGCTGGGAGTCCGTTGACCCGCGCGATTACTCGCATCTGGTCTTCGTGTGCGGTCCTTTTGGGAACGGCCCACCCGTCCAGGCGATGCTGGAGCGCTTCGCGGGCTGCGAACTCGTGGGTCTCGATCTCACCATGCTGGATCCCGTCGACGAGTGGAATCCGTTCTCGCTGCTGATAGAGCGCGACAGCAACCGAATCTGCCGACCCGATCTCGCGTTCGCCGCACCGATTCCGCAGGTCCCTGTCGTCGGTGTGGTGCTGATCCACCCGCAACCGGAGTACGGCGAGCGCGACGCTCACGCCACCGCCAACGCGACGATCGAACGGGTCGCTGCGGAGCGCGAATGCGCTCGATTGCGCATCGACACACGCCTCGACGTCAACGCCACCGGGCTCCGCTCCACCGCGGAGGTGCTCGCCTACTTCCGGGCGACCGATGTGGTACTCACGACCCGCCTACACGGTCTGGTCCTCGCGCTCCACTGCGGAATTCCCGTCGTCGCCGTGGATCCGGTCGTGGGCGGAGCGAAGGTCAGCCGTCAGGCCGAGGCGCTCGGGTGGCCGTGGTGCTTCCCGTCGGACGTGTCGGACTTCACGCTCGCGGCCGCCCTTGAAGCGTGCCTTCGGCCCGAAGCCCGGAGAGTTGCCACCGACACACGACGGCGCGCCCAGCACGTGCTCGAAGGCGTGCGAGCGGATTTCCTCACCGCGATGACGATGTCACCGATTCATCGGGCCGGGCAGGGCCACTGATGGCCCGAATCGTTCTCGGCGGCTTCATGGTTCGGCGCGCCGACGTCTTCATCGATTACGGCGCGCATGGCACCTCGACCGGGTTGGCCTTTGACAGACCTCCATCGGCCGGCACAGCCCTCCCGACAGGCCGAGTAAGCGGCAAACGTGAGCCGGCCCGCCCCTGCAGCCTACCGACCGCGTCAGGCCTTTTTCGCGTAGTCGGCCATCCCCTGCCAGTCGACCATCACGCAGGCTTCGTCGCCGACGATCCACGCGTCGTGCCCCGGCGGGCAGATCATGAGATCGCCGGGGCCGAACTCGGCTTCTTCGCCATCGTCCATGACGACCTTCATCCGGCCGGATATGCAGTAGCCCGCGTGTGCGGCCTGGCAGCTGTCGGTCCCGGCGATCGGCTTGACGTGGGTTGACCACTTCCAGCCGGGCTCGAAGGTTGCGCGGCCGACAGCACCGGCGTCGACGTTGACGAGCTCGATGTGGCCGGCACCGAACTGGCGCGTCTCCTCGGGCGAATCGAAACTCTTGCGAACAAGTCCGGACATTTGTGCCTCCTACTGGTTGGGTGTTGCGGGAACTGCTGGTCTGTTTACAGGATCTGGTGGGTCGTACACGAAACGACGGTCGGAGCATCACCCTTTCACCGCGCGGCGGCACCCATGAGCTGTCCGATGTGGTCCGGGTCGAAGAACTCGACCGGTGACACGGTCCCGGCCGTGATGCCCACGAACTTGTCCATGGCGTCGGTGTTGCCATACAGGGAGCCGAGCAGCTGCTGCATCTCGGGCGGCGGCGCTTCGAGCATCGCTAGCTCGGAGACCTGACTGCTTCTGTCCGACGGGCCGGGCAAGGCAGATTGGCGTTTCACCCGGCCTTCTGTTCTGCCGATTCACCCGTCGTGGACTTGTCAGATCGCACCGGCCACGAACGCGTGGACCCGCTGATGCGCTCGACCTTCGACGCGACGCAGACCGTTGCGTCGTCGGTGAGCGATCGGGTCCTGCATCTTGCGGACCGTTTTTTGCCATCGTCAGGCGTCGACGAGCGCTCGGTTCGCGAGGCGCAACGGGCCCGCGTCGGAATCGTGATCAGTTGGCTCGGAGCGGTGTGCGTCGCCGCTACCGCAACCCTGTACATCTACGTCGGATCCCCGTGGTCCGCAGTCGCGATCTCGTCGATTCTCGTTCCACTGCTCCTCGTCGGGCCAATGGTCCGCCGAGGCGTGTCGCTGATGGTCATGACGCACCTCGCGACAGCCGTGACCTGGTTCACAACATTTGCCGTCGCATCACGGACGGGCGGATTCCAGTCGCCCGTCGTGGTCTGGAGCTTCTTCCATCCGATCACGACCTACGTAACCTGCGGACGCCGTTCGGCTGCGATCTGGTCTGCGCTGTCCATCGTGCAGGTTGGCGTCTTCTACGCCGCCGAAAGCTTCGGGTTCCCGGTGGTGCAGGAGCTGTCGACCGACGCTGCCAACGTGCTGCGAGCAACGGGCTTCATCGGATGCATCGTCGCCAACGTCGCGCTCATTGCGGCGATCGAAGGCGTGCGCGTGGCGTCGCAGGCGGCGGTCGATCGGGCGAATCGGACGCTGGAACGCGAACGCATCCTCGGTGACATGCACGACGGGGTCGGGAGCCACCTGCTCGGCTTGATGATGCAGGTTCGCGCCAATCGCATCGACAATGCACGGCTCGTGCAGGGGCTCGTGTCGTGTCTCGACGACCTCAAGCTCATCGTCGACTCGCTGGATCCGATCGAACGATCCTTCGAGGTCGCCATGGGTGAGCTGCGTGCGCGTGTGGAGCCTCGATGTGCAGCGGCGGACCTTGACCTCACGTGGTCGACCGTCGCGCCAGCTACGGCCATTGACGCCGAACGAACGCTGCAGGTCTTGCGTGCCTTGCAGGAGATGATCAACAACGCGATCCGCCACTCCCAAGGAGGACGCATCGATGTCGAGCTCTCGCCTGCAGGAGGAAACGAGTACGTCGTCTCGGTGCGCGACCACGGAGTCGGGTTCAACCCGTTGATTCCCTCAGGATCGGGGCGAGGCATGACGAGCCTCCAGTCGCGAGCACAGCGACTGCACGGTTCGCTCGTCATCGAACGATCGGAGCCGGGAGCCCGTCTGGTGCTCCGCTTTCCCCTCAAGGAAGGCGGCCGGGCTTTCCCTCGTCGCGTGGAAGGTGCACACTGACGGCGTGGCGCTGCCCTTCCGATACGCACCACCCCCCAAAGTTCCGTGGACAGTCCTGCGCCCACGGCTCCTGCGCGTCCTCAACCGACGCTTCGACGTCCGACTCGTGACCGTCGCCGCGGGCGCGGGCATCGGCAAGACGACGCTGCTCTCGCAGGCCGTTGAGGAGAACCGTCTCGACCCGCATGGGCGTGATGTTTGGCTGTCGCTCGAACGTGCCGACTCCTCGGCATCGACACTTGCGGGATCGATCCTCCGGGCCCTCGGACGCCCCACCGAGCCGCACCGGGTCACCACCGCTGATGACATCTGCGACGCGATCTGGGACGAGACGCCAACACCCGTCTGCATCATCCTCGACGACGCGCACCACCTCGTGGGGACACCCGGCGGCGAACTGCTCGCGACACTCGTGGCACGGCTTCCCGCGAACGGACATCTCGTGCTCGCCGGACGCGACCTCCCAGCGCTGCCCCGCGCTCGACTGCTCTCGCAGCAGCAGGCACTCGCCATCGTCGAGGCGGATCTGCGCTTCACGAACGACGAAGGGGGCGAGTTCGCCGAGCGCCGGGGCGTCCCCGCATTCCTCCTCGACGACACCGCAGGCTGGCCCGCCCTTGCCGAGCTGCGCGCCGCCTACGGTGCACCAGCTGATCGCGAGTTCCTCTGGGAGGAAGTACTTGCACCGCTCAGCCTTGACGACCGCGAAGCGTTCTTGCTCATAGCTGCGGTCGGTGGGGGCGATGCGGACATTGTCGAAGCGGCGGCGGGACGGCGAGTCGATATCGACGTCCTCGAGGCGCTTCCCCTGACCGTCTCCGATGATCGAGGCGGCCTTCGCCCTCACGCCCTGTGGGCCGACATGGCCCGCAGCGTATTGGACCTCGCAGATCTGCAGGCATGTCGTCGGCGGGTCGGAGCCGTGCTCCGCGATCGCGGTGACTATGGGTCCGCGTTCGAGCTCTTCGCAGATACCGACGACTGGGACGCCGCCCTCGAAACACTCTTCGACGCCTGCAACGACCAGCGTCATCCACCCTGGCCCGACGTGGTCGCGCGGTGGCAGACGCGGGTCGACCCGGCCCTCGCGGATCGTCCGGAAGTCATCTACCTCGACGCCTACCTGGCCCGAAGTGCGGACCCCTGGTCCGACAATGCGTGGAAGGCGTTCGGACGCTCGACCGATGCCTTTCGCTCCCGCGGCGATTCGAGTCGTGCGGTCGCCGCCGAAGTGCGGATGCTCTGGTCCGCCTGGTTGCGACGCGATCGCGACGCAATCGTTTCGATGGACCGGCGGATGTTTCCGGACTTCACCGGGCGGCCCGGTGAGGGACTGCTCACGAACATGGCGATGCTCGCTGACATCGACGGCGATACCGCAACACTCCGTGGTGTTGCGACCAAACTCAGGACACACCGCCTTGAGCCGCGCCTCGCTCACTTCGCCGGGCTGCACCTGGTCCACGCCGACCTCGTCGATGGCTGCGCCTCCGAATCGACGGCCCTGATGGCCGCCGAGACCGCATCGGCTGGCGGCGTGATCGCGCCTGCTGCCGCGAGCGGATGGGCGCTGCTCGCCCCCGGGATCGTGGCCTGGGCCCGAGGTGCACTCGACGAGGCGCTCGCTTTCGACACCGCCCGGATCGGACCGCAGTTCTCGATCGCCGAACGCGCACCAGCGCTCGGGTTCGGGGCTGTCCGGGCAGCCCATCTCGGACGATTCGACGAAGCTGCGTCATACCTCGGCGAACTGCGTGCGATCTCGAACGATCCGGTCCCCGACCTACTGGCTGGCTATCTCGCGGTCGCCGACGCGACGCTCGCGTTCGCCCGCGGCGATATCGATGCCGCGACCGAGGCCCTTCGATACGGACTCGCCGACCGCGACCTCCATCCGAGCGGGGCGGGTCGCGCCGTGCTGTGGTTTCCCGTCGTGCCGTATCTGCTCGACGCGCGCTGTCGAGACCTGCTCGACGCCCGCACGACCGGCGTCGGTCGTGGGCGCGCGCTGGCTCTGTGTCGGACGTTGCCGGCGTGGCGCGCCGGCACGTCCACCCCCACCGACGCGGACCTGGAGCTCCTCGACGACCCGTCGTCGCTTCTGGCGGCGTTACCGCTTGCGCTCGTCGTCGAGATCGCGGCACGTGCCAACGAGCTTCGCGATCCGCGCGGCCGCGCGGCGCTCGAATTCGCGAGCGAACGTTCGCCCGGAGCCGTTCGAGACCTGTTGGCTCGCCACGCATCCGGACCGGGCAAGCTTGCGAAGGTCGTCGCCGCGGTGGGTACCGGGTTGTCGCTCCCCCCGCAGCACGACGTCCGCATCGAGGTATTCGGACCTTTGCGCATGTTCCGTGGCGGCGTCCTCGTGACGCACCCCGATGCGGCGCGCGAACGGGTTCGCCAGCTCCTGCTCGCACTGGTCGCCCATCGAGAGATCCGCCGCAGCCGACTCGGCACGCTGCTCTGGCCCGACCGCGACGACGCGGCGGTTTCGTCCAACCTCCGCATGACGTTGTCGTATCTCCAGAACCTCCTCGAACCGGACCGTGTGAAGGCGGTCGCCGCCTGGTACCTCCGCCAGGACGCCGGTGTCCTGCGTCTCGACGGCGGGGACCATCTGGTCGTCGATGCCTGGGAGGTTGAATGGCTGCTCGACCAGGCAGACCTCGCTCGGGCGGAAGCGACGCCATCGATCGAGCTCACCCATCTCCTCGACGCGCTGCGATCGTGGTCGGGCGAATACCTCGAAGACGTGGCCGGTGAGGAGTGGGCGGAGCCGCTGCGCCAGCGTGTCGAGGGACGGCTGGTTCGCGCTGCCCTTCGGTGCGGCGAGCTCCTGCTTGGCGGAGGTCGCCCCGACGAAGCGATCGCCGTCGCGGAGCGAGCGTTGCGGGCCGAGAAGTGGTCGGAGGCGGCCTACCGCCTCAGCAGCCGGGCGCACCTCGCCCACGGCGACCGTGCCGGCGCACTGCGGACGATCGCCGCCTGTCGACGGATGTGTGCCGAGCTCGGCGTCGAGCCGGAGCGCGAGACCGTCGCCATCGAGCGCTCGCTCATGGGCGAGCCTTGACGCGGCTCGCTTGCGTTTCGCTGACGCGCAGCAATGCACACTGCGGACATGTCGGCACCAATCGCTCCACCGGTTTCCCCGATCGACTCCGCGCTGCCGCACGACGAGCGCCTGACGGGTGCACTCGCGATCGCTGCGACGACGTGTCATCAGGCGCTGACCGACTACCGATCGGGCCTTCTCGACGAACATGAGGTCACGCGGGCCATCGTGCGATCCGGCGTCGTCATCGCACCCGACGAGGTGTGGTTGCTCGACACGAAGGCCGACCGGTGGTGGCGCTACGACGGTGGCGAACCCACCGCTGTCCCGACCTCGGTCCCGACGGTTGATTCTGCTGTTGATTCTGCGACGGGTCGCAGGTGAACCGACGCCGCACGTTCGCCGCCGCCGTCGTGGCGTCGATGTCGGTGGCCGGATTGTCCTTAACCGCGCCTCCGTCGGCAGTCGCGCAGGTGCCGTCGGGGACCTGGCGACTACGGATCTGCTACTCGGCCGAGCTGAAGCGCTCGGACGCCTCGCTCGCGGCGTCCGAGCAGAAGACGTACGCGCTCGCGTTCCGTGGTGGCGGAAGTCCTGACCTGTCCGCCACCGCAGCGTTCCCCGGCGGGCTCACCTTGACCGGCAAGGTCGAGGGGTCGACCTGGAACATCACCAACTGGTACGTCGGCTCCGACGCGGCAACGCGCACGAAGTCCCGAGGTACGGCTCGCGTGACCCTGTCCAACGGTGTTGGATCCGGATCGTGGAGCACGATCAAAGGGAACTCCGGGACGTGGGTTCTCTCCGCGGGGACGCCGACGCCCTGCCCGTCCGCAGCGTCCAAGGTCGGTTCATCCGCTGCCTCATCGCGCATCCGAGTACGGCTGCAGACCGCGCCGACGCACGTCGCAGGAGTCGTGGTGAACCTCGGCGGAACGTCAGTCACGACAACCGCGCGAGAGGTCTTTGCAGACATCGTTTCGGGTCCTCTCACGATCAGCGCAACGGGTGCCGAGGTCCGCTCGATTCTCATCCGCTCGACCGGTGGTGATGCCCTTGCCAATGACGGCACGGGTGCGCACTGCACCGGCGCGTCGGCCCGGGTCACGCTCGACCCGTCCAGCGGCGCAGGCCAGAAGCAGGACTACATCGTGATCATCGGGCTGCCCGGGAGCACGACGCCGCGCGGCGTCTGCCGAGGTACGCACATCGGTGCCCCACGCACGACAACCCTCCCGCACGGCCCCGGCAGCCTGAAGCGCTTCGACGCTGAGATCACCTTCGCCGGTGATCCCTTCCTGTCGCCGAACTGCGGACTGATCGCATCGCAGCACATCCAGGTGAGCATTCACGGCGGAGTGAATGGCGGCGGGCCCGACCCCTTCTACGGCGGCGGCAACATCAGTGAGTATGAGCCCCGGGAGGTCGTACCGGGCAGCCCGACGGCACCGCCCGACTGCGAGTCGAACGGCTTTGTGTTCTGGGCGATCGACGGCAACTTCCACGTGGAGCACCTACCGACCGGCGACGTCCGCACGCTGGAACTCCGGGTGTGGGTCGCGGGCGGCGGGGACCGGTCGCGGCCGCAACAGTGCCAGACGCCGACAGGTCTGGCGCGTCTCGTCGGAACGATCACGCTCATCGACTCCGACGAATTCCTTCGCCCGCAAGGCATCGAGGCCGATGCCATCACCTTCGGCCCGTTCGGTGCCGGCTGCACCGCACACGACCGATCGTTCTCGAATGTCGCGTTCAAGAGCGGAATCGGTTGGATCTCGAAGGCGAATGTCCAGCTCGCCTGCGAGGCACCGGGCGCCGGCCTCAGCCCGAAGAACTGCGCCTAGCACTCACTTGAACCACACGACCACGACCACGACCACGACCCTGACCCTGCCCACGGCACCTGACGGAGGAACTCCGATGAAGAAGCGTCCGACTCCATTTACCACAATACTAAGTACACTTAGTATAACGTTGTTGTTGTTCACGACGATCGGCACCCCGCGCGCCGAAGCCCAGTTCATCGCGCAGCCGTGCGTTCTCACCGGGACCGAGTACAGCTGCGCGATCAGCCAAACGAACCCGCCGAAGGGCGTCGTGATCACGGTGACCCTCACCGATGACGAAGCGAAGACGGCCGCGACCGACCTCGCGAAGTTCCGCCTGCCCCCGCGCAAGTACGACAAGGTCACGGTGAAGGCAATCGGATCCGACGGAAAGGCCACTGCTGCCATCGTCCAGGTGACCATCCGGGTCGGTGACGGTCCGTCCATCGATTCGGCGCGAACCACGGGAGGTGCTGCGTCTGCTGACATACCGGGGGGTCTCGAACTCGGCAGCGGCAAGGAGGTCAAGGTCCTCATCAGCACGGTCGATTCAGCCTTCAACGTCGACGAAGTCGCGCTGCCAGCCTTGACGGTGGGCGTGGCACCGCCCCCACCGGTCGTTGTACAGCCGCCAGTTGTTGCCGCAGTGCCCAACCCAATCGCGAACCTCACCGTTGATACGTCTGGCATCACCAACGGATTGGTCGAGGTCGGAAAGCAGGTGACCTTCACGGCTGCGTTCGACGTGGCAGCAGGCACCAAGTACAGCTACAAATGGGCGATACAGGGCTACGCGAGTCCGCCGAACGCCCCCCTCGTCGAAGCTCTCGCGAAGAAGGCCGGAACTTACACCTCGTCGGTCACGGTGACCTCTGGCAAGGCCACGAAGACGGCCTCGATCACGTATCGCATCGTCGACAAAATTGCCGCCAAGGTCGTACGTCCGAAGCGGATCTTCGCAGGCAAGGTCCTGGAATGGAAACTCGAGAACGTCCGCGGTGGCATCCCCGCTGTAGGCCCGACGCCGTACAACATCGAGTGGCTCGTCGACGGTGCCCCGAGCGGCACGGGACTGTCCTTCAAGGCGAAGCTCGGGAAGAAGGATTCATACGCTTTCGAGATCCGAATTACCGATAACGGGCTCCATCGAGCTGGAGCTCCGAAGACCGGCAATTGGACCGAAAAGGTCACCGGCTGTGCGACGGAATTGCGGAAATGGTGGCAGGGTCGCCTGCGCTTCCAGGTCGTCGACCTCACGGGTTCGAATCCCTGCGACGAGACGACCACCACGACTCCCGTGTCCGGCGCTGGAACCGGCTGGTACTGGCTGGAGTTCAAGGGCGTCGCCGGTCAGTTCGTCGACATGAATCCGGACCAGCTCGACAACCCGAACGAGTCCGACCCGGCGAAGCGCATCGGGAGCTACAAGATCGCTGCGGGGTACAAGTTCGCCTCGTCCGGCAAACCACAACTCGTTGCTCCGGTCGGGCCCGGGGTCGGGACGCTGCAGCTGCGTATCAACCAAGACGGCACCTGCACGTGGAACTGGGGTTCGGTCCGAGGTCCGGACACCGGCACGTCGTGCTCACTGTCGACCGCCGGAGGAACCGCTACGAACAACAAGGGCGCGACGACCGCGTACAAGCTGACCCGGATGAGCGCATCGGAAGCTCAGACCGCCAAGGACCGGCTCGGAGGGCGCACCGACTTCGACTCCCCCGGCAAGGCCTAAAGGCCTCTATGCGGTCGGCTCGCTCGCGCCTCGTAATCGGTAGTGTCACGCTGGCACTGGTTGCACTCGGGGTCGGGGCACTCTCCCTCGCCAACGGGTCCTCCGATGCATCCGCGGCAGAGGTGTTCCTTGAGTCGGCGGCGTCGTCGGGGCCGGACCCTTTCTCGCCGTCGGTCGCCGACCCGGCACCACCCCTCCCCCCTCCGGTGGACACCGTCGTTCCCACGCTTGCCCCTCTCACGGCACCGCCGGCGGTCGCAACCGAGGTCGTGTCGACGGACACGGCCGCCACCACCTCGGCACCGACAACCGCAGCCCCACCGGAGCCGCCGACCGCACCGACCGCCCCGCCGCCGGGGCCCGTGGTGTCGCCCCCGCTACCGGCGCCTCCCATCAGCGGCGCTATCGCTCGCTTCTCCGGCACGACGCCGGGCCTCTACGGCGGTACCCGCAACCGCCGCACCTGCAACGTCGACGCGCTCGGCCAGTTCCTCGACACCAACCCCGACAAGGCCCGCGCCTGGTCGAAGGTGCTCGGCGTTGACCCGGCCAACGTCCGGGGGTACCTCGCCACCCTGACACCGGCGCTCTTGCGACGCGACACCCGCGTCACGAACCACGGCTTCCGTGGCGGGAAGGCGACCCCGCGCCAGGCCGTCCTCCAGCGAGGTACTGCCGTGCTCGTCGATTCCGTTGGACGTCCACGGGTGAAGTGCGCGTGCGGGAACCCACTGCTCGACCCGGTTGCGTCGAAACGGACGCCGAAGTTCCGGGGCGACCCTTGGACCGGATTCGACCCGGGCAAGACCATCGCGATCGGTCCCGGCGAGGGGGAAATGGGCTCGGTAGGCCTCATCGACGACGCAACGGGCCAGGGCTTCGAGCGTCCGGTTGGCTCCTCCGGTGCGGACGACGGTGCGCCCATCGACGTCGCCAAGACCGGCTGGCCCGCGCAGCCAGGGCCGGGCTCCACTCCCACGACCGCAGACCCGGCACCGGGGAACCCCGCGGACGAGGGTGGCATGGAACCCGTGGGTCCCGGTGGCCCGCCGACCACAGCACCGAACGACGGGTTCGACTTCGGCTTCGCCGATGAGTCGGATGAGACCTCGAACGCGGCGGCGGTGACGACCAGCGGGGCACCGACCACATCCGTCCCGCCGACCACAGCATCGGCGTCCACCCAGGCACCGACCACCGCTGCACCGACCACCGCTGCGCCCACCACTGCTGCGCCGACCACCAAGGCACCACCTGCGGCACAGGCGGCGATAACCCAAGCACCGGCGACGACACCGCCACCGCCGCCGACCCTTGCGCCCACAACACGAGCCGCGCCCACGACGCGAGCCGCCACGACCGTGGCACCAACCACCGCGCCGCCGACCACCGCCCCGCCGACCCAGCCGCCCACGACCCCCGCGCCGCCGACCCAGCCGCCCACGACCCCCGCGCCGACGCCACCACCCACGACCGCTCCACCGCCCGTCTCCGTCGTGACGGGAGCGGGCCAGACCGCAGCGTCCTCGACGTTCTCCGGCGAGTTCCCGGTCCCGCTCGCGCTCGACGGCAACCCGGCGACCTCGTGGTTCTCGGCCGGACCCGGTCCTGGCAGCGCGACCGACCTCACCTGGACGGCCAACGCACCGACCCGCATCCGTCGCGTCGAGCTTCTGTCCAATGCCCGCCACGCGCGGCCCGATTTCCGAAGAGGGTTCGGCTTCGGCCGCGTCACCATCCAAGTGCTCGACGCCAACGGAGCAGTCGTGTTCACCGATGCACGTGATCTGCCTGGCACGCCCGACCCGGACGTCGCGTTCGACCTCGACGCCACCGCAACGACAGTCCGCCTGACCTTCACCGGCCACGAAGACCCGACGTGCGGCGGTATCGCTGAACTCATCGTGAAAGGAAGTCCGGCATGAAGGTATGCGCACGTAGGAAGTCACACGGAGTCAGCCCAACGCTTCCGCGCGTCGCAGCGAGCGGTCTTGCGATCGCTTGTGTCATGTTCGTCTCGGGCGGCTCGGCCCACGCGGCAACGTTCACGGGCTGCGAGGGTCGGGCGACGTCCGCGGACAAGCGCGGGCGACCCGTCGATCAGGCAACCGCACCGGGAACTGGAGGTACACGCGGTGATCCGTTCCGGGTGCGAAGCGACGGCCGGATCTCGTACTCCGGCGCGACACAGGACGTCCTCACGAACGGGCGGTGGAAGGTCGAGCTGGGCGTGCCGTTCGCCCCGGACCTAACAGGTCGCGTGGGAAACGCGATCGGCAACCGCGCGTGGTCCGGTGAGGAAGCGGTCTCCGATCGGATACCACTTCGAATACGTGGCCTGTTCCGCGTCCGATTCGAGGTCACCGGCACCGGGGCAGCACCTTGCACGGGTTCGGTGTGGGTGCGAGTTGAGGGCAACCCCATCACGACGCCACTCGGCATGGCGGCGGTCGCGCTCACACTGGCCGGGCTCTGGGGTGGCGTGCGGGACGCGTCCCAGGCGCTCAGCCGGTCCACCCGACCGAAACCGGACAACAATTCGAAGGGATCGGCACCGTGAGCGCGCCAACGTCCGCTCGGACGCCGCGCCGGCCGCGGCTGGTCCGGGCGGTGGTCGGCAGTGTGCTCGGCGGGCTCCTCCTGGGGCTCGGGGTCGCCCTGCTCCTCGTTCAGTTCGGTCGCATCGGACTCGGCACCTCGGCACCGTGGGTCGTCGTTGCCTCAGCGATCGCGGTGCGCGTGGCGCTTGCACTCGTGTCGTCCGAGCGCGGCCGACCCGACCCGTCGCCGTGACGTCGACCGTCGGCACAGCGCCACACTGACCGCACAGCGACACGCTGTAGCCGCAGTGTGGCGCTGTGGCGTCACTCGTCGAATTGTGCAACCGCTGGGCCAACCTGATCCATCGATGCGCCTCGCCATGCGACCCGCGACAGCGAGGCGCACGAAATAGGTCGGCGGCGATCTGTTCGTTGAATACCCTGCGCGCTTAGCATTCGACGTATTGATCCGACGCGCACTCGTTCACTGCCGAAGTCGAGTGATCCATTCAAGCGAGAGCGCGTGCGATCCATCGTTCCGAGAGCGAGAAATCGCACACACTTTCGCCCGGATCGAACTCGCCAACCCGCACACTCCCGGCGTGGTCGCCCATAGCCCTTGCAAGAGGGGTGATCGAAGCGTCAGCCACCTACGCGGCGGCGGGTGCGGGGCACAGCAAGCGACGGCGGGACGTACCCATCATCGGCCGTGCTGAAGTTGGTGCCCGGTGCCACGATCGCGTCGATGCGGTCGAGCACCTCCTTGGTGAGCACGACATCGACTGCGCCCAACTGCGATGTCAGCTGCTCCATCGTGCGCGGACCAATGATCGCTGCCGTCACCGTCGGATGATTGATCACGAACGCCACAGCGAGATGCGGAAGCGGAATGCCGATGTCGTCGGCCAGCTCACCCAGCGCATATGCGGCTTCGAGCTTGCGCTGATTCTCCGGTAATGAGAAGTCGTAGCGGTCCGGAAATCGCTCGGCCCGGCGACTTGTGAGCGCCTCTCCGCCTCGACGCCACTGCCCCGACAACCATCCGCCCGCCAACGGACTCCACGGAATTACGCCCATGTCGTACCGCTCACACGTCGGGAGCACCTCGGTCTCGATGCCCCGCACAAGCATCGAATACGGCGGCTGCTCGCACACGAACCGCTCGCGTCCACGACGCTCCGCGACCCACTGTGCCTCCACGATCTGCGACGGCTGAAACGTCGAACTGCCGATGTTCACGACCTTCCCCGCCCGGACCAGATCCGTAAGCGCGCCTAGCGTTTCGTCGATGTCGTAACGCGAGTCTGGTCGGTGCACCTGATACAGATCGATGCGATCGGTCCCGAGACGCCGCAGGCTGTTCTCGACCTCTCGAATGATCCACCGACGCGAGCCACCCTGCTGGTTCAGGTCGCGTCCCATAGGTCCGAAGAACTTGGTCGCCAGCACGACCTCGTCGCGCCGACCTACCAGTGCCTTGGCGACGATCTCCTCCGACTCACCACGCGAGTACACGTCGGCGGTGTCAACAAAGTTGATCCCGGCGTCGAGTGCCGCGTGGATGATCGCGACCGAGTCGTCGTGATCGGGGTTTCCCATCGCCCCGAACATCATCGCCCCAAGACACAACGGGGACACTTGCACACCGGTTCGACCGAGCATTCGCATCTTCATGAAGGTCACCGTACGCATGATGTGCTCCGAGCACCGAATCCGCCGCCTCCGCACAACTACTCGGATGGCCGAAGGCCAAACAGGGGAGGTGGCACAGCGGGCAAACCCGTAAGGCCGTCCCAGTTGTTTGCGGAGGGTCCTTCTCGATTCAGTGCGAATGCGTCCACGACCGTGCCGTTCTCACGTGGGGTACGGTTCTTGGCGTGAAGTCAAGTGCACGCGACCGGCCGACCAGTCGTTGGCGCACGAGCGAACCGCCGCCTTCCTGGGAATCGGCCGACAATCCGAGTTCAGGAATCGTTGAACTCCCGCTTCGCTTGTACTGGTCCGATAGGCACAATGCGTTCGATCTCGCCGACGACGCCGAGCGCCGCCTCTACTACCAAGTCGTGCTCACCGAAGGCTGCAGCGAAGATGTTCGCGAGTTCCTCCACCTCCCAACGATGTTAGAAATCTGGCACGAATTGTGGCTCTCGCCAGCAGTCCACGAAGTCTGGGACCCTTGGGTGGCGGCGCATCGCGATGTCGCTGTCTGACATCCAACGCCGCGTCGCATCACTGATCCTGGCAATACCAGAAGCGAGCGAATTTGCCCTGGCGGGCGGAGCAGCGTTGATCCTCTACGAAGTTTCCGACCGCGGTACCAGTGACCTCGATTGCTTCGGCCCGTCCGTTGAGGCGGTGGACCGGCTGGTACCAGCTGCCGTAACCATTCTGAACAGTGCTGGATTCGATATTCATGTCGAGCTGCAGCGCAACGGGTTCGCGCGCCTTCGAATCGGCTTCGACTCCGCGGAAACCCTGCTCGATCTGGGCTACGACCCGGCAGACCTTCCGCCGATGGTGACCTCGGTCGGGGCGGTTCGGGCGCTTCCTGACCTGGCTGGCGACAAACTGCTCGCGCTCTTCGGTCGGGCTGCCCCGCGTGACTTCGTCGATGTTGTTGCTCTGCTCGACCGGTTCACGCGTTCCGAGCTGTTCGAGCTTGCTGCGGCCAAGGACCGCGGCTTCGACGGACATGTATTGGCTGACGCGTTCGGCGTCCTGCCGACAATTCGGCGCGATCGGTTCGATCTCGACGACGCGTCCTACGACAGGATGAGGTCCGTCTTCGCTTCGTGGCGCGTCGATCTTGAGTCGTCAGAGGAGAGCCCGTGAGCTGCATGGCACCACGCGGCTGAGGATCCGCCACCTGCGCACCACGACGGGACGTCGCCGTAAACCTCCGCCGGGATGCGCATCCGAGCTCAGCCCACCGGCACCGACGACGGCACGAGCGTCCGGTCGATGTCGCCCGGTGCGTAGGCGATGACGGGCGCGCTCAGGCCGAAGACACCAAGGGTGTGCATCAACCGGTGGCCGCCGACATTGACCGAGCAGAGGTACGCCATCTCCACGATCTCGGCCGTCGTGAATACCTCCTGGAGCGAGCGGAACGTCGAGTCGTCGATCAGGTGGTGATCACCGGCCAGCATGTCGAAGAATTGCAGCGCGGCGAACTCGCGGGGCGTGAAATTCGAGGCGTCGGGATTGAGCAGACATGCAACGTCTTCTTCGCTGATCGAGTCGTCCTTGCGAGATGCAGAGCACGGTTCGCACTGTGCCGACTGGGCGCTGTGCAGACGCAGCAGTTCCACGAGGCGCGGTTCCAACACGCCCTTGCGGAACGTCGCCTCGTACTGATCGTGGAGGCCCTTCATGGCGACGGAGCTGTAGGCGATGATCTGCAGCGGCACCGTCGTTGAGTACATGCCGGTCTCCGTGCCCGACTGCATCATGCGACGCGACTCCTCGGGCAGGTCCTCCCATGCGATTGGTTCGATTCTCGCCATGATGAACTCCGTTCAAAGACTGGGTAGGTGCACTGGACCCGTGCACGACGTTCGAGAGTACGCCCCCAAACCAGAACCGGCCGTATCGGCGGGGATAGCGTGCGCCATCGACGACGCATCACAACTGCAACAGCAAGGACCCCGACATGGAGCATTGGGAACTGGTCGCTCGCGAGGAGATACGCGACCTCGTCGCGCGGTACAACGCAAACGGTGACACCGGGCGATTCGAACAGGTCCTCGAACTCTTCGCCGTGGACGCTGTCATGGAAAGCAGTGACGGTCCGGTGTGGTCCGGCCTCGACGAGATTCGCACCATTTTCACCGGTGCACGGGACCGGGCCTCCTACGGCGATCACCCGGTCTACCTGAGGCACATGACGACCACTCACCAGATCGAAGTGATCGATGAGTTCAGTGCCAAAGGACGCTGCTACTACCAGGTGCTGACCGCGATCGGCCTGGACCATTGGGGCCGGTACGTCGACGCCTACAAGGTGGTCGACGGACGCTGGCGATTCGCCCGCCGATTCGTGAGCATCGACGGGCGCAGTCCCAACTCGCTGTTCTTGCCTGCCACCTGAAACCGAACTACCGCGGCGCTTGTGTACACGTCGCCGCGGGTCGTTACAGTGCCCCGTTCAACAGCGATGAACAAAAGTTCAACAGCGATGAACAAGGGAGAAGCTCATGTCCGAAGAGTTGACGTGGCTGCCGGCAGGGAAGATTCGCGAGCTCATCGAGACGCGTGAGGTCTCCCCCACCGAGGTCACCGAACACTTCCTGAGCCGGATCGATCGTCTCGATCCGATGCTCAAGACGTTCCGCAACCTCGACGCAGGCGGGGCCCGCGCTCAGGCCAAATCAGCAGACGCTGCGGTCCTGCGCGGCGACGACCTCGGAATCCTGCACGGCATCCCTGTGTCCGTGAAGGAACACGTTGCCGTAGCTGGCATGCCGCAGATGGGCGCGACGGGATCGCCTATTGCAAAACGCGATGCGCTCGGCATCCAACGACTGCGCGAGGCGGGTGCCATAGTGTTCGGCACGAACACCATGATGATGAGCGGTGCGAACGACAAGACGCAGTCGACGCCGGGCGTCTTCGCCGGGTTCAACTGGGACGTTGAGGCCCGCAACCCGTGGGACACCTCTCGCGTGCCGGGGTGGTCAAGTTCCGGGGGCGCATCGGCGACGTCGGCTCGGTTGATCCCGATCGCGATCGGAACCGATGGCGGCGGCTCGACCCGTCTCCCCGCTGCGTACTCGGGCGTGGTCGGCCTGCATCCGACTCCGAACCTGATCCCCTGGGTCAACTACGACATACCGACCTACTCGCCGATGATGATGACGATGGGGCCGCTATGCCGGTACGTGACCGACGCCGCCCTCACGCTCAAGGCAATGGCCGGACCCGACGGTCGCGACTTCACGTGTCAACAACTCCCGCCCGACGACTACCTCGCCCACATCGACGACGGTGTGTCCGGCATGCGGATGGCCTGGACCGATGACTACGGCTTCACCGACATGTACGCAATGGACGAGAGCCCGCGAGTGATCGCCGCAGTACGACAGGCTGCCGCCGGATTCGCCACCATCGGAGCATCCGTCGAAACAACTGCCGAGGTCTGGGAAGACTTCTTCGCCGGATTCTTCGCCAGCTGCTACCTCTATCCGACGGGAGGAGCGCCCGGAGCCCCGCCCGAACCCGACGTCTGGAACAACGCGCTCGACACCCGCCAACGCAACTGGCGCCGCTTCCGCAAGCTGTTTGAAACCCACGACGTGCTGCTGAGCGCAACGTCGCAGCTCCTCGCTCGCCCGGTCGAAGAGTGGGACGCTGCATGGATCAGCAACGGCCACACCTTTGCGCCGCACAGCACGTTCGCGCCCGTCTATACGAGCCACACGCACATGTTCAACTGGCTCGGGTTCCCGTCGGTGTCGGTCCCTTGCGGTTTCGTCGACGGCCTGCCGATCGGGCTCCAGATCATCGCGCTCCCCGGCCGCGAGGCGAAGGTTCTACAGGTGGCCAACGCGTTCCAACAGGCGTTCCCCCAGCTCGCACACCCCACCGGTCTCCTAGGCGCACACCGCGCGAGGAGAAACAGACTCTGCCGCGAGCGATTTGGTAGTGAAGTGGTAACACGTTGGTCTACTGTGGTTCTCGTGTCGATCCAGATCGCCTTGCGGCTACCCGAAACTGTCGTGGAGTACATCGATGAACAGGTGCGGTCGGGTCGATCCAAGAGCCGCTCCGAGGTTGTTGCCAGGTTCGTCGAACGAGATCGTCGAAGAGAACGAGCCGCCCGCGACGTCGAGCGAATCCTCGCCGATCGCTCCGTCCACGGCCCTGATGAGGTCGATCAACTCGCCGCGGTGGTCGCCAAGACGCGGCTCGATCTCGACTGATGCGACCGATCCACATCGCAGAGCTGGATAAAGCCCGACCGGTCCTGGTCCTGACCCGCGAGGTGGCGCGGCCCGTGTTGCACAACGTGACCGTGGCCCCGATTACCTCGCGGGTTCGCGGTCTCGCCGTGGAGGTACCCGTCGGACCGAGGAACGGCCTCGACGAAGCATCAGTCGTCAGCTGCGACAACGTCCAGACCATCCCCACCGGCTCTCTCGGGCGACTCGTCGGATACCTGTTCGACGATGAGGAACCGCTTCTGACCGAAGCAATATTCGCGGCGTTCGACCTCGCCTGAAGCCGAGCCCTCGCAGCAGCGGCCACACACGAAGTCGAGCTGCGAACGCAACGACATTCGCGACGCGTCGGATGTTCTGTGTGATCCCGGTTACAACGGGCAACGAGCTGCGCGCACGAGAGATCGCGCACCCTCGCATGTCCTGATCATGGCAGGCGTTCAACAGAGTTGAGAACTCCGATCCGGGCAGTTGCCCGACAACCACTTGAACGATGTTGACCGCTGACCGTCTCCTCCCTATGCTCCGATCGCGTCGAGCCCCACCCACCCGGAGAAGAGCCATGATCGAGACAGCGTCGTATACACCCAAGGACCCGTTCTTCGGAGCGCCGTACATCGATCTCGATGAACAACGGGAGGTCCCGATGACCCACCGCTTCGTCCACGGCGGGTTCGCAGGCACCGATACCCGATTCGCGTTCTACTTTCCCGACGGCGACCAGTACGAAGGCCGGATGTTCCAGCCGATCGAGGGCGGGCACGGCGGGCACGAAGAGAGCTTCGGCTCCCCCATGCTCGAAGCAATCATCGGTGGCTTCGCGATGTGCTCGCGCCTCGGCGGCTACATGGCGGAGTCCAACCAGGGCCACATCGGCGACGACATCGATCTCAAGGCCGGCGAAGATCCGACCTTCTACGGGCACCGCGGCAGCGCCGAATCGGCGCGCTTCTCCAAGCATGTCGCCGCGCAGATCTACGGCGCGGCACCGCACCACTCCTACGTGTGGGGTGGCAGCGGCGGCGGGCGGCGCTCACCGCTCTGCCTGGAGAACGCACCGGATGCGTGGGACGGTGCCATGCCGTTCATGGGGGGCGGCGAGGTCGCCGAGCACGGCAACAACGTCCGCATAAAGGGCGCGCAGGTGATGTCGTTCGCTTCGATGTTCAACGTGCAGCGTCTCCTCGGCGAACGGCTCGCGAGCGTCGTCGATGCCATGTCGCCGGGCGGGTCCGGCGATCCGTACGAAGGGTTGAGCACGCACGAACGCGAGGAGCTCGCAAGCCTCTACCGCCAAGGGTTCCCGCGTGGCGACGAGTTCATGATCAATGAGCCGATGGGCCAGATCTGGCTGTGGTCGTCGATCTCGGACAACCTCAACGAGCAGGACCCCAGGTACTTCGAGAACTTCTGGACCAAGCCCGGCTACGTCGGTCACGACTTCCCGCAACTCGTGACCGGTGACATCATCGATACGACGCTGCCCGTCACACGCGTCCTCGCCGCACAGGAACTGTTGGGCGACGAATTCGCAGCCCCGGAATACATGACCATGCGGACGCTCGTCGCGATCATGGCCGGATCATCGGGAAGTCTCGAACAGCCGTACGCAGTGGAAGTGAAAGGCATCGGCGACGGCTACCGCCTCGGCACCGGCGTCCGCCTCACCACAGGCGCAGCCGCCGGTCGACAGCTGTACTGCAACTCCTTCGCAGGCGACGTCCTCTTCTGCGACGGACACGGCGACGCCAACATCCAGCGCTTCAACGGCGTTCAGCCCGGCGACCTCGTACACGTCGACAACCGACGCTTCCTCGCGTTCTGCTACTTCGCCCGCCACCACCCAATGGACGACATCGCATTCGACTCCTTCCGCGTCGACGGCCGCGCCGTCTACCCGCTCCACGAAGCCCCACTCATGTCACCGTTGATGGGACAGGCATACTCCGGCAGCTACGAGGGCAAACTCATCTGGCTGCACCACACGCACGACTCCTCGCTCTGGCCGCCGCAGGGCGTCATCTACGAAGGTGCCGTGCTTGGTGCGCAAGGTGTCGCGGGCGCGGCCGAGCGGTTCCGGTTGCGGTGGACGGAGAACGCCGAGCACGGCCCCGCGATGATGGTCCCGTCGAAGCCCGGCCGAGCGAGCAGCACCTGGCTCATCAACTTCCGCGGCATCATCGAGCAGAGCCTCCGCGATCTCGTGCGATGGGTCGAGGACGGCGAGGTGCCCGCAGGGACCGAGTACGAGTACCTCGACGGCAGAGTCACCCTGCCAGCCACCGCGGCAGACCGCGGCGGAATCCAGCCAGTCGTGCGCGTAACCGCCAACGGAGGCGTGCGCGCCGACGTGAAAGTCGGCGAATCCGTAACGCTTTCCGTGGACGCCGCGGTCCCGCCAGGTGCCGGGATGATCGTGTCCGTCGCGTGGGACTTCGACGGCAACGGTGCATTCCCGTTCCAACACGACGTCGACGGCACACAGGGCACCCTCACACTGTCGACATCACACACCTACGACGCCCCCGGTACCTACTTCGTGACGGCCAAGGTGGCGTCGCATCGCGAGGGTGAGGTCGCAGCCACCAACCGCCTCATCGAAAACCTCGCCCGCGCCCGCGTCGTAGTCAGCTGAGCTGCGCTGAGTAGCGCTCAGCACAAATCCCGATCAGCAATCCAGAACGGAGCAGACCGCGTTCGTCAGCTCGGACATGAGGGCAGTGTCCACCACACCGACGCGACGAACGAGTTTCGACTTATCGATCAGAGTGAGCCGTTGTGCGTTGGCCACCGAACGCCGCGGCAGGCCCGGAATTTCAACCTCCGAAGGGAGGTTTCGAATCACCGACGTGATCGGAACGGCATGAATCTCTGTCAGCCACGGCACCGACCGGAAGATGACCACCGGTCGACGTTTATCCAACTCGGCCAGCCAAACTTCAGCCCTGTTCACGAAGTCACAGGGAACAGTGCATCCCAGTCCTCGTCATCATCTCCAACAAACGATGCGGCAGAAGCAAGGGCGAACTGACGTTCATCGTCGGACAACGGTGACGCTGTATACGCAATTCGCTCTAGCTCATTGGTGTACGCCACCAAGGCAGCGTTGACAAACGACGAAAGTGAGGTGTGCTTCCGAAGCCGATTCGCGCGGCGGACGGCTTCGGGGTCGAGGGTGAGAGTGTGTCGCTCCTTCACGGTGCTCATACCAATAGATCATACTCCACGAGTAACCGTGCGCTGAGTGGCGCTGAGCACACTGACCGCTTGGTCCTTGGGGGTCCCCAACCGGTAAGCAAGAACGACGGTCAGCGACGAACGACGGGCAGCACCAGACGCGAGTGGTGCTGCGCGTCGAACAAGATCTCGGTGGTGCTCGGAACCGGGTTCGATTCGAAGAACGGATAGTCGCTCGCGGCAACGTCGACACGAATGCGGTGCCCCTTCGCGAACCTGTTCGCGATCGCCCAGATCTCGATGTCGAAGCAGTACGTCGTGCCGGGCTCCAACGGCGTCGGGTGCTCATGCGACGCCACATGCGAGCCCTTGAGGGCACCGGTGTTCAGCAGCCGTGAGCGGCCGTCCGGGAACACGTCGCACAGCCGCACGCAGAAGTCGACGTCGACGGCATCTGTCGACGCGTAGAGGACCAGGTGCGGGGTGCCGATCACGTCGATATCGCCCTCCAGCAGCGCGCTCGTGAAGGTCAGGCAGCCAACCTCGAACGGACGCTGATCGGCCGGGTCGGCGCACGAACGCACCGGCACCAAGGGGTCATGGCGAAGTACGACGGAACCTGCCGACCCAGCGTCAGGAGCGAGCGCGCCGTCGTTGATCGAATCCGCAGATCCGCTCGCACCGGCGGCGAAGAACAATTCGAAAGGCTCAGAAGGTACGGGCCACACCGGCTCATCGATGTACTCCTCCGCCCCGAGCAGGTACAGCCTCGCCGCGGGACCGTCCATCACGCCGTTGTCCGCTCCTCGCAGGAAATGATCGAACCATGCGACGTTGAGCGCACTCAACCCGCCATCACCCAGGTCGAACCGGGTGATCAGACTGCCCGGCCCGACGAAGAGCCGTTTCGGCACGTCGACCGCGGCGTGACTCGTGAGTGTTCCCCGGATGAAGTGGTCGAACCAGACGCCACCGTGCAGCGTCGGAATCGTGATCTCGTGAGCCCGGGCGATGACGCTGCGACTGCGCCAGAACTCGTCGTAGTCGGCATGGTCGTGCATCTCGGTCAGCCAGTCGAGGTTGGCGACGTTCTTGCCCGCAATGAGCCGCGTGTTGAACTGCTCCGTGCGTGCTTCGAACACGCATCGCCTGCGCTCGTAGCTCGCATCGGCCGGGTCACCGGGGTCGATCGGGCCGATGTTCGCGTACATGCCCTTCGCCCAGCCGACGCGGTTGTCGAGCCGGAAGACGCCACCGATGCGCCACTGGTCGAAGTAGAAGTCGCCCGGATGCATGTTGGGGGCCATCGCCTTGAGGTGCGGAGGCTGCGTGAGCGCAGTGAGGTAGCAGGAGATTGCGGCAGCGGAGCCGCCCATGATCCCGACGTTGCCATCACACCACGCCTGCGCGGCCATCCACTCCACGAGGTCGTAGCCATCGAAAGGGCCACCCTTGAGGCTGTAGTAGTCGTACTCGCCTTCCGAGAAGCCGGTCCCGCGAGCGTCGGCCACGAGCACGACGAACCCCGCATCGACGAGGGGCTTGACCGAGAGAAGCATGGGGTTGAACCCGGCCGGCATCGGTGGCAGCGGCAGCGGAACCTTCCGGCCATCCCAGCCGAGCGGCATCGCGAAGCGAGCGTCCTTGCAGTAGGGGGTCACGAGCAGCACCGCAGCGTGACGCGTCAGGACCTCCGGCCGATACACGTCGGCGGCGAGACACACACCGTCGCGCATCGGGACGTAGATGTCCTTGTCGATCTCCATCCGAACCTCTTTCTGAGGGCGAGCCGATAGGCGAGACCTCCATCAGACACAGCAAAATGATTCGAGCGGCGAAGCCGGTCGCCGACATCGCCGCTCCGCAGCCCGTGACCTATCCGTGCAACCACTCAGGTGTCCGCAGTCGCGTGAATCGCCTCTCGTGGCGTACCGAGGTACGCCTCGATGACCGCAGGGTTCGCACGGATCTCCGCCGGTGTTCCGTCGCCGATGATTTCGCCGAAGTTCAACGCATACACGCGGTCGCACGTGCGAAGCACCATGTCGACGTTGTGCTCGATCAGGAGAACGGCGACGCCGCGTTCAACGGCGAGTCGACGGATCGTTTCGCTCAGGCGGCGAGTCTGCTGGTCGTCGAGCCCAGACGCTGGCTCGTCGAGCAGCAGGACTGGTTGGCCGCCGGCGACTGCGCGAGCGACCGCGAGCATGCGACGCTGCGCGTACGACAGTTCGTGCACGTATCGATCGAGGTCGCGTTCGAGACCGAATTCGAGGATCGCGGCCCGAGCGGGTCCGCCGAGGCGCGCGCGTCCAGGGCGGAAAAGCGCTGTGACGTAGCCGAGCAGATCGCGGCCGTCGTCGGCGGCTTGAATGTTTTCCAACACCGTGAGGTCGTCGAACAGCTCAAGGGTCTGGAACGAACGGCTGAGACCAGCGCGCGCACGTCGTTCGCGCGTCCAGCCTTCGATTGGCTCGGAGTCGAGTGACACCGTGCCTTCGGCGGGTGTCACGAACCCCGTGATCGCGTCGATGGCTGTGCTCTTTCCCGCACCGTTCGGACCGATGAGTCCGACGACTTCACCCGGCCCCACGGTTACCGAGAAGTTGTTCAACGCGACCGTGCCGCCGAATCGCACGGTGACGCCCCGGACATCGAGCGTCGTGGGTCGCACCCGTGGGGCATCGGCAGGGTCGGTCCCCATCACGTCGAGCGCGGCCCGCCGTGACGGGAATCGCTGCCGCAGGCGGTCCAGCCACCAGGCGTTCTGACGTCGAACGAGAAACGCGAGCCCATCCGGATTGCGGGTGAGCATGAGCAGCAACAGGAAACCCGACGCAAGGGCGAGGTAGAGAACCGCCCGGCCTCCCAGGAACGAGAAGATCTGCTGCCCGACGCTGCCCGGCTGGAAGCCGCTTCCTACGAGCGGACCGCCGAGTGTGCCGACCCCACCCAAGACGGCGTTCTGCATGGTCACGATCGAGTTGAAGCCATCGAAGTCGCGAAAGGTGACCTGAGGCAGTCGGAACGCGATCAGGACGCCGCCGATGCCTGCGATCATGCCTCCGAGCACGAACGCATACAGCTTGGCCCCGACGACCGAAACGCCGAGAGCGGCGGCGGCTCGCTCGTTGGTTCGCACTGCGATGAGCCGACGCCCGACACGGCTGCGCCGCAGGTTGAGCAGACCGAGGCCGACGAGCAGGACCACGACAAGCACAAGGGTTGCGTAGCGTTCGGGATGATCGATGCTGCTCACGTGAATGCCGAAAAACGTCGGGTCGTCCACTCGGTAGCCCGCGGTTCCTCCGTTGAACTTCGAGTTCGCGAACAGCACCGACTGCAACGAGATCGCGAAGCCGAAGGTAAGGATCGCAAGGTTCACCCCACGCGTACGGGTACCGGCAAGCCCGAGAATGACGCCGATCGGAATCGTCGCGAGCACACCGACGCCAAGCGCGGCGGGCATCGGCCAACCCTGGCGTGCGAAGAGATACGCAGCGACGAGCGCAGCCACTCCGGCGAAGCCCATCTGCGCGAGTGAGAGCTGACCGGCGAATCCGGTGACTGCCACGAAGGACATGAGGATGAGTACTGCGAGCAGCTGCACGATCACCGAGTCGAGCCACTTCGGCGAGAACCAGAACCAGGTTACGAATTCGACGACGACCACACCGAAGATGACCAGCCCGGACGACAGGCGTCCCAGCCCGAGCCGGGGCATGCGGCCGAATCGTTCGTCCTTCCCGGCAACGGTGCGCCCACGCAGGACGAGCACGACGCCGACGAAGAGGAACGGAATTGCACTGCCCCAACCGGGCGCTGACACGTAACGGGTTACCCACGACTGCGCGATACCGATCGCCAGACCAGCGGCTGTTGTGATCGGAAACGACGAGAACCCGCCCAGCACGGCAGCAGCGAGGAGCGGGATGATGATGAACGCAAGGATTCCGCCGTTCAGACCCGTGATGGGGACCAACAGGATCGATGCGATTGCGGAGAGCGCGCCGCCAACCGCCCAGTTCAACGCGGCGATGCGATTCGGTGACACGCCAAGCGCAGCGGAGGCGCGTGGGTTCTCCGCCACTGCCGAGGTTGCGACGCCGAAAAGGGTGAGTCGGTACACGAGCCAGAGAACAAACGTGAGCACCAACACGATGCCGAAGATCCACACCTTGTCAGCGCCGATCGACGAGCCGAAGATCACCACGCGGCTCACCGGCAGCGTCGACGGAATGAGTCGCGGGTCGGGCCCGTAGATCAAGAAGGCACCCGTGGTGAGAATCACCAGGTAGGCGAGCGTCGCGATGATCTTTGCGAGATCCGACGCCGTCTGCATCCGGGCCATCACCACGAGATGGAACGACGCGCCTGCAAACGCGGACGCAGCCATTCCTGCGATCAGGCCCAAGGCGAAGGGGAGGCCGTGGCGGACGAACACTTCGTAGTGCACGTACGCCCCGACCATCCCCATGGCCGCTTGAGAAAAGTTGACAACCCCGGATCCGCGGTACACGAGGACCAGGCCGACGGCCGAGATGGCGTACAACCCACCGGAACCAAGTCCTAGGAGGGCAAAGCGCAGCAGGTCGGACATCGATGGTCTCCGTGGGTCGCGTGTGGATCAGGTGTCGTCGGTCGTCCGGGCCCTTATTTCAATGCGGTCGAGAAGTCGAAGAAATCGAGCGTCTTCGTGGGGACGCCGGACTTGATCACATAGACCGCGAGCTTCGGGTTGATGAGACGCTTGAACGCTGTTGCCTTCTGACCGTCGAAGTCGAGCGGGGCGAGTGCACCTTGGAGATCAAGGCTCTTGATTGCCGAGAGAGCCGACAACATTGACGCAGCGTCGATCGGGCCTTTGATGGTGCTGGCTGCCTTGGCCACGCCTCGAGCTGCGGCCCAGGTGAGGGTCGCCTGCTGCGTGACGGTCGCCTTCGAGTCGACGGCGGCCAGATCGATGCGGAACTGCTTCACGAATGGTGACTGCGCATCATCGGCATTCACCTGGCTCTCGAAGATCATCATTCCCTCTGCGTTGGCTCCGAGTGCCTTGACGATCGGCGCCGGGAAGAGCGCACCGACGCCGCCCATCTTCACCTTGATGCCGCTCTGGTTGATGGCAAGCACGGCAGCCGGGACCATCGGCGGTGCGACGCTCAGCGCAATGCAGTCCGTGGCACCGAGCTTGGCGACTGCGGGTGCGAAATCCGGATTGCGGGGATCGATTGCTGCGCGAGCGACGACCGAGCCGCCGAGAGACTTCGCTCCGGCGTCGATACCGTCGACCAGAAAGTCTGTGCCCTCGAAGTTGATGACGCCGAGTGCCCGGCAACCCATCTTCATGAAGCCGACACCCATGCCGGTATAGGACCCCGTGCCATTGGCGAACGCGAACGACACCGGACTCGTCATGTCGGTCTGACCAAGGACGGGAATGCCCTCCTTGGCAAGGATCGACTGGTCCTGGGCGAGCGGGCTGAATGCAAGGAGAACGGCGGCCACCTTCTGGGACACGGCGTCACGGGCGCAGGCTTGCGCTGCGTTGGGATCGGTCTTCGAGTCGCACGTGATGATCTTCGCGTTCGGCGTGTCCTTGAGTCCGACCTTCGCTGCGGCGATCGCTTCGCCGACCGGGAATCCAATGGCGCTGGTGAAGTCGCCAACCACCATGACCTTGAACTCACCGCCACCTGCCGGAGCAGTCGTGGGCGCCGCGGTGGCCGGCGTGGCCTTTACCGTCGTTGTCGTCTTCTTCGTGGTCTTCTTCGTGGTCTTCTTCGCGACGGCTGACCCCGGAAGGGCAGGGAAAACGGTTGCGAGACCGACAACGACTGAGAGCACGAGCAGTTTGCGTGATTTCATGAGTTCCCCCTGGGGACGTGTGGATGGGAGCGAGCTACTTGACACTTGTGACAAGTAGGCGGCACGGGTGAGCGTACGACCGCTTGCGCACGTCGACAAGTCTAGTGCGATTGAACGGCGTTGACCGGGTCGCGAATTTGGGGTTCAGCACTCGATTTCTCCAGCAGTTTCAGCCATGATGCGTCCATGACCGACCCACACCCGCAAGAATCCAACGCTGTTCGAACCGCCGCAGGGTCGACCGTGATCGAGGCGCGAGGGGTGTCTGTTGGCTACGGCCCGATCCCCGTGCTTCGCGACGTCAGCATCAGCGTCGGCTCGGGTGAGGTCGTTGCGCTGCTCGGCGTGAACGGTGCCGGCAAAACGACGACCGTTCGCACACTGGCGGGCGAACTGCGGCCGACCAGCGGCGAGGTGTGGTTCAAGGGGCAGGCCACTACCGCACCGTTGCACAAACGTGCACAGCTCGGTCTCCGCCTGATTCCCGAAGAGCGTTCGGTGTTCATGTCGCTGTCGACGGCCGACAACCTCCGACTCGGTGGCGGCGACGCAGCCCGAGCCCTCGCGTTGTTTCCCGAGCTCGAACGTCTGCTGCGCCGCAAAGCCGGACTGCTTTCCGGCGGCGAGAAGCAGATGTTGACGCTGGCTCGGGCGCTCTCGTGCGAGCCCGATGTCCTGCTCGTCGACGAGTTGTCCCTGGGACTTGCTCCACTGATTTTCGCTCGCCTGTTGAAGGCGGTCCGAGAAGCCGCAGATCGTGGTGCTGGCATCTTGCTGGTCGAGCAGCACATTCGTCAGGCCCTTGAGGTCGCGGACCGCGCCTACGTAATCAGCCGTGGCCAGATCGCGATGCAGGGAACGGGAGCCGAGATGCTGGACCGCATCGACGAGATCGAGCAGACCTATCTCGCGACTACCGAATTCGAGCACGCCGACTAACCCGCGAGCGCACGCCACGGGTCCGGGTCGACGCGTTTCGTCGTTCAGCCCACGATGATCCGTGCCTGCCCAACGTTGGGGATTCGGCGAGAAGTCGCGGCCGGGTCGCCCTCGCGATGCGAATGAACCCGCGCGGTCACGAAGTATGTGCCAGGAACCGTGAACACGTGATCGATCGAACGCGTCAGAACCGTTACCGGCGGAGCGGGGTCGTCGTGCGTTGCGAACGCGCCAGATCCGTCGAGGTCCCATTCGAGGGAGATGATCGATCCGACACCGGGCGGAAGTTCCGCGTGCACGCTGATCGAGACCTGCTCCCCGACCGCCACCTTGGCCAGGGGCGCGCCGTTTGCTGATACGGCGACTACCGCCTGGATGCCGCCTCGCTCGGCGGCGGCCGCCGGAAGCGACACCTTCCCGTAGCGATACGTGAACGTCGTGGCCGCTGGGGCGACGCCATCTTCGACCCAGGAAACAAGGTCTGCGAGGCTCTGCTCGATCACCGGCTGGTAATCAACGAGCCACGTATTGACGGCACGCCCTGGGGGCGACGGCAGCATCATTGGCGGGACATGTTCGGCGTTCTGCGTCCATCGAAGGCGGAACTTCTCGGCTGCGCCGTCGGCCCCTTGTGCTTGCTCGACTGCGTTGGCATAGATGATTCCCTGCGGTGGCCACAGCGACGCGTCGTGGGTGTGATGTACCCACATCAGCTTGCCCTCGTACTGCCCCGAGTAGGCCTGACCCATAAGCGGCGACTGCAGCGGAACCGCATGTTGCGCGTGGATCGGTACACCGTCGACACGGAGGTTGTCGAACTGGAGATCATCCATGAGGTGATGGCGAGCGAAGTAGCAGAAGGCGAGAAACCGGCGGTTGTCGACATGGACGAGGTCTCCCGCCTTCACGCCGTTGAAGCGCTGCAGATTCGCCTCTCCATGACCGTCGCAGAAGAAGACGTTGCCCTCGATCGTGGTCGCGTAGAGCTGACGACCCGCTGCCGCTCCGCTCTCCACACGGACCCCTGTCCCGATCCGGTATCGATCCGGGACACCCTCAAGCTCTAGTGCGAAGGCCAGATCCTGTGCTCCTCGACCGCCCATGATGGTCGCCATCATGCGGATGCGTCCGAACTCCGGCCGGTCGAACTCGTCGGTCATCAGATCCCCCGCAGTGAGGACACGCTTCACGGCGAGCTTCACGTCGATGAGATCGCCCATCACCAGGTCGGGTTGGTCATGACCGACGTAGCCGCGCTTCGTCCAGAAATTCTCAAAATACGCCGGGTCCTGCTCGGCGAGGTCGTCGGCCATCGACGCCCACAGCCACAGCTGCCCCATCGGCTGGCCGATCATGTACTCGTCGCCGCGGGGATAGCCCATGCGGTAGAGCGTTGCCAACTCTTCGCGCTCGTGCGTTGAAAGCCCGGCGAACGGGTCGCCAGAACCTCCCGGTGCCATTGCATCGACGACCGATGAGAGGCGATCGCCGAGGAGGCGCTGCACGTTGAACATCGTTGCGAACGACATCACCTGCGCTCCGCGGATGCGGATGTTGTTGCCATGCTCGGCGATCTCCCCGCCACCCATGAACGGCAGGGCACCGTCCCACGCGTCAGGTGCGTTCTCCAGACACAGGGGTGAGCGTCGACCGCCGCCGCTGCCGCCGAAGACGTAGGAGTGATGCGGTCCCGCTCCGTAGACCTGAGCGGCCACGTGTTTTGAGAACCTCGCAACCTCCGCACTCGCGCGGCTGCCGTACATCGACGGGTCGTCGCCGGCGCGCGGGTCGATGTCGTCGCCGATGTGGCCTTGGTTCGACTCGACCATGTAGCCGCCGAGACGCATGCACATCGAGAAGCCCCCGATCATCTCGCCGAACGGCGTCCCGAAGAAATCCTCGGTACCGCCGTGCGCGCCGGAGAGCGGATTGAACATTCGTCCCTCGTACCGATCGACCGGCGGAAAGTAGAAGCGAAAGCGCGTGTCGGTTCCGGTGAATCCACCGTGGACATGTCGGTGTGGTGCCGGTGTCTCGCGTTGCTCGTCGAGGTCGATGTACGGCGCGCCGAAGTAGGTGTCGGTCACGACATAGGTGCTGGTGTCGATCATTGGATTTCAAGCCTCCAAGGGCAGGGAAAGGATTTCAGCGCCCATCAGCTGATGGTGGGATGTTCGTCGCGAGGGAAGGCAGCCTGGAACGCGTTTGCGACTCGAAGCACAAGGTCTTCGCGCCCATGCCAGCTGGCGATCTGCAGGCCGACCGGAAGTCCGTCGACGAAGCCACAGGGCACGGATACCGCGGGAAAGCCGAGCCAGTTGAAGATCATCGTGTGGCTGCAGTACACCGGAGCGAAGCTATTGCCGGGAAATGACGGGCCGCGGGTGGTCCAATTCGCCTCCCAGTCCTCGACGGTGTCCGACGTGCGCTGCGCCGTGACCGACAGCAGCACGTCGACGTCGGCAAAGAGGCGTCGGAAGCGTTCCCAGTTGCGCGCCCGCGATTCGGCCTGCGCGCGGTACAGCTCAGGATCGACGCTTTGCAGGGCCACGAGGTTCGTACCGACCATTGCCTCATAGGACGACGGTTCGACCGTCCAGCGGATGGTTCCGTGCTCGGCCCGGTCCTCCCAGACTTCATCGGTGACGACGACGCTGGCACCGAGGCCGCGGAGACTCATGGCGGCCTCACGGGCGACGCTGATGATGCGGGCGCTGCCTTCTGTGGCGTAGCGGTCGGCGTGGCCGTAATTCTCGGTCCACGCCATCTTCATCCCGCCGACGCCGTCGTCGAGATGCGCGAAGACGTCGGGCGTCGGCGATTGCAGGGTGACGTAGTCACGGCCATCGGGTCCGCCCATCACCTGCGTAAACATCGCTGCGTCGCGCACATTGCGAGCGAGCGGCCCGTAGCTTGCGGTGAGCAGCATCTTCGGGTTTTCGTAGTCAAGGTGAGGGATGAGTCCGCGGGAGGTGTGCAGGCCGACGACGCCGGAGTAGGCGGCGGGGAGTCGCGTCGAGCCGCCGCCGTCGGAGCCAATCGTGACCGGCAGCAGACGTGCCGCAGCAGATGCAGCCCCACCGGAACTCGACCAGCCCGGGACCCGCGAAACATCCCAGGGACTGCGTGCCTCAGCGTCCCAGTTGAATGGTTTGAAGACGCCTGGCGTGTTCGGGTCCATGCGTCCACCACCGCCGGCACCCATCATCGTGTTGGTTCCCACGATCACCGCTCCTGCACCTCGCAGACGTTCCACGCAGATGTCGTCGAACGATGACGTCACCATTCGCGTGCCGGGTGTGCCGTCACGGTTGCGGTCGAGCACACCGAATCCCTTGACACGGATGTGCGACTTCACCGATGTCGGGATCCCATGCAACGGGCCAAGAACGTCGCCGCGAAGCACGGCATCGTCGGCCGCCCTGGCCTGCGATCGAGCGCCGTCCCAGTCGACCTCCTCGAACGCGTGCAGAGCTGGATTGTGCTGTTCGATGCGGCCGAGGAAGTGCTCGGTAACGTCAGCGCACGAGACCTCCTTCGCTCCCACGAGCTCCCGTATTTTCCAGGCCGGCATCCACGTGAGTTCTTCTGACACGGTGTCCTCACTTCGAAGAGTCGAACCCGCGTACCGGGCTCGACCAGGGACGTTAGAGGTATCGGTCGGATCGGTCAACATTGTTCAACTCGGCCTAGAGGACGAGCCGATAGGCGAGTCCTCAATTGGACACAGCAGAATGAATCGAGCGGCGAAGCCGGTCGCCGGACATCGCCGCACCTGAGCCGCGACCTATCCGCTGCGCCTCTGGAGTGTCAGCTCACTGCAACTGGTGACGTCGTCTCCTCGCGTCGACCGAGGTAGGCGTCGATGACCCCGGGATTGCTGCGAATTTCGGCTGGCGTCCCTTCACCGATGCAGCGCCCGAAGTTGAGGGCGTACACGCGGTCGCAGGTTCGCAGCACCATGTCGACGTTGTGCTCGACAAGGAGCACGGCGATGCCACTCCGCTTTGCGAGCGTCCGGATCAGCTTGCCCAGTTGCGCGGTCTGTGGGGCGTCGAGCCCCGATGCCGGCTCGTCGAGCAGCAGCACCGGCTGCCCAGACGCGACCGCTCTTGCGACGGCCACCATCCTTCGCTTCGCGTAGTCGAGGTCCGTCACCTTGACCGCAAGGTCTCCGTCCAGGTCGCAGGCATGAATGGCAGCCCAGGCCGACGCTGTGAGCCGACCGCGCCCCGGATGCACGAGACCGGTGAGGTACGCGCCGAAGTCGCGGCGATCGCATGCTGCCTGAATGTTCTCCAGCACGGACAGGTCATCGAACAGCTCAAGTGATTGGAACGAGCGGGCGAGGCCGTTGCGGGCGCGTCGTTCGCGGCTCCACCGATCGATGCGATGTCCACCCACACTCACGGTGCCTGCCGATGGGTCGACGAAACCCGTGATGACTTCGATCGCGGTGGTCTTCCCGGCCCCATTCGGACCGATGAGGCCGACCACTTCACCGGGATCGACGCGCATGGAGAACCTGTCGAGAGCGACCGTGCCGCCGAAGCGAACCGTCACGTCGGACAGTTCAAGTCTGGTCGGGTTCACCGTCTCCGGAGGCCCTTCCGACGCCGGTACGGCCGCCGGTGTCGGCACTGATCGGGTCGGAAGTCGAAGGAGGGAGCGCAGCGCTCGCCCGATGCGGTTGACGAGCCCGTCGGGGGCGACGACCAACACCACGAGCAGGGCGAGATTGCCGACGAGGCTCAGCGTGAGAGCGACGTTGCTGCCGAGGAAGGCAAACAGCTTCGGGCCGAGCGCTTCCGAGGCGAACGTGCTTCCCGCTGCCGGTCCGGTGAGGGACCCGACTCCACCCAGCGTCGCGTACTGCACCGCGAGTATCGAATTGAAGAAATTGAAGTCGCCGAAGCGGAGGAAGGGTGCGCGATAGGCGAGCAGGACACCGGCAAGGCCCGCGATCACGCCGCTGAGCACGAACGCGTAGAGCTTCGCACCAACCACCGAGACGCCCATTGCGGCCGCCGCGCGCTCGTTGGCCCGCACCGCGATGAGGCGACGGCCAGCTCGGCTCCGACGAAGGTTCGCGATGCCAAGGGCGACAACCACAAGCACCACGACGGCCAGGGCCGCGTAGCGTTTCAGATGGGTGGGCGCGGCGATATCGATCCCGAACATTTCGAGGCGCGGACCGCGAAACGACATGAATTTGCGAGCGATGTTGCGGTTCCCGAAGACCATCGATTCGATCGTGATCCCGAACCCGAGCGTGACGACCGCGAGGCTTATGCCCCGCGCTCGCACACCGGCCAGCCCCACCAGGAGACCCACGGGGATCGTGACGGCGGCTCCACCCAGCAGAGCCCACTGGAACGCCCAACCGCGATGACCCACGAAATACGACGCGCCGCCCGCTCCGATCGACGCGAACGCCATCGTGGCGAGCGAAAGCTGACCCGCGTAGCCCGTGGCGACCACGACCGAGAGCAACAGCAGCGACAACAGCAGCTGGACCAGGAAGGCCTCAAGCCAGGGCCCCCGCAAGACCACCCAGATGAGGAACTGGCAGACCGCAAACGCTGCGACGAGTGCTGGGACTCTGGGCCGTCCGTCGCCGAGCGCAGGCAGCCGAGTGAGGACCTCGTCCTTTCCGACAAGCACCTTGCCGCGTGCGAGCAGGACTGCGGTGACGAGCAGGAACGGGATCGCTGTCAGCAGACCACGCGTGTCGGCGAAGCGCGTGACAAGCGATTGCGAGACACCAATCCCAAGGGCGGCGGCCATGGTGATCGGGAACGACGAAAGGCGTCCGACAATCGCCGCGGCAAGCACCGGAATGATGAGCATCGTGACATTGCCGCTGTGGAGGCCGGTGATCGGCACGAGCAGGATGATCGACAGGCCACCGAGCGATGCGCCGAGTGCCCAATTGGCGGCCGCGATCGTGTGGGGCGAAATCGCGAGAGCCGCCGCGGCTCTCGGGTTCTCGGCCACGGCCGCAGTTGCGATCCCGAAACTCGTGAATCGGTACAGCAGCGAGAGAGCGACCGTGAGAACGACGGCAATTGCGAAGATCCAGATCCGGTCCTGCCCTACGTAGACCCCGAGGACCTTCGCCCGACCGTTCGGCAACAACGAGGGGATGAGCTTCGGGTACGGGCCGTAGATCAGCTGCGTCGAGGCCTGCAGGATTACGAGTAGCGCCAGCGTCGCAACAATTTTGGCCAGCGTCGACGACTCGCGCAGACGCCGCATGACGAGCGCGTGAAACAGAACCCCTACGAAAGCCGATACGGCGAGTCCAGCGACGAGCGCAACCACTGCGGGCAACCCCTGCACGACCTTGACCTCGTAGTAGGCAAATGCACCGACAAGGCCCATCGCTGCCTGCGCAAAGTTCACGACACCAGACCCACGGTGCACGAGCACGAGACCCAGCGCCGCCAGCGCATAGATGCCCCCGGTGCCAAGGCCGAGCAGGGTGAACCGGAACAGGTCGCTCATCAGATGGCGGCACCCACGAGGCCTGCGAGGTCGGGCACCAGCATGTCGTCGAGTTCGTCCGCGAAGACGGGATCCGCGGAGCGGAGATAGCCGGACCGGAGCTGGAAGTGCTGGAGCAGTTCCGCAGCCACGACGTGGTCGCCGAGGATGTCCGCGAGCTTCGGGCCGACCGTCGCTGCAACCTTCGTGAGCGCAGCCTCCGGGAGCCCGTAGAAGCGGATCGCGTTGCCGCCGAGAATCGCTCGGACGTCGTGTTCGTTGACGCCCTGGAACGCGTGACGCAGCCAGTCGAGGGTGTTCGGCCACAGTCCCTCCCAGTGCGGGAAGTCCTGACCGAACGCGAACACGTCGATGCCGATCGCCGCCCGCATCTCGACCTCCGAGCGGTGCGGGGACGATGGCACGACGAGGCATTGTGAAGCGAAGTACTCGCTCGGAGTCCGTTTGCACGGGATCCGCAGTTCGGCGAATCGACGATCGAGATGCGCCAACGTGTCGGGCACCCAGTCGCCTCGGATCTCCGTGAGTGCAATCTTCAGGCCGGGATGACGATCGAAGACTCCGCCCGCCATCAGCTGCCACATCGGACGCCGCGGCTGCTGCAGCCCGAGACGTATCGGGGAACCCTTCTCCTGCATCATCAGCGAAAGTTTGTTGAAGTCGTGGCCACCCGTCGACTCGCCGTCGCCCACGTCGTGGAACGTGCGCCATTCCTTCACGGGCGTCTGCGCGTTTCCCCAGCCGGCATGCACGGAGAGCACCAGTCCGTACTCTTCGCACGCGGCCCAGAACGGCTCGAAGTGTGGACCCGTCAGCTGCGGCAAGGTTGTGTCGGTGGTGGATCCAGGCACGCTGACAGACACGAAACCGTTCTCCGACGCCCACCTGAGCTCGGCCACCGTGGCGTCCATGTCCAGACATGGTCCCGGCTCGGCGACCCCGAACAGGCGGCCGTTCGCCGCCGACATGAAGTCCGCCAGCCAACGGTGGTAGGCACGGGCACCCGCTGCGCGCACATCGGCCGACCACACGCCGTTCGTCACGCCGAAGAACGGGATCTGCGCGACCTGTGTGCCGACGTGGATGATCTCCGCCGTTATGCCTTCCGCGTCCATTTGCTCGACGCGGATCTTCGGGTCCAATGCCCCGAACTCATTGGTAGTCAGGGGCGCGGTGCTGTTGCCAGCCCGTTTCCCCAGTCCCCTTTCAATCCGTGCGTGCGGTTTTCCCGCACACGGCTTACCGACGGTCGTCCTGGCATGGTTACGCTGCTTTCGGATATTGGATAGTGCCCATGAGTTGATGCAGGCCCTGGTCGTGGAACCA
>JAYSSR010000063.1:0-28791 GCA_043720395.1 Acidimicrobiia bacterium
CGCCAAGTGCACCGCAAGCGGTCCGGATGTACCGCGAAAGCCTGCCGTCGCCTCAGGCGGTAGCGCGGAGCAGGTCGCGGACTTGGGCGACGCCGTCCACGGCGCGCTGCCAGCCGTCGTCGGACTGGGCGGCGATATTGAAGCTCGTGACGCCCCGCTCCACGTAGGGCCGGAGCGCGTCGGCGGCCTGCTGTGGAGTTCCGTGCGGGCTGTAGCGGTCGAAGCGGTCGAACGGCAGTCGGTACATCGCCTCGACGGGTCGCGCCACCGCAACGCGAGCGGCGTCTGCGTCGACGCCGAAGCCGACCCAGGGCTGGTAGCCGAATCGGAGTGTTCGCGGCTCGCGACCCGCTTCGGTCGCGGCGCGATCGACAACGGTGCGACGTTCGCTGAACCGTTCGGGCGTGACCCAGGCGGCGAGCCAGCCGTCGGCGATGGCACCGGCTCGGCGGAGGGCAGCGTCGGCGCGTCCTCCGACCACCACGGTGACGTGCTTCGGTGTCGGCGTGATGCGGGCCTGGGTGAGCTGGAAGAACTCGCCATCGAAGTCGACCGTTTCGCCCTTGATAAGCGCGCGTACGATCGTGAGCGACTCCGTCATGCGGCGTCCTCGAGTCGTCGGGTCGACGCCACACATTTGGATTTCGTGAGGGTCCTCGCCGCCGACGCCGACGCCGAATTCGAGCGAGGCCCCCGTGAGCTGGGAGAAGGTCGACAGTTGCCGGGCGACCGTGACGGGGTGACGAAGGGGGAGGAGGTAGACGCCAATGGCAACGTCGAGGCGAGGTTCGGCAGCGGCGAGCGCAGTTGCCTGGACGATGCCGTCGATGCCCCATCCGCCGTGAAAGCTCACATGGTCGCTGGCGCCGACGTGGTCGAGTCCGGCGTCGGCCATGGCTCGCAGGGCGTCGCGACCCACGGTGCTCTCGTCGTCGAGGACCGACCTCGGGAGGAACATGCCAACTCGCACATTGGTCGGGTCGGTGATCACCCCGTGGACGCTACTCACGGCGGCGAGTGTGGGTACCAAGCGACTAGCTTCGGTCGGAGGAACCATTGATGAGCGTCCTCGAACTGCCGACCACGAACGCAGACACAACGGCTTCCCTGCAAGAGGCGTTGGTGGCCTGTCGCCCGACCGCCACGGAATTGCGACGTGCGACGAATCGGCTCCGTGCAAAGGCAGCGTTCATCCTGTCCGTCGCGTTGGCGAGCTTCGCGGAGTTCGTCTTCGTCGCGCACCGACCGCTCGTCGCATTGCTCGTCGGTTCGATATTCACCTTGTCGGTCGTAACGATCGGCACGAGCGTTATGCATGACGCGAACCACGGGGCATTCGGAGCATCGCCACGATTGAATGCGTCGCTGGGGTTCACGGCCGATGTCCTCGGTGCGAGTTCGTGGCTGTGGCGTCAGAAACACAACACCATTCACCACGCAAACACCAACGTTGTCGGCATCGATACGGACATCGAACAGATGCCGTTCGCCCGCCTTGCACCCGAACAGCCCTGGCAACCGCGGTATCGATTCCAGCATCTCTACCTATGGGGCATGTACGGTCTCCTGAGTCTCCAGTGGGTGTTCATGTCGGACTTCGAGAACTTGCTGACGGGCCGGATCGGCAGTCAGGTGCTCAAGCCGAGGCCATCTCGACGAACCATCGCAACGGTTCTCATCGGTAAAATTCTCCATATCAGCTGGGCGCTTGCGCTCCCTATGTTCTTCCACCGCTGGTGGGTTGTGATTGCGGTGTATGCGATCTGCTCATGGGTCGTGGGATTCGTATTGGCTGTGTTCTTCCAGGTCGCACACTGCGTGGACATCGCCGACTTTGCCAAGCCATCCGCACCTCGTCGGGGACCGCACTTTGCGATGCATCAATTGCGAACGACGGCCAACGTCTGTTGCGAATCGGTCATGGTCGGGCGTCCGATCGGCTGGCTCATGGGCGGCCTGCACTTTCAGATCGAACACCACCTCGCGCCCCGCCTCCCGCACACCGCCTACCCGGCGATGGCCAGGCGCGTGCGCGCGGTCTGCGAAGCCAACGGGATCCGCTATCGCGAGCACCGCAGTTTCGGTGCGGCGCTCCTGTCTCACCAGCGATGGCTGCGCCTGATGGGTCGAGCCGGGTAACCAAAACCGCTCAGCTGCACTCTGCCCGGGGAACCGGTTCGAGCCTCCCGGAAGGTTGGGAACATCGGCTACCTCCGGGGTGGCTGATCTTCCCAACCTCGGAAACGTCGGGAATGTGCCATTCGTTGCGGCGCACACTGTCGAGGATGATCGTTGCCGCTTCGGCAGCGGTCGTCGGAGCGAGGTCGCGGAACGACTCCGCCTGCTGCACGACCATCGTGCGGAGGTCCTCATCCGACGCTCCGGACGCGTCCACGCCACGTGTGGCCAACCGCAGGCGAAACGCCGCGAGGTGCTCCTCCGTGAGGTCCTTCGGATGACGATCGAAGTACTGCCCCGAGTTGAAGACGATGGACGTGCCGATATGGCCCGGCATCACGACCGAGGCTCGCAGGTGCGGTGCATTCAGACGGAAGTCGGTGATGAGTGCTTCGGTGAATCCCTTCACCGCGAACTTCGCCGCGCTGTACGCCGTGTGCGCGCCGCTCGGGCCGAGGCACGCCCAGAACCCGTTGACGCTGCTCGTGTTCACGACGTGCCCCTCTTCGGCCGTGAGCAGCATCGGCAGGAACGTCCGCATGCCGAGATACACGCCGCCCCAGCAGACCGGGTAGACCTTCTCGCACTCGGAGCGGGGATCGGTCACGAAGCTACCGCCGCCCCCCGATGCCGGCATTGTTGAACAGCAGGTGGATGGCTTCGGTGGCGTGCTCCGCTCGAACGTGATCCCGGAACGCAAGCAGCGCGGCCTCGTCGGACACGTCGGCAACGAAGGTAGAGACCTGCGCGCCCACGGGAGCGTCGAGCAGGGCGAGGTCTCGCGATTCCTGATGGCAGCGTCCGAAACATCGCACATGGAGACGCTGCACCCGGCAGCCACGAGTTGTCGGCTGAGTTCTCGTCCCATACCCGTTCCTCCACCGGTGATTACGGCCAAACGTCCATCGAATCGTTCCATGTTGCGATCATCGCAGCGCAGCGTCCGAGCGGGCCAACCGTGGCGGAGACCTCCGACAGCGGTTCGCGGTACATCCGGCCCCGATGCGGTGCGTTCGGGCGCGCACGGTGTACCGCAGAGGCACCGGAAGTACCGCGACCCCGCGGAGCGGTCACGGTCACGGTGTGAGCCTGCGGCCTTGCTGCATTTCCTTCCCTGAGGTCCGGTCCCGGTCGCATTTCTCGACCGGGACCGTGCCGCGCCCCTCGTGAGGAGCACTTCCTTGACCCGCGCTCCTTGTGGGCGAGGGCGGTCCTCAGGTCAGCGCCAGCCGGTACCCGACCACGAGGCACCGCTCCATGACGAGCCGCTCCATGAGGACCCGGACCATGACGAGCCGCTCCATGAGGACCCGGACCATGCGGAACCCGACCATGACGAGCCGGACCATGCGGAACCCGACCATGAGGAACCAGACCATGACGACCCGGACCATGTACCGGACGTGAGTCGGCCCTGGGAATCGAACGACTGGTTCGTCCAGGCCTTGCGGGAGCCCGACAACCTCGCCCAGGTGTTCCCTGAGAACGAACTCAGGAACGCGTGGTACTCGCCGACGAGCCCGTCAGTCGCCGACGTGCCGACGTGGAAGGTGCCACGTGACAATTCGAGGGAACCCTTCCCTGTCGAGCCCGAGAAGTTCTGGGAGGCATTTGGTGTCGCTGCGTTGAGGGCCGCGGCAACGTTGATCATGCCGCTGCCCTGCTGCTCCGGTTGGATGTTCATCGAGCGTGCGGTTGTGGCGAGCAGCGCCTTCACCTGGTCGGGAGTGAGGGTCGGGCGTTGTGCGAGCAGCAGCGCGACGGAACCAGAGACGACTGCGGCTGCCTGAGAGGTGCCAGAACCTCGGAACAGGCCCGTGCAGGTCAACGGCTCGTGCACACGAGCACCCGGGTACGTCACATCGAGGTAGGACTCCGGCACCCGGAGGCTGGCGATCGACTCGCCCGGTGCCACGAAGTCCGGGTTGCGGACCATGTCACCGGTGCTCGACCAACTCGGGACTCGGAACGAGAACTTCGACGGATCCCACGTCGACGCTCCGACGGCGATCACGAACGGGTTCCTCGCCGGATTGCCGAGCGTCTTGGCGCCCCGGCCGTCGTTTCCTCCCGACACGACTACGACGATCCCTGCCTTCCAAGCATTCTCGACGGCATAGGAAAGCGGGTCCGTGCGGTAGTCGGTCACGGCATCGGTGTCGTAGGAGAGATTGACGACCCGGATGTTGCGGCCCTGCGCCGTCTTGTTCTGCACGACCCAGTCGAGTGCCGCAATGACCTGTGAGGCATCGACAGACCCATCACCGGCACCGACCTTCACGTTGATGATCCGGGCCTTCGGAGCAACGCCCATCGTCATGGTGCCGCCCGAACCATCACCCGCGATGATCCCGGCCATGTTCGTCCCGTGGCCGTGGACGTCTCGGTACCGGACATTTGCCGACGGGGCGTCGAACGACAGATCGACGGCGTCCACCACCTTGCCAGCCGACGCCAGGCCGGGGACGGAGTTCACCCCGGTATCGATCACGGCGACGTCGACACCCGCACCCTGGTTCCCGGACGCCCATGCCGCCGGTGCGCCGACCGCGAGCGCGGTCGCCGGAAGCGTCAGCGTTGACGCGTCGATTGACGTACCTACGCACGCGCCCCACGACGTTCCCGACGTTGCGACGCCGATGGTCGTGGTGACCATAGCAATGGAGCACGTTGCGAGGATTGCGAAGAATGGGGACTTCGATGAACGGGACATTTCGACCTCCGTAGGTTGGCCCGAACACGATACGGCCACTCTGTGTGGTTGCGGAATGGGTCGTGCGACTCCGTGGTGCCCGTCAGGACTGAATGGACCTTCAGCGAGCGGCGAAATGATCTCGATAGCCCGTCAAGCGACGGGCCGGATTCGTCGACGTACAGCGGATGGAGGAGACCCACGAACTGGCGGACGCGCAGCCGACGCGCCCTGTCGCCAAATCGACGAGGCGAATCTCCGTCTACACAGCGGGGGTCTATCTTGCCGCGCTCAGTGTCGCGTTGAGCCTTGCGTCGTCGAACACGGCTGCGCGCGGTTTCTTTGCTCCTGCGTGGGGGGTGCTCGGCCTCGCTGCGCTGTTTGCGATCAGCGAGTTCCTCGTGGTTCATTTCCAGGTAGGTCGAAGTGCTCACACGGTCTCTGTCGTCGAGGCGACGCTGGTCATTTCGTTCTTCCACAGTTCCTCAGTGGTCGCGCTCCTTTCCCAATTGCTCGGATGCGGTCTCGTCCTTGTGTTCCATCGCAAACAGCGATCCTCGAAGCTGCTCTTCAATCTCGGAATGTTCGCATTGGAGAATCAGCTCGCTTTCGCCGTCTTTCGGGCCCTCGGTGCGAAGGTGGGGGCGGACGGGGCGCCATCGCTCGCGTCATGGGCCGCCGCGTATGCCGCGGCGGGAGCGTTCACCCTGACCGGGACGGTGCTCGTCTTCGGTGTCATCTACCTTGCCGAGGACGAACTCTCGACACGAGACCTCGTCAACACGATCAAGATCTCGCTCATCACGTCGGGTGTCATGGTGAGTGTCGGCCTGTCTGCATCAGCACTGCTCGCCGCATCACCGGCGACTGCGGTCCTACTCGCAATTCCGATCGCCGGTGCCTTTGCCACGAACCGAACCTTTCTCCGAGAACGCCGCCGCAGCGAGGAGCTCGAGTTCCTGCGGCTCTCCTCCGCCCGGCTGCTCGGCGACGATGCCGCGGAACGAACGCTGTGGAGCGTCCTCGAGGCGGCCCGCGCCGAGTTCCGAGTCGAACGCCTCGACTACGAGTACCGCGACGCCGACGGTCAAGCATGGAAGCGAGCCTGCTTCCGGCGCGGCGAACCGCCTGCGCTGGTGCCGCTCGGCGGGTCAACCGTTGCGGACCTCTGTCCTACGTCGGCGACGCTTGTGGACCTCGGTTCGGAATACCCGGATCCGCTGGTCCGAGAAATCGCCGGTCGCGATTTCCGCTCAACCGCAATCATCGTTCCGGTGCGGGTGCGTGATGCGATCGAGGGCGTCCTGCTCATCGGCCAGCCTTCGACGGACATCGCGTCGTTCGGTCCCGACGATCTTCGCCTCGCTGACATGCTCGCTTCGCAGCTGTCCTCGGCTGTTGAAAACGGTCGGCTTGAGCAGTCGGTCGCGGAGCTGCGGCAGCTCGAGAGCAAGCTTGTGTTCGAGCTTCAACACGACGGACTGACTGGTTTGCTCAACCGGGCCGCGTTCGCACGAAGGGTGCGCGAGACGATCGCGCGTGTCAGCGGTGATCGCTCGAACGCCGTCGTCTTCCTCGATCTGGACGACTTCAAGCCGATCAACGACACCTACGGACACGCGGTCGGAGACCGCCTCCTCAAAGTGATCGGCGAACGATTGCTCGCTTCGATACGGCCTCACGACCTGGCCGCGCGTTTTGGCGGCGACGAGTTTGCCGTGTTCCTGAGCCCGATCTCGAGCCGCGAAGAAGCGGCCGACGCCGCGCACCGCCTCCTCGCGGCGATCGGCGAGCCAGTCCAACTCGGCCAAGGGGAGTACGTCACGCCCGGGGCGAGCATCGGCGTGGCGATTGTGTCGGTGGACGACACACTTGAGAGCATCCTTGAGCGTGCAGATACCGCGATGTTCCAGGCAAAGAACCGTGGAAAGGGACACGTCGAGGTTCTGGACCCCACCATGAACGAGGCGATCCGCCGCGCGTACGCCCTCGAACTTGATCTGAGCGGCGCGGCTGGTCGCAACGAGCTCGAGCTCGCCTTTCAGTCGGTGCATCGACTGGATGATCGCTCCGTCGTCGCGTACGAGTGCCTCGTTCGATGGAACCATCCCGAGCACGGCCTCCTCGGTCCGGATGCGTTCATGCCCTCGGGCCTGCGAGCCGATGCCCAGCGGGGCGTGCGTAGGTTCGTCTCGGAAGAGGCTGGGAGAGCGCTCGAGCGCCTTGCGTCGGCTGGTTATGACGGTCCGCTGTCGGTCAACCTCGGTGCCGGGCAGGCACTCGATGACACCCTGCTCGATGATCTCATTGCACTTTTCGATGCCACGACGGTCGGCACTGATCGACTCCTCATCGAGATCGCCGAGACTGCGTTTCAACGGTCGGCCGAGACCATGCTCCGTCGTACCGAGGATCTGCGCGCGGCGGGCGCTTCCATCGTGCTGGATGATCTCAGCCTCGACAAGCTCACCTTCGGGTTGGTGGAGAAGCTCAACCCCGCACAAGTGAAACTCTCACGAACGCTTGTCTCGGAGCTCCATCAGCGACCGGGAGCGAAGGCGTTCGTGAGAGCAGTCACCGAACTCGGTCGGGCGATGGACTACGAGGTTGTTGCGAAGGGAGTCGAGGACATCGCCACTGCCGACCAAGCCCGCGAACTGGGGTGCGCGTTCGGTCAGGGGTATCTGTTCGCTCGACCCGTGCCGCTCGATGCCATCCTGCCGCTCGTCGCAACCCTCGCTCCCTGAGTGGCGAGGCTCAGCGTCCGTGGAGGTTGCGGGCGAAGAGCGAGTGCAGACGCTCCCAATGACGCTCCGCCGCAGCCTTGTTGTATGCCGGGCGATTCGGGAAGGCGAACCCGTGCTCCACCCCGGGATACCACTCGACCCGCGCCTTCGCGTCCACCTCGTCGAGGTGGTGTTCGAGCTTGTCGATCATCTCCTTCGGTGCATAGAGATCCGTCTCGGCGCATGCGAAGTACAACTCCCCGCGAACCTTGCCTGCGAGATGAGCAGGTGAGCCTTCGCCGAACAGCTTCACGCCGTAGATCGACGCAGCGGCCTTGATCCGGTCGGGGAACTGACCGGCCATGCCAAATGAGAACGGGCCGCTCATGCAGTAGCCAACGCAGCCAATGCGGGTCGCATCGGCTGGCTTGTCCCTGCCGACGTAGGCGAGCAGGGCCTCCGTGTCCGCCGTGATCAGCTTGTGGTCGAGCGAGCTCATCAGGGCGAACATGGCGGCGCGGGTCTCGGTGGGGTCGCCCGCTGAGTAGTCGAACTCGCGGACGCTGCGGTAGTAGAGGTTCGGAAGCACCACGTAGTACCCGGCCGTACCGAGTCGGCGGGCCATGTCGTGGAGTTCCTCCCGCTTGCCCGGAGCATCCATGTAGAACAACACGACCGGGTGCGGGCCGCCTTCTTCCGGGTGTGTGATGAACGTGTTCATTGCTCCGTCGCGGGTCGCAATATCAATGTTGTGCTCGATCATGGGCGCGGACCTTACCCGTTGGCGAGGCGGGAGCGGGAGCGAAGTGACTGCGGGAGCTTCGAGCGGGGTTTGTGTAACGGTGCGAGGTGCGAGGTGGCCTTTACGCGAGCGGTTCGGTGCCGATGACGTTGGTGGCGAGCAAGGCGTCCACTTCCGCGTCGGTGCATCCGGCCCAGGCAATGAGGACCTCGCGGTTGTGCTCGCCAAGACACGGTGCCGCGCTGCGGGCCACGGCCGGCGTTTCGGAGAGTCGACAGGCGAGGCCGTGCCAAGCGTGGGTGCCTGCGACGCGGTGCGTGAGGTCGGTGAAGAACCCGCAGGCCGCGAGGTGCGGATCCTCCATCAGGTCTTGCGCGTCGGCGACGGGAGCGGCGGGGAGGCCCGCTGTTTGCAGAGCTGCCGCCGCTTCTTGGTTTGTCCACCCGAGCGTCCAGGCCGTGATCGCTGCATCGATCGTGTCGTGGTTGTCCCGACGCTCGGGCAGCGTCCACGACACCCACTCATCTGGCAGGTTTGCGGTTTGGCAGAGGGCACGCCAGGCGGCGTCATCCGGAGTGCTCAGGGTGAGCCAGCGGTCCTCGCCATTACTGCGGTAGACACCTTGCGGCGCCCGTGTTGGATGGCGGTTTCCGAGAATCGGGGGGTCGTCGTTTTCGATCTGCGCGCGTACCAATCGGTCGCCGACCATCGTGACGGCGGTCTCCAATTGAGCTACCTCAATTGTGGTTCCCCGGCGTTGCGGGTCGCTCTCGCGGTTCCACAGTGCGGCAAGTACCGACAGCGCTCCGTGGACGCCGCCAATGGGATCGGGCCACGCGATGCCGCACTTCCATGCGTCGACGTCGCGGTAGCCCATCAGCGTCGAAAGCCCGGCGTGGGAATCGAGCACGGGCCCGTACGCGGAGTAGTCGCTCGCCGGGCCGGTGCGGCCGTAACCGGGCATGGTGAGATAGATCAGATGCGGGTTGATCTCGTGGAGACGTTCCTCGTCGAAGCCGAGGTTCGGCATGACGCGAGGGCTGAAGTTCTCGACGAGCACGTCGGTGCCTGCCACGAGCCTTTCGAACAGCCTTTGGCCCTCGTCGGTCGCGAGGTCGAGGCCGATCGACTTCTTGCCCAGTGCGAACTTGTTGATGAATCCGTGCGTGTTCCACGGCTCATTGAGCGGGTCGTCGCCGGGGTAGAAGTGCGTGGCGTCCACGTAGGACTGTGGCATGACACGTGCGGACCGCTGCCACAGGGCCTCGACCATGACCACGTCTGCGCCGAGGTCGGCGAGGATGCGCGCCGCCAATGGACCGGCCCACACACGGGTGAGGTCGAGCACGCGGACGCCATCGAGCGGACGTGCACCGGTCTGCGTGGTCTGCGTGGTCTCGGTCCCCGGCTCGGTTGGTGCCCGCGACTCGGCGGGTTCGAAAGGTGGCCGCTCGGTGAGCGCGGCGGGTGGCGGTCCGAACGAGTCCGTGGCCGGCGTCGAAGCCCATGCGACGTTGCCGATGCGGTAGGGCGGACCGGGCAGGCGGACGTCCATGCCATCCACCGATGCTGGCAGCCACCAGTCGCGGGCTGCGAGCTGTGGATCGTCGAGCACCTGTCGCATCGTGAGCACCGGACCGACCGCGAGACGCACCGATTGCAGGAGATCGACAGCGCTCTCGACGGTCTGCGCGGCAAGCCAGCCGTTCAGCGCCGGATCGAGGATGGCCGGATTCGTCATGATGTCCGTCACCGATTCAACGCCGGGCAGGTCCAGCAGGTGGGTGAGTCCGGTCATTGCGAGCAGAGTGTCGCCGTGGGCGGCCGTCGCGACCGTGAACGCGACCCAGCCGTCCGAAGCGCGGTACATCCCGATGGGACTGCCGGGGCCGGCATAGCGGTTGCCCATCCGCTTGAGGACGTTGCGCGCGTGGGTCCACCGGACGTCGGTGAACTGGTGCAGCGCGGCGAGGGCCTCGTGGTGTGTGACCTCGACACGCTGACCCTTGCCGGTGTTCTTGCGTGCCGTAAGCGCGCTCAGTGCACCGATCGCCCCCCAGATGCCCGCCGCCAGCGCTGCCTGGCCGGTCGGCCCCTGGAGCGGCTCGCGATCTGGCGTACCCGACAGGTAGAGATGTCCGCCGATGGCCTGATCGACGATATCGCACGATTGCCAGCGCGCATACGGCCCGGTTGAACCGAACGGCGAGATGACCAGGTGGACGGCCGATGCGGGCACGAGCTCGGCGTGCCCTTCGACGCTGCGGCGAGCGTCCGACTCGATCACCACGTCGGCACGTGCCAGCCACGCGGCTGCGTCAGGGCTCGACGCGGGGAGGCATTCACGCGAGGTTGCGAACGCGGCCCACTGGGCAGCGTCAGCGCGCAACGGTGCACCGGTCGACGGTTCAAGGCACACGACCCGCGCGCCGAGATCGCCGAGCAGCTTCGCCGTGTTCGCCCCGGCGACCGACCCGGCGAACTCCACCACGACAAGGTCATCGAGCCCCCGTGGGCTGGCCGTTGTGGTCACGGGCGGACCTGTCGAGCTGGCGTCATCGCGGCAATCGTACGCACGGCTGACTTGTGCTTCGCGGTACGTTCGCGCGCTCGCGGTACGTTCCACGTACGCAGAACGTACCGCGAGCCACAGAACGTACCGCGAAGCACACCGCGCGTGAGGGGACTATCAGTCCCGCGCGAATACGGGGTGCTGGCGTCCGTTGACCATGTGGAAGGTCACGTGCACGCGGTCATTGATGGCAACGTCCGCGTAGTCGACGTTGCTCACGAGGCGTACGCCCGGCACGCCGTCGAGTTCGACGAAGGCCACCACGAACGGCACCTGGTCGTCACCACCGGGCAGGAACGCGCGCCGCACACGAGTGAAGGTGTGCACGACGCCCGTACCCGCGACCGCCGTCCACAGGAGGACGCCGCCCGCACAGCATGTGCCCGAATCATCCGGGTACCACTGCCACGCGTCGCAGACCGAGCACTTTGGCAACTGAAGTAGTCCCTTGGAAATCGCGGCCCAGAACGGTGCCGCGAAACCCAGTTCGGCTGGCGGGTCGAACACCGGGATGTTCATGCCGGGCCGCCGCGGTCGACGGTGAGGAGCAGCGTCGCATGCTCGGGTGCCCCGAGGCCCGTGACAAGCCCGACCTCGGCGTTGGGGACTTGTGCTTCGCCGCGTGTCCCCCGGAGTTGCCTTACCGCCTCTACGACGTGGTTGGCCCCGACCGTGTACGACTGGCTGAGAAGTCCACCATGGGTGTTCACCGGTAGAGATCCGCCCGGCCCGGTGGCACCCGACGCCACGAAACGAGCACCCGAACCCTTCGGCGCGAGTCCGACGTCTTCCAACTGCACCACCATTGAGATGGTGAAGCAGTCATAGATCTCGGCGAAGTCAACGTCGGCGGGGGACAGTCCCGCATCGGCAAACGCACGTGGCCCGGAGATCGAACCCGCAGTCGTGAGCAGGTCGGTGCTCTGTGAGAAGTACTGGCCCTGTGTGACCGGCTTCGACCCGAACCCGACACCCGCAACCACAACCGGCGGCCTGCGCATCGAGCGAGCCCGTTGTAACGACGTCATGACATAGGCGGCGGCACCGTCATTCACGAGACAGCAGTCGAGTTTGCGCAAGGGGTCGGCGACAGGACCATTCGCGAGGTACTGCTCCATGGTGAGCGGTGTCCGCTTCAGTGCGTTGGGCGTACGCTGCGCGTGTGCCCGCGCCGCAAGCGCCACCGCACCGAGGTGTTCCGGTTCAAGCCCGTACTCGTGCTGGTAGCGCATAGCAGCAGCAGCGAAATAGACGGGCTGGCCGTAGTAGCCGAACGGCATCTCGAATGCTGCCTTGGCGGCGTCGCCAGCGTGGTACGCGTAGGCCCCACCCTTGCCGCGGCTGCTCATGTTGATGCCGTAATAGAACACGACCACGTCGGCCTGCCCCGATTCGATCGCCATGCGGGCGAGTGCAGGCGCACCGACGGTGCCGGAACCGGCAATGCCCATCGCCGCGCTGAACCGGCGATTCGAGGCACCGAGGTGATGTGCGACCTCGTCGACCGGAGCACGGTTCGCGGACGTGACATGTTCGGTGAGGAACCCGTCGACCTCGGACGCTTCGATGCCCGCGTCGTCGAGCGCCCGTCGACACGCGTCAAGGCACATGGAGGCGACTGAACGGCCATCGGCGAACGAGTAGTCGGTCTCGCCGACGCCCACGATGGCGATCGTCATGTGAGCACCGCACCACGCGTGCGACTGTTTCCGACGGCGCTCGTCATGGCGACCGTCATCGCGAACCGGCCGTGGTTGCGCCGTCGATCGCGGCCCAGACGCGCGACGCGGTAAGTGGCATGTCGATGTGGCTGATGCCGAGGTGGGAGAGCGCGTCCACCACGGCGTTCTGCACCGCTGGCGTGGCCCCGACGCTGCCCGACTCGCCAATTCCCTTGGCCCCCAACGGGTTCCGGGGCGACGGCGTTTCCACATGGATTGTCTCGAAGCTCGGCAGCTCGGCCGCAGAGATGATCCCGTAGTCGGCGAAGTTCGTGGTGAGCGGCGTCCCTTCCTCGTCGTACACGACCTGTTCAAGGAGGGCCTGGGCGATGCCGGACGCAAGCCCGCCGTGTACCTGTCCCTCGGCGAGCAGCGGGTTGAGGATGCGGCCCGCATCGTCGGCCGCGACGAGACGGGTGAGTACGACGCGGCCGGTCTCGGTATCGACGTCCACAACCGCGATGTGAGCACCACTGGGGAAGCTGCCGCCGGGCGTCACAATGTCGCCGTCGGCCGTGAGGTCCTCCGGGTCGGACGCCGCAGCAACGTCGGTCCACGAAACGGTCAGCGTCGGTGACCCGACGACGTGGAAGACGCCCCGCTCCGAGTCGATCACCACGTCCTCGACGTGTGCTTCAAGCAGGTGCGCGGCCTGCTCACGCGCACGCTCCACCACGATCTCGGCGGCCCGTGCGACGTTTGATCCTGCGATCTGCATCGACCGCGATCCGCCGGTAAGTCCACCACGGGGGACTAGATCGGTGTCGTTGTCGATGACTTCGATGTCTTCCATCGCAATGCCGGTACGGTCGGACACGAGCATCGCCCACATCGTTGCGTGGCCCTGGCCGTGCGAGAACGAACCGGTACGTACACGTACCTTTCCGCCGCTGAGCACCTCGACCCGTGCGAACTCGGTGCCGCCGCTGCCCGCCGTGATCTCGACGTAGACGGCCAGACCGATGCCCATCTGCACGATGTCTCCAGACGCACGGCGACGCGCCTGCTCGGACCGCAATTCGTCGTAGCCCGCGGCCGCCAGCGCCAGGTCGAGCGCCTTCGCGTACTCACCCGAGTCGTAGGTCGTTCCGGCCGTTGTCGTGAACGGGAACGCGTCGGGCGTGATGACGTTGCGTCGGCGGACCTCAGCCGGATCCATACCAATCTCCGCAGCGAACAGGTCCATCGCCCGTTCGATCGCGGCGGTCGCCTCGGGCCGCCCGGCACCACGGAACGCCATCATCGGAACGGTATTTGTGAATACCGCCTCGGACCGGTACGCCGTGCGATCAATGGCGTACGGGCCGGGGTGCATCAGCCTCGTGAGCGCGGGCAGCATCGTGCTGACTCGTGCGTACGCTCCGATGTCCTGCAGAACCGTAAGGTCATATGCGCACACATGACCGTCGCGGGTGCCGCCGATCACGATGTCCTGTACCTGGCCGCGGCCATGGCCGATGGTGAGCATCGACTCGGATCGCGTCTCGGCCCAGCGCACCGGACGCGCTACTCGACGTGCAATCCACGGCAACAACAGCTGCTCGGGGTACGGGAACGCCTTGCCGCCGAATGCCCCGCCAACGTCGGGGGACACGACCCGCACGGCTTCGGGCGCGAGCCCGTACGCGGCCACGAGAGCGTTGCGCACGATGTGCGGGCCTTGCGACGTCGTCCACAGTTCGATGCGGCCACCCTCGGGCCATTGCGCCATGCCAGACAACGGCTCCATCGGGCACGTCGCGACCTTCGAGTTGAGGACGCGTTGACGGACGACGATCTCGCAGTCGCTGACGTCGAGCACCTCAGCGTCGATGCGAGCTGCCACGTTGGTCCCTGTGGCAGGGTGCAGCAGGACTTCGCCGCGCAACGAGTCTGCAACGTCAACAACGGCGGGCAGCGGCTCGTAGTCGACGATTACCGACTCGATGGCGTCCTCGCCCTGAGCGCGGGTCTGGGTGACGACCACCGCCACGGGCTCGCCGACGTACCGCACAACGTCGCTTGCGAGAAACGTCCGCACAAACTGTGTCGGCAGAATCGCCATGTCGGGCGGGACCGGTCCGAGGTCGATATCGGCGGCCGTGAACACGGCCACCACGCCGTCGAGCGCGAGTGCATCGGACGTGTCGATGGAAAGTATGCGCGCATGTGGCTGCGTCGACCGAACGTAGGTGATCCACACGCAGCCGTCCAGCGGTGCCAGATCATCCGTGTACATAGCACCGCTCGTGAGGAAGCGTCGGTCCTCGACCCGCTCAACCCTCGATCCAATGATCGTCACCACAAACCTCCATCGCGTGTTCTGCCCCGTCGCGGTACATCCGGCGCAGTTGCGGTGCATTTGGCGCGCCCGAACGCACCGCGAAGGGGCCGAATGTACCGCGACCGAGCCGACGCACGGATGCACCGCGTTACGCGACAGCACGACCACGTACCCGCGCGAGCCGTCACCGTTCGGACGTTCCGCAGCACATCGGCGGTCATGTGGACGCTCGCCTCGGTGCATCGGTGGTCACGTGAACGACACCGCCGGGAGGGGGTCGGCAACGTGCAGGAGTTGCTTGCCGAGGTTGTCGCCGTCGAACAGACGTTGCAGAGTCGCCGGTGCGGCCTCCAGTCCGAGCGCCATGTCCTCCGCGTAGCGAAGCTCACCCGAGTCGTTCCAGCGGGCGAGATCAGCACGGGCTTCGTCGAAGCGATCCGCGTGGTCCCGCACGATGAAGCCCGCCATCGTGCCCCGGCGCGTCGTGAGGAACTGGTAGTTGCGCAGACCCACTTCCGCTCGCTGCGGCTTGTAGCCGGTCGAGATCGCCCCGCACAGCACGACCCGCGCCCGCAACGCTATGTTTCCGAGAGCGTCGTCGAGGAGCGATCCGCCGACGTTGTCGAACACGACGTTGTACCCGTTCGGTGCCGCAGCACGGAGCAGACGAAAGATCTTCGGGTCGCGGTAGTCGAGGCAGTCGTCGAAGCCGAGCTCTTCAATTACCCAGGCCCGCTTCTCTGCCGTGCTCGCCGTACCGATCACCCGTGCGGCACCACGCAAGCGAGCGATCTGCCCGGCGATCGAACCGGTCGCCCCGGCCGCGGCGGTGACCAGGACCGTGTCGCCCGCGACGGGGCGGCCGAGATCGACCATGCCGACGTACGCCGTGAGCCCGGTTACTCCGAGGACGTTGAGCGCGAGTCGGAGATCGACCCCCACCGGAAGCGTCTCGATGTCGGAGAGCCCGTCGACCGCTACGTCGGGCGACAGCAGCGCATGCTCCTGCCACCCGAACGAGCCCATCACGTTGTCGCCAACCGCAAAGCCGGGGTTCCGCGATGCAACGATCTGGCCGACCGCCGAGCTGCGCATCACCTCGCCGATCTGCACCGGCGGTGTGTACGACGGCACGTCATTGAGGACGCCACGCTGTGCGGGCGCGAACGCGAGCCAGCACACGCGCACGAGGACCTGCCCGTCAGCAACGGCCGGCACCGAGGTTTCAACGACGTTGAAATTCGACGGTTCGATTCGGTCCAGCGGGCGACTCCGTAAGAGCACTTGAATGTTCGACGTGGGGAGCAGGCTCATCGCAGCGCCGCCGAGCCGGCTGCGGGACGAACCCACAGGCCCTTTTCGGCCAACACCGGCAACACCTGTTCAACAAGCCGCGTGAGGCTCGCCGTGCCGTGCTGCGGTGGCAGCCCACCCATCAGCGGATGGAAGGTGAACTCGCCGTCCTCACCCACCGACTCGATCAACGCAACACACTCGGTAGGGGTCACGACACGGAACTGTGGCATCGAGCGAAGCTGGTCGGCGTTCTCGATCGATGGATAAGGCGTGGCCCCAACTCCTCGTTCACGTGCCCATGCCGCGGTCATGTTCGTGTTGTACATCAGGTGTGGAGCGACAGCGGCCCAGTCTCGTGAAGGGTCGTCGCTGACGAACAGGAACAGTGGCCCTTTCGCCCGAGGACGGGGCGGGACGACGCCGCCCAGCCGTGTCCGTTCTGCGGCAAACACGTCGAACAGCTGCGGGGTCGCGGGCAGGTACCCGTGGGACGTACGAGCCGCGCGCAATGCAGAGGCTTCCGTCGATCCACCGATAAAGATCGGCGGGCCGGGCTGCTGCACGGGGGCCGGCAGGATCGCCAGCTCCTGGCCACGAAACGAGAACGGTAAACCGGTCCACGCCTTCTCGAGCGTGTCAATGATCTCATCGAGAATCTGCACCCGTCGGGCTTTTGCGACACCAAACATCTGGTACTCCGCGAGGCGATATCCAATTCCCAACGTCATCTCGACGCGCCCATTGCTCACGAGGTCGAGCACAGTGAGGTCCTCCGCCAATTGCAAAGGATGGTGCAGGACAGCAACCAATGCTGACAAATGAAGGCGCATCCGCGATGTTCTTCCGGCCATTGCGGCAGCGAGCGTGAGGGGGGAGGGACAGTACCCGTCCTCCGCTCCATGGTGCTCGGCGAGGTAGACGACATCAAACCCCGCTGCGTCGGCGATCGCGGCCTGGTCAAGCGCTGCGGCGTACAACGCAGAGGCCGGTGCACCAAACGATGGGGCTCGCATGTCGTAGCGGAGGGCGAGTCGGATGGACATGAACGCTCACGTTCGATTGGTAGCTTGCGACTGAAAGTGTGAGGAGAACGGGAACGGGGAAGGCCAGGTGCCGGGGGTGCACCGGGCCCTCCCCGGATCTCGTGAGGACGAACCAGGGTTCGTCGCGAGGTTCGTCGCGAGGTTCGTCGAAGCGTTGGACGACCAGTTACTGGAGGCTCTTGATGACCGACGAGAGGTCGACGAATGCGGTCGGATCGACGAGTTTGCCCTCGACCACCGACGCCCAGCTTGTCTGGTAGTTGCAAATCGCAGCGTAGGGCTGCCCGGCGACGCGGCACTGATAACGGCCACCCATAAAGACCTTGCCGCCTGCAGGGTCCTTCATTTTCGCGATCAGCGACGCGCTGGTGACGCCAGCGCCGAGTGGCTTGAGAGCGTTCGTGTAGACGGTCATCAGGTTCGAGTACGACGGCGGCGCGAAGCCGAGAAGATTGGCCTTGTCACCGGCGTACTTCTTCATGACGCGCTGGTAGACCACGGCGTCCTTCGTTGTGCCTTCAGGGTTCTCGAACTTCTGATCGACCTTCCAACCGGAGAGCCCGTCTTTGCCGACTGCGTCTATGACGTTCTGGCTGAAGCATGCGCTCACCGAGATCATGGGCACCGAGGCGCTCTGGCTGTTGCGCGCCTTGGCCACAGGAATGCAGTTAGCCGTCGATACGAGCACGGCAACAGCGTCGGTGCGTGAGACGGCGGCGAAGGGGGCGAGCCAGTCGCTCTGCGAAGCAGGTGCACGCACGGTGATCACTTCGATGCCTCGGGCCTCGAGCAGCTTCGTCACCGCATCGATGCCTGCGGCGGCACCGGCCGTGTCGTTTGCAAGGATGCCCACTCGGCGGGCATTGGGGAGATACCGGAGGATGTAGGTCGCGAGTCCGGGGAATGTCGTCGCTCCACCCGCGTAGGGGTAGTAGCCGACCTTCGAGTTGTTGTCAGCGTTGGTGAGCGGGATGCCGCCGATGATGGGGACGTCGGCCGCCTCGAGGATCGGGTGCCAAGCAGCGGACTGCGTGTCGAGGCCACCCTGTACGTAGAGGACGTTCTCGGTGACCATTTGCTGAGCACACTTCTGTGATGACGCTGCGGTGCCATCGGTGGTGCACTTGACCAGTTTGATCTTCTTGCCACCGACCGCCCCGAGGTCATCGTTGATGTACTTCGCGGCGGCGTCGACGGCAGCCCAGGCCTCTGGCCAGGATCCGCTCGCGCCGCCCTCCTGGTTGATGAAACCGATCTTGATTTCGCCGCTGGCCGAGGCAGCAGGTGGTGTGGTCGCTGACGGAGCTGTGGTCGGCGCAGCCGTGGCGACAGCGGCGGCCTTCTTCTTCGTTGTGGTCTTCTTGGCGACCGCGCCTGCATCGGGGGCGACCCCGGCGACGAGGCCGGCGAATGCGACTGCGCACACTGCCGTTCTATGAGGACGAGCCGATAGGCGAGTCCTCAATCGGACACAGCACAATGAATCGGCCGGCGAAGCCGGCCGCTGGCCATCGTCACGACGCAGCCGTGACCTATCCGCTGAGCCTGTGAGTCTCTTCATTTCGTTGTCTCCTGGGTTGGGTTTGGTTACTGGTGCTGACGGTTGGTTACGGAAGGGTTCGGTCGTTTTCCGCGATGGCGTGCTCACCGAGGTAGCTCGATTCGAGCAGCGATGCATCGTCGAGCAGCTCGCGGGCCGACCCGGACAAAACGAGATCGCCGTGATTGAGTACGTATGCGCGCGTAGCAATGCGAAGCGCCTGTTGCACGTGCTGCTCGACCAGGAGTACGCCACAACCGGTTTCGGCTGCGATCGCAGGAAGCACGGGCAGCATTCCCTGGACGATGATCGGTGCAAGACCGAGGCTCATCTCATCGACAATCAGAAGTTTCGGCGAGGTGAGCAGGGCCCGTCCGACGGCGAGCATCTGCTGTTCGCCGCCCGACAGCAGTCCCGCTCGCCGATCGAGCAAAGCTTCGAGCGCCGGGAAGTATTTGAACACGCGGCTGAGCGGCTCTTTCTTTCCTTTCGTGGCAAGACGAAGGTTTTCTTGCACCGTGAGACTCGAGAACAATGCGCGGTCCTCGGGCACCATCGATGCCCCCTCGCGCGCAAGTTGGAACGGTTTGCGTCCCTTCACGGACTTCCCGAACACTCGCACCTCGCCGCGGATGATAGGGATGAGGGCCATTGTCGTGAGCAGCGTCGTGGTCTTCCCCGCGCCATTCGGCCCCAGGACCGCGACAACCTCGCCCGAGCTGACGCTGAGGTGCAGGTCCCGCACGACCGCTACCCCGGAGTGGCCCGCGTAGAGTCCCTCGACCTCGAGGAGCGCGGTCACGATTCGACTCCGGCGGTCCGGTGAGTGTCGGCATCGTCGGATGTTTCGCCGAGATAGGCCGAAATGACCCTCGCATCGTTGCGCACTTCAGACGGTGTTCCCTCGGCAATCAACAGGCCGGAATCGATCACATAGATGTAGTCGCACACCGAGAGAACGAGGCCCATGTCGTGGTCGATGAGCAGAACGGCGGTCCCCTCGTCGACGACGCCTCGCAGGCGCGCACCGAGCTCTTCGCTCTCGCGCGAATCGAGACCCGCCGCCGGTTCGTCGACCAGGAGCACCTTCGGTTCAGCGGCAAGTGCACGCGCTACACCAACGAGCTTGCGCTGGCCGTAGGACAATTCACTCGGCATGCGCTTGGCAAAGTCGGCGAGACCAAATCGCTCAAGATGGCGAAGCGTGTCCGACGGCGCCCGCCTGCGTCCGGGCGCGACGAGATCCGCGAACACCTGCCCAATCCCACGGTGCTCAACACCGCTGAGGAGGTTCTCCTCGATCGTGAGATCGGTGAAGATTTCGGTGGACTGCCAGGTGCGCAACATCCCGGCTTTCGCCCGTTTGTGAACGGGCCACGTCGAGATGTCGATCCCGTCGAACATCACCGAACCTGAGGAACGGACGAAGCCTGTGAGAGCGTCGACAAAGGTGGTCTTGCCGGCACCATTCGGCCCGATCAGCCCGACGAGTTGACCGCGTCCGACGCTGAGGCTCAGCTGACGAACCGCATGCACGCCACCGAACGAAACGGACAGCTTGTCGGTTGTGAGGAGTGATTGGTTGCTCACGAGCCGACCGACCCGCCGATCATGCCGGGGGTGCGATAGTTCCCGATCGCGAACGGTGACGGACCGCCAGCGCGGACGAGCCCTCCATCGACGAGGAGTGATTCGCCTGTCACGAAACGCGCGTCATCGCTCGCGAGGAACAGCGCCGCCGCTGCGATATCGGCTGGATACGCGCGGCGTTCTGCTCGCATCGACTCCGGCGAGTCTGACGGTGTTGTCGGCACGGTGGTGGCTGGCCCGGTCGGTGGCGCTGTTGCCTCGCTCGGCACCGGCGTTGCGCTCGCCCGCAGATTGGCCGTCATGGGGGTCATGATCTTGCCCGGAAGAATCGCGTTGGCGCGTATTGCATGCGGCCACAGCTCGGCGGCGACGGATTGCGTGAAGCCGAGCACGGCTGCCTTGGCCGCACTGTATGTGTGCGTACCAAGTCCGCCTGACACGGCAGCGACACTTGAAGTCGAGATGATCGACCCTCCGCGTCCGTGCGCGATCATCGCGGCAGCGGCGTGCTTCGTGCCGAACACGACACTGTCAACGAGGACGGCCATGGTGCGCCGGTAGTCGTCGTATCCAATCGTTGCAATTGGCCCGGTCGCGCCGATGATCCCGGCGTTATTGAACATGATGTCGAGTGCTCGGAACGTTTCCGTCGCAGTTGTGATCGCGGCCAGGAGCGACGCTTCGTCTGTCACGTCCGTCCGCACGAACCTTGTCGAGTCGCCAAGCTCCGCGGCAAGGGCTTGGCCGAGTTCGGCTTGCAGGTCCGCAATGACAACCCGCGCGCCTTCGGACACGAAACGTCGCACGGTGGCTTCGCCGATCCCACTCGCGCCACCGGTGATGACGGCGACGCGGCCAACGAGGCGTCCGGTCATTACGCCACCGTGCCGGATGCAGCGTCGGCGACGATTGCGATGGGTCCACTTCGGCCATCAAGGTGGATCGCCCGGTCGATGAACGTTGCTCGCCCGTTGGCACCCGGTCCGTTCACGACGTGCACGTTGTCGACATAGGTGCCCCACGTGAGGGACGGTCCGGCGTCGAGCTGAACGATGGCAAGGAATTCGGACCGAAGTGAGATCGCGCCGAGCCCATCTTCGCCGGTGAAGTCGACGTTGGTCACGAGGTGTTTCGTCGCACCCGAGAGCCGTGGCAGATACCACGCAGCGATCGCGGTTCGGCCCGTGACAGCGCCGCCCGCGACCGTGAGGGTCGCGTCCGGTTCGAATAGCTCGCTCACCGCTCCCGAGTCGTTGGCGTCGCAGCGCTTTGCGTACTCGGCGAGAAGAGAGCGGGCGGCCACCTGAGCCTCCAAGCGATCGAGACGCGCAAGGACAGCGTGCAGCTCGGCAGTGTCCGCGCTCATGTCGGTGCTCCGGCCCGAGCTGGCCTCCGGGTTACTCGGTGGAACAGTCCCTTGAGCTGCTGCCCCGTGATGCGCATCGCACCGGAGATGCCCTCCGGATTCAGGATGGCGGTGAGGATGAGGCCGAGGCCACCGATGAGGTTCTGGAGCTGCAATCCGTTGTGCGACTTCGAGAAGATGAGGTCGTCGAGAACTTCTGGCATGAATGCCCCGGCCATCAGCGCGCCAGCAATCAACCCGCCCGTGACGCTGGTGATTCCGCCGAGGAACGCGATCGCGAGGATCGCGATCGTGACCCACACGCTGAACGACTGCGGTGAGAGCCGCGTCTGCTGATACGCGACCAGCACGCCTGCGACCCCGGCGATCATCGACGAGATGCCGAACGCGACGAACTTCGTGCTGGCGATATTGATGCCCATTGAGGCAGCGGCACGTTCGTTGGTGCGCACGGCGAGCATGCGGCGTCCGGTGGAGCTGCGTCGCAGGTTCGACACGAGGAATGCAGCGATGGTCACGGCAATGAGCGCGAAGAGCGCAAAGTTCGGCTGACCGATGGTGCGACCCTTCGAGAATGACAGCTCGTAGCCGAACAGCTTTGCCGGCGTCACGAGGGCACCTTCGAAGCCGCCGGCGTACTTCTCATTGTTGAAGATCACGCCTTCGATAGCGTGACCGCCGGCCAGCGTCACCACAGCGAGGTTCACCCCGCGGACGCGAAGCGCTGGCAACGCGGCAACGACACCGACCAGGGTGGCGATGGCGATCGCGATGATTGGCGAGAGCGGGAACGGAATACCCCAGGCTGTCGTGAGACCGGCCAGTACGTAGGCACTCACGCCTGCGAGCGTCATCTGGAGCAGCGAGATCTGTGCCATATATCCGGTGATCACGACCATCGAAAGGCCGACGATTGCACCGATGAACGTATTGATCAGTGCCAAGCGGTAGCCCGAGGAAACGTTGTAAATGAGGTACGTGAAGATTGCGAACACGGCGGCTGGAATGAACACACGGCGCTGCGTCGGTGGCACGGTTTGCAGCTTGCCTTCGACCGATTGTCCGCGCTCGGGGAGTGACTTGCCGCCGACGAACATCACAACGATGATGACCAGAAACGGGATGGCGTCGGGCCATCCCACGCTCGGGAACTTCGGGTACTTGTAGGCGAGATTGGCGACGATGTTCGTGATCACCGATACCACGAGGGCCGCCGCCACGGTGACGCTGAACGAGGTGAATCTTGCGATCAGACCGGCGGCCAGAGCGGGAATCACGAGGAACGTGAATCCCGTGGGGGTGAGCTGTGTGAGGGGAGCGACGAGCACACTTCCGATGGTGGCAAGCACGGTTGCGAGCACCCAGCTCGCGGCCGCCTGGAACTCTGGTGACACGCCGAGCAACATTGCTCCGCGCTCGTTTTCTGCTGCGGCCCGCGTAGCCAGTCCGAATCGTGTGTACCGGAACAATGCCCAGAGAGCAGCCGCCGCGATGATGGCGGCACCGGCGATGATGAGCCGATCGACAGGGAAGCGTGTGCCGCTGAGCGTGAAGGCCGTGCCCTCGGGCAGGAGCGTCGGTGCAGATAGCGTTTCCGTTCCGTAGCGATACGCGACGATCGCCTGCAGCGACAGCATGAGGCCGATCGACGCTGCCACCTTGGCGATCGTCGGGGCATGCCGCAGTGGCCGGAAGACGAGGAAGTGCACGATCAGCCCGAGCAGCACTGCGGTGACAAAGGTGAACGCCATGCTCGGCCACGTCGAGTATCCGGTCTTCGGGCCCAGCTGAACGAAGCCGGGCAGACCGGGCACGGGAAGGAGGTAGCGACCGGTGGTACGAAGCCCGACGTAGACGTAGGCGGTGTACATGCCAATGCCGCCCTGAGCGAAGTTGATGACGCCGGACCCGCGATACCCCAGAACAATGCCGAGGGCGATGTAGGCAACGACGGCACCAGATCCGAGCCCGAGGATGCCCCAGAGCAGGTAGTCGACGATGGCAGATTCCCCCTGGTCGTGCGCTCGGGCTGAGCGCGGCTGCTACGGAACGATCGTATCTACAGGGATACGAATTCCTACGGAGGATAAGCCTGCGCGTGACCTTCGTCAAGTCAACCGCTTAATTAGTTGGCGGATTACGATTCGTCGTCGACCACGGTGCGCGCGATGCGAGCCGGGCCCTTCCCCGGGCGGTCAGCCCAGCAGGTCGACGATCGTCTTGTGTCCGAGGTGCTGGAGCGCTCTCACGGCAGCGCCGTCGATGTGAAAACGCCAGAACGCCTCGGCCTCGTCGGCCCTCCCCTCGGCAATCAGGTCGATCAAATGTGAGTGATGTTCGTTGCCGACCTTGGCGAACTCACCCCGCTGCGCGGGTGCCCCGAGCAGCGTCGCCTTGTGGTGCCTGCCGACGATCTCGATCATCATCTGGCTGAACAGCGTGAGCGTGTTGTTGCCGGCGAGTTCCACGAGCAGCTCGTGGAACTGGGTGGCCTCGTACGCGTAGTCCTCAGGGTCGTCGGATGCCGCGACCTCGCGTTCGTGTTGAGCGCGAAGGGCCTTGACCGCTTGTTTCGTATGCTTTTCCGCCACCATCCGGACCGCGGCGGGCTCAAGAATCCGCCGTGCCTGGAAGAGGTCTTCCATGGTTGTCCCGCGGACTTGGAGCATGAGCGCGGCGTAGCGCGAAGCGACCGCAACGTCGGGCAACTGGACCCGTGCACCGCCATGGGCACCGCGCTTCACCACGATGAGCGCCTCGTTTTCGAGGATGCGCAACGCTTCCCTGAGCGTCGGACGCGACACTTGGAACATCTCCATCAGAGCGGTCTCGTTCGGGAGCGGATCACCGGTTGCGAGTTCGCCGGTGACGATGCGGCGTCGTAGGTTGTCGGCGACGAGTTGCGCGGCCTTCGGGACCCGGATCGAGCTGTCCCGCGCGTCCGAGGGTCGTTGCTTCATGCTGGCATGATGGCACGGACAGGTGCGCGAGCGTGGGTTGACTCTTTTCGCCTAATCATCTACCTTTTTGATCTGTTGTGGGTTCATCGGTTCGACGGTGACCTGCGATTCCGTCGTTGGCACGTGCTGCGGTGCATCGCACCCTGGAGAAAGGAAGTCGAGCATGGCTGGACCGCTCGATGGGCTTCTCGTCCTCGATCTGAGTTGGGGCACGCCGGGAGCGATCACCGGCATGCTGTTCGCCGACTACGGGGCGCACGTCGTGAAGGTGGAGCGTCCCGGTGGCGGTGCTACGGCGGGTACGGTCTCTCGTGCGGCGTGGGACCGTGGTAAGTGGAGCGTCGAGGCGGATGTGTTGACGGCTGAGGGGCGCAACACCGTGCTCGCTCTCATGGGCCGAGCGGACGTGGTGATCGAGTCGTCCGGACCGGGTCGAGCCGATGCGCTCGGACTGGGCTACGAGGCAGTGCATGCGCGGTGGCCTCACCTCGTGTACGTATCACTCACGGGGTACGGACTCGACACGCCGTGGATCGATCGTCCCGGCTATGACGGACTCGTCGCAGCGCTGATCGGGCAGATGGCCGAACAGCCCGGACCGCGCAATGGGCCGAAGTTCCTCGGTCATCCGAGCATCAGTTACGGCACAGCGTTCGTCGCCACGATCAGCGCGCTCGCTGCCTTGCATGCCCGCGTACGTTCGGGACGCGGTCAGCTGGTCGACACGTCACTGCTTGACGGTGTCCTGGCCCAGAACTGCATGAACTGGTGGTGGAACGAGGGTGGTTTGTCGTACCTTGCCCGTACGGGTACCGAGCAGGGATTCGGGCGTGGACGACTCGTGACCGATCTCTTCGTTTGTGCCGACGGCGAGTACGTGATGGTCCATACGGGCGGGCCGGGCGGCTTCAAGCGGACCATGGAGGTGCTCGGTCTCGGTGACCGTGTCCGCTCGATCGAGGGTGCGCTGGAGATGTCCGTGCCGCTCGATGACGATGAGCTGCACGTGGCGCGAAATGTCGTTCCGGAGGTCATGAAGACGCGTCCGCGGGCGGAGTGGGTCTCGTTGTTCCATGCAGCAGACCTTGCCGCTTTGCCTGTGCTGAAGCCGGGGCAGGTGCTGCTCGACGAGCAGGTGATCCATGCGGGTGTGCCGATCGTGCTCGACGACCCGGCGCTCGGGTCGCTCACCATGGCAGGACCGGTGATCCGTTTCGACCGCAGCCCCGCGTCGACGCCGCTGCCTGCGCCTTTGGTGGGGCGGGACAATCGGCGGGTGGGGGAGTTGCTTGGCCGGCCGGTTCGCGCGGTAAAGCCGCCTGCGGTTGCCTTTGACGATGACGGCGCTGACGGCAGTGCTGCTGGCGGTGGCGGTGCGCTGGCCGGTCTTCGGGTTCTGGATTTCAGCTCGTTCTTTGCCACCGCGTACGCCGCAAAATTCCTCTCCGATCTCGGGGCCGACGTCATCAAGGTCGAGCCGCTCGAAGGCGATCAGATGCGCCCGCTGCCGGACCCGTTCGAGGCGTGCCAGCGCGGGAAGCGCAATATCGCGGTGGACCTGAAGTCGGCGGCCGGTCGTGCGATCGTGGCCGATCTCGTGGCCAAGGCCGACATCTTGTTCCACAACCTGCGTCCGGGCAAGGCCGAGAAGATCGGCATCGGCTACGACACGCTGCGAGCGATCAAGCCGGATCTCATTTACTGCTACCTGCCGGGTTTCGGTTCGACCGGCCCGAAGTCGGGGCTCAAGAGCTTTGCGCCGCTGCTGTCGGGTTTCACGGGTCTGCTGTGGGAGTCGTCGGGTGTCGACGCCGATCGTCCGGTTCGTCGAGCGATGGGCAACGAGGATTACAACAATGGCTTTGTGGGTGCGATCGCAGCGCTCATGGGACTTCTGTACCGGAACCGAACGGGGGAGGGCCAGTACATCGAGATGCCGCAGTTGCATTCGAGCCTGCTCGTCACGACCGAGCAGTGTCTCGGTGCCGATGGGCAGTTACTAAGTGGACTTAGTGTTGACGCCGAACAGATGGGCTGGGGACCGCTGTACCGCCTGTACCCGACGTCCGACGGTTGGATCTGCCTCGCCGTGGTCGGTGACGCTGCTTTCACTCGTCTGCGAACTGCCTTGTCACCGCTCGCGCTGCCGGACTCGATCGACTATCGGGCGGCGTCCGGGGTGGACGGTGATGTGGTGATCAAGGCGATCTCGGAGCGCCTCTTGGAACTCACTTCGGAATCGGCGTTTGCCTTGCTTGACGCGGGCGGGGTGCCGTGCGAGATCGCAATTGACCATCCGCACATGCCTGATCTGCTGTGGGAGGAATGGGCCCTGGAGAGTCGGCGGGTGCTCGAACACGTGCATCCGAAGTACGGCTTCATCCGGGAGATCGGCTTCCCGTGTCGACTGTCGGACACACCGTGCGAGGTGAAGGGTCCCGGTGCGATGCTCGGGCAGCACACGGTTGAAGTGTTGCAGGAGCTGGGGTATGCGGCGTCGAAGGTGTCGGCATTGCTCGCCGATGGCACCTGTATCGCGTGGTCACCGTCGGAGGGGGAATCATGAGCGACCTGGACGATCCCGAGCCGGCTGGCGATCCCGTGACCGGTGGCGCAAACACGACCGGCAAGCGGTACACCTGTTCGACGTGCAACTCACAGGTCATCTGTGTGAAGGGCGGTGCCGGGCGAATCCACTGCCACGGCGCGCCGATGGCTCTCGACGGCGCGCGTCCGCTGCCGTCGTCGGACTGAACAATTCGTATGTGTACGGAGGAGTTGCGATGGAGATGAAGGCCGGAACCCGAGTGAAGTGTGCGATCTGTGGCGCGGAGCTGATCGCGCTGCGCCCGCTCGACCCTGAACTGTCGTGCTGCGGGCAACCGCTGGTCGCGCCGCCAGCGAAATAGGACTGCGCCGCAGGAGTTGACCCGGGCACCGCGTGGGCCGCGTGCACATTGTCGTGTCTGGAGCGAGAATTCGCACACACTGAACCGGCCACCGGGTGGGTCCGCGTGCATGTTGTCGTGTCCTGAGCGAGAATTCGCACGCGGAACGGTAAGCGCAACCACCATCAGCGCAAACCCCCGACGCCGACCTGCAAGTCACGTTCGCGAGTCCAGCTTCTTAAACACCACGACCTGGTTGGTGCTGTCCGCTGTGAATGGTTCACGCGACCAGCCGCCCCAGCGATCAACGACGCGAAAGCCTGCCAGCTGCCCCATAAGATCCAGCTCCGAAGGCCAGACGTAGCGAAACGGTGCAGAGTCACGCACGAGGCGTCCGTCGATCTCCATCCAGTGATGTGACGATGAAACCTGGCCAACGAGATCGTCGAAGGTTTCGAAGCCGACATGGTGATCGGTGCACGTGAACACACGGGTCGACTCACCGGGAGGCAGACGTCGCAACTGTGGAACCATCACTTCGACCACGAAGCGTCCCCCGGGCTGCAGGTGAGCAGCAGCGTTGGCAAAAACGGCTACCTGTTCTGCCTGAGCGGTTACGTTCATGATGGTGTTGAACACTAAGTACACGAGCGTGAAGGTTCCCGGCACTCGTGTCGTGGTCATGTCGCCGATCGTCACTTCGACGTTGTCGGCACCGGACTTCATCCGCAACTGATCGACCATGTGGGGCGAGAGTTCGATCCCGCGTACCGACAGGCCTCGTTCGCTGAGTGGCAACGCAACCCTGCCGGTCCCGACCGCAAACTCAAGCAGCGGGCCTCCGTCGGCGAGGTCGAAGAGCACGTCGACGGTCGGGCCGAGTTCCTCCGGAGTGAACCTCGACGCGGTCATTGCGTCGTAGACATCCGCCAATTCTTTGCGCCAGGTCAACGAAGCCATTCGAAGAGTCTCACACGACGCACTGGCGGCGCACGGGTGAATTCGTTCGGAGAAGCGAGGAAACAACTTGCGCACCCATCGCCGAGAGTGCTGTGCGCAAACGGTCCGGGAATTCGGGCAGTCGGTCTTGTTTTGGGCGGCGGTGTCGTCGGCGCAGACGAAAGTCGTCCGCGCGTAGGGGTCGGACTGGAGCGCCCTGTCCATCTTTTGATGGGTGGGTTTCTCCAGTCCGCCCTCCGAACCGGACGTGCGAT
>JAYSSR010000064.1:0-28773 GCA_043720395.1 Acidimicrobiia bacterium
AGACCAAGTCGTTGCAGCTCTGACACGCGACCGCCGGCAGTTGCTCGGCGGTGCGCGACCGCCGAGTAGCGGGCTGGCCGCGCCCAAGTCCGTGACCACAATGCCCAATAGTCGTACGCAACGAGCGCAACGCTGATCAATGAGTCGTTCGGCTATCTGTTTGCAAAAGATTCACGGCAGGTGAGCCGACCGTCACACTCCTCCTTCGAACCATCCTCAAGGGGGAACCGATGCACCGAAAGACCATCACGGCCGCGATCACGATCGCGGCCCTCACCACGCTCGCAGCAAGCACTACCGGACCGGCAACAGCCGCAACGAAGAAGAAGACGACGAAGACCACGGTCAAGGCAACGACCACGGTCGCGCAGACGACCGCACCCGCGGCGACTGCCGTACCAACAACCACCTTCGCAGCGCCGACGTTCGACACCTCGAAGTCGTCCGGCAAGACCCTTCGGATCATGGCGCCCGCCGCGCCAGGCGGAGGTTGGGACAGCACGTCTCGCTCCCTCCAGCGGGTGCTGCAGGAGACCAACGTCCGCAAGCGTGTCGACGTGTTCAACGTTCCCGGTGCCGGAGGCACGATCGGCCTGTCGCAGCTCGTCGCCCAAGAAGCGGGCAAGAGCGACATCTTGATGACGATGGGCCTCGTCATGGTCGGCGCAATCGAGACCAACAAGCCACCGGCGACTCTCGACAAGCGGTTCGTTACGCCAATCGCGCGCCTGACTGCCGAAGACGAGATCATCGTCGTACCGGCAGCGTCGAAGTACAGGACGCTCGCCGACCTTGTGAAGGACCTGCAGGCGGACCCGGGCTCGGTCGTCATCGCCGGGGGATCGGCCGGCGGTACCGATCACATCCTCGCCGGACTCCTTGCGAAGGCCGCCGGGGCCGATGCGAAGCGGATCAACTACATCGCCTACAGCGGAGGCGGGCAGGCCCTGGCCGCGCTTCTCGGCAACAAGGTTTCGGCAGGCATCTCCGGTGTCGGTGAGTTTGCTCCGCAGGTGAAGGAAGGCAAGTTGCGTGCCTTGGCCACCAGTGGCGACAAGCGCTTCCCAGGGCTCGACGTTCCCACGATCAAGGAGGCCGGCTTCAAGCTTGAGCTGCAGAACTGGCGCGGCCTGGTAGCGCCTGCTGGCATAAGCGAAGCCGAGCGTTCGGAGCTTCTCGTGACGGTTCGTGCGCTGTACCAGTCGCCGGAGTGGAAGGCCGAACTGAAGAAGCAGGGTTGGGACGACGTGTACCTCGACGGTGCTGCCTTCCGCACGTACCTCGACAGCGAGGAGCTTCGCATCCGCGGCGTTCTCCGCGACATCGGGCTCGCCTGATGTCCGCCGCGCCGGAGAAGGCAGCACCATGGTGGCGCCGATCGGAGTTGCTCATTACGGCGATGCTCCTCGGTGGCTCCGTGGCGGTCTTCGTCGGCGCGGCGAACATCCGTGTGCCGCCCACCGCCAACGTCGTCGACCCGCGGTTCTTTCCGCGAGTGGTCGCCGTGCTGCTGGGCTTGGCCGGAATTGCCCATGGCGTCGAAGTCGCGCGGGGTCACCTCGGACAACCGGATGAGGGCGAAGACGTCGACATGACCAAGCCGGGCGACTGGCGGGCGCTCGGCGCGGTGTCTGCGTCGTTCGTGGCCCATGCGCTGCTCGTTCAGCGCATCGGATGGATTCTCGCCGCGATTGTGCTGTTCGCTGGTTCTGCGCTCGGGCTGGGCGCGAAACGTCCGATCCGTGTGCTGTGCGTCAGTGTGGTCTTGTCGCTCGTGGCCTTCGTATTGTTCCGCGTTTTGTTGGGCGTCTACCTCCCGGCCGGACCTTTTGAGCGCTGGGTGCCGTGAGCGCAGTCGCTGACCTCCTGGAGGGGTTTCGTGTCGCGGGGACGCCCGCGAACCTGGGCTGGGCGCTCCTCGGTGTCACGCTCGGTACGGGCGTCGGCGTGTTGCCGGGCATCGGTCCGGCAATGACCGTCGCGCTGTTGTTGCCCGTCACGCTCAAGCTCGGACCCGTGTCCGCGTTCATCATGTTCGCGGGCATCTACTACGGCGGCATGTATGGAGGCTCGACGACGTCGATCCTGCTGAAGACGCCCGGCGAGAGCGCGTCGATGATCACGTCCCTCGAAGGCAATCAGATGGCTCGACGCGGACGTGCCGCGCAGGCACTTGCGACTGCGGCAATCGGTTCGTTCGTAGCAGGCACCCTTGCGACCGGGATGCTCGTGGTCGCGGCACCGAAGGTTGCGAATGCGGCACTGCGGTTCGGGGCACCGGAGTTCTTCCTCATCGTGCTGCTGGCATTTGTGACGGTCTCCTCGGTGCTTGGCTCGTCGCGCGTCCGAGGGATCGCGGCCCTCGCCGTGGGGCTCACGATCGGTCTCATCGGCATCGATACCCAGACCGGTCAGGCCCGCTTCACGATGGGAATCCCACAGCTTTTCGACGGCGCCGACACGGTCATCGTCGCGGTCGGCGTGTTCGCGGTCGGCGAGGCTTTGTGGGTCGCGTCACGGCTGAAGGAGTCACGCGATGACGTGATTCCCGTCGGTCGACCGTGGATGAGCAGGGCGGACTGGTCACGGTCCTGGAAGCCCTGGTTGCGCGGCACCGCGCTCGGATTTCCGTTCGGCGCGATGCCGGCCGGGGGTGCCGAGATTCCGACGTTTCTCTCGTACGCGTTGGAGAAGCGACTCACGAAGCATCCGGAGGAATTCGGATCCGGCGCCATTGAGGGCGTCGCCGGACCAGAGGCCGCGAACAACGCGGCCGCTGCAGGCGTGCTCGTACCGCTGCTCACCCTCGGGCTGCCGACGTCGTCGACCGCGGCGGTGATGCTCGCAGCCTTCCAGCAGTACGGCCTCCAGCCGGGACCACTGCTCTTCGAGACCAACGCCGACCTGGTGTGGGGACTCATCGCCAGTCTCTTCATCGGCAACACGATGCTGCTCGTTCTCAACCTGCCACTTGCTCCATTATGGGCGCGCCTCCTTCGAATACCGCGTCCGTACCTCTATGCGGGCATCGTGTTGTTCGGCGCACTCGGAGGGTTCGCCGCAAACGGGTCCGGAACGGATCTGCTGATCCTCTTCACGCTCGGTCTCGTCGGTTTCGTCATGCGACGTTTCGGGTTCCCCGTTGCTCCACTGGTCATCGGAGCGATCCTCGGTCCGATGGCCGAAGAGCAATTCCGGCGTGCGCTGGCGATAAGCCAGGGTGACTATTCCGTGTTCTGGGAGAGCGGGATCTGCAAGGCGCTTGCTGCCGCGCTGATTCTGGTCATGGTGCTTCCGACCGCTGCGGCCGTTCGTGCCCGCGGAACACGTCGAAGCCGCCCTCAGTAGCCTGACGCTGTGGGACTGCGAAAAGAATCGGACAGCGACAACCCCACGACGACGCGCTCCGCTCGATCGGGACGCTCTATCGCCACGCAGGTGTTTCTCGCCGAGCTCGTGATCGTGATCCTGGTTGCGGCCATTGCGTCGGTGATTGCGCTGCGCGCCAACCGCAATCAGGTGGAGCGATTCTCCGGTGAGAAGGCGCTTGCGATCGCGCGTTCCGTTGCGGCGCTCACGGTCGTTCGGGACGCGTTCGAGACGGACAACCCATCCTCCGTCATCCAGCCGATCGCTGAATCCGTGCGGACGTCGTCGGGTGCCGACTTTGTCGTGGTCGCAAACCATGAGCAGGTCCGCTACTCGCATCCGGACCCTTCGAAGATCGGTGAACGCCTCTCCACCGACGGTGGACCGGTCCTTCGTGGCAAGGACTTCATAGGGACGGAGCGCGGGACGCTGGGCCGGAGCGTTCGCGGCAAAACGCCAGTCTTCGATGATTCCGGCAGGGTGATCGGGATCGTGTCCGTCGGACTGCTGATCGAGGGCGTCGAGGCTCGGTCGAGGGCAGACCTCCTTCGCCTCATCGGCTATCTGTGCGCGGGTGCCCTCGTACTCGGCGGCCTCGGCGCGGGTCTCGTCGCTCGTCGCGTCGGTCGGCAGACGTACTCGATGGATGCCGAGGGAATCGGATCGCTGCTCGAACACCGCGAGGCAATACTTCGAAGCGTAAAAGAGGGTGTGGTTGCGGTCGATCTCGAAGGCCGAATCACGCTCACGAACGGCGAGGCCCGAAGTCTCCTCGGGCTACCGGAGACGTCGGTCGGTCAGTCGCTTCACTCGCTCGGCCTGACACCCGAGGCCATTGCAACCCTAACGACGACGTCACCCGAGACCGACCGCGTGATCGTCGTTTCGGACCGCCTCCTTGCTGCGAACCGACGTCCGATAACGATCCGCGGGCACGAACGGGGAGCAATTGTGACCCTTCGAGATCGCACGGAGCTCGATCGCCTGCACATGGAGCTCGCGGGGACGAAGGCAGCGACGGACACGCTTCGCGCCCAGGCCCACGAGTTCTCGAACCAGCTTCATACCATCGCCGGACTTGTGGCGCTCCAGGCCTACGACGAGGTCGGACGCTTCATTGAGACGGCCGCGAACGCACACGCCGAGACAGATGCCGCCGTGTCGCGGCGCGTCACCGAACCGCGGGTCGGTGCGCTGCTGATCGCAAAGATGGCCCTTGCACGGGAACGTCGAATCACGCTGACACTCGACGACAGGAGTGAGCTGGAGCGTGTGGACGATGCCGACACCGGCGACCTTCTCCTCGTGATCGGCAACCTCATTGACAACGCTCTGCACGCGGTCGAACGCGACGGTTGGGTCGGGATCGAGATCCATCAGGACCGCCTCGGGGTCCGTGTCGTGGTGCGCGACTCCGGGCCTGGCGTTCCGGCGGATGATGTGGACCGGATCTTCGGCGTTGGCTACACCACGAAGCGCGCCGCCGGTCATGCGGGGCTCGGGCTCGTGCTGTCCAGGCGGGCATGCGAAGAACGAGGTGGTGCAATCTCAGTCGTTGACGGTGCGCCGACGACGTTTGAAGCGTGGCTGCCGATGAAACACGTGTCGGACGTTTCGGGGGAACCGCTCGATGGCATGCGACTTCCCTCACGAAGCGTAAGAGCCGAATCGGTCGGCGTGTTGCGATGACGACGAGAAGTTCGAACACGGTTCACCGATGACCATCGGTGCTTTGCAGGGCTCCGCCACTTCGGGTGTGGCCGTAACTCGGGTCCTGGTGGTCGACGACGACTTCATGGTGGCGGACATCCACCGACGACTGGTCGAGCGCGAGGTCGGTTTCACCGTCGTGGGGACCGTGCATTCGGCAGCCGACGCGCTGCGTTCTGTGGTCGAACTCGAACCGGACCTCGTGTTACTGGACGTGTACCTACCCGACCGCCATGGGCTCGAAGTACTCGCGGCCATACGGTCGACCGCGGCAAAGTGCGACGTGATTGTGATCACCGCAGCCCGCGACACCGCTGTCCTGCGATCAGTGATGAGACTTGGCGGGCTGCACTACCTCATCAAGCCGTTCGACCCGGAAGGACTGCGCGCACAACTCTCCCGGGTCCGACAGCTCCGCCTCGTGACGGCCGCCCTCGGTGCGACCGTGACGCAGGTCGACGTCGACCGGGCGTTCTCCGCTTTGCGCACACCCGCGTCGATGCTGCCGAAGGGATTCTCGTCGGCCACGCTCAACCTCGTTGTCGCAGCTCTGAGGTCCGATCTCGATCAGTCGACGAGTGAGATCGCCGTAGCTACGGGTATCTCGCGGCCGAGCGCGCGCCGGTATCTCGAACACCTCGCCGATCTCGGCCACGCGGAAATGCGGATGCGCTACGGCACCACGGGCCGTCCGGAACACCTCTACCGGACGCGGGCCTGAGGCCCCAAGTCAGCACAGTCGACGCTGTATTCGGCGACTGATCACATCGCCGACCAGCGTCAGAGCGACCATGGCAGCGATCGTGGTAACCATGGACCTGTAGTCGAGGCCGACGCGCTGGCGTTCAAGAATCCGGCCAAGTCCGGTCGAACCAACGACGCCGATCACGATGGTCTCTCGGGTAGCGACTTCCCAGCGGTACAGCGAGAGCGCTGCAAAGCGCGAGCGGACCAGCGGAACGACGCCGTAGGCGAACGATGACGCTGAAGAAGCACCGGATCGACGGAGCGAATCGCTCGGCTGCGGGTCGGCATTCTCCACCACTTCAGCCATGAGCCGACCGAGAATTCCATATGTGTACATACCAAGTGCTGCCGCCGCAGGCACGATGCCCGGAAGCAGCACGAACAACATGAGCAACGCCCACACGGGCGAGGGGATCGATCGGCTCACCAGGAGCAGGCCCCGCATCACCGCACCGACGAATCGGGAAATGCGATGCCGGGACCTGCGCGCCGCAACCATGGCGGTCAGTGCTCCGAGCGTCGACGCGATCACGAGAGCCAAAACCGCGATTTGCACGGTTTGTCCGGCGGCCCTTGCCAACGACAGCCACCCGTCGGCAGGCGGGCGCGGGGGCCAACTTCGCGCACCCAAGAACTCGACCTGGTCGATCGTTCTGCGAGACCAGAGTGTCGAGGGTTGGATCCTGAGATGCCACCAACTGAGCGCACTCAACGCGAACGCAACGACGATTGACCGCCGGACGCGAGTTCGTGGCGATGACCCAGCCCGGTGGCGCAGCCTCGACGACCACGCGTCAGCGAGCGCGGAGAGGATGATCAACGCTCCGATCAGGGTCCACATTTCGTTGTATGCGAGCGACTGGAAGCTCTGCGACAGCTCAAATCCGAGGCCGCCCGCACCGATCATGCCGAGGATCACACCAGCGCGGATCGAGCATTCAAGGCGATAGAACGCGTACGAGACCAGGTCGCCGAGTGTCAAGGGGATCACGCCGTATACGAGCGCAGGAAGACGGCGGGTTCCGGTAGCGCGCAGCGCTCGGTAGGGTCCACCGGCGGTTTGGTCGATGAGGCTGGCGTATACCGTGGCCGTGATTGCTCCGTACGGCAAAGCAATCGCGAGGACGGCCACCAGTGGATTGAGACCGAGCATGATCACGAACACCAGTGCCCACACGCCTTCGTGGACACCACGCACGAGACCGTTCACCCCGCGCAGTCCCGCGTAGACCGCGATGCCGATGCGGCCCGGCCTGCCGCCAGTCATTGGATAGCGCCACCACGTCTCGGAGAGCAGCACGCCGAGGACCATGCCGATGGCGATGCTCGCAATAGTGCCGAGGACTGCGTAAGCGGTCGTGGTGAACGCGGCGTCGAGAACCCGCCGAAGAAACGTCGTGCTCAGCTCGGGATGAACGGCGGCCACGAAGAAACGCCGAAGCAGCGGCCAGCCCCGGGCGTTGGTGACTGCGGTCCTGCCGATGCCGCTCGACCACACGCTCCATGCGATGACGATCCCGACGAACCAACCCCATCGGCCATCGCGCAGAGGGCGATGGGTGGTGCCTGGCACGGCGAGGTGGACGCGGTCCGCCTCGACGAGTTCTGAGCTGACGGGGAACGTGACGCTCACTGGGTCGCGGGTTCCAAGCGGTAGAGCCTGTCTGCGTCTCTGTCGCTGACTTCACCCGAGCAACAATCGAAGAGGACGCGTCCCCCGCGCAGAGCAATGATGCGGTCGAAGCGTCGACGGGCAAGGTCGAAGGTGTGGAGACTCGCTACGAGTGTCCGCTGCATCGTTGCCTGGGAGACGAGCAGCTCGACGATGTCGGCGGCGCGAGCCGGATCGAGCGAAGAGACGGGCTCGTCGGCGAGTATCAACGACGGTGACTGTGCGAGCACCCGCGCGATCGCGACGCGCTGTTGCTCGCCGCCGGAAAGTTCGTCTGTGCGAGCGTCGATCCTGTCGCCGAGCCCGACCTGCGCGAGAAGTTCGCGGTTCGCATTTCGCTCCAGCGGGCGGAGCAGGGAGGCGAGCGCACGTCGGGTCGACCATACGGCGAGGCGTCCGGCGTTGACGTTGTGGATCACTCGGAGCGGGCCCACGAGGTTCAGTTGCTGATGGATCGTGCCGATCGCAGAGCCGTGCGCTCGACGCCATGCATCGGTGTCCGTGACCGCTTCGCCGCGGAATCGGACCACGCCACCGCTGGCTTGGACGCTCCCGCTGCACAGTCCGAGAAGCGTCGACTTCCCCGCCCCGCTCGGACCGATGATCGCGACACGCTCGCCGGTTCGGATACGCAGGTCGATGGGACCGAGGACCGTGATGTCGCCATAGCGAACCTCGGCGCGTTCGAATTCGAGCAGGGCAGCGTCGGCCGAGGTAGTCACTTCCGAAGTCTCTGTTCCGAAGTCTCAGTTGATGAGACGCAGCTTGCGACCGATGCGCTCGATGTCTTTGTAGTCATTGGGGTCAGCGGGAACAAACTTCTTTGCACCAAAGAGATCAAGAATGGCTTGGGATTCCGGGCTCGACGAGTCGAGCCCGAGCAGCGTTGCCTTCAGCCTCTCCGTGAAGCCGACTCCGAATCGCTCGTCGGTATTCGGTCCGGCGTTCCACTGGTAATCGTGATAGCCGGGTGTCCGGTAGACCTCAACTACCTTCGTGAGATCGACGGTGCCTGCCGCTTTGCGCGCTTTCCACACCTGCTCATTGAGGGCACCCGCCTCGTAGGTGCCTGCCTGCACGAGATCGATTGTTTTATCGTGTGATCCGGAGAAACCTACCGGTCCATTGAAGTCTTTGTCATCATCGAGACCCGCCTGGTCGAGGAAGAACTCCGGCATCACGAATCCCGATGTTGAGGCATTGCTTCCGTAGGTGAACCGGAGGCCCTTCAGGAATGCGAGGTTCCTGGCGGTTGCCACCGGCGGAACCTTTGCCGACACATTTGCGATGAAGACACTCCGGAACGCTTCATCGATGTCGCGCTGCGCGAGAACCTTGGTTCCCGGTGTCTGCAGGCGTGCTTGAACGCCGGTGAGCCCGCCGAACCACACGAGGTCGAGGTCGCCGGTGCGGAACAGGTTCACGGCAGCTGCGTAATCGGTCACCGGAACGTACTCGGCCTTCACGTCGAGCTTCTTCGACAGGTATGTCGCGACCTGGCTGTAGAGCCGAGTGAGCCTCGCCGGGTCCTGGTCCGGAATTGCTCCGATGCGCAGCGTCGCTTTCGGTCGTGGCGGGTTTGTGGTCGGTGCAGCAGTCGTCGGAGCGATGGTCGTCGGCGTGGGCTTCTTGGCCGGCGTCCTTTTCGACGCACCGTTGGCTTGACAAGGCAGGAGCAAGGTGCCTGCGACGATTGCCAACGCGAGTGTTCGAGCAGTCGTCGAGGTGGCGGTGGATTGGGTGACGCGGTACATGGTTCTCCTGCTGGCAACTGGCGTGTCGTCTAGTCAAGGGCGGCGCGGCGTCGGTGAGAACGGCTCCAGCTCAGGACCTGCTCAGGTGCAACCCCGGCGACGAGCCGGGCCAAGGTAGCGTGCGGTCGGTGGGTTCACAGGCCGTGCAGATTCTTCCTGGTGCCGCCACGGCATACGAACGCGACGTGCTTCCGTTCGTGCGACCGTTTACCTCGGCGCTCATTGCGTCACTGCCGCAAGGGCCGATTCCGACGCTGCTCGACCATGGCGCGGGTACCGGCGAGGTCGCGTGGACCATTGACGAGCAGCGTCAGGTCGGGGAGATGGTGCTGCTCGATCCGAGTCCGAGTATGGCGTCGCGGCTGCGGGAGGTCTTTGGTGGTCGGACGGGCACAATGATCGTGGAGTCGACCCTCGGGGAATGGCTCGCAGCTTGTGGGGATCGACCGCCGGTGTTCGATCTGATCACCAGTCAACTGGTGTTGCCTTTTGTGCCGGACAAGCTGCGCGACCTTTGAATGCTCCGCTCGGTCGCCCGTGTCGGCGGCCAACTGCGATTGACGGTTCTCGGTGGCGTTGGTGAGGTCGAAGGCTTCGACGTGTTCTGGGAGGCGGCGCGCAGCGTCGTCAGGTCACTGGCGGGACCAGCGTCCTATCCGCATCACTCCGTCGGCGATGAGGGCCTGGCGGCCGCGCTCTTGGTTTCGGCGGGCTGGAATGTAACGGGCGCACAGCGCATGGTCGGGATCCGCCGGTGTGCCATGGACGAACTCTGGCGATGGCTGTGGGGTTCGCTTCCGTTGCGGTTCGATCGCGGGTCCTACCTTGAGGGCGAGGAGCGGGTCGCTCAGGAACCTTTCATCCGGGCGGCGTTTGTGCCACTTGCCCAGCGGTGGGCCGTTGCGGGCACCGAGTTTTTCGATGTCCCCTCAGTGGCCTGGATGGTGTCCGCCGTGGCACCAGCAACCGTGCCTGAGGCAGTGGTCGAGAATTGCCGGAAGGCGTTGGCAGCTGACGGCTGAGCGCCGCATGAGGACGCGGTGCGCTGGTCCACCACGGACGCGTCTACGGTGCCGATCATGTCGGTTGTCGAACTTCTCTGCGCGCAGGACGCCCCCCTCCTCGTGCGGCCTTACTACGCAGGCGGAAACCCGGGTCCCATTACGGCTGCGCTGGCGCACGTGCCGGAGCTGCTCGAAGCGACGATGCCGTTTCTCGGCGCGGCGCTGGGAGCGTCGGGGATCGATTGGCCTACGAAAGAGATCGTGATCCTGCGCACGTCTGCGCGCTACTCGTGTCGGTATTGCATTGCGAGCCACACGCCAGTCGCGCTCGATTCAGGCTGGTCGCACGAGCAGGTGCACGCGCTGCGATGCGAGCGCGATCCGGATGCGGTCTTTTCGCTCCGCGAACGTGCGCTCATTGCGTGGGTCGACGTGGTTGCATCTGACGGTGCGATCCCCCCGTCGACGGAACAGTCGATGAAGGAGCATTTCGCCGATCACGAGATTGTGGAGCTCACCGTCCTTGTCGGTGCCACGATGCTCCTCAACCGATTTGCGACCGCGCTTCGACTGCCCGTCGATGACTCCACGATCGAACGACTTGCAACCGAAGGGATGGCGTTCACGTGAGCACCAGCACCGCAATTGCCGGCGCAGTCGCCGAGGGTCGCATCGGCGGCCGGGTGTGGTTCTACGCGAACTACCACTGCAACCTCGAATGCACCTACTGCCTGACTGAATCGGGCCCGAACGTGAAGCGTCGAATGCTGAGTCCGGCAACGATGCTGTCGATGGCGTCACAGGCACGCGATCTTGGCTTCACCGATCTTGGCGTGACCGGTGGCGAGCCCTTCATGGTGTCGTCGATGCCTGACACGGTCGAGGCGCTGTCGGAGATTCTGCCGATCGTCGTGCTGTCGAATGCAACGCTGTTCAACGGCTCGCGTCTGGAGCGCGTCGCACGATTTGCCGGGAAGCCGATTCAGGTACAGGTCTCACTCGACGCTCCCGACGCGGCGCCCAATGACACCAAGCGCGGGACCGACAACTGGTCGACGGTCGCCGAAGCGGTGCCGCGTCTTGTGGAGCGTGGCGTCCGAGTGCGACTCGCCACCACGGTCGAGGAGGGAGCGCTCGACCCTGCCGATCACGAGCGCCTTTGTGAATTGCATCGCTCGTGGGGAGTGCCCGATGAGGACCACGTGGTGCGTCCGATTGTGTCGCGTGGACGCGCTGCGACTGATGGCATCGGTGTGCACGCGGGGCCCGATGACCTTCCGGCGGAGCTGTGCATCACGACTGACGGTGCGTTCTGGAGTGCGTTCGGGCCGACGGTCGAGAAGGGCCGCATGGCGACGGATCTGCTGATCACGCGCACGACCAACCCGGTGCGCGTGCCCGCAGAGGCGTTGCTGCGTCTTGCCGGGGGACGCCCACCCGGTGCCGACGCCGCTCTCGGCATACGTTGAGCGTGACCTGGCTCGCCGCCCCGTGTGGGCGGCCTCATCCTTCGAGCAGGCTCAGCGGGTTGTGTCGTCCGCGAGCAGGCGGCTCATGTCGTGGACCGCGCCGATCGTGCCCTTCAGCGTCCCGGTGACTTTTGAGCGGCCACCCTTGCGGGGCTCGTAGGGAACGCCGATCTCCGCGATCCGCCAATCCGCGGCGGACGCTCGCAGCACCATTTCGAGGGGCCAGCCGGATCTGCGGTCGAGAAGTCCGAGACCGATGAGGGGCTCGCGTCGCGCCGCTCGCAATGGACCGAGGTCGGTCATGGCCGCGCCGGTGCGTCGGCGCAACTCGAACGCGAGCACACGGTTCGCGAGACGCTGATGCAGCGTCATCGCGCCCGGTACCGATCGTCGTGCGCCGAGCATCAGGTCAACCGTTCCGGCCCTGACGCGGTCCGTGACCAGCGGCACGTGCGTTGGATCGGTCGAGCCATCGCCGTCGAGGAAGCACACGATCTCTCGCTCCGCCGCCATGAGCCCGGCGAAACAGGCGGAACCGAAACCCGGTCGGTCCTCCCTCACGACGACTGCTCCCAGCGACGCCGCTACGTCGCCCGAGCCGTCGGTCGAGCCGTTGTCGACCACGATGGCCCTCGCCCCGGGAGGCAATCGTGGAAGCAGCCACGGCAAGGCCTCCGCCTCGTTCAGTACCGGGATGATCACGTCGACGTCGAACACGCGCTGAACTGTAGGTGGTCGACTCCGTTCAGCTCAGGTTGCGCTGAGTGCGAACTGAGCAGGTGGCGTGCGCGGCCCGCCTTCTGGGCGTACGGTTCCGTGGGGATTTGCATGACGTGGGGATTTGCATGACGACGCCGACGACTTCGAGGATGCGGCGACTGCGCGTCGGTCGCGTGCACGCTGCGCTTGGTTTGTTCGCTGGCGTGGTGCTGTACGCGGTCCTCGCGGGACGCCATCTCGACAGGGTGAACACCGATGCCAAGCTCGGCGCGGCACCCTTCGTCGGAACCTGGACGTGGCGGTTCGGCTGGCGGAGCGCAATCGCGATCGTGGTCGCCATGGTGGCCGTCGTGGCTCTGCCGATCGCCGTTCGCCGAACGCGACTCGTTGTGACGGTCGGCCTGTCCGCTGCGTTCGCCGTCGGGTTTGGCTGGGCACTCGCGATCGTCGATGGCTGGTCGGCGGTTATCGACCCCGTGACCAACCCAACCGAGTACTGGGCCGGCGTTCGGCTTGCGCGGCCGTTCCATCAGTACCTCGACACGTACATCGAGCGTGGCCTGTTCTCCAGCGTTCACGTGCGTGGGCACCCCCCAGGGATGATGCTCCTGCTGATAACTATGCGCGCATTGCATCTTGGCTCGGCCTGGGCCGCTGCGTCACTATCTCTCCTTGGCATTGGACTGACGGTCGTTGCAGTGTCGGTCGCGGTGCATCGGCTCTCCGGACCGGACATGGCCCGACGGGCCGCCCCCCTTCTCGCCGTTGTCCCGTTCGCCCTCTGGCAGGTGACCTCGGCCGATGCGTTCTTCTGCGCTCTGACGGCGTGTGCGGTTGCGCTCGGCGTGTTGGCGGTCACCGCTCGAACGAGGTCTTGGATCCCGTACGGTCTCGCCTCGGGCATCGTGCTCGCACTTGCGCTTCACCTCACCTACGGTGCGGTGACCCTTGCTCCGATGTTCGTGGGCCTGATCATCGTCGGCAGAAATCGACGCTGGCTGGTCCCGTTCGCGATCGGCTGCGGTCTGGTGTTCCTCACGTTTCGAGCGGGTGGGTTCTGGTGGTTCGACGGTCTCCGAGCAACCCGCCATCACTACTGGCAGGGCACGGCGAAGTTCCGACCGGCGGGTTACTTCATGGCCGCAAATCTCGCAGTGCTCGGACTTGCTGTTGGCGTGCCGACCGTGGGAGCGCTGGCGAAGCTGCCACGCCCGTCCGCTCAGCATCGTTGGGTCGTCCTCCCGCTCAGTGCACTCGCGTCCGTTGCCCTCGCAAACTTCTCACAAATGTCCAAGGGCGAGACGGAGCGGATCTGGCTGCTGTTCATGCCTTGGCTTGTGATTGCCGGTGCGGCGTGCGTTGCCTCGGCGAGGTCGCTGCGCGGGTGGCTGGCGGTCCAGGCCGGGGCGGCCATCCTCCTCCAGTCCGGATTGGTTTCGAAATGGTAAGCACACAGAGTATTTCTGAAAGGACAGCGTCATGGATCGAACGCAACTAGAGGAGCGTGCTTCCGGGCTCGCGATCGGCATCGTCCGAATCACCGTCGGCACACTTTGGCTGGCGAACGTGCACTGGAAGCGGCCGACCGACTTCGGCGCGTCCAACGGATCTGGGCTTGCCCGTTGGGTCAACGAGGGCATCGAGAACGGCGTGTTTCCGCCGTACACGTGGGCACTCGAACACATCGTCCGAGAAAACCTCACACCCTTCGGTTGGTTCACGCTCCTGGCCGAATCGCTGCTCGGCGCGCTTCTCATCCTCGGCTGGAAGACGCGCCTCGTCGGGCTGGCGGGTGCCGGGATGTCGGTCGCGATTGGCCTCACGGTGCTGAGTGCACCGAACGAGTGGCCGTGGGCGTACTTCCTGATGGTTGGTATCCATCTCCTGCTTGCGGCGACGTCGGCGGGCGAACACCTTGGACTCGACGGACTCCTGCGTCGACATGAGGGACGAACCGCCTGGCTCTCGCTGGGTTTGCTCGGCGTCGTCGTCGGAGTGGCAGGCGTCATTGCATCTGCTGACAGCTCCTTCGCCTCGAACGAAGGCTCGCTCGTCGGCTCACGTGCGTTCGAGTTGAAACTGTTCTGGTTCAACCTGTTTGGAGCACTCGTCTGTGTGGCAGTCGGCGTGCTCGCCCTCGCCGCTTGGGTACTTCGCCGTCGCGAACTCGCACTCGCAGGATCGGGCCTCGCTGCGCTCGCTGCACTGCAGGTACTCGTGCAATGGCGGGGGCCGGGTGACACGCACGGAGGCGTCCTCGGTGGCACCGGCGGCACGTTCTGCCTCTGGCTGATCCTGTCGATCGGGCTTGCTCTCACGGCTGTGCGTCGTGAAACCGGCCGCGCGATGGTTGGATGAACCGTCGCCATCGGCATCGACATCACCATCGCCGAGTCGTTGCGTCGGCGAGTACTGCGGCCTTGCTGCTGGTCGTATTCCAGCCTTCGAATTCGGCGTTCCATTCAGACGCCGCAGTGTTCGCGGGTCCCTCAAACGTGGTCGCCGCCTTGGCACCTACAGCGGGGCCGCCGAAGAGCAACCCGTGGCGAACGGGCCGGACACTTGTGATCCCCCACGGTGGCGGTGACGGTCTCTACCCCGAGAACACCATGGTTGCCTACGACCGAACCATGGCGATGGGTGCCGATGCCATTGATGTCGACCTGCGCCTCTCGTCCGACGGTGTCGCCGTCGCGATCCATGACTCCACGGTGACCCGAACGACCGGGGCACAGGGCAAGGTCGGCGCGATGACGTTCGACGAACTGAAACGTCTGGACGCCGGGTTCACGTTCGCGCGTAACGGCACGCATCCGTTCCGAGGCAGAGGAGTACGAATCCCGTCGCTCGAAGAGATCCTGCAGCGCTTTCCCGGAGTGCTGCTCTCGATCGACCTAAAAGACGAGTCGCTAGCGATGAATGACCCGGTGTGTCGCGTGCTGCGCCGTTACCGCCGCAGCACGGACGTGTTCGTTGGGTCCAATGGCGACGCTCAGATACTCGCGTTCCGCAAAAGCTGTCCGGGAATCACCACCAGCGCAACGATGGTCGATGTGCGCGCGTCGCAGGCGGCTCGGGCGTCCAACGATCCGTCGTTCAAGCCGGATGTATTCGTCGACCAACCACCGTTTCGGATCGGCCAACGGACCTTGGTGACGAGGGACAGCCTCGCCTTCGCTCACTCCCACGGCGTTGCGATCCTCACCTGGGTGGTCAACGACGAGAAGGACATGCGAACTTTGATCAATCTCGGAGTCGACGGAATCTACACGTCGTACCCGGACCGACTGCTGCGATTGCTCGGTCGGGGCCCAAAGACAGCGAAGAAGGCGGCATGAGGGTTCTCGTGACCGGTGGTGCCGGATTCATAGGTTCACATATCGTCGACCAACTCGTCGGTCGCGGTGTGGAAGTGGTGGTCCTCGACAATCTCGATCCCGCGGCCCATTCCGTTCGACCTGAGTATTTGCGCAAGGACGTTGACTACCAATGGGGTGATATTCGCGACCTCGATGCCTGGAGGGTGGCCTTGGAGGATGTCGACGCGGTTTGCCATCAGGCAGGCAAGGTCGGCCTCGGCGTCGATTTCGGTGACGTTCGGGACTACGTGGACAACAACGACACCGGACTCGCGGTCGGGCTTCTCGCTATGCACGAGTCGGGCCAGCGGCGACGATTCGTGCTTGCGTCGAGCATGGTTGTGTACGGAGAGGGCCGGTACCGATGTCCAGCACACGGTGTGGTTCGCCCCGGTCCTCGTGCGCTCGACCGACTTGATGCCGGCCGCTTCGAGCCGACGTGCGATTCGTGCGGTCAGGAGCTCGTCGCGGAGTCGATACCCGAGGACGCGCCGCTCGATCCTCGCAACGTCTACGCAGCAACGAAACTTCATCAAGAACACCTCCTCGCCGCTTTCGCCCGAGAGCACGACTCGGCGACGGTGACGCTGCGCTATCACAATGTGTACGGATCACGGATGCCCCGCGACACGCCGTATGCAGGGGTGGCAAGCATCTTCCGGAGCGCATATGAGTCAGGCTGCGCACCGCTTGTGACGGAGGACGGCTGTCAGCGAAGGGACTTCGTGCACGTCTCCGACATTGCCGCGGCCAACGTTGCTGCATTGCTCAACGATGTTGAACCGGGTGCCTACAACGTGGCGAGCGGGGTACCGCACAGCGTGGGCGAGATGGCTGAAGCACTCGGACGGGCGTTCGGTCATACGCCGGGTGATGAGTGCTGGCCGAAGGTCACCGGAACTTTTCGTCGCGGCGATGTCCGCCACGTGTTCGCTAGCACGTCACGCATCGAGCGGGAGTTCGGCCTGGGCCCGCCGGTCGGCTTCGAGGATGGGATGACCGAGTTCGCTCACGCGGAATTGCGTGCGTCTGTGGTCCGTCTCTAGGCAGGGCGGTTCCACCACTCGGGTTCACGCACGAGCTGACCGACGCGAGTGGTGGGTGCCGCGGCTCCGACTCGCATCGCATCGTCGAAAGTATCGATGTCGTCAATTTTGGGGAGGATGGTGACCCGGAGCCCCAACTCGCAGAGTCTCCCGATCTGAGCATCAAACGTCGCGTCGGTGCTCATCGGAACGCCGATAAACGCTCCCGTTTGTACGGCGTTGAATCCGATGCCCCAGTACCCGCCGTCGCTTGCGGGCCCAATGACGGCGTCGGCGTTCCGGAGTGCCGTGAACGCTTCGTCCAGATGGTTGTTTGTGAGTTGAGGCGTATCCATACCGACAAGAAATACCGATGTCTCTGTTTGGTCAACGGTGTTGACGCGGCCGAAGACCTCGGCGAAAACGCCGTCCAGTCGTATGTCGAGTCCACCATCTGGCTGACCGATCGTGTCCCAGTCGTCGATAGCGAAGTCGGTTCCGCACGGGTCGAGTGCCAAGACGCGTTCCCCGCCCCATTGCTCGACGGCGTCAATCGTGTCAAGAAGTGACGCATGAGCGAGACGTGCTGCCGCGTCTTGTGTGCACGGCGGGCACAGCCGCGTCTTGGCACGTCCCGGCACGGGTGCTTTCGCGAGGACAATCGTAAGTTCGCGTACTGACTGGTCCTGTGGGCTGGAATTCATGGCGATCGCGACGGTACTTGTCGTCCATTGTCCGGGGCGGATCCGGTCACAGGACGTGCACAGAACCCCGCGCTGGTGCAGGCTGACCCTATGCAAACTCGATCGCTCGTCGATGTGGAACTGGTGGCGGAAGGTCTCGCCTTTCCGGAAGGCCCCGTGCCGATGCCGGATGGATCGGTCCTCGTCGTCGAAATACTCGGAGGCCGAATCACGAAGATCGACAAAGACGGAAGGGCGACGTTGGTTGCCAACGTCGGAGGTGGGCCGAACGGCGCGGCAATCGGCCCCGATGGTGCGCTCTACGTGTGCAACAACGGTGGGTTCGGGACGGGTCCGCGTGCGACGCCATGCATCCAGCGGGTCGATCTTGGGACCGGTGAATGCGCCACGATCTACGCGGAGAGCGGGGGGCGTCCGCTTGTCGCTCCCAACGACCTGGTGTTCGATGCGACTGGTGGCTTCTACTTCACGGACATGCGTGGCGACGCGATCCACTACGCGCGCCCGGATGGTTCGGCAGTACGACCGGTTGTCACCGGTGTGCCACGACCCAACGGAGTCGGGCTGTCGCCTGCAGGCGACATTCTCTATTGGGCGCAGACGGAGACGCGTCAGGTAATGCGTCGACGCGTGCTTGCTCCCGGCGAACTGCAGGCGTCGCCCGGGTGTACGACCGCTGCGCTGATCCGTGGGGGTGCAATCGATCTCTGGACGTTGGTCGTTGGCATCCCCGGGTGCCAGGAGTTCGACTCGCTCGCCGTCGATTCCGGTGGGGCGGTGTGTGTGGGGACTCTTGTGGAGGGCGGCGTCACCGAGGTGGCACCCGACGGCGGACTCGATGCGGTCGTCCGTTGGACGCTTCCCGAAGCGCTCGCCGACGGCATGGTTACAAACATCGCGTTCGGTGGGGCGGACCTGACGACCGCGTATCTCACGTGCTCGCAATTCGGCCGTGTGGTTCGCTGCACGTGGCCGCGCCCGGGACTGCGCCTTGCGTTCTGACGCGGCGTTCTGAATCGGCGTTCTGGACCGGGCGTGTTGGCGCTGGCGTTCTACGCCGTGACTGCGTCGGCAGCGCCGCCATCGATGCGATAGTTCGCGCCAGTGATGCTTGATGCACGCTCGCTGGCGAGGAACGCGACGAGATGTCCGACGTCCTCCGGCTCGGTGATCCGCTTCGTCGAGATCTGCATGAACTCTTCGAAGATGAGCTGCTGCACGGAGTCCCAGTCGGTGGGTCGGCCGAGCGTCTCGGCGCGCGCGGTAAAGCGCTGACGCACCTCGTCGGTCGCGATGATTCCGGGACTCACGAGGTTCACGGTGATGCCCGTTCCCGCAAGTTCCTTGGCGAGCGATGTCGTGATCGCCGGAAGTGCTCCCTTCGCCGCGTAGTACTGCGGCTGGCGGGTGCCCGGTCGCAGCGACCCGACCGTGCCGAGGAGAATGACGCGACCCCATCCGCGTTCGCGCATTGCGGGAGTGCAGCGTCGAACGAGTCGCATGGCCGAAAGGACGTTCTTGTTGTACGAGTCGAACCAGGCGCCTTCGTCCGTGGTCGGACCGAACCACGAACCGCCTTCGGCGACGCCGTAGTTGGCAACGAGGACGTCGATGGGGCCGACGGCCTCGGCGAGTGCGTCGGCACCCGCGTCGCTCAGCAGATCACCGGCAGCGGCGCGTGCCGATCCACCCGAGTTGCGAAGTTCCTCTGCCACTCGTTCGGCGGCGTCCAGCTCGAAGCCGTGCACTACGACGCTCGCTCCCTCGGCTGCGAGCACGCGTGCAATCCCGCGTCCGGTGCCGCGGTACGAGGCGGTGACGAGCACCGTCTTGCCCGTAAGTCCGAGATCCATGGGCGGACTCTACTGAGCCCGAGGTTGCTGGTACCTCGGTAGGGTTTGGCCATGATGCTTCGACGTTCGGTCCGGGTGATGTTCTGCGCCGTTGTTGGACTGGCCGCGGTTGCCGGTTGTTCGAGCGACTCATTCGCCATACTTCGTCGATGGACAGAAGCCGGAGAACGTCTGGCTCGTTCACAAGGGCGACGACGGGCACACGACCGCGAAGAACGCCGCCGATATGCCAACGGTTCGAACCATGACGCTGGAAGGACTCCCGCTCGGGTCCCTTTGGTACAGCAACCACTTTGAAGAGCAGGTGATGACTCGGGGGACAAGCGGTCTTGGGCGAAAGCGATGGGCGGTGCTGTGACCACGAGCGCCTCACGGAGTCGTTCTCCGTCATTTGGACAGCTGATTTCCGCTCTTGCGCTTCCCTCGGAGGATGTCGTCGAGCCGAAACGTCGACGATACCGGCACGTGGCCCGACCGGCGAGAACCTCGGGTAGTAGATAGCCGGGGACCCAAACGGCCGCCGTCAAAGCGCTATGTGCGCGACGACAGCGCGCGCTGCAGTGCCCCTCGTTCGCGGATCACTCGTCCGCTCAGTAGTCCCGCTTCGTCGATGCGCACGACGCCGACGCTGTAGAGCGTTGCTGTTTCGCCCACCGCCGAGTCGGGCGCGTCGAGACCGCCTCGGTAGCGTCCGGTTTGCGTGATGTGGAATGCCACTGATTGACCCGCTGAGAACATCTCGTCGATGACGGTGGATTCGACGTCGATCAGCGGGACCGACGTACCGACCAGTTCGTCGTCGTAGGCAATCCCGGCCGAAGGCATCGCGCCGCCAACAAGCCACGTCCGAACGGAAGCCTCCGTCGAAGCGGAAGGCGCCTCCGCGGCCGCGTCCCAAGGAGCAATCGCAGGTGCCTCGACCGGCAAGGCAGCACCGCTAGACAGCTGTCGTCGGCGGCTTTCGTAGTCCTCGATGGCGTAGTTCGACGTGAGCCGGGTGCCGTTCCAACGATAGAGCCCGATCCCGCTCCACGAAGCCTCGCTACCTTCATGACGCGTCGACGCTCCGTGCTGCGAAAACCGCATCGCAAGACGGTCGTCGGTCGATACAAGCATCTCGTGGACGGTCATGCCGAGGCCGGGGAACTGCTGGAGCTGGCGCACAACGGCGGGCACATAAACGGAGTCGCGTGGGCCGAGGTCGGTGCCGCCCATATGGAGCACGTAGTCGGGTTCCATGATCTGAGCGCAGACCGCTGGGTTCTGACACAGCAGATAGTCCACGACGTAGCGCCGCATGACCGCGACGAACGGATGCATTACGAAATCCTGCGGTCGAGCCCGGCCCAGAACGGTGCGCGCAGGTCCTTCTTCAGGATCTTTCCGGACGCGTTGCGTGGCAGCGCTTCCACGAAATCAACCGCACCTGGGCACTTGTATTTCGCAAGGCGTGTGCGTGCGAAGGAGATCAGCTCCGAAGCGGTGGCAACCGAGCCCGGTCGCAACACGACGATCGCCCGTGGCGTCTCGCCCCACCGCTCGTGTGGGACACCGATCACGGCGACCTCCAGAACTGCGGGATGGCCGTAGAGCGCATTCTCCACCTCGGCGGGGTACACGTTCTCCGCGCCGGACACGATCATGTCCTTGAACCGATCGAACAGGAAGATGTACCCGTTCTCGTCGCCGTAGGCAGCGTCACCCGTGCGCAGCCAACCGTCCGGCGTGATCGTGGCCGCCGTCTCGGTCGGCTTGTTGCGGTACCCCCGCATGACCATGGGCGACCGCACCCAGATCTCTCCGACACTGCCCGTGGGGACCCGTTCTCCCGTCGACGGATCGACGAGGTCAAGCTCGATCCACGGAACGGCCTTGCCGCATGAACGCAGCAGGGCGGATCGCGTTGGGTCGTCCGGTTCGTGGTCCGCAGGCGGCAAGCTCACCACGGTGCCGCAGGTCTCCGTCATGCCGTACGACTGTGTGAACCGACAACCCAAGACCTCGATAGCGCGCCTCAGGACCGCGTCGCCGATTGGTGCCGCTCCGTAGCTGAGCAGTTCGAGACTCGACATGTCAGCGTCCTCGATACCGGGCGCGGAGATGATCGTCTGAACGACGGCTGGCACGAAGAAGGCGTGGGTCACCCGATGACTTTCGATCGCCGAAATGATCGTGGCGGCATCGGAGTCTCGGATCAGAACCGTATGTCCACCTACGATCACGGCTGAGCTGCCGTATCCGATGCCGCCGATATGGAACATCGGCATGCCGACCAGATTCACGCTGTGCTCCGTGAATCCCCAGGTCTCCCGTGCGAGTCGCTCGCTGTACGACATGTTCCGATTCGTGAGCTCCGCGCCCTTGGGCACGCCCGTCGTGCCCGACGTATAGAGCAGGAGCACCGCGTCGTCGGGCCCCGTTGTCACGTTCGGGTCGGCGACATCCGAGGAGGCCAGCCACGGCTCGTATTCCTGTTCCAAACTGACGACGCGGATCAACCCAGGCGTGGCGAGCGCCGCGTCGGTGAGAAGCGTCCGTAGTTCATCGGCAACCACGAGGACGCTCGGCTGTGCATCGGCGAGGATCGCTTCGATCTCCGGCGGAGCAAGTCGCCAGTTGATGCCAGCGAGGACGGCGTTGACCTTGCTGCATGCGAACAGCAACTCGAAGAACACGGGATGGTTCTTCGAGAGCACCGCCACGCGACCTGCGGGCCGAACACCTGCGGCTGTGAGCGCGTTCGCCAGCTGCGAACTCCGCTGGTCGAGTTCCGCAAACGTGAGCGTGGCGTCGAAGAACGTGATCGCAGGCGCATCAGGCCGCTCGGAGGCCTGTCCCCGAACAATGCCAGCAACGGTGAAGGACATAATCAGTAGCTCCGAGGAAGGCCCAGGCTGTGCTGGGACACGTAGTTCAGGATCATCTCGCGACTCACGGGTGCAGTCTTGTGGAGACGGGCGATGAACCACAGATCCGCCAGCCCGTATTCGTTCGAAAGGCCGTTGCCGCCGTGGATCTGGATCGCCTGGTCCAGCGCTTCCAACGAAGCATCCGCAGCTGCAAATTTCGCCATGTTGGCCGCCTCCGCGGCGTCGCCGCCAGCGTCGTAGATGGCGGCAGCGCGCGACGTCATGAGGCGAGCGAGCTGCACGTTGATGTACGCCCTGCCAAGTGGATGCGACAGACCTTGATGCGCACCGATGGGCGTGGACCACACCTTGCGATTGTTCGCGTAGTCGGCGGCCTTCTCGAGCGCGAAGCGCGAGATGCCGTTGTTGATCGCAGCCGCCGAAACCCGCTCCGGATTGAGGCCCACGAACACGTGCCGGAGGCCCTCGCCTTGGACGCCGATCAGCGCATCGGGTCCGAGCTTCACGTTGTCGAAGAACACCGTGAACTGCTTGTCGGTGGATTGGAGCGCGCAATCGATCGGGTGCGCGGTAATGCCGGGGTCGTCGGCGGGCACGATGAACAGTGAAAGCGGTGGCCGGCCGTTCGCTCCGGCCTCGCCGCTGCGGGCAACCACGAGCACGGCGTCGGCCTCGTCGATCGCCGACGTGTAGTACTTCGTGCCGTTGAGCGTCCACCCATCGCCGTCTGGCTTCGCCGTGGTCGTGAGGCCATGTGTATTCGTTCCGGCATCGGGCTCGGTCACCGCGAACGACATCCGCTTCGTGCCTGCGGCGAGACCTGGTAGCCACGTTTTCTTGAGATCTTCTGAGCCGTGCTTCGCAATGATCGGCGCGCAGATGGAGTTGATCACGAGGCTCAGCAGCGGACAGCCGCTTGCCGACACCTCCTCGATCACGATGTTGTAGTCGGCAAGACCACCTCCGCCACCACCGTGCTCGGCCGGTATGTGGACGCCGAGGTACCCCGCCTCGCCGAGAGCGCTCCACAGCTCGGTGGGCTTCGCGTCGCGGCGGACGACGTCCTGGAAGTACGAACGTCCGAAGGCACCTGCGAGCTTCCCGACTGCGGCGCGCAGCTCGCCATGGTGCTCGGAAGTGTCGACCAGGTTGGCACCGACGATGGCTTGATGTGACATCTCGTTCTCCAGTCAACAGAGATGTGGAATACCGTACCGGGAACGTCTCAACCGTGCCAGTCGTAGAAGCCGTGTCCGCTCTTGCGGCCGAGCCGACCGGCGGCGACCATGTCGATCAGGATCTGCGGGGGTCGGAAGCGCTCGCCGTGGGCCTGCTCCAGTTGACGGGCAATGTCGAGCCGCACGTCGAGACCAACGATGTCGCTCAGTCGCAGCGGTCCCACGGGATGACGATAGGCAAGCTCTGCTGCTCGGTCGATGTCCTCGGCCGAGGTGACGCCGTCCTCGAGCATTCTCATGGCTTCGAGCGACGCGATCAGGTCGAGGCGGCTGGTTGCGAAGCCGGGGACGTCGGCCACAACGATGCTCTGCTTGCCGATCCGCTCGACGAAGGTCTGCGCCCGTTCCAGCGCTGCCGGAGACGTAGCGGACCCGCGAATCAGCTCCACGAGACCGAGCGACCACACCGGATTGAAGAAGTGCATGCCGAGGAACCCAGCGGGAGCGCGCATCGCACCGGCGAGTGAATCGATCGAGATCGACGACGTGTTCGAGCCGACGAGCAGCGGACGCCGCAGGTCGATGTCACGCAGCACCGCCATCTTCAGGTCAACGCGTTCGGGCACGGTCTCCACCACGAGGTCGAGTCCGTCGGCCAGCTCGCCGACCGAAGTCACTCGCAGAATACGAGACCGCAACGCAGCCGCCCCATCCGCGTCGAGCTTGCCCCGGTGCACAGCTGCGTCGGCCGCGCCAGCGATCTCCACCTGCATCTGAGCCGCCCGCTCATCGCTCGGTTCCACCACGGTCGTGGCGAAGCCGGCCAGCGCAAACACGTAGCCGATGCCCGTGCCCATCGTGCCGCCCCCGACGACCCCGACCGCCTGCTGCTGTTCGCTCACGGCTCCTCCTCGTTCGATTCCACACCAGTGTTGACAAGACAGTACAGTCCGTTCGAGACGCGACACCAAAACGTCCGGAGGAGCAACATGACGCCACCAGTTGTCGACAGGCGGGCTGACGATGAGCGTTGGCGAAACGCCATCGACATCGCCAATATCCCGACGCTGCTCGTGGTCCTCGTCCAGTTGACCGGCAATCTCGGCTGGATGGACGACCGCTACCGTCCTTCGCGGACGCGCGGTCTCGGCGACAACGACATGGGCGGTCTCAGCCCAGCCATTCAGCACGAGGTCCGCGCCGCCGCCATCGAGGCTTTCCGGAACTGGAGTGGTGGTGCGCCGGTCGCGATGCCCGAGCCAGACCCGGACCTCTTGGTGCGGATGCTGTCGTTCTCGCTCGGGGACGCAATCCCGTCGCAGTACTCGATGATGGTCGCCGAGGAACTACGCCACGGCGTCGACGAGTCCGACCACCGCCTGCTCAGAACCGACGTGACCCCGCCGCCTGCCGGGTTCCGTGCGCTGATCATCGGCGCGGGCATGTCTGGCATCTATGCCTCGATCGAACTCGCCAGGGCAGGCGTCGAGCACACGGTGATCGAGCGCCACCACACGGTCGGCGGGACGTGGCTGGAGAATCGCTACCCGGGCTGCGGCGTCGACGTGCCGAGCCACCTCTACTCATATCCGTTCGCGTCCAATGAGTGGACCAAGTACTTCGCGCTCCGCGACGAGATCTACGCCTACTTCGAACGCGTGGCCGACGAATTCGGCGTCCGCCAGAGAACGCGCTTCGGTACCGAGGTCACGAGTGCAAACTACGAGGATGACGCCCAGGAGTGGGTCCTCAACGTCGTTCAAAACGGCACCCAGGAGACGCTGCGAGCAAACGTTCTGATCAGCTGCGTCGGAGCGTTCAACAAGCCTCAATTCCCGAAGGTCGAGGGACGTGAGCGTTTCGACGGACCCCAGCCGCACACAGCGCTCTGGCCGACGGAAGGGGTCGACCTCGATGGCAAGCGGGTCGCGATCATCGGCAACGGCGCGAGTGCGATGCAGATCGTCCCTGCGATTGCCGATCGGGTCGGATCGATGGTGATCGTGCAGCGCTCACCGCACTGGGCGACACCGTTTGAGAAGTTCGGCGTCGTTGTACCGGAAGACATCCAATTCCTACTGCGCGAGATGCCGCTGTACCGCTCGTGGTATCGACTCCGACTCGGCTGGGCGTTCAACGACAAGTCGCACCCGTCGCTGCAGAAGGATCCGAACTGGCCGACGCCCGATCGTTCGCTGAATGTGATCAACGATGCCCACCGCCAACTCATGACCCGGTACATCAAGGCGGAGCTTGGTGACCGCCAAGACCTGCTTCCTCAGGTCCTGCCCACGTATCCGCCGTTTGGGAAGCGCATGCTGCTCGACAACGGCTGGTACCGGACGATACGCCGCGACAACGTCGAGCTCGTGACCGATCGCGTGGTCGCGGTCGAAGAGCACAGCATCACGACTGAGGGCGGTCGGACCATCGACGCCGACGTCCTGATCTGGGCGACGGGCTTCGATGTGATCCGGTTTCTCGCGCCAATGGAGATCCGAGGGCGTGGCGGTGTGTCGATCGAAGGTGAGTGGGATGGCGACGATGCGCGCGCCTACCTCGGCACCGCGGTGCCGGGCTTTCCGAACCTGTTCGTGCTGTACGGACCGAACACGCAGTTCGGACATGGCGGTTCGCTGATCTCCGTCGTGGAACGTCAGGTCCACTACCTCATGGGACTGCTGGAAACGATGTTCAGCACCGATGCCGGTTCCATCGAAGTCCGCCGAGACGTGCACGACCGATACAACGAACGCGTGGACGCCGCACACGAGCAAATGGTCTGGACCCATCAAGGTATGCGTACCTACTATCGCAACTCGAAGGGGCGGGTCGTGGTGAACAATCCGTTCCGCATCATCGACATGTGGCAGTGGACGGCATCGGTGGACCCGACCGACTACGTGCTCGTGACGCGTCGGAGCGTTGTATGAGCGGCCACGATGCGGTGGTATTGGTGGCGCGGCTCGACGGCATTCTGGTGATCACGCTCAACCGGCCAGCAGCTCGCAACGCGGTGAATCAGGCCGTGGCATTGGCGATAGCAGCTGCCCTCGATGATCTCGACACGGACCCAACTCTTTCCGTCGGCATCCTCACCGGGGCAGGCGGCTCGTTCTGTTCCGGCATGGATCTCAAGGCTTTCGCGGCGGGGGAGCGTCCGGAGATTGATGGGCGTGGGTTCGCCGGTCTTACGGAACGCCCACCGGTCAAGCCGCTCATCGCTGCCGTCGAGGGCTATGCACTTGCGGGCGGATGCGAGCTCGTGCTCGCCTGCGACCTGGTCGTTGCGGCGGAGAACGCTGTGTTTGGTCTGCCGGAGGTGACACGTGGACTGGTCGCGGGATCGGGTGGGCTCGTCAGGCTGCCTCGCAAGATTCCGGCCAACATTGCGATGGAGTACGCGCTTACCGGTGCGCACGTGTCGGCGGTGGAAGCTCGCTCGTGGGGCCTCGTGAACCGGCTTTGTGCGCCGGGCGAGGCTCGTGTGATTGCGATCGAACTCGCAAGGGCGATCCTGCGCAATGGCCCGCTGGGCGTCCGGATGTCGAAGCGGATCATCACCGAGTCGGCGCAGTGGTCAACCGATGAGGCATGGGATCGCCAGCGAGGAATGGTGGAGTCGGTGCTGGCCTCAGACGATGCGCGCGAGGGTGCGCAGGCGTTTGCCGAGAAGCGTCCCCCGCGTTGGTTGGGACGCTGAGGCCGGCGATGGCACCGAAGCCCGCTCCCGCCAAAGCAGCATCCGCAGCACCATCGGCGGCGAGGAAGGTGAAGGCGAAATCGACTCCGAAGCCGCTGGTGAGCGCGATCAAGCGTCGTCGCGACGGCGCTCGCAAGGACTCGACCGTTGCGTATCAAGTACGTCGTCGCGAGATCGTCGAGGCAGCGGCCCGCGTCTTTCACGAGAAGGGGTTCCAGGGCACCAGCATCGGTGCGGTCGCGGACGAATTGGGCACCGATCGGGCCTCGCTCTATTACTACATCTCCAGCAAGGAGGAGCTGTTCGACGAGGTGATCCGCGAGGTCTCGGAGCAGAACGTCGCAACAGCGGAACGCATACGGAGGTCGATCGTTCCCGCTCCGCAGAAACTGCGTGTACTAATTGAATCGCTGATGGCGTCGTACGCGGAGCACTACCCAATTCTCTATGTGTACATACGAGAGAATTTGTCGCACGTTGCCGGAAAGAGGTCGGCCTGGTCGAAGCATATGCGCGACATCAACCACCGCTACGAGGAGGCGATCATCGCCATCGTGCAGGAGGGAATCGATGCAGGCACGATCCGTCCGGTGGCGTCTGCACGGGTGACCGCGTTTGGCATCGTCGGTATGGTCGGATGGACCAACCGCTGGTTCGACCCCAGCCGATCGGACGACACGGCAGAGATGATCGGCACCGGATTCGCCGACATGGTGCTGGGCGGACTCACAGCTCGAACAACCGGCCCAGACGTCCGGCGTCGTGGCCCCAAATCGGTCAGCGCGGCCTTGAATCGGGCCGATTTGGGGCCACGTTGACCGATTTGAGGCCACGACCTCAAGCGATCACACGCCGCAACGGCGGTACCATGCACGTCATGGCCGAGGGCTACCACCCACCCGTCGAGGAATACCTCACAACGATCTACGAGCTGGCCGAGGATGGCATCACCGTCATCCAGGCCCGTCTCGCAGAGCGTCTGGGACACTCCGCTCCTACCGTGTGGGAAATGATGAAGCGTCTGGTGGCCGATGACTACGTCACGGTGAGCGGTCGTTCGATCAGCCTTACCGCGAAGGGTCTGACGCTGGCCGAGGGTGTCGTTCGTAAGCACCGTCTCGCTGAGCGTCTGCTGACCGACGTGATCGGCCTCCCGTGGGAGAAGGCGCATCTCGAAGCCGGACGCTGGGAGCACGTGATCTCCGACGAGGTTGAGGAGCGCCTCCGCGTGATTCTGAACGACCCATCGACCTGTCCGCACGGCAACCCCATCCCAGGCACCACATCGAACAACGTGGCGGTCTTTGCGTTGAGCGAGGCGCACCCGGGCGACGAGATCCGCCTGGAACGCGTGACGGAGAGCGTCGAGATGGACAACGAGGCCATGGCATATCTCGCCGAGAGCCTGTTCATCACCGGCTCAGTCGGGAAGGTCCGTGCGAAAGCGCCAGACGGCACCATGTCACTCGCCGTCGGCCCGGCGATGGTTGCCGTCGGAGCGGTGCTCAGCACCAACCTCTACGTCGCCCACGTCTGAGACCATTCCGGGTCGCCGGACGCGGCTCTCGCGTGGCGGTGTCGTCCGCGCAGGCGGGAGTCGTCCGCGCAGCGTGCGCGAACGACTATCTCCAGCGCG